>CAVQVY010000033.1:0-76185 GCA_963717185.1 Candidatus Dormiibacterota bacterium | reverse complement strand
AACGAAATGCGTCAGGGGTGTCGAGAAATCCAACAGATGCGGGTCGTGAAGCCGACATATCCCTTCGCCGGGTTCAAATTGGCTCGGGCGCCTTGCCATCTCACTCGCGGCGTCGCGACGGGCGAGGGTCAGCGCTGCCAGCGCCGCAGGCCCCGCGACGGGGTCCCGCGAAGGGTTCCGCCGCGCATCACGGCCAGCTCAGCCCCGTCCTCCACGCATCGTCGAAGTGCCCGCTACCCAGCAGCGCGCCCGTTTTACGCACATGTGACCATTGACGAGCTTGGGCCATACTGCTCGCGACGGTGCCTGTGCGAGTCGGAGCCTCGCGCCACGCTCGCTCGACTGCCCTAGCTTTCGCCCTTCGCGCACTGCAGGAACAGAACGCTCTTGTCGAGCGTCGTGCCTCCAGCAGACGCATGGGCGTCGACGTCACTATTTCGCCGAAGAGGCGCCTGCCGCGCCGCATGACGATGGGCGTAATCAGGAACTTGTACTCATCCACCAGGTCCGCGCGCATCACTGAGTTGACGAGGGCCGCGCTGCCGATGACGGCCGTCTCCTCGTGGTCATCCTTGATCTGCGCGATAGCGCGCTGCACATCCTTGCCGCCGGGCACGACAGTCGAGTTCTGCCACGAAGCCTCGAGGGCGTTTCCACAAACAACGAATTTCGGCGTGTTGTTGAGCTTCCCTGCGATCCCCCCATCTCATCGTCGGCCATGGAGACCAATGTGGCGCCAGCATCTCGTAGCTGCGTCGCCCCATCAGAAACGCGGTCGTGTCTAGGTAGACGCCCTGGATGCTCTGCTGCCGTTCGGCGCTGTCGTACGGTTCCCACCATTCATTCATGAGGTCTGCGTCGAAGACGCCGTCCAGGCTCATCCACTCGAACACCATCAGCTTGCCCATGTCCTACCCTCTATGTGGGCCAACGTGCGTATCGCCGCGACGTGAACGTCCTCGATGCCGGTCCTTTCCAGGTCTGCCCTGGTCAAGGCTTCAGGCGCGGGAATGCAAGGGTCAGCCCGAGCTCGCTCAGCCTCGGTGCACCTTGTCCATGGTTTCTCACACTCGGCGACTTACCGCGCAGTTGTACCGCACGTCAAGAGTGCGCATGAGCCAGTATCGGACATCACGGACGATCGCGGAGCTCTGTGAGCGAGGGCGTCCGAATAGGGCCAGCGGATCCCACCCTTCGACACCCACGATGAGCGGACCGAGCGACCGCAGGGCCTATCCCGCGACCTCAAGGCGTTGCCGCAGCGCCGCCATGTTGGCCGGCATCTCCTTGCGCGCCGCGCGGCGTACGAGAAGCGGGACGAGGATCTTGCCAATGCCGTGGCCCTCGAAGTCAACCGCGATGGTCAGGCGTGACCGGGATTCACCGAGCGGTTCGGCGGTGAGGTCGACAGTGGCGCGGATCGGGCCGTCGACACCGCGTACACCCCAGGTCTTGGGCGGGTCGACATGGCTGACCTCGGCCACAGTCGGCCGATTGGCGAAGCCGATGCGCCTCGTAGTGACGCATCGCGCCCCGACTTCCGCTGTGCCTCGCCCCTCCAGGTGGCCATCGACGACGCCCTTCTGCCACTCGGCGAAGCGAGCGGGGTCGGTGGCGTAGGCGAACACCTCCTCGACCGGACGGTTGACCTCGGTGGTGGCAATGATCGGCGACACTTAACGCGCCTCCGCGAACAGGGACGCGTACCGAGACAGGTACAGCGGCCACCCGGCCTCGTCACTCACACCCTGGCTGATGGCCTGCCAGCCCGATCCGTGCCGGTCGATGTTGCGATGCTCCAGCTCCAGGCGAGTGCGGTGCGGGGTCTCGGCGATGAACCTCACCTCGACCTCGCTGGTTTGGTCCGAATCAGTCTCGATCTGCCACTGCGGGCTGATGTCCCAGCTGAAGACGACCCGATCCGGTGGCTCGTAGGCGAGGATGCGCGCCCAACGGCACTCGCTGCCATCCACACCGCGGTCGTAGATGTTCCCGTCGACGCGCGGCTCGAACACGGTCTTCGCGATCTCCACGGCAAGCATGTTGTGCTCCGGCGGCTTGAAGTCGCCAAACCGCTCCGTGAAGACGGCGAATGCTCTCTCGACCGGTGCGTCGACGACGACGTGACTGCGGACCACCGCCGCCTCAGCCTGGGTCATGAGCTCTCCTCTCCCGTTTCCTCGACGATCTCTTTGTAGGCGGCAAGGGCACGAATCCAGAAGGTGTCGAGCTGGTCGCGCAGCGCAGCCACTCCTACCGGATTGAGGCGGTAGATCCGACGAGTCCCCGCCGCGCGTTCGGTGACCAGGCCGGCGTCCTTCAACACCTTGAGGTGCTGGGAGACCGCCGGTCGGCTGATCGGCAACTGGTCGGCCAGCTGACCGACAGGTTGCGGTCTCTCCGCGAGGCAGGCCACGATTGCGCGCCGGGTGTGATCGCCCAGGGCGTTCCATCCGTCATCCGCTTGGTTAGTCTGCACGAACGGTAAGTTAGCACGAACTGATGGCGCGTGTCAAAGCTGCGGAGAAGGCTCCGAAGGACCGCCCCGAGACCTTCGTTCCCCCTGCGGCCAGGACGTCGCTCGGAATCGGTATCGCTGGCCGCAGCGAAGACACTTGAACTGGGCGCGCTTATCGACATCGGCGTCGCGTTGGGCTTCAATCGATGGTGATGACAAGGTGAGCAGGGTGCCGCCACACGCTGCGCACACTGCGCCACGGCGGTAAGGAATCGTGCTGCTGGTCACGCCGCAGCATCACTCCCTTGGCGTGACGGGGTCTGCCCGCGGGAGTACGGAGGAAACCCTTCTGGCGGGCGACCGGCGCGGCGGCGGCCACCGGGGCCAGTCAGCTCACCGAGTACCGAGGAGGGACTGCAGCGCAGCTCGGCGCGCGGACGGCAAGCCATCCAGATGGCCCTGACGTCCCCGGGGGAAGCGGTGCCCGCACCCGACGCATTTGTATCGAGGGTATGGTCGGTCAGCGCCGAGCCAACCGAGCGGCGCACGCAGCCCCGGCGGAGCGCCTGGCGTGAGCGGGATCACGCGACCGGCGCCGCACCGAGGACATGCCACCTTGTTAGGCATCTGGACTGAGTTTACCGGTGGTCGAGGCGGTACGGCGTATCACCGCGGCGGGCGCGTGATCCTGCTCACGCCATAAGGGTGCATGGGGGCTCACGAATGCAGCGTGGGCCTGTAGATGAGCTCTTGGACGTTGCCGTCGAGCGTCCGGCTCTCGATGAGCTCAAGGTCGAAGTCGGCCGCACCCTGGAAGATCGGTTCCTGTCCGGTGTGGCCGGTTATCACCGGGAAGAGCGTCACCTGCAGGCGGTCGACCAAGCCGGCGGCCATCAGCGCCCGGTTCATCGATAGGCTGCCGTGGGAGCGCAATGGCACCTCGGACTCCTCCTTGAGCCGGGCGACGATGTCGAGGGCATCCCCCTTCACGACCGTCGCGTCCGGCCAGTCCAGCGGCCCTTCGAGTGTGGCCGACACCACCGTCGCCGGCATGCTCCGCATCCGGGTGACCCACGGGTCACGCACCTCGGACTCCTCTGTGCTCGAGGCCAGCATGCCTGCAAACAGCCGATAGGTGTTCGCCCCGAAGACCATCCGCTGCTCCGCACCGAACAGGCCGAGGCGGTGGTCGAGCAGCTCGGGGCCCTGCTTGCCCCAGTAGCCGCCCCAGTCGCCACCGGCGGAGCCGAAGCCATCGAGGCTCGAGAAGACGTCGAAGGTGTAGGTAGCGGTCATGAAGTTTCCTCGATTCCGGTGATACTTCTGTGGATAAAGCGTTGCGTTGAGCGCCTCACCAACGGCGGCACGCCGCTGTGTGCTCAGGTCGCGGTCGCGGTTGCATACCGTGGGCGCCCGAGAGGCCGGTAGACCTGGATCGTCACCCCCGTCGGCGTGGAGCGCGAGTTGACCAGTTCGAGCGCAGCGTCCGGGCCAGTGGCACGGAAGAGGCGGGTGCCTTGGCCGACCACCAGGGGAAAGGTGAACAGGTTGATTTCGTCGACGAGGCGCTTGTCGAGGAGCCACCGAAACAGGACGCCGCTGCCGTGCACCTGCAGCTCACCACCGGGCTTGGCTTTCAATTCTCCGATGGCCGCAGCGAGGTCACCAGAGAGGATGGTTGTGTTCGTCCAGCGTGGTTCGGTGAGCGTGGTCGAAGCGACGTACTTGGACTGCGAATTCAATGCCGTCCAGATCGGGCTGTCGCCCGGATCGTCCCACCTGCCCCACGAGCCGGCAAAGCTCTCGTAGGTGCGCCGGCCGAACAGGAACGCGTCGGCGCGGCGGTAGATCTCGTCCATGGCCGTCCCGGCTGCCTTGTCGAAGTGTGCCCATCCGCCGCGCTCGAAGACTCCGCGTTCGTCCTCGTCAGACCCGCCGGGCGCTTGCATCACTCCGTCGACAGAAATTTGCGCGGTGCTCGTCAGTCTCAAGGCCGCGTCCTCCCCTGGTGAGGCGGGCCCTGGGGTGAGCCCTTGTCACCCATACGTCGAAGGGGACCTGCGGCTCTCGACATCAAGGCTTCCGGACCTATCCGCGTCGCGCCAGCGCGTCTGCACGCGTTCGGAGCATCCCCTTCTCCGCCTCGTTGCGAGCGAGACGGATAGCCCGGTCCAGCTCGGCGCGTGCGTCATCGAGGCGACCCAGTTGAGTGAGCAGGTCGGCACGCACAGCGGGAAGCAGGTGGTAGCTGTCGAATGCGGGTTCCTCCATAAGGTGGGCGACAGCATCGAGACCAGCCTGGGGGCCGCTGGCCTTCCCGACTGCGACGGCACGATTCAGCTGGATCACGGCCGAGGGTGTCAGCGCCTGCAGGGCGTCGTAGAGGACGACGACGCTCTCCCAATCGGTGTCGTCATACGTCCGCGCGGTGGCATGGCACGCGGCGATGGCGGCCTGGAGGCCGTAGGGGCCGAGGCCGCTACCGGTGGCGGCGGCACGATCCAGCGCGGTGAGACCGAGACGGATGAGGACGCCATCCCAACGGCTGCGGTCCTGATCGGGGAGCAGAACCGGGCGACCGTCGGGACCGTGGCGCGCCCGCAGCCGCGACGCCATCAACTCCATCAGAGAGACGAGCCCATGGACTTCGGGTTCATCGGGGAGCAGCTCGGCGAGGACGCGGCCGAGCCGCTGCGCGTTGTCGCAGAGTTCTGGTCGCGTCCATGTGGTACCCGAGGTGGCGGCATATCCCTCATTGAAGATCAGGTAAATCACCTCAAGGACCGAGCCAAGACGGTCGCGAAGCTCCTTGTCGGGTGGCAGCTCGAACGGTATCCGCGCCGCGGAGAGGGAATGTTTGGCGCGCGAGATTCTCTGCGCCACCGTCGATTCCTGGACGAGGAAGGCGCGGGCTATCTCGTCGCTGGAGAGCCCGCCGAGGAGCCGGAGGGTGAGTGCGACACGCGAGTCCGGCGACAGGATCGGGTGACAGGCGATGAAGATGAGTCGCAGCAGATCATCTTTGACGGCGGTTGGTTGGTTGGCATCACTTTCGTCCGGCATGGCCAGGATGGGCAGTATCCGCTCGAGGGTTCGATTGCGACGGACGCGGTCGACGCCGCGACGCTTCCCCACCGCCATTAGCCACGCCGCCGGGTTGCGCGGTACGCCGGTCTGCGGCCACTGCTCCAACGCCGCGACGAGCGCCTCCTGGGCGAGGTCCTCAGCGAGACCGACGTCGCCGACGGAACGGGCGAGCCCCGCGATGAGCCGGGCCGCCTCGATCCGCCACACCGCCTCGATCTCGCGACGGACGGTGTCTGCAGTGGTCATGGTGTGGAGACGGTGAGATGCGGCCGGCGCTAGACGCTGACCGCGTCGGCCGCGGCGCCGACCTCCGGCGGGGAATCTCCGGCGATCTGGCGCAGTTCGATGAACGCGTCACCGCCGAGCGGGCAGCGTTTGGCCCATTCCACCGCCTCGTCCTTCGAGGCGCAGTCGATGATCCAGAACCCGCCGACGATCTCCTTGGCCTCGGCGAAGGGACCGTCCTTGACGCTGGGCACGGCGCCGTTGAAGCGGACGCGAGCACCGTGGTCTGGCGCCAGCAGGCCGTCGAGCGCGAGCAGGACGCCGGCCTCGCTGAGCGCCCTGTTGTAGTGCCCCATCGCGGCGCCGGGTGTGTCGGCGGTTGGCAGCCACTCGTCGCTGCCCTGGGGGATGTCGGGGTAGATGAGCATGAGAAACCGCATCGTCGCGTCCTCCTCTTCAGGTCGGGGTGGCGGTTGAATACTGCGGGCGCCCGCCAAGCCGATAGACCTGGATGATCACCCCGCTGGAGGTAGACCGGGACTCGACCAGCTCGAGCGCCATGTCCCGGCCCTCGTCGGGGAAGAGCCGCGTGCCCTGGCCGAGGATCACGGGATAGGTGAGCAGGGTGATCTCGTCGACAAGCTGGTTGTCGAGCAGCCAGCGGACCAAGCGGCCGCTGCCGTGCACCTGGAGCTCACCCGAGGGCTTGGCTTTCAGCTCGCCGATGGCTGCGGCGATGTCACCGGAGAGGACCGTCGTGTCCGCCCATTGCGGGTCGGCGAGCGTGGTCGATGCCAGATACTTGGGCTTTGAGTTCAACGCTGCTCCGATCGGGCTCTGGCGCATCTCCTCCAGCGCTCCCCAGGAGCCGGCGAAGGTCTCATAGGTCCACCTACCGAACAGGAACGAGTTGGCGCGCTGGACGGCCTGGGTGAGGAACGTCGTAGCCTCGTTGTCGAACAGCGGCCCGGCCCATCCGCCGCGTTCGAATCCGCCCCTGCGGTCCTCATCCGCACCGCCGAGGCCCTGCATCACTCCATCGACGGAGACGTGCGTGATGGTCGTCAGTTTCATGTTCGTGTCTACCTTTGGAGTTCCGGGCCGCTGTGCTGACCCCTTGTCACTGTTACGTCGAATGAGCCCAGCGATTCTCGACACGACGGGAGCGAGGTCGGTGGGAGCGACGCTGATTACACGGGCGCCGCGCTGATCACGGGACTCCTGCTGAGTGGCGGCCAGCCGGGCAGCGTTGAGCGCCGTGGCTGTGCACCCATCCGGATCTAGCGGCGTACCTTGAATCTCAGGTGCAGCACTCGGTCGCCTTGGATGACCACGTGGGGATCCTCCAGTAGATGCTGCCGATCGATGCTGCCGAAGTACCGTTTGCCCGACCCGAACACCACCGGCACCACGTCCATCGCCACCTCGTCGACGAGGCCGGCCGCGAGGATCTGGCCACCCACGTCGCCGGCGTTCACAGCTGACGGTTCGCCCCCCGGCGAGCTCCTGGGCCTTGTCGATCGCAGCCGTCACGCCAGCGACGAAATGGTACGACGCCTCGGGGTGCCAGCCCTCTGGCTTGGGCCGGTGGGACACCACCACCACGTGGTCGCCGGTCGGCGGCTGACCCTCCCAGCCATTCACCAGGTCGAACAGATGGCGGCCCATCACGATCACGCCGATCTCACCCCACATCGAGCGAACGTACTCCGCCGATGTCCGTGAGACCTTGAAGGCGCTTCCAGCTCCGGAGTGATCGTACCGCTGGTCGCCGCCTTCGGTGATCGGGGTGTCTCCGCTGAAGTACCAATCGTGGAGTGGACCGACATCGTCGTTCTCATCTGCGATGAAGCCGTCGACCGACACCACGTTGTGCATGATTACTGTGCCCACAGATCTACCTCACAACGCGGTAACGGAGGTGCGTCGCCTCGGGAGTGTCGATCACTCGAACGATCTCCAGCTCGACCCTGGTTGGCAACACGTCGAAGAGTCGGCGCCCGCTACCGAATAGCACCGGGACTTGATGAATCTGCAACTCATCGAGCACGCCTGCCTCGAGCGCCGTCTGTGCCGTGTAGGCGCCGTGGACCAGCACGTTGCGGTCCCCTGCGGCGGCCTTGGCCTGTGACATCGCGCTGACGATCCCGTCCGTCACGTACCTCACCAATGGGTACCTCTCGACTGATGCTGCTGGCGGCCTGTGGCTGACCACGAAGATGGGAACGCCATCGTGGTGGTCGCCTCCCCAGTGATCGACCTGCTCCACGGTATTGCGCCCGGAGAGGACTGCCCCGGTTTTGTTGCCTTCATCGAGAAACTGCCTGCCAACCCCCGACCCATCAGTCGTCTCGGCGGTCGGCCCAGCGTCCGAGGCAAACCCGTACCACCGGTGCAGACGCATGAAGTCGTCGCCTCCGGGGTTTCCCGGTTCGTCGTTGGGGCCGGCAATGAAGCCGTCAAGCGACATCGACATATAGAGCACGGATCTAGACATGTTGCTGACCCTTACCGCGTGAAACTTCCGATCTGCTCATGGGTAGAGACGACGCATGGTGGAACAAATCATCGGTGCATCGATGCCTGCACGGGAACGCCGGTTCGGTGGCGCATTCCCGGGCAACCTTGCGAAAGGCGGGGCTGATCGGACCGTCACGCGACCGCGCGAGACCCTTTCGCCAGCCGACGAGGATCTCACTCTCGGGCCTCGATGCGGACGCATTAGCGATTGACGAGGTCGGTCAGCGCCTAGGACCACCGCCGAGCGTTGATCACTCGGGCCCCCCGGACTTGGAGTTCACGCCGCTCCAAGTTGCCGAGCAGCTGTCGCTGGTCGTTCGCGGCCGGGTCAACCACAGTTCAGTCGGATTCGTCGCCGGAGTTGATCGGTTGCCACCCGGCGGGCCACCAGTCTCCCTTTGGGTCGGTGGTTTGCCCGACCTCGATGATGTAACCGTCGGGATCGCGGATGTAGCAACGGATCTCGTACGCGTGCTGCTTCGGCGGCGTCAGGAATTGCGCACCTCGGGCGCTCCATTCATCGTACACGGCGTGGATATCTGTGACCCGGATGTTGAGGAAGCTGCTGACTCGGTCGGGATCGCTTGGCGTTTCGAGGGTGACCGTGGGTTTGTCGTCGGTGGGGCCTCCCCCGCCGTTGATGATGATGTACGTGTTGACGAGTTCGATATTCGTCGGCACTGGTCCGAAGACCATTCTGCCGCCGAGTACCTCGGTATAAAAGCGCGCGGAGCGCTCGACGTCATCGGAGACGATGAAGTGGCACACGATCATTCGCGCCGCGGGCTGCTTGGGTTGGGCCACCGGCACCTCCACTCGTTGGGGAGCTCATGCCCCGCTGGTGACGGGTCTGAACCCCGCACTTAACCACATCGATTCGTCGAGGATGTCGGACGAAGCCGGGGCGGGTTAGGGTCCGGTCGGGGGCTGAACTGTCGGAGCATCGAGTCATCCCCGCCACGATGCAGATGCCCTTGCCGGCACCTCTAGAATGTCATCACGCCGTTCGATCCGACCTCGTTTCAGCCACCCATGTGAGGACACTCCGAACGGTTGCTTTGGATCGACGATGGCGGGAGCCGGTGGAGTAGCGCGCCCCAGGTAGTGGGGCGGGTACAGCCCCACTACCGAACCTCCGCTCAGCGCAGCGACCGGAACGACTTCGCGCATCTCTTCGCAGAACAGTTGTGGCTGTTCCCATGCGGCGAAGTGACCGCCCCGGTCGAGCTCCTTGAAGTGAATGAGGTTATTGGGATACGCACGCTCAGCCCAACTCCGCGGCGCCGCGTAGAGTTCATCGGGGAAGACGCTGATCGCAAATGGGATGGTGATGTTCTTTGCGTTGAAGAAGTCGGCCTTGTTCTCCCAGTAAAGTCGAGCCGAGGACACCCCCGTGTTCGTCACCCAATAGAGGGTGATGTTGTCCAGGATGTCGTCTCGAGTGAGGTCGCCAACGGGTTGCCCCTGAAGGACTTTCTCCACCAGCCCTGGCTGTCCGGTACCGTCTCCATGGTCGAGGATAAACGAGGCGAGATCAACAGGGGAGTCCGCCAGTCCATACATCGTTTGCGGGCGGGTTGCCATGATCTGCGCATAGGCGACGTGCTTGGTGTAGAACGTGCGCAACTGCTCGTAAGCGCGTGTTTCTTCGGCTGAGAGACCTGACGGCGGCGGGTCGCCGCGCTCGAAGCCCGGCACAATGTCGAGTGGGGCGGTGCCAGGCATGTTGGAGTGGATGCCGAGCAACTCCGGAGCGGCCTGTTCACCCATGGCCTGGGTGACCGCCGCACCCCAATCGCCGCCTTGCGCAACGAACTTGTCGTAGCCGAGACGCTTCATGAGAACGACCCAGGCACGCGCGGTGCGGGAGGGATCCCACCCCGTAGTCGTCGGCTTGCCGGAGAACCCATAGCCCGGGAGCGACGGGATCACCAGATGGAACGCATCCTCTGCGCTAGCGCCATGCGCAGTGGGATTGGTGAGCGGCTCGATGATCTTCATCTGCTCGATGATCGAGCCGGGCCATCCGTGCGTCACGATCAGCGGCAGCGCGTCCTCGTGCTGGGATCGAACATGAATGAAATGGATATCGAGCCCGTCGATCGTCGTCACGAAATTGGGGAGTGCAGTGAGCTTCGCCTCGCACTTGCGCCAGTCGTAATCCGTTGCCCAGTAACGGGCGAGGTCTTGCATCAGCTCCAGCCGCACACCCTGTGAGTCGTCCGTGACGGTCTCGCGATCGGGCCACCGCGTTGCCGCGATGCGCCGGCGAAGATCAGCGATGTCCTCGTTAGACACCTCGATGTGAAACGGCCTGACTTCCTCGGCGTCGTCGCTATCGATCGTGACTCGACCGACACCCGTGGTTTGTGCCTCGACAGACATGTGCACTCCTCATACTCTCCATTGCCCACAACAGATACCTCGATGCTTGAGTCCGTCACCGGCCGCCAGACCGTTGTTCCTCACGCACATGACTTCCGTCCGGGATTCAAACGGCGTGCCGAGGCGCAGTTGTACGGTGCTCCTCCCGGCCACTAACACGCCGACCATCCGCCACCTTTGGCGAGGTCGACCGCCCGGAGGCCAGTCCGCTCGCATTGCGCGAGCTCGCACCAGCACCGAGGCCGGCCTCGATCGCCGTCGACGCTACGCCCGACGAGGTTGCCAAGTCAAGCGGTCGGTCAGCCTCGACGACCAGCCTCCAGGGGCTTAGAGGCAGGCTGACACGGAGACGCCTCTGAGTGATCGAGGGACGGAGCTACGCGACAACGACTTCATCCGCGTGTCCGACGCCGCCGAGGCGGCCGCTCGTGAGACAGGACGGTGCGTCAGGCCAGGGCCCGCTGAGGACCCCCGACGCGCCGGATGCGTCGCTCATCCAGCCTCTAGCCGGCGTTTGAGGGCAAACTCGGCGACGAATCGCGCCCGCGTGTTCTCAATGGCGTTGGGATTGCGGCGCGGTCGTCTAGTCGTGTGCGGCCATCCACGGTGTGAAGAGTTTTGGTTCGCCGCCGCCGAGTTGGGCTCGCATCGTCTCGTTCGGGGTGCCGAGGACCTCGCCGGTGACGGTGGCCGTGGCCATGAGCGGTTCCATGAGGTGGGCGATGTTGGCGAAATGCTCCAACGCGCCGTCGGCGTCTCTGTACCGCTCGAAGACGATCGCCTCGCTCTCGTCGTGGTTGAAGAACACCTCGTACTGCAGGGTGCCTCGGTCGCGGGTACGCACGATCTCCATGGCTTGCTCAGTCAGTCGCTTCCACTCGTCGAGCTTGCCAGGGTGGAACTTGACCCGTGCGATGCCCTTGATCTCGTCCATCGAACGACCTCCAGTCCAGTAATACCCATTCCGAAGAGAACCTGACCTCCTCAGGCCAGCATCCGCCAATGTCTACTAGCCGTGACCGTCCGGCGAGACAGATCGCGCTATGTCCGTTGATCCAGATTCAGATGCTCGACAGCAGGCAGGATGCGTCATAAGGGCGCTCACGGACGCACGCGGATGATCGTCTTCCCGCTGATCCGCTCGGTCGGATTGAGGGCCGCAACGGCGTCGTCGAGCGTCGCGACGTTGCCGATGTTCGTCCGCAGTCGCTCGTCCCGCACCCGGTGCACGATCTCACCCAGTTGGCCACGATCGAACTCGACAACGAAGTAGACCGCCAGGCCGTCGGTGGGCCGCGCCTCGGTCGGCCCGACAACGGACACGAGCGTTCCTCCGGGTCGAATCAGGCGGGCGGACCGCCTCTGGATGTCGCCGCCAATGACATCGAAAGCCAGATCGACTCCGCCAACGTCTTCCAGAACGTCGTTGTCGAGGTCGACGAACTCCTGCGCGCCGAAGTCGAGCGCCTTCTGGCGGTCGGCTTCGCGTCCGGTGCCGATGACGTAGGCGCCGAACTCGCGTGCGAGTTGCGTCACCATCGTCCCGACTGCGCCGGCCGCGCCGTGCGCAAGGACGCTCTGCCCCGCCCGAAGGCGGCCATGCTCGAACAGCCCTTGCCATGCGGTCAGGCCCGAGATCGGCAGGCTCGCGCCTACCGTGAAATCGACGTCGGCTGGCAGCGGCGCGAGGTTGCGTGCCTCGACGGCCACGTACTCCGCCAGGGTGCCGTCGCGATACCAGTCCGTGAGGCCGAACACCCGCTGTCCCACAGACAGCCCCGTCGTGCCATCCCCGAGAGCGGTGACCACGCCGGCCAGCTCGTGGCCAGGGATCGACGGTGTCCGGTCACGCCCGGCCCGATCGGTCCAGGTCGACGACCACGTCAGCTCAGTCGGGACGAACCCCGACGCATGAACCTGAACGACCACGTCGTTGATCGCTGCCGGCGGCTCGGGCCGCTCCGCCAGTGTCATCCCAGCCGTGCCCGCGGCCTGGTCCGTCACCACAATCGCCTTCATCCGGCACCTCCCTGCATGCCTGCTACGTGAAATATCGTCGTGGGCGTAGCGCGCTGTTCCCACCGCTCGCCCGAACGGTGCGTTCTGCGGGCCGCCTGTATTCCCGCGGGCCCCGGGCCCCCTTTCGACAAGCACACGTAAGCATCGGGAGTATGTCCCGATTCGCTGGCGCATGCCAGGGTGGCCTTCCTCGGCGTCGGTCCGCGCAGGCCAGCTTGCTATCGGCCGTCGGGCGCCTGGAGTCTAGCCGCGCGACCACTCCCCCGCTTGCAGCCCTCGTTTGTGAGCAGCGGGGACGCCGGTGTGCTCAGCATGGATCCCCATGTGGTCAGCGTTGAGCCCCGTGGAAATTGGGGGTAAGTACAGGTTTAGAGGCCGGTTTCGGCCTCTTCTGAATACAGCATTAGAAACGTACCTTGCCAAGGTAAGGGTCGCGAGTTCGAGCCTCGTCTCCCGCTGTCCTTGGTGTTTTGTGATCAGCGTGGGCTTTTCGTGGGGATCGGCGTGGCTGACCCAACGGTCGGCGTGGAATCTTGTCGAGATTGGGGTATCCATGAGGGGCCGGTTGCCGCCCCTCCGGAGTACAGAAATTGGAAGGCCACTTGATCGCCGGTACTCGACCTATCTCCCGGCCTCGAGGCGTTGCCGCAGCGTCGCCATGTTGGCAGGCATCTCCTTACGCGCCGCGCGCAGGACGAAAAGCGGCACGAGAAGCTTCCCAATGCCGTGTCCTTCGAAATCAACCGCGATGGTCAGACGTGACCGCGTTTCGCCGAGCGATTCGGCGCTGACATCGACGGTGGCCCGGATGGGTCCATCGACACCGCGGACGCCCCACCTCTGGGGTGGGTCGACGTGCGTGATCTCGGCGACCGCAGGCCGGTTGGCGAAGCCGATGCGCCGGGTGGTGAGGCACCGCGCCCCAACCCTCAGTGTGTCCGCTCCCTCCATGTGGCCCTCGACGACACCCTTCTGCCACTCAGCGAAGCGAGTGGGGTCGGTGGCGTAGGCAAAGACCTCCTCCACCGGACGATCGACCTCGGTGCTGGCGATGATCGGCCGCATCAGCGCACCTCCGGGAACAGGGCTGCGAACCGAGACAGGTACAGCGGCCACCCCGCCTCGTCCGCCACCCCCTCGCTGACGGCCTCCCAGCCCGAGCCGTGACGGTCGATGTTCCGGTGCTCGAGCTCCAAGCGCGTTCGTTGCGTAGTCTCGGCGACGAATCGGACCTCGACCTCGCTGGTTTGCTCCGCATCAGCCTCGATCTGCCACTGCGGGCTGATGTCCCAGCTGAAGACCACGCGATCCGGCGGCTCGTAGGCAAGAATGCGCGCCCAGCGGCACTCGCTGCCATCGACCCCGCGGTCGAAGATGTTCCCGCCGACACGCGGCTCGAAGACGGTAGCAGCGATGTCCACGCCGAGCAGGTTGTGCTCCGGCGGCTTGAAGTCCCCGAAGCGCTCGGTGAACACGGCGAAAGCTCTCTCGATCGGAGCATCGACGACGACGTGATTGCGGACCACCGCAGCCTCAGCTTGGGTCATGAGCTCTCCTCTCCCGTTTCCTCGACGATGTCCTTGTAGGCAGCCAGTGCACGAATCCAGAAGGTGTCGAGCTGGTCGCGCAGCGCAGCCACTCCCACTGGGTTGAGGCGGTAGATGCGGCGAGTCCCGGCCGCGCGCTCGGTGACCAGGCCGGCGTTCTTGAGCACCTTGAGGTGCTGTGAGACGGCCGGTCGGCTCACGGGCAGCTCGTCGGCCAGCTCACGGACGGCTCGCGGCCCCTCTGCCAGGCACGCGACGATGGCGCGCCGGGTGCGGTCACCCAGCGCGCGCCATCCCTCCTCCGCTCGGTTAGTGTGCACGAACGGTAAGTATCAACGCACCGATAGCGCGTGTCAAAAAGCCTCAGGCGATGCGGATGCAAGTTTCGGCTGAGTTCGGCTTCGCAAGACGCCGGGTCAGCGCGGCGACGCTCGTGCCATCCGCATCTCGGTCGCTCCCGCCGGCCTGCGATGCGCGGAGATCAGGGTCGGTGCCCGGTGGGGGCGGCCGGCGTAAGTCCGGGCACCGCTCCAGTTCGCCCGTGGCCGGCACGTAGACTCTTGCGACGTGAAAGGCAGTCAGAGATCCGGCGATGCCGGGCCGGTTGCCGCCGGTACGCCACCCTCCGGAATTGAGACGCTTCTCGACCAAGCGCGCCAACACCTTCGTCGGCTCACGCCTGAAGAGGCGCATCGCGCCTGCAAAGGGGGTGCGGTCCTCATCGATACGCGGCCAGACGATCAGCGACGACGCGATGGAACCATACCCGGCGCACTCGTGATCGATCGCAACGTCTTGGAGTGGCGGCTCGATCCGAGGAGTGTGCACAAGTCCGCGGCCGTGTCCGACGGTCAACGCGTGATCGTGATCTGCAACGAAGGTTACTCGTCAAGCCTCGCCGCAGCCACGCTACAACGGCTTGGACGTCGCGACGCCACCGACGTGATCGGTGGCTTCCAGAATTGGCTCGAGTGCGGCCTTCCGGTGAACCGCCCAAGGCGGCCCCAAGAGTGAAGCTGTCATCCGACGGGAGCGCCGTCGCTCCGCCTGGTTCGATTCAGTCCCCTAGATGAGCGCTCCTGCCGCGAATGACCATGACGCCCAGTGGGAAGCGGTATATCGAGAGAAGCGCAGCGACGATCTGAGCTGGTTCCAGGAACACCCAGCGCTCTCGCTCGAGCTGATCATGGGTGCTGCCCCTGCTCGCGATGCCCGTATTGTCGACGTCGGAGGTGGCGACTCTCGACTGGTGGATCACTTGCTTCAGCACGGGTATCGGCACATCACCGTGCTCGACATTTCATCCAACGCGATCGAGCGGGCGCGGTCCCGGCTGGGAAGAGTGGCCGACGCTGTACGGTGGATCGTCGGCGACGTTCTCAGCATGGAAGCCGCCGACAGATACGATGTCTGGCACGATCGGGCTCTCTTTCATTTCCTGACGGAGGAAGAGCAACGGCGGCAATACATCGAGGCGGTCACCAGCGCTGTCCTGCCCCAAGGCGCAATCGTCGTCGCCACCTTCGCACCCGATGGGCCTGCCAGGTGCAGCGGCCTGGAAGTACGTCGGTACGACGAGGCGAGCCTGGCCGTCGAGTTCGGTGCCTCGTTCGCCCTGTACGACGTCCGACGCGAGGCGCACCGCACTCCGTGGGGTGCAGAACAGCGATTCGTGTACGCCGCATTCCGGAGGGTTGCCGACCGCGCTCCGTCGGCTCCTCGGAGGAGCGGGAGTCGGAATAAACAGTCTCCCTCGCCGGCCTCGGGCCACCCACCCGCACGACTGCGCTGGCCCTCTCGTGCGTGAACACAACCGTGGCGTTCCGCCTCAAGGCCCAGCACGTCACGAGCTGCAAGGGCGATGCGGATCAGTGCCGTGGATCCGGCTCCGGCGCCGTGTCGGGACAAGCCTGGATTCACACACGGTCGTTGTGGCCTCAGGCGCGACCACCGTGGATAGCCGGGGAAGCTGGCGCAAGTACAGGTGTGCGGGCCGGTTTCAACCCATTCCGTAGACAGACTAGAAGGCTCACGAGTGACCATGCGGTAGCCGCGGCATCCACGGCCTTCGCGCCATACGCCAACGTGGGTGATGAACGGTCGGCCCACTCGTGAGCATGACGATGTAGCAGGCCGCGATCATTCGGTTGTGACTGTCGCCAACGATGACGACTTCACGACCTCATCTCCGGCCTGCTGCGGTTCCTCTCCAGTCAGAGAACGGCGACCAAAAGGCGAACGGCGATCGCCACGAGGGCGACCGCGAGAAGCCGCTGGATGACCAGGCCGTGGACACGCCGCGAGAGCAGCGCACCGACCTGTGCGCCCGCGGTAACACCGATGGACAGTGCGATGGCACGGTGCACACCCGTTCCGCCGGGGAAGTTACCGGCGAGGACGTGGGTCACCGTCCCAACCGCTGCCATGTTGGCGAGCACGAAGTGAGATGTCGCGGTCGCAACATGCACCGGGAAGCCGAGGGCGCCGATCAAGAGGGGCACATGGAGGACTCCGCCCCCGATCCCGAGAAAGCTCGATACGAAGCCGACAACGACGCTGAGGGCCACCCCACGTTTCATCGGGACCGCGTAGTGATAGGTTGTGCCTTCGCGATCGGTCAGCTCCCGCGGGTGTCCCGTACTCCCGGCTGACCGGCCGCGTGCCCGTCGTGCCCCGGCGATCAGCCACACTGCCAGGCCCGCAAGCAGGGCGGCCATCAGACCATCGAAGAGCCGCCGTGGAGCCACGGCCACGAGCAGCGCGCCGGCGACCGCGCCCGGGAAAGTGGCGACGGCAAAGGCGCCCCCCGATCGATAGTCGATGCGTCGCTGACGGGCGTATGCAGCCGACCCGGAAAGGGCGTTGAAGAAGACGACAACCAGGCTGATCGCGGTGATGGTCGAAGGACTGTCCGCGGGGTAGACGAGTAGCAGGATCGGGGTGAGCACAAAACCACCGCCTGCGCCGACCAGGGTCCCGAAGAGTCCCACCACCACCCCGAGAGCGATGAGGAGGGCGACCGTCGTTGGCGACACCTCACCTCCTCCCCCACCCTATTGCTCGCGTGGACGAGCGGGCAGGCGTCTATCCGGCGGAGCGAGTCTATTGGCTGCAGAGGTTGCTGCCGCCACCCTCGAGCCCCCCACCCGTCGAGCCGCCCTCCGACACCCTCGGCCTGAGACGATCGCTACCTCGGCGCTCCGGGGGTGGTGCCCGCCGATCTCGCGATTGACTGTCGGAACCTGCCCCAGCAGGAGGCGTTATCTCTTTCATGCTCGTTGCTGATCTCGAGACCAGCATCCACAGCCTGACCGGCCACATCGGCGTCCTCGATGAGCTGATGCGTCTGCTCGCCGACGACCTGATCTACGGCGCCGTCGTGATTCTCGGTCTGCTCTGGTTCCACCGGAAGGGGTTGCGTGCCGGGCTGGCGGTCGCCGTGGGAGCGCTGCTGGCGCTGGCGCTCGGCCAGCTGCTGGGATCGCTGTTCCCGGAATCCCGGCCCTTCGTCAGCGACCATTTCACCCCGCTCGTCGCCCACGCGGCGGATGGGTCCTTTCCCTCGGATCACCTGCTCGTCCTCGGGGCGCTTGTCGGCGGCTGCATCATCGCCTCGGGGCCGCTCGCCACCGCGGCCACCGTGATGGCCCTGCTGGTGGCAGCCGCCCGGGTGTACGTGGGCATCCACCACCCCGTCGACGTAGTCGCCGGCTTCCTGGTCGGCGTGGCCTGCGGCCTCGCCGCCTGGGCCGCGCTCGCGCCCGCCCGGGGAGTCATTGATCGGCTCGACGCCACACTGCAGCGGCGCGGCCTGCGACCCGTCCGGGACGGCGCCCCAACACCCGCTCGTCCCGCCGCGTGAAAGCGTTGCGGCGCCCTCTGACGTGGGCGATCGTCATCACGCTGGTAGGTCTCGCCAGCTCGCCCGCGGCCCACTACCACTGGGAGGCGGCCGCGTTCGCCGTTGGGGGCGTCGCCGTCGTGGCCAGCGAGGTGACGACATGGCCGCGCTGGCGCTCCATCCTGGCCTGGGGCTGGATGCTCGACGCCACCCTGCTGACGCTGGCGGGGCTGATGTTCCGGATTGGGTCCGTCACCGCACCCTCCGGTCCAACGGCGCTGCTCCTCTGTACCGTGGTCGGGTTCGGCGGTGCCGCAGTCATGCGGAATGCCGACGGGCCCCGGGACGTACAGGACGGGTAAGCCGATGACCGGGGTCCTGCACATCACGATCGACCCAGTCGCTGTCCAGCTCGGCGCTGCCGGCATCGTCCCCGCGGCGTCTCCCCCGGCCTTTCAAGGCCAGCCGTGCCTGACAATCCACACCTGTCCGGCGGCTCTTCGAGCGGCCGTGCGCCGTCCATTGCCAGCGGCGCTGCGGTGTTCAGTCGTGCTAAGAAGGACAACGTGACCGTTCGACAGCGCCCCGGGCTGCGTCTGTTTCTCAGCGAGCCCGGCCGGGCGCTCGGTGAATACGGGGCGATGCTGGCGGGATCGCCTGTGCTGCTGGCCGCGCCGCGTGGCGACGGCCATTCTGTGCTCGTGCTCCCCGGGCTCCTCGCCGAGGACGCGTCCACCCTGACGCTGCGCACGTACCTGCGGACGCGCGGGTACGACGTGCACGGCTGGAACCTGGGTCGCAACGTGGGTCCCACGGTGAGGGTCCGCGAGGGGATGACGCGGCTCCTGCGCGAGCTGTCCGACCGCCGCGGTGAGCCGGTGAGCATCGTGGGCTGGAGCCTCGGGGGCATCTTCGCGCGCGAGCTGGCCCGCGCCTACCCGGCGCTGGTGCGCCAGGTGATCACGCTCGGCAGCCCCTTCCGGCTCGCCGACCCTCGTGACAGCCGGGCTCATGCGGCGTTCCAGCGCTACACGCGCCTGCACGCCGACCCGCGCACCCTGCCGTCGCGTGCGGCCCTCGGCGCGCCGATCCCGGTGCCGTCGACCGCCATCTACTCGCGCCTCGACGGGATCGTTCCCTGGCAGGCCTGCGTCGAGCTGCCCGGGCCGCGCCGCGAGAGCGTGGCCGTGCACAGCAGCCACCTCGGGCTCGGCCACCACCCGGCGGCTCTCTGGGTGGTGGCCGATCGGCTCGCTCAGCCGGCCGGCGAGTGGCGGCCGTTCCGGGCGCCGGCGGTGGCGCGGCGCCTCTTCGGGACGGACGCGGCTCGCGCGGCCTGACGGGTCCGCCTCGCCGGGGACGGCTTGGCCCCATTGCGTGACGGGGCGCGTGCCTTCGTCGCAGCGACCGGCGGCTTCGCGGCCAGGACCAGCTCGCGCATCCCCTCCTCGATGCCGTCGCGGAGCACGTCGATGTCGGCGACGGTGTCGTAGTCACCGGTGATGCCGAAGAAGAGCCTGCCCGAGTAGGAGAAGATCGCGATGCCGATGCGCACGGTGCCCAGGATGGGGACGTAGGGATACGAGAAGACCATTCGTCGCCCGGCCACGTAGAGCGGGAACTGGGGGCCGGGAACGTTGGTCGTCACCGTCTGCACGCGGTGCTGGGGAAAGCGCGCGGCCAGGCGAGAGCCCAGCGCCATGAGCATCGGCGGAGCGAACCCCGCCAGCTGCACGAGCGCGTCGCCGGCCACGGCCTGACGCGACTCCTTGAGACCGGACAGCTGTGCGCTGATCGAACTCGAGGCGCTCGACGGGGTCGGCCATCGACACCGGCAGGCCGGCGACCAGCCCGGAGACGCGGTTGTTGAATGTGCCTCGCTCCGATTCGCCGCGCACTGACACGGGCACGAGCGTGCGCACCACGCGGTCGGAGACGTCCTCGCCACGGCTCAGCAGAAGGGCGCGGAACCCGGCTGTGATGGTGGCCAGCACCGTGTCGTTGACCGTGCCCCCGAAGGCGCGACGAATCGTCTTGACGTCATCGAGGCTCGCCTCCGCCCAGCCCCAGCGTCGATGCGGGCCGATCGGGCCGTTCAGCGAGGTGGCCGAGCGGCGCGCCCACTCGCCGACCGAGCCAACCAGGCGCGCGGCCTGGGCCACCGCGCTGCTCGGCGGCCGTATCAACCGCCGCGCCACCGCGGGCGCCCGGAGCGCGCGCTCCACCGGCTCGGCCACGGCCTGGGCGACGCTGCGCAGCGTGACGCTCAGCACCCCCGGCTCCGACGGCGCGGCCCACGGCGGCTGCCGCTCGGGGACGGACGGCTCGGCGGAGACGTCGAAGATGAGCGTCATCAGGTCGGTGGCCGAGACGCCGTCCACCATGCAGTGGTGCACCTTCGAGATCAGGGCCCAGCGACCCTCCTCGAGGCCCTCGACCATCCACAGCTCCCAGAGCGGCTTGCTGCGATCGAGGAGCTGCGCAAACACCCTGCCCGCCAGGTTGCGCAACTCGTCGCGACCGCCGGGTTGCGGGACGGCTGTTCGGCGGATGTGGTACAGCACCTGGAAGTGGGGGTCGTCGACCCACACGGGCCGGCCGACGCCGCCGAGCGCAAAGCGAACCTTCTGGCGATACCGGGGCACCAGTGGCAGCTTCGCGGCGATGAGCCGCACCAGGTCGCCGTACGACGGTGCTGGGCCCTCGAGCACTGCCACCGACCCGATGTGCAGCGGGTTGTTGCCGTCCTCGATGGTCAGGAACGTCGCGTCCAGCACGCTCATCGATTCCACAGCCGCCGCCTCCTCCTGCTCGTTGTCCTGCCTCTGCCCGACGCCTCGGTCCGACGGCAACTGCACGCAGTCCGGCGGCTACTTTATGCCTGTGAGGAGCTCGCCAGCGCCAGGGTGACGACAGACGCGTCAGCAACGGCCCGGGCATGCCTCGGCTATCGTCCCGCCATGCCCGAGATGTGGACCCTCGCCGTCGACCGAGCCGACCTGGCCAGCACAGCGTTGCGCCATTCCGCCCTCCGCGAGCCCTCCGCCGGCCAGGCACTGCTGCGTGTCGACCGGGTCGGCATGACGGCCAACAACGTCACCTACGCCCTCTTGGGCGACTCCTTCCACTACTGGGACTTCTTCCCCACCGAGCCCGGCCGCGGGGTCGTTCCCGTGTGGGGCTTCGGCGAGGTGGCCGCGTCAGCGACGGAGGGCGTCGACGTCGGGACGCGCGTGTACGGGTACTTCCCGTCGGCCTCGCACCTTCTCGTCCAACCCGGCCGCGCTGACACTCGCGGTTTCCGCGACGCCAGCCCCCACCGAGCGCAGCTTCCCTCTCCATACAACGTGTACAGCGCGAGCGCAACCGACCCCGCGTACAGCCCTGCCGACGAGGACCTGCTCATCCTCTACCGTCCCCTCTTCTACACCTCGTTCATGCTCGCCGACCAGCTCGAGGACAACGCCTTCTTCGGAGCCCGGGTGCTACTGGTGTCGTCGGCCTCGAGCAAGACTGCCTACAGCGCAGCCTTTCTCCTGCGCGACAAGGGCATCGCCGTTGTCGGGCTGACCTCAGCCGGCAACGTGACCTTCACTGAGAGCCTGGGCTGCTATGACCGCGTGCTCACTTACCAGGACGTGGCCTCGGTCGACCCCGCCGTCCCCACCGCTTACGTCGACGTCGCCGGCAACGCGGAGGTGCGTGCCGCCGCCCGCCGCCACCTCGGCGACCAGCTCGTGCACGAGGCGATCGTGGGAGTCTCCCACCAGGAGCTGGCCGGGGCGGACGCGCTCACCGGGCCGCGCACCGCCGTCTTCTTCGCTCCCGACCAGATGCGCAAACGGACCAAGGATTGGGGCCGTGAGGAGCTCGACGCCCGCTTTGCCACAGCCTGGAAGCGCTTCGCTCCCATCGTCGCGGGCTGGGTCGATGTGGTGGTCGGCCACGGCCCCGAGGGCTTGCGCCAGGCCTGGCTCGAGGTGCTCGCCGGCCGCGCCGCGCCACGTGCGGGCCACGTGGTAGCGCTCTAGGTGTGGCTGTTCGTGGAACGTGAAGAGATCTCGGTCGACGTACCGGGTGGACACCTCGTTGGCTGGGTGAGGGGGGAAGGTCTCCCGGTTTTACTGCTCCACGGTGGCCCGGGCCTGTCGTACGGCTACCTCGACAGTCTTGCTGACGAGATCGGGGGCGGTTACCAGGTCGCCTCTTACCAGCAGCGCGGTCTGGAGCCATCCACGACGGAGGGTCCCTTTGAGGTGGCTCGCGAGGTCTCCGACGCGATAGCGGTGCTCGATCACCTCGGCTGGAATCGGGCGATCGCAGTCGGCCACTCGTGGGGGGGTCACCTTCTTTTCCATCTGGCGGTCGCTGCTCCCGGACATCTGATCGCAGCCCTGGCGGTGGATCCCCTCGGGGCGGTTGGTGACGGGGGCGTTGCAAAGTTCGAAGCAGAGATGAATGCGCGGACTCCCCGACGCCGACCGGAAGCGTGCGCTGGAACTTGACGAGCGTGCGATGCGGGGCGAGGGCACGCCCGCTGAGGCCCTGGAGTCACACCGATTGTTCTGGCCGGCCTATTTCGCTGACCGGGACCAAGCGCCACCGATGACGGTCACTGGGATGTCCCTCGCCGCCTACTCCGGCGTCTACGCCTCGGTGGTGGCCGAACTGCCGAAGATCGAAGCTGCGCTGCCGT
Source organism: Candidatus Dormiibacterota bacterium (assembly GCA_963717185.1). Classification (GTDB taxonomy): domain Bacteria; phylum Chloroflexota; class Dormibacteria; order Aeolococcales; family Aeolococcaceae; genus Aeolococcus. Next base: position 53,407 of record CAVQVY010000033.1, on the reverse strand, counting down.
TCATCAGTGTCCCATTCGGCGTGGTGGTCGGCGCGCAGAGCCCGCTGCCCGAAGAGGCAGGTATCGCAACCGCTCGAGCGATTCCTGGGGCTGGGTACAGGTCATCGACGGCGCGGGGCACTTCCTCTGGCTCGAGCGGCCCGGCTCTGTCAAGGCTGCGCTCCGACGGCTTGTGGGTGGTGACCCCCCAGCGGCCTGAACGAGCACCACCACGGCGCGTACCAGCGTCGCCAGCCAATGTGGCAATAAACTCGAGATCCTTCTCGTCAACGCTCGAACAGGAGCGTGAAGTATGGCCCCAACCAAAGCGACGACCCAAACCACACAGAAGCGCGCGCAGGCCACCAGCGCGAGCGACGCGGCATCCAAGGGATTCAGCGACGAAGAAAAGGCGGCGGCGCGCGAGCGTGTCCGGGAGCTCAAGGCCGAGGCGGCCAAGGCGGATGGGAAAGAGCAGTTGCTTGCGGCTATCGCCAAGATGCAGGAGCCAGATCGCTCCATTGCCAAGAAGGTCCACGCACTGATCACAACCGCAGCACCAGATCTCGCGCCGAAAACCTGGTACGGAATGCCTGCTTACACCAAGGACGGCAATGTGATCTGCTACTTCCAAAACGCAGGGAAGTTCAAAGTCAGATACCAAACGCTCGGTTTCAGCGACAAGGCGAAGATCGACGACGGCGCCATGTGGCCGATTCAGTACGCGCTCAGCAAGCTGACTCCCACGGAGGAGGCCAAGATCACCGCGCTCGTGAAGAAGGCGGTGCGCTAGCGGTCGCCCTCGCCCTCATCATCGCGCCGGTGATCCAACTGGTCGGAGAACGACAATGGCCGCGACGCTGAAGCTGACACACAAGGCGATCGGAGTGGAGGTCCGACGCGGCACGTATGACGTCGTGGTCGACGGTCGGCATGCCGGATCGCTCGAAATGAACGACACGATCGAGATACCAGTCGAACCTGGCGTCATACCCTCCAAGTTCGGAGCGGCCGAGACTCCAGCCGAACTCAGAGCATCGACGCCACTGAGGGCGAAACCGTCGCCTTCCGGTGCACGGGAAAAAGGATTCTGCCGATCTTTCTCGCGTCATTCCTCGTCCCCAGCCTGGCACTCTCGCTCAGACGCGAGTAGACGCGGCTCCCGAATTAGCGGTCTACAGGCCGTCTTTGCCCTCTCTCGAATACAGAATTCTGGCTTCGGGTGGGGTTGACCCAGCCTCTTTCTGACTGAGGCGTGCCTGCTCAGAGGCAATTGTGAGCACAAAACGCACGGGTACGAACCGGGAACCGCGCAGGAATCGCTACAGACGGCGCGCAGCATGATGAAGCTCCCGACAAAGGCAAAGCCACCGCGAGGTGGTGACGCAAAGCTACGGACCTCCCATAGGAGGCCGCCGGGCTACCGAAGGAAAGGGAGAACCATCGGAGGTCTCCCTTTCATGCGCCGCACCTGAGGCTTGATGAGCCCGTGCTTCTGAGCACCGCCGTCGTTGGCGACGCGTTTCTCGCCTCGCCCCCAACATCCTGCACACATCCTGGAGTCCCAGCAATGAACCTCAAGAACACAGTCACCGCCGGTGCGGTCGCCCTCGCGGCGCTCGCCGTCGGTGCGATGCCAGCATTCGCGGCGATAGCCTCGGAGACCATCACGACCGGTGGTCTCACCACGACGTCCCCGGACATGACCTTCGCCGGCGTCACCGTCACCGGAGCCGCGCAGACCCAGACCGGGTCATATGTGCTCATGTCACCGACCTCACCGGCCACAACGCCGGGTGGCACGTCACCCTCGCCGGTGCAGCGCTGACCAACGCCGACACCACCACGCTGGTCACCACGGCTACACCGCCGATCGGAGCCCCATGCACGGTCGTGGTCACCGGGTGCACCGACCTGCCGGCGAACGTTGCCGCCACGGCGCCGTTCGTGGTCTCGCCCACCGCCGTGCCTCTGTACAGCGCCGCCGTCAACACGGGTGAGCTCGAACACCACGTCGTGGTTCCCATGTCGGTCGCCATCCCTGCGGGCGTCAGCTCGGGCGCCTTCACCAGCACGTGGACCGTCTCGGTGACCTCCGGCCCGTAGTCAACCCAACACCGTCACTCCCGTCCAGGCGGCTGGGTGATGGCGCCGCCCGCAGCACTTGGTGGAATCAACGTGACCCCTCGCAACCTCGTCGGAGCGACACTCGCCGCAGCGTGCGTCGCGTTCATCGTGGCTTCGACGATGCCCACGCATGCGTGGGCTGCGTCGTCAGCAGGGGCGGTGCTCACCGTCGCGCCGGCTCACCCCGACGCGTCGGTGGCGAGCGGCGCGGCGTACTTCGTCCACACGGTGGCACCAGGAACGAGTTGGACCGACGAGGTGAGCGTGGTCAACACCAACGACAGCACGATCAGTGCCTGGGTCGACCCGGTCGACGGCGTCACGGCCATCCGCACGGGCGCCGTGTACTCGGCTCGAACCGTTGCTGCGAGGAGGGCGGGTGCCTGGGTCAGGCCGGATGTGGTTTCGGTCACGTTGGCAGCGCACCAGCACACCGCCGTCATGTTCACCGTCACCGTCCCGCCCGGAGCATCGGCCGGCGATCATCTCGCCGGCATCGCCTTCGAGTCGAAGCAGGGCAGCAACAGCGCCACCGGCGTCACGACGGTGCTGCGCTCCGTGGTCGCCGTCCAGGTGCGCGTTCCGGGCGCGGCCGTCTTCCAACTCCACCTGTACGCCGCCACCCCGGGACCGCTGCCCACCACCCGGACGTCGGGTGTGACCCTCGACATGGAGGATGTCGGTGGCCTCCTCGGCAAGCCGCAGTTGGAGATCGTCATCGACGGTCCGGCGGGCTACCACCGCGCTGAGAATCTCAAGCTCGACACGATGCTCCCCGGTGACCGCATCATGGACGAGATCCTCTGGCCTGATGTGTTGGGTGCGGGCGACTACCGCCTCTCGGTCGCCGAGGACGGGTCGGGACGGCACGGCGCCCCCTTCGTGAGCACCGCTCACCTGAACGCAGCGGTGCATCCCTCGGGTCCGCCCGCGAAGGCAGTCGCCGGCGCCGAGCCAGCCGGTGCAAGCGACAGCTTTCCGGCATGGACCCTGTTCATCGGCCTCGCCGGTGGGGCCGGGGCCGCCGGCCTGGCGAGTTTCCTGGTCGCATCGGGCCGTCGCCGTCGCGTCGCCCATGCTGGGCTGTTGCGGTGAACGGACTGCGCATCGTGCCTGAGAACGGCCACGACGACGAATTGGGGACAGCCCTCGAGGACTTGCGACGTTACCAGCGCATGTTCGAGCGTGGGTCGATCGGACAGCTGACGATGGACATGCCGGGCATGCGCATCTGCGCCGTCAACCAGGCCTTCTGCAACATGACCGGCTACACCCGTGAGGACTTGCTCGGTGGCGACTACGACCAGCTCTTCCGCCACGGTGGACCGTGGGACTTCCTTCCCACCGAAAGCCTGCTGCGCGGTGAGATCAACTCCTACGCCATCGAACGGGCGATGCCTCACAAGGACGGCCAGCTCGTCCCAGCCCTCAGCACCGTCTCGGCGCGACGCTGTTCCCACGGCAACGTCGAGCAGCTCACGATCCTGACCCAGGAGCTCACCTCGCAACGCGTTGCTGAGGATGCCCAACGCGACAGCGAGATGATGCTCGCCGCAGCCATCGCCTCGTCAGCCGTGTCGGTGACAACGTTCGATCGCGACCTCCACTTCACCTTTCTCGCGGGTGGCGCCATGCTCCGAGCCGGACGTCGCGTCACCGACTTTCTGGGCCGCGATGTCCGCGAGGTGACCAGCCATGGGCCCAGTCTCGCTGCTCTCGAAGGCGCGCTTGCGGGGCTCCAATCCTCGACACGCTCCCAGTACGCCGGCAAGTGGTTCGCGACAGTCCACGGTCCACTGCGGGATATCGGCGGACAGATCATCGGTATCATCTCCGTCTCGAGCGACATCACCGCCGAGGTGACTGCGGAGGCCGCGGGAGCCCACGATCGCGCCCTCCTCGACACAGTGCTCATGGCAGTGCCGATGCTCGCCGCCACCTTCGACATCGATGGCCGCCTCCTCGATGGTGCTGGTCGCCTCTTCGAGGGGAGCCGCACCCTGCAGAGCCTCATCGGCCAGCGCCTCGACGCGGGGGGTGTCAACGTCCTTGCGGCCGAACTGATCGATCGGGCAATCGCTGGCGCGGACATCAACACCACGATCGAGCACGAGGGAAGCTTCTTCCAAATGCTGTCCACGCCGAACTTCGACGCGGACGGCGAGCCGCTCGGTGCGCTGGCGGTGGTCACCGACGTCACCGCGCTGCACCGCTCCGCCGCGGACGCGCTATTCCGCGCCAGCCACGATGAGCTCACCGGTCTGCCGATCCGTTCCGCGCTGATGGAGCACCTGGATTCGCGTGCTTGGCCCGCTCGGGCAGTCCTGCACGCTCCTGCTTCTCGACCTCGACAACCTCCAGGTGGTTGAACGACAGTTGGGGCTACGAGGTCGGTGACACCGTGCTCCTCGAGGTCGCGGCCGGGCTGACCGCGGCATTTCCGTCACACATGGTGGCGCGTCACGGCGGAGAAGAATTTGCCATCGTCGTGCCCGGTGTTCTGAGCGAGACCAACGCAGACGACGTGGTGGCGCGGATCCGCGACGCGCTCGCACCGGTGATCCGTCTCGACGGACACCCGCTGACCATCACCACGTCGATCGGCATCGCGTTTGAGCAGCCAGATGGCTCCACATAGCCAGTCTCTTCCGCAACGCCGAACTCCGCCCTCTACCAACTGCCAAGCACGACGGCCGCGGGCGATACCGCATCTACCACGACGCCGACTTACGCCAGCGGCTGCGGCAGAGCCTGAGCACCGAAGGTGGCCTGCGTGCCGCGCTCATTGCCGGCACTCTGCACCTCGCCTACCAGCCGATCGTCAGCCTCATCGACCGCCGCATCCTCGGCGCCGAGGCGCTCCTGCGCTGGGACGACCCGGTGCGTGGGATCGATCTCGCCGGTGGAATTCATCCCCATCGCCGAGGCCACCGGTCTCGATCGCTCCCCATCGGCGAGTGGGTGATGAACCGCGCCTGCGAGAACGCCGCAGAACTACTCGGCGACCACGACTTTCACGTGAGCGTCAACGTCTCGACTCGCCAGCTGGTGTCGGGTGACTTCAGCGCCTGGCTCGACGGCGTCCTCGCCGCAACCGGGCTTCCGGCCACGGCCCTCACCGTCGAGGTCACCGAATCCGCCGTCCTTCACGACCTGAATGCCGTTCAGACCGCTTTCGACCGTCTGCGATCGCATGGAGTCCGCATCGCCATCGATGATTTCGGTACCGGCTTCTCGTCGCTGGCCCGGCTGCAGCGCCTGCCTGTGGACATCATCAAGCTCGACCGTGAGTTCGTCCGCGATATCGTCGAGCAGCCCGGGGCACGCACCATGGCGACCGCGATCTTTGAGCTGAGCAAGGCGATCGGGGCGTCGATCGTCGCCGAAGGGGTCGAGACCGAGGCGCAGGCCGAGACGCTGCGAGACATCGGCTACGAGTTCCGCGCAGGGCTTCCTGTTCGCGCGCCCGATGCCGCTGGCGGGGTTGCGCGAAGTCCTCGACGCCGGGTGCTTGCCGACGCCGGCAGCCTGATCGCCCGCCGATACGGACCTTCATCCACCCGCTGGTGCTACGTCGAACTCCCATCGCGTCGGCGAACCCTCGAAATCGGCCTGCAGCAACCCGAATACCCACCCGGGGCGGATTCGGACAGTCGCCTGCGTCACGGGGTCGAGGAACTCCACCGGGTACTCGGTCGAATACTTCGCGTTGATGAGCGCGATCACCCTGCTGATGGATTCGCTGTCCGTGACGATCGTGGCAGTGCCCTCGACCACCACTGGATCGTCCGCGTTGTCCGTGGTGATCACACAGCGCGGGTCATCGGCAACGTTGCGCGCCTTCCGCGAATGCAGGCTGCTCGCGAACCACAGAGACCGATCGTCGGGGTACCACACCGCCCAGACCGGCATCGCGTGTGGCCTGCCGTCCGGCCACAGCGTCACCACCCAGTAGTTGCGCGATGAGGTGAGCTGTGCCTCAGCCCATGACCACGGCAGCAGCCCGGTGCCCTCGGACGCGCCCAACAGCCCGTACCCGGGCATGTGGGGTCGGCTCGCCCTGGGCTCGTTCATGCCGTCGAACCATACCCGCGCTCCATCCCCGCCTTTTCCGTCGGTTCGAGGCCCACCTGGGCTCAGGGTCCTGTCCCAGGTCTGTCAGGCGGCTCCGCGGACCGGGGACTTGGATCGCATGGCGCGCCGAGCATCCGGGCCGTGTGCGCTCAGCTGGTGACGATCCCCGCCGGCGCGCTTGGCCTTGTACATGGCGACGTCGGCGGCGCGAACCAGGTCGGTGAGCGCCGAGCCGTTGTCGGGCAGGACGGCGATGCCGGTGGAAACGGTGAGCGGTCCGCGCGGCATGCAGCTCTGGGGCAGCCGAACCGCCGCCAGTCGAGTACGAAACGCGTCCGCCATGCGCGCCGCGCCGACGGCATCGGCGTCGCGTAGGACGACGAGGAACTCCTCGCCGCCGAGGCGCACGGCCGCATCACCCGACCGGATCGATGCCCGCAGTGCGGCGGCCACGCGACGCAGCACGAGGTCGCCGGCCCCGTGGCCGCCCGCGTCGTTGATCTGCTTGAACTTGTCGAGATCGAAGCAGCAGGATCGCCATCGGCTGACCACTGCGCCGGCTCTGAGCCAGTTCACGCTCGCCCACGTCGCGAAGCCAGCGGCTGTTGAGCAGCCCGGTCAGTGGGTCCGTTGTGGCGCGCTCGCCGAGCTCGCGGTAGAGCTCTGCATTGCGCCACGACGCCGCCGCCGTGTGGCCGAAGAGTGCCGCTGCCTCGAGGTCCGCGGCGCTGAAGCGATCAACGCCGACGCGGCTGCAGTTGAGCACGCCCAGCCGGCGGTCGCCCGCGATCAGGGGGATGACGAGGTGGGAGTCAGGCATCCCGCCGGCCGTGCCGGGAATGCTCAGCATCTCGGGGTCGGCACTGGTGTTGCCGATGTTCTCGGGACCCCGAGCTTGAACGCCCGGCCGTTCGCACCCAGGTCCATCGAGTAGCTGTGGGCCATCCGCGCGGCAGCGTCCTTCCCGGTGGCATAGACGGGGACGAACCGGTTGCGGCTCTCATCCGCCGCGTAGATGAAGACAGCGTCCACCCGCATCACGGTCTGCAGCTGCGCGGCCATGACCTCCAGGATCGTGGACGGATCGTGTTCGGACTGCACCGCCGTCGCTGCGTTGATGAGCGCTCGCGGCAGCGCCACGCGTGCACGGCGAGAGATGCGAGCTGGCGACTCGCTGCCGCTCGCGCTGGCAGGCGGGCGTCGCGCCAGGCCCTAGTCGGGAAGGCGATCGCACGCTGCTTGCTGAACCAGTCCGGTGCAACCGACACCACGCCGGCGGCATCCGCCGGAGGCGCGACCATGACCGGCCGCCCGAGGTGCCACCCCTGCCCGAACTCGACTCCCAAACTGAGCAGCGTCTGCAGCTCCTCCTCGGTCTCGATCCCCTCGGCGATGATCCGGGCGTTGATGTGTGCTCCGAAGGAGAGCAGGGAGACGACCAGCGCACGACGTGCGGCACTGACGTCGACACCATGGATGAGCAACCGATCGATCTTGACGAACTCCGGCTGGACCTCGGCGATGACCAACATGCTGGCGTGGCCTGCGCCGGCGTCGTCGATCGCGATGCGGAACCCCCGTTTGCGAAGGTCGGCCACCACCCGCCGAAGGCGAGTGAGGTCGCTGACAGGAGTTCGTTCGCTGACCTCGAGAACGACTGAGCTGGGGGAGACTCCCGCGACAGTTCCGCCAGGTTCGACAGGCGTTCCCCGGAGCGGCCCTCGACCAGTGTCTCCACGGCAACGTTGACGAACAGCGTCGCCGGCGACGCCTGCACGGCCGCCGCGAACGCGCATCCAGGCACGCGGCATCGACCTCACGTTTCAGGCCCGTGGTCGCCGCAGCGGCGAAGAGCTCGTCTGGATTGCCGATGCCACCCGTCGCGCTGAAGCGACACAGGGCCTCATAACCCCTGACAGTCCGATCACTCAGACGTACCAACGGCTGCAGGGCTGAGCGGATTCCTCCGGGGCGATGATCTCCGCGATGGCGGCCGCCAGCTCCGTGGGGACCGTCGCCGCCCCAACTGCTGGTGCGAGAGCCTGCTCCGGGCGATCCTTCGACAGGTGCCAAGCCATCCCGGCCAGGCGGCCAAGCGTCTCCAGGAGGCTCCTCTCTTCGGCGACCGCCGGTCCCCAGCCGAGAAGGATCCCGAGCAGCGTGTCTCCGTCCTCGATGGGCACCACCACCAACGGCCCGGCCCCGAGGTGGTGTCGGGCGGCAGCCTTCTCATCCTCACTGAGGTGGTGGAACATCGAGATCATCCGTGAAGGGAAACGCCTCTTCGATGATGGAGCGGCGTTGCTGGACGACGGTTGAGAAGGAACCGTAGGCAGCCACGGGAAAGCGCATGGCAGAGATCGGGAGACCGAGCACCTCTTCGATGCGCACAGCGTCATCGTCCGGAACGCCCATGGCCAGCATCACGACCTCATCGCCGCGGAGCTCGCCCCACGCGCCCCGGAGGCCGTGCGCCGCCATGCACTGCAGGGTTGCGTCGATGATGTCGCTGGGATGCCGAGCCCGGCTCACAGCCTCGAGAGTGCCGAGGTCGATGTGCCCTCGCTTCGTCAGCGGGTCGCTCGTGTCATGCCGCTGACCAAACGTATACACATTTCCATGATGACGATCGGTGGGTGTGCGCTCATCGCGCCCGCGTGACGCTGGTGCCCCAGCTTCGGACAGACCGCCAGTGCCAGGCTGGGAACAGAGTCACGTCACCGTCGACCGCGCCCACGCGCCCACAGTGGGCGGAGTAGCATCAGAGGCGTCCGTGTCCGACCCGATTGTCGACGCCACCTGGGTTGCCGGTCACCGCCGTGACCATGGCGTGCGGCTGGTCAAGGTGGATGTCGAGCCCCGCGTCGTACGACCAGGGCCACATCCCCGGCGCGGCCTTCTGGAACGCCTACACAGATCTTCGCGACCCGGCGTACCAGCCGATTGGGCGAGAGGCGTTCGCGGACCTGGCCGCCCGCTCGGGGGTCGACGCCGCGTCGACGGTGGTCGTCTACGGTTACGGAGCTGCGCTGGGCTTCTGGCTCCTGACTGCCAATGGGTTCCCGGATGTTCGGATGCTCGACGGCCCGCGTGATGCCTTCGGTCCAGGCGAACGCTGGACCACTGAGGCGTCACCGTCGCCGGCGACACGCCAGGCGCTCCCGGACGAGCTCCGGTCGGTCATCGCGACGCGCGACGACGTCATGGAGGCAATTGACGACGCTACAACCATCCTGGTGGACGTGCGGTCCGACCTCGAGTACACCGGCAGACGATCCGGCCGTCGGCGCAACCGCTGACGCCGGGCGGTCAGAACATCCCGGGCGCGATCAGCGTACCCATCGACCAACTGCGCACCGAGAACGACACGCTGAGAGCGCCGGATGAGCTGCAGCGTGTGTTTGACAGCTCCGGCGTGACCAGTGACAGTCTGGTCATCACCTACTGCACCATCGGGGAATCGAGCTAACCTCGCGCGGTTTGCCCTGAAGCCTGTGCTCGGCTACCCGGACGCGTCGGTCTACTACGGGTCTTGGGTCGGACTCGGGCGGCACGGATACCCCAATCGAGCCGTGACCCACAGCGGCACAGCAGGCAAGCGCCGCGGGTTGGCGCTCCGACGTTGTTACCCAGAGCAGCGAGCCCACCAACGCAGTCACAGAGCCGGTGACGGGTTCGCACGGGTCTGGTCTCACTCTCGGCGTGCGCCTGCCCGGCGGTCATGCTCAGTCGATAAAGTCGAGGCATCAGGTCGTGATCAGGCAACGCTCTGATACCTCACCCAGGCGAACAGCCCGTAGGTGGCAAAGCCAGCATGTTGCGGGCCGTTTTCGCTGGGCTGCATTCCTCATGCTGGTTCCCCTCCTCGGGGTCACCGCCGTATCCGTGCTGAGGGCGCTGATCGTGACCAACGGCGCCGCCGGCAGCCTCGCCCAGCAGGAGAGAATCAACGCAGCGGCCACCAGCCTGCATGAGAATGTCGGTGACTTTGCGCGCGACGGGCTGGTGGTGCTTGTAGAGTCGCGCAGCGGACGACTGGGCCGTCGCCGTGCACACAGCAGCAGAGGTCGATGCCGACTTTGGCGCGGTCGCGACATCGACTGGCATGAACCGCTGATGAGATCGCCGCACTCGCCTCTGCACGATCGACTTGGGAGGCTGATGCAGGGCATCGACAGACACTGATCGCCGCGCAGACCCGACCACTGGACACCGCGACCTCAGCCGCCTGGGAAGACCAGCTCTCCGCTGATCTCGCCGCCACGAACGTGCCACTCACCGCGCTCGACAGGGCGGCCGCAGCCCACCTGGACGACCTGCGGCTGGAGCGCGACGCGGTGGTGCGCTCCTCGTGGATCGCCGCCGGCGTGGCCCTGCTCGTCGGACTGGCAACGGCCGCCTGGCTCAGCACCTGGCTGGCTCGGGCGACGCTGCGGCCCTGGACCGGTTGCGGCGAGCCACCCACCGCCTCGCCGGCGGCGACCTCGACCACCGCGTGGATGTCGGAACCCACGATGAGTTCGCCGAGCTGGGCGATGCATTCAACGGCATGGCACAGCAGCTGACCGAAGAGCGCGAGGCTGTGCGCAGCCGCGAGCAGCGGCTGGTGGCTCTGGTCGAGAACGCGAGCGACGACATCCTGGTCATCAGCAGCTCCCTGCAGGTTGTCTTTGCAACCCCAGCATTCCGCGACCAATTCGGGACCCAGGAAGGAGCAGCGTCAAACCTCGGGGACATCGTGCATCCGGAGGACCGGAACAGGATCGTCGCCGCGTGGAGTGAGGTCGTTGCCGGACGCACGGGCGCCACCGCAGACGTCGAGGCGCGGCTCCACCGCAGCGACGGAGACTGGCGCCATGTGTGGGCACGGATGACCAACCGCCTGGATGATCCAGCGGTGGCCGGCGTCGTCCTCAACATCCGCGACGTCAGCGAACGCCACGAGTATGAGCAACAGCTGAGCTTCCAGGCGCTCCACGACCCGCTCACCGGGCTTGCCAATCGCGAGCTCTTCCGGCAGCGGCTGGAGGGCGCCGCCGTCACCGGCAGACGCAAGCGACACAACAGCGTCCTGTACCTGGACTTCGATGATTTCAAGCGCATCAACGACACGCTCGGCCACCGCGCTGGCGACCAGTTCCTGGTCACGATGGGCCAGCGGCTGGTGTCGTGCCTTCGCCCGGAGGACACGGTCGCACGAATCGGCGGAGACGAGTTCGCCGTGCTTCTCCCCGGTACCGGCGCAGGCTCCGCCACCGCCGCGGCGCAACGCGTCCTCACCGCACTGCAGCTACCCCTCACCCTCGACGGCAAGGAGGTCATCGGCCATGTCAGCGTGGGCATCGCCAGCGCGATCTCCGGCAGCGCGAGCCCGGATACCCTGCTCGGCGACGCCGACCTGGCGATGTACTTCGCCAAGCGCCAGGGCAAGTCCCAGTACCAGGTTTTCGTGCCCGACATGCGCGTCGACCTCCTCGATCGCCTCCAGCTCGGTGAGGACCTGCGTGCAGCAATCGACGCCGGGGAGATCGACGTCCACTACCAGCCGGTGGTGGACATTCAGACCGGCGACATCGTCGGGGCCGAGGCGCTGGCCCGCTGGAACCACGCCACCCGCGGGCCGGTGGGGCCAGCCACGTTCATCGCCGTCGCCGAGGAGCTGAACCTGGCGACGCGTATCGACGCAATCGTGCTCCGCCGCGCCTGCGAGCAGGCCCAGGTGTGGCGCGCGGCGGACTTTCCGGCTCTGCGCATGGCGGTGAACCTGTCGGGAAGCAACCTTGGCCATCCCGACCTGGTCGCAAGCGTCGCGCAGACACTCCACGACACCGGATTCCCCGCCGCCAACCTCGAACTCGAGCTCACCGAGGGCGTGGCGATAGCCGAGTCGGGATGGCGCCCTCGCGGTCCTCCAGGACCTCAAGGCGCTGGGTCTGCACCTCGCCATCGATGACTTCGGCACCGGCTACTCGGCGCTCTCCCGCCTGCGTGCCCTGCCGTTCGACACGCTCAAGGTCGACAAGGTGTTCGTCGATGAACTCGCCAATCCTGATCCAGCCTCAACCCTGGCAGCGACCATCCTCGACATGGCCCGTGTTCTCGGCCTCCAGGTGGTGGCCGAGGGTGTGGAAACCTCGTCCCAGGCCGCATATCTGCGGCGGCGTGGGTGCGACTTCGGCCAGGGCTACCTGTTCAGCCGGCCGGTGGAGGCTGCGGCCTTCGGGGTGTTGCTCGCTGAGGGCAAGCCCCTGTCATCGGCACCGCAGCCCGCAGCTGTCGCCTAGTCTCCGCCGACCGGCAATCGCCCGGAATCGGTCGCAGGATGAGCGCGCAGGGCTCGCTTGATGCTGTCGGTGTCGCGCGTGAAGGGTGTCCGCTGAGGCCTCCGCCCGCTGAAGACAACGGTTCAACAACCCCTGCCCTGCGGGCGAGAATGCGCGCTGGTGTCGCCTTGGTCCCGTCCGAGCGCTTCACCGCCCGGAGACGGGGCAGCCCGGGTGAGCAGTCGCGTTCGCGCACTCCGCCGCCAGCCGCTCGTCTACGGTGTGCTCGTCGCGTACACGTTCGGCTCGACCGCCCTCATGGCGGTGCACGCGGTCGGGGTCACGGCGGAGCACAGCCTGCTGATCGCCCTGGTGCTCTTCTCCCTCGTCGCCCCTGCTCGCGGCTTCGTCTGGGACTGGCTTCCGTTCCTCGAAGTCGGTGTGATGTTCACCGACCTGGGCGCCCTGACCGCCAAGGGCGTGAGCTCCGCGCACCTGCTCGATCCCATCCTGGCCGAGCGAACGCTGCTGGGCGGGAACGTCGCGACAGTGTGGCTCCAGGCCAACCTCCGTCCGCTCGCTGTGTGGATGGACGCCCCGATGGCGTTCATCTACCTGACGTTCTTCGCCGCCCCGATGATCTTCGGGTTGTGGCTGTGGATGCGCCATCGCCACCGCTTCAGCGTGTTCGTCACCGCGTACCTCTTGATGATGGCGGCGGGGTACGTGGTGGCCGTCTTCTACCCGGAAACGCCACCCTGGCTGGCGTCCCGCGCCGGCGCGCTGCCACCGCTGGACCGCATCACCGTCGACCTCCTCAACCACCTCGGCCCGGTAGGGCGCCTGTACGGCGGCGCTGACCCTGCGCCGTACAGCGCGATGCCCGCTCTCCATGTGGCCGTGCCCTCGCTGATCGCTTTGACCGTCATCGGGATGCTGGGTTGGCGGTCCAAACGTGCCTGGCTGGCGGCCCTCTACCCCATCACGATGGCCTTCGCCACGCTGTACCTGGGCGAGCACTACGTGCTCGACGGCGTCGCCGGGGCTGCTCTGGCTGCACTGTGTTACGCCGCAGCGAGGTGGGCCGTGCGCCAGCTCGAGCTCCGGCGTGACCAGGGTCAGCTGGCGGTCGGCGGCTTCCTGGAGCCGAGCTTCGATCCACCGTAGACCCTGTGGGCCGCCTCAGAGATGGCTGGGGTTGCCACGCGGGGAGATAAAGCTCCCGACCGATGAGATCCACGCGGCCGGTGAGTCAGAGTTGGTGCGTACCCACCCTGAATGGAGGAGCCGACGGATGAGCGAGCAGACCACGACCAGGATCACCGGGGTTCTCACCGTGTCCGTCCCGGTGAGCGACCACGACCGCGCGCTGCAGTTCTACTGCGGCACGCTGGGCTTTGAGACCCGCCGCGACGCCAGCTTCGGACCCGGCCTGCGCTGGATGGAGGTCGCGCCTCCAGGCGCGCAGGTCACGATCGCGCTGGCGCCGCGGGGCGACGGCCAGTCCGGCGGTGTTGACACCGGTATCCGGCTGGCAACCGCTGACGCCGAAGCCACGCACGCTTTCCTTGCATCGCAGGCCGTCCACATCGACGACATCCTGCGCGTGCCGGGAGTTCCGCCGATGTTCTCCCTTCGTGACCCGGAGGGCAACTCGATCTACATCGTCGAGACGGGGACCGCGTAGATGCCTGCACAGCCAACGCGTGATGTCGATGACTACATCGCCGCCGCCCCGGACGCGGCGCGGCCGCTCCTGACCGAGCTGCGCAAGACCATCAAGGCGGCGGCGCCCAACGCCGAGGAGGGGATCAGCTACGGCATGCCCTACTACTCCCTCAACGGCGTCCGTCTCACGTACTTCCAGGCACACACCCGGCACGTCGGGCTGTACGCCTTCAACGTGGACGACGCGCGCGCCGCCGGGCTCGAACAGCGCATGGCCGCCAAGTCGACACTGCAGTTCGCGCTGGATCAGCCGCTTCCCACGGCGGCGATCCGGAGACTCATCGAGCAGCGCGTGAAGGCGGCCGCGCAGGGTGACGCGACAGCGTCGCGCAGCCGCTGACCGCGCCGGGTCGAACCGAGGAGACCACCATGCCGACAGCGACCAGCAGAGATGGCACCGCCCTCGCCTATGACGTCGTGGGCGCCGGTCCAGCCGTGATCCTCGTCGACGGGGCGCTCGGGTTTCGTGCGTTCGGCAGCTCGCCTCAGCTCGCCGAGCTCCTCGCGCCGGGGTGCACCGTGTACAACTACGACCGCCGCGGCCGCGGCGAGAGCAGCGACACGCAGCCGTACCAGCTGGAGCGCGAGATCGAGGACATCGATGCGCTGATCGAGACTTCCGGTGGCCGGGCGGCGCTGTACGGCATCTCTTCGGGCGGCGCGCTGGCGCTCGAGGCCGCCGCAGCTCTCGGCGAGAGGGTCGACAGGCTGGCGGTCTACGAGATTCCCTACGACGCGACCGAGCAGGGCATGACGGCATGGCGCCAGTACTGCTCGACCCTCGCCGGGTGCCTGGCCGCCGGCCGCCGCGGCGACGCAGTGGAATCGTTCATGAGGCTCGTCGGCGCCGGTGATGAGGGTGTCGAGCACATGCGTGCGTCGCCGGTGTGGCCGACCTTCGAGGCTGTGGCGCCGACCCTCGCCTATGACGCCGCCGCGCTGGGCGACGATCGCGCGGTGCCGACCGAACGCGCGGCGCAGGTGACCATCGACACGTTGGTGATGGATGGTGCACTGAGTCTCGAGCACATGCCCTTCATGCGCGCCAGCGCCGAGACCCTGGCCGCTGCCATGCCGCACGCCCGCCGTTTGACGCTGGATGGCCAGCGACACGATGTCGACAGCAACGTGATCGCCCCGGTCCTCCTCTCCTTCTTCACTGAGTAGTGTCCATAACCGTTTTCATCACGGGACCTTGCTCAGTCCAACATCGAGGTTTTCGCATCGCCGTCGTTTGTACGAAGAGTGAAAGCCCGACTAACCCGCCGCCAGATCCTCAAGGCCGGCGTGGCAGCCGGCGCGGGGCTTGCGGTCGGCGACCTCTCGCTGCGTGCTCTGCGCGTCGGCGCGTCAACCAGCCTGCCGCCGACGGGTGCGAGCGCCCGTTCGACCACGTGGTGGTGTGCATGATGGAGAACCGTTCGTTCGACCACTTCCTCGGTTGGCTTCCCGGGGCCGACGGTATCCAGGCGGGCCTCACCTTCGCCGACACCGCCGGGGAAAGCCACGCGACCTACAACCTCGCACCTGACTACGAGGGTTGCGGCTACGCCGACCCGGACCACAGCTACCAGGGCGGCCTCACCCAGCTCAACGGCGGCAAGATGGACGGCTTCCTCAAGACGGCCGCGGTGGGCGACACGTTCCCGATCGGCTACTACACCGGCGACACCGTCAACGTCCTGGGCACGCTCATCCAGAACTACGCCACCTCGGACAACTCGGCTTCTGCGACCACGTGGTACCGCCCCACGTCATCGACGACAAGCCACTGACCAGCTCGCTGCTCATGGACACCACCCGGCTCGGCTTCCGCGTGCCGCTGGCGGTGGTCTCCCCACCTGGCCCCCAAGGGCACGATCGTCAGCGGCGGCGCGCCCTTCGAGCACACCTCGATCCTGCGCATGATCGAGTGGCGCTTCGGCCTCCAGCCGATGACCGCGCGCGACGCCAACGCGCGCAACCTCGCCGAGATGCTCGACCTCACGTCCCCGCCACGCACCGACATGGTGACCACGCCCACGCCGGCGACAGCCGTTTCGGTCGCGTGTGACCCGGCGCCGGGCACACCCGCGCCGGAGTTCTCGTGGGCGCCGGGTGTCACCGTCGGGGTTGCCGCGGCAGCCGCCGGCTGGACGGTGGCGCGTCGGCGCCAGTCCGCTCTCAGATGAGGGTCGACCCGTACATCTCCCCTAGCGGGTCGGCGATCAGCTCGAGCCGCACCCCGTCCGGGTCACGGAAGTACATCGAGACCTTGCTCTCGATCTTGTACTCAACGCCCGCCTCATCCAGCCGGGCCCTCGCCTTCTCCCACTGTTCGGGGGTCACCGAGATGGCCACGTGGTGGAGTCCGCCGAGCACCTCGGCGTACGCACCGAGCCCGAGGTCGGGGAAGTCGAAGAAAGCGAGCGTGTTGCCATTGCCGATGTCGAAGAAGAAGTGGTTGGAGCCGCGGTAGTCGCGGTTCTCGAAGAGCTCGATCAGCGGGAAGCCCAGCACGTCCTGGTAGAAACCGATCGTCCTCTCGACGTCTGACGAGAGCAGGGCCACGTGGTGGACGCCGCGGGCCGTGGTCGCGGGGCGGTTCCCCGGCTCGCGCAGGTGGGCCCTGCGGATACGCTCGCGCTCGGCGTCGATGCTTGCGATGTCGACGGTCATGGGCGGCCTCCTTCGCCTTCGAGCAAGCTGCCGCGACGGGTGCGGTCGCGTGGAGGATACGCCGTGGGATGTCCCCCGGCGTAGGCAGCGGCGAGCATCGCGGTCACATCTGCCTCGTCCGCGAACTGGTCCCCGGGCGACGCGGCGACAACACGCGCGGCGGCCTCCCCCACCGCGTGCTCGGGCATGCCGATGTCGGCGAGCGAGCGGGGCAGGTCCAGCTCCTCGAGGAGGCTGAACACCCGGAGCGCCGGGTCAGGCGATCCGAGCAGGTCCGAGAGGCGCTGGCGCACCTTCGCGCTCCGCGAGGTGATCAGCTCCGTCGAGTGGGGCAGCACCACCGCGTGCGTCTCCGCGTGCGGGAGGTTCCATCCGCCACCGAGCACGTGGCACGTCCGGTGATGGATGCCGATACCTGCCTGCGCCAGCGACACCCCCGCGAGGCAGGCGCCGACAAGCGTTTGCGCGTGGGCGTCGACGTCATCCGTGTCGGCGACCACTCGCGGCAGGCCGCGGATCAGCCGGCGCACACCGAGCTCGGCGAGCGCGGCGGTCATCGGGCTGGTGGTGGGCAGCCACAGCGCTTCCAGGCAGTGCGCCAGCGCGTTCATGCCCGACGCGGCGGCGAGCCGGGCCGGCATGCCGCGGCAGAGAGCCGGGTCGTAGATGACGGCCACGGGCAGCGCGCGGTCGTCGCGTGCGGTCACCTTGCGACCGGCCTCGGTGCGCCCCCACATCGGGGTCATCTCGGACCCCGCGTACGTGGTGGGGATCGCCACCAGGGGCACGTCGCAGCCCACCGCCACCGCCTTGCCAAGTCCTGTCGCTGAGCCGCCGCCGAGGGTGACCGCACCGTCGGCACCGCTCTCGTGGGCGCGCGCGACCGCCATGGCCGCGCTCTCGGCCGGGATGTGCTGTGCCACGCCCTCGATCGCCGCCACCACGCGCTCGCCCAGGAGCTCGCGCACGCGCGCGAACGACGGCAGCGATCCGCCGCCGACCAGGAGGATTCGAGACGCGCCGGTGCGATCGACCTCGGCGGGGACTTCGTCCAGGCCGCCCTCACGGAAGACAACCCGCGACGCCAACGCCTCCCAGGTGAAGGCGAGGCTCATGACGGTGGCCCGCCCGCCAGCAGCGCGCGCAGGGCGGCGAGCTCGGTGGCGTCGGGCGGAGGCTCGATGGCCACAGACGGGCTGACCCGCAGCGGCCAGCCCGTCGCCGCGACGACGTCCGCGACCGCGACGCCGTCGTGCACCGCGGTGAGGCACAGCTCGGCGGCCTCCTCGTCGAGGGAGAGGACGCCGAGGTCGGTGATCACGGTGGTGACCCCCCGACCGGGCAGTCCCAGGGCGGCCCGCGCCCCGGGCCCGTCGAGCGCGCCGGCGGTGGTGAGGAAGTCGAGGTGGTCGACGAAGACCCGCGGCGAGTGCGTCGCCATCACGAACACCTCGCGTGCGCACGCGGCGATCTCCGGTGCTCCACCCGAGCCCGGCAGTCGCACCGTGGGATGCTCGTAGTCGCCGATGACCGTGGTGTTGATGTTGCCGCGGCGGTCGATCTGCGCGGCGCCGAGGAAACCGACGTCGACCCAGCCGCCGGCGAGCCAGTAGTTGAAGATCTCGGGCACCGACACCACCACGTCGGCGGTCCGCGCGAGCTCGCCGTCGCCGATCGACAGCGGCAGGGTCGTCGGCTTGGCGCCGATGGCGCCGGACTCGTAGATGAGCACGCACGTCGGCGCGTGCGTCCGTCGGGCGAGGTTGGCGGCGACGCCGGGCCTGCCGATGCCGACGAAGCAGACAGCGCCGTCGCGCAGGCGCCGCGCCGCGGCGACGGTGGCGACCTCGTCGGCTGTGGCGCCGCTCACACGCGCACCGGACCGGCTGCCGGCGAGGTTCCCGTCGCCGCGCTGCAGCACGTTGTCCTCCATCCAGCGCAGGAACACGTCGCGATCCCGGCTGATCGCATCCCAGCGCACGTAGAAGTCGTTGTCCCGCTCGCTGTAGTCCTGCGCGTACGACGGGTGCGCGCCGTTGGGGGTGACCGCGACGGCGGCGATCACCCAGTGCGGGATGACGATCGCCTGGGGCCGCGGCGCCAGCTCGTCGACCATCTCCTCGACAGTGACGATCGCCCGCCTGGCGCTCAGCACTGCTTCCTTCTGGACCCCGGTGATGCCCCAGAGCATGACGTTGCCGCGGCGATCGGACTGCTGCGCGTGGATGATCGAGACGTCAGGGTTGAGCGCCGCCACCGCGGTCAGCTGCTCGCCGGTGAACGGACACGTGATCGGCGCCACCGTCGATGTGCGGGTCAGCAGGTCGGTGCCTGCGTAGCCTCGGACCAACGCGAAGGGCAGACGCGACGCCCCGGCGACATAGCGGTTGGCCATGCCGGCGTGGCTGTGCTCCTCGATGCGCAGCGGAGCCGGCCAGCCCCGCTCGACGGCGTCGCGGAAGCGATGCAGCGAGCCCACCCCCGGGTTGCCGCCCCACGAGAAGACCAGGGCGTCGGCGACGCCCATGCCGATCATCTGGTCGAAGATGACGTCGGGGGTGAGCCGGACCAGGGTGAGGTGGCGGCGCTGCTGGCGGATGATCTCCTGGCCGGCGGCGAAGGGGATCAGGTGGGTGAAGCCCTCGAGCGCGACGGTGTCGCCGTCGTGCACGAGGTCGCGCACCGCCTCCGCGAGGGTGGTGACCTCGGCCATCAGGACGGGTGGCCGCCGTCAGGGGATCCCGCTCTCGACAACAGGGTGCCCGTGCGGGACATCTCAATCGGCAATGCTACAACCGCCCGTACCTTGAATGGGCGCACCCGCCGATGCACCGGTGCGCTTGCGTGTTGTTAGTGACCGTCGGGGAGGATGGTGTCGTACATCTCGATGAGCGACGCTGAACCTCCGCAGCCGGCCGAGTGGCTGGGAGTGCAGCTACCGACCGTCCAGCAGTCATCCTCATCCGAGCAGGCAACGCTGGCGACGAGCGCCGCCGCTGCGTGAGGCGGCGGCCTGACGGCGCTCCACACGGAGCCATCGTAACGCTGGACGAATGGTTGCTCCGCTCCCGAAAGTGACAAGACCTCACCGGCAGCCCAGCATTCCTGCGCGCGCTTGCAGGTGACGCCGCTCAGCCAACCGCCGCTGCTGAGCAAGGGGCGGGGCGTCTGGTCCACGGCCCAGCCTGAACCGTCGTTGCCCTCGATCAGCGGCCAGCGCTTGCCGCCAGCACTGACACTGCCGACGGCCCAGCACTCCAACGCGCGGGTGCAGCTCACGCCGCTCAGCGACGCGGACTCATCAGCCCCGATGGCGGGTGTGGTCACGGCGACCCAGCTGGCGCCATCGAGGCGCGCCACCAACGGATGTTGCACATCGGCCGCACCGACTGTCCAGCAGCTGCCGTCTTGCAGGCAGGTCACGGCGCTCAGCGACGCATCCCCGGTTGCCGGCACGACGGGCGGCGGCGCAACGGTCCAGCGGTTGCCGTCGAAGTGCTCCACCAGCGGTCGCTCCGGTGAGCTGCCCGTGGCGCCTACCGCCCAGCAGTCAGCGACCGCGACACAGGCCACGGCGCGCAGCTCCGCGGGGGTTGTGTCTGCGTCCGGCGCCGCCGTCGCCATCGACCACGCGCCACCCGTGTAGTGCTCGATCAGGGGGCGGCCACCCCCAGGGCCTGAATCCGTTCCCACCGCCCAGCAGTCGACGCTGCTTGCGCACGCCACACCATTCAGTGCATAGCCATGCGCCACCGGGGGAGGTTCGGACATGGCCATCCCCCAGCCGCGCGCGCTGTAGCGCTCGATCACCGCCTGCGCACGGCTGGGCGACGCACCGTTGCTGCCCACGGCCCAGCAGGTTGAAGCGCTGACGCAGTCGATGCTTTGCAGCGGTCCACCGGGCACCGGTGCCGCAACAAGCGATCCGGGCGCGGGCCGGACGCGCGGCGGCGCGACCTGCCCGCAAGCGCCGAGCAGGATAGCCGCCGAGGCGGCGACCAGGATTGTCCGTCCCGTGCCCATGGCGGCGAGTTCTGGCGCCGCGACCCGGCACTCACCAGGCCGCCTCCTCCAACCGCGCACGACGGCCCAGGCCGCTTGATGTCCCTGGCGTGGCCAGGATCGACCCGTCAGCCGTTGACTAGCCGGTCGCCACCCTCGCCCGACGGCGGCGGATGAGGTAGGCGCTGACCCCGCCGATACCCGCCAGGGGCAGCAGCGGACCAAAGGGCGTCTCGGGAACCGCGGCTGCGGGCACCTCACCGATCGCGTAGTCGCACGACGGGCCGCCACTGTCGACCTTGGGCAGCGACCCCGTGCCCGCGGCGCCCACCAGGATGTTGGTCTCGCCGTTCGGCGACGACAGCACCGCGTTGACGGCAGGGCTTCCGATGTGGGCCAGCGGCACATCGATCTCAACCACGCCGTTGGGCCCGAGCGTGAAGCTGCCGGTGTCGTTGGTGTTCGCCGTGTTGAACTGGTGGGTGCTGCCCGTGATGGTCACGGTGCCGTCCGAGTACGTCGGCGCCGACCCGGGCGGTGCGGCCGCCACCTCGGCATTGGCGAAGTACGTCGTTCCACCGAACGTCCACAGCGCGTACCACTCCGCCGCCCCGGCGCCGGCGGGCACGGTTTCGGACAGGTTGGTGACGGTCAGCAGCGCGCGCAGCGTGTTGCCGTCAGGGGTCAGCGTGAGGCCTCCCTTGAGCAGCGAGAGCTGCGGGTCGGAATTCCCGAAGGTGTCGGTCGCGGTGTGCGGCGGGTTGTCCCAGAGGTCGAGCGGCACGTTGCACACCTTGCCGCCGCCGCCGGCGGAGCATGGCGTGAGCCCGACCTGCCCGCAGTCCTGCGGCGTGGGCGCGGCGACCAGGTTGGTCGGCGCCAGCGTCGGGTTGCCGGTCACGTCCTTGCCGAGCGGGGTGATGTTCGGGCTGCCCAGCCCGGACAGGTAGTCCCAACCGGGCGCGTCCGCGGGGCTGCGCGGCAGGTTGGCGTAGGCGCCGTTGCTGGTCGGCGGGCTCGTCGGCGGCCCTCCGCCGAGGTCGAAGAAGTCGGCCACGTCCTGCGTGGCGTTGAGGCCGACCTTGTACAGCGCGGGGTTGGCGAAGCCGTTGGTGAAGTTGCCGGCATTGGTCGTCAATGACGCCGCCTGGATGCGCGCCCACATGCCCATCCACAGCGGCGATGACAGGCTGGTGCCGCCGCCCGCGGAGTCGTTGGTCCCGCCCATGGTCACGGCGTACCCGTTGGTCGCGATGTCACCTGACTGGGCGGCGACGTCGGGGATGCCGCGGCATGGCTGCGGGTTGGTTGCGTACGGCGTGCCATCGGGCTGGGCGAGGCATGGCTGGTTGTCGAGCATGGGGATGCCCTGCTGGTACGCTGGCTCGGCGATGTAGAAGGTGTTGCCGCCGCCGGTGAACGTCCACGACGTCTCCTGCGCGCGCACCGAGTTGGACGCCGGCGCGGTGGCGGTGCTCGTGGTCCCGTAGAGGACGGTGCCGCCGACGGCGGTCACGTAGGGGCTCGAGGCCGGGTAGTTGGTCTCGGGGAAGCCCTGGTTGAGAACACCGTTGCCGGCGCCGATCACCGTCGCGGCCACCACTGGGCACGACGACCCGGTGTCGCCGGTCGACGAGAACAGCGTCTTGCCCTGGAGGGTCGCCTGCTGCAGGGCGTTCTCAGACGCGCTGGTGAACATCACACCGGCGGTGCCGGCAAGGCCACCGAACGGCTCGGGGTTGGAGAAGCCGCCGGTCACCGGGCTGGTGGGGTCCTCCTCGCACTCGCCGAAGGATGCGTTGGCTTGCATCGGGCCGTGCGCGTCGGCCTCGAACGCGTTGATGTCCATGAGCACGGACGAGTCGGTGAGATCCTTGGCGAAGTACCACGTCTCCCCGTACGCCTTCGGCGACATGCCGCCGGACGCCTGGGTGTCGATGTCCCACTCGGGCGACCCCGAGGTGTCCTGGAAGTCGTCGCCGAGGGACGCGATGGTCACGGGGACCTGCGGCAGATGGAACTCGGCCTCCTGGGCGCGCAGGTCGGTCAGCGGCCCGGCGACGGCGCCCTCACCGAGGACGCCCATCTGCTGGCCCTGCCCGAAGTCCTGGGTGGAGTCGGCAAGGTTCGTCGGCTGGCCGTAGATCGACCAGAGGTCCTGCGGTGTGGTCAGGCCGACGCACTCCCCTCCCCGCAGATGCTCTGTTGCGGCGTGGGTCCGTGAGGAGCGGAGCTCGGCGGGGTGTGGTTGAAGGTGTGCGCCTTGAGCAGGTTGTTGAGCCCGATCACGCCGGCGACGCCGACGCCCGCGGGGACCGTCGGGCCTGTGGTGTTGGCATAGAACTGGTGGCCGTTGGTGGTGAAGTTGTCGATCGATACAGCGAACGTCGACTCGGCCTGGGCGACGGTGCCGGTGAGCACCAGGTACTCGCGCGTGTTCGGGGAGAAGAGGAGCGTGAGGCCGTCGCGCGTGGCCCACGTGAGCACGGTGTTGTAGGTCGCCTCCGGGAGGCCGAACTGCTGCGCAACCTGGTCAGCGGTGAGGAACTGTTGGTACTGCGGGCTGCCCGGCGTGTAGATCGCGTGGTAGGCGAGGTTCTGCGCGGCCGCGTTGGGGTTGGTCATGGTGATGCCGACCTGCACCGGGGTCGCGGCGTCCGTCGGCGTCGATGAGAGCCCGGAGAGACCGGGAAGCACGTCGGTGCCCAGCACGGTGGTTGCGGGACCGGCGGCAAACACGTTGGTTGGAGCGCCGCCCATCAGCCCGACGGCCAGGATCGCGGCAGTCGCAACACAGGTGCCCGCGGCTCGGCGAGCTCCACGACGCGAGTAGTTCGACACCAGTCCCTTCCCCGGGCAGCCTGACGCGCCCAATCGCCGCAAACCCCGGAAGGGCTCACACGAGGATCAACGCTGCCCGAGTGGAGAACTTGCGCCGGTCAGGGTCGACGCCAGGGCGTTCCCAGGGCCGCTGCCCGATCGCGAGGGTGGCTACCATGGTCCCCGTCAACTGACGTGGCCAGGGGGATGACATGGCGGGCCCCGCACCGGGAAGCGTTGCCACCGGGACGCATCACCGGCTTCCTCGGCGCACCCTGCTGGCAGGCCTGCTTGCGATGGTGGTCGAACTCGGCGGCACCCTCGGCGTCACCCGCCTGCTCCAGCACCCGGCGGCCGCCGCCCCGGCGACGGCCAAGGCTCAGTACCTGCCGACCCCAGTCAAGCAGCCCTGGCCAGCACCCAACATCAACCTGACGGACCAGGCCGGTCAGCCTGTCTCGCTGGCGTCGCTGCGCGGGCAGGTGGTGATCGTCACCTTCATGGATCCCCAGTGCCAGACCCTGTGTCCGATCAACGCCCAGGACCTGAGCGTGGCCGAGTCCGACCTGGCTCCCGACGTCAAGCCGGTGCTCCTGGTGGTCAGCGTCGCCCCGGACCGAACGGCCGCCGACGTCAGCAACTTCGTGTCGCACGTGACCTGGCGCTCCGGCTGGCACTGGCTGCTGGGCAACCAGGCGCAGCTGCAGGCGGTGTGGACCACCTGGTCGTTCGCGCTGAACGGCACCGACGTGACCCACCAGGAGATCGCCCACGTGGTCAACCGCCAGGGGATGGTGGTCGCCTCCTACAACGCCCCGTACCAGCCGGCAGACCTCGCGGCCACGATCACCTCGCAGTGGTCGCAGTGACCCGCCGCACCTGGACCTGGCTCGTCCCCGGGGTCGCCCTGCTCGCCTGCATCGGCGTCTGGTTCAGCCACACCCTCGAGTACGTCCGCGTCTGGGGATGGTCAGGCGTCGAGCAGGAGCTGACCGGTTCGGTCCACCTCTACATGGTGCCGGTCGGCGTGGCCCTCGTCCTGCTGGTGGCCACGGCCGGGGCAGCGCTGGCCAGGCTTCACCGGCTGCTCAGCCGCCGCGCCGCACGCGCCTCCGGCCTTTTGGCAGGCGTGTGGCGCGCCCGCCCCGACGCCGATGCCCACACGGCGCGAGCGCGTCGTGACACGACGCTGTCCTCCGGCCGCCTCGTCCTCCTGCTCGGCGCCGCCCTGGCCACGCTCCAGGTCGGTCTCTACGTCATCCAGGAGAACGTCGAGAGCGCCGTCAACGGTGGCCCCGCCCCGGGGCTGTCGGTCATCTCCGGCGTCCACTGGGCCGCGCCCCTGATCCACGCCGCCGTGGGCCTGGCGCTTGCCGGCATCAGCGTCGGCCTCTGGTCATTGTTCCGCCGCCGCCAGGTCGCGGTCGAACGCCTCGAGCTCGCCGTCCTCGCCGTCCTCGCAGCGGTGGCCGCACGGCGCCATCGACCCCTGCTCGCCCCGTACGCACCACTTCGCGTCCACGGCGCCCCCGCGTACCTGGGTGCGTCGATCTGGTGCCGACCTCCGCCTCAGCACTGATCCTCCTGGCGCCCGCGCCGGTACCCATCGCGATCGTCTGACGGCGCCCGGCCGCGGGCTTCACCTGGCCGCTGCACGCACGCGCCGATCGGCCGTGCCGTGAACGGTCTGCCATAGCGGCTTCGGATCAACACAGAGGTAATCAGCACGTGACCAGAGAACATGTCCTGCGACTTGCCGGGGCGGGAATTGCAGCGTCCGCGCTGGCGCTCTCCCCGGCGGTGCTAGCGTCGGCCCACGCCGTCCTGCAGGTGGGCCAGTACCACGTGGCCATAGGCTGGCAGTTCGAGCCGTCCTCAGGGACGGTGACGTACGTCGACCAGCCCAACGCCATCCAGGTCTTCATCGACATCCCGACGGCGTCCAACCCGGTCGCCACCCCCGTCAGCGACCTCAACGCCGACTGCACCAAGCCCGACTTCCAGGTGACCGCCACCTTTGGAAACCAGACCAGCAGCCCGCTCTGCCCCCAACCCGCTTTCGACGCGGACACGGGACGCGGACGGATGGATGAGTACGACGTCGTGCTGACCCCGACTCGCGTCGGCGACTACAAGTTCCGCATCTTCGGCACCATCCACGGCACCCCGATCGACCAGACGGTGACCTCGGGGCCGACCACGTTCGACTCCGTCGGCGACCAGAACTCAACGGAGTTCCCAGCGGCGGTCCCGGCGCTCAGCGACCTGAGCACCAAGATCGACCAGGTCAACACCCGGGCAGCCGATGCCAGGACAAGTGCCACCAACGCGAGCAGCTCGGCAAGCGGCGCCTCGACGCTCGCCATTGTGGCGCTGGTCGCCGCGGTCCTGCTCAGCGGTGCGAGCCTGGCGGTGGCGCTGCGCCGTCGAAGGGCGTAGCCACGCAATGAACCGTCGCCTTGTTGGACTGGCCGTTGGCCTCGCCATCGCTGCAGCCGCGCTGCTCCCGGCGACAGCGTCTGCCCACGCGCTTCCGCAGAGCGCCGTGCCCGCCGAGGGGACGGCCGTCCAACAGGCACCGACGTCTGTGCTGATCACCTTCGGGGAGAACCCCGACCCGCAGCTCTCGAGCATCACCGTCGTCGACGGGTCGGGGCGGAACGTCGACGCCGGGCCGACAACCACCGTGCCTGGGAAGCCGCTCGAGCTCGAGGTCGGGCTCAAGCCGCTCGCCAAGGGCGTGTACACCGTGACGTGGCGAACCGTCTCGGCCGTCGATGGTCACCTCGCGACCGGTTCGTATGCATTCGGCGTCGACGTCAGTCCCGGCAGCGTGCACGCGCCGCCTCCGGTCGCGGCGGCCGGGCCGGGCATCGCAGCGGTGCTCACGCGCCTGCTGCTCTTTGCCGGGCTGGTCGGCACCATCGGCGCGGTGGTGCTCGGACTCTTCGCGTTCGGTGCGCCGCCACCGATCCTGAGACGCGCCATCGCCGTCGGTGCCGTGTTCGCCGTCGCCGGGACCGTCGGCGTGGTCGCGGCGCAGGCGGTAGCGTCCGGGGCGACGCTGTCGACACTCTTCGAGTCATCGATCGGACGCTCGCTGCTGGCTCGGGGAGTCCCCGCGGTGATCCTGCTGGCCAGTGGCGCCCTTCTGCTCCGCGGGCGGCGGACGGTGGTGCTGAGCATCGTCGCGGGCGGTGCCGCACTTGCCGCCATGGCGGTGGATGCAATCTCGAGCCACGCAGGGTCGCAGAGCCCGGTGGTGCTCAACGAGTTCGCGCAGTGGCTGCACATCGCGGCGGTGGGAGTGTGGATCGGCGGGCTGGTGGCCCTGCTTGCCGGGCTGGCGGTGGCGTCGACCGAGCACAAGGTGCACCTGACCACGCGGCTGTCGACCCTGGCGGGCGTGGGCCTCGTTGTCGTCGCCGCCACCGGGGTCTTCCGGGCGGTCATCGAGGTGCAGACGTGGGGCAACCTGGTCACCACGGTGTTCGGCGTCTTCGTCCTGCTCAAGGTCGGTCTGATCTGCCTGCTGGCGGGGCTCGGCGCCTTCAACCGCTATCGCAACATCCCGCGTCTGCCGCGGGCGCTGCAGGCGTTGCGCCGGATGGTCACGACCGAGGTCCTGGTCGGAGTCGGCGCGCTCGCGGTGGCCGCCGCGCTGGTCAACATCGCCCCGCCGGCTGAGTACGCCGCTGCGGCGGCGCGCGCCCAGCAGGCGGCGTTCGTGACAGCCACCGCCAGCGACTTCGCGACCACCGTGAAGGTGCGCCTGACCGTCACACCGGGGACCGGCGGTTTCAACACCTTCGACGCACGCGTCACCGACTACGACACCGGCGCGACCATCGCGGCGGACAGCGTTGTGCTGCAGTTCACCCAGCCGTTGCGGCCGCAGCTCGGCACCTCCACGCTGACGCTGAAGAAGCAGGCAGACGGCACCTTCCAGGCGAGCGGCGGCAACCTGTCGATCGACGGGACCTGGGAGGTCGCGGCGACGATCCAGCACGGGCAGCAGTCGGCGGAGGTGCACCTCCAGGTGACCACCGGCGGTCCTGCCCCATCGGTCACGGTGCAGCCCTTCTCCGGTGGGCTGCCGACGCTCTACACCATCCAGCTCGGCAAAGGCAGGTCCGCGCAGGTGTACATCGACCCCGACAAGCCGGGAGCCGACATCTTCCACGTCACGTTCTTCGCCGCCGGTGGGTCGACGGAGCTGCGCGTCCCACAGCTGACCATCGGCATGACGCCGCCTGGGGGAACCCCGACGGTGCTGGTCAGCCGGCCGTTCGACCCCGTCGGTCACTACGTCGCCGATGCCAACGTGTCTGCGGGGAAGACACGGTACGACCTGATCGCAACGCTCGCCGACGGCGAGGTGCTCTCCACCTACGTCGTCATCACCCCGGGCTCATCGTGAGTCATCCAATCCAAGGCCGCCGGTCCGGGCGGCCGTCCACAGTAGGAGCAAAGGCAATGCTCAAGCGTCTCGTTCTCGTGGTGGCCGGTGTCACCCTGCTGGCTTCGTGCGGAGAAGCGATGCCGGTCGCATCAGCGCCGTCCGCCACACCGTCACCCGCGCTCGCCAACCGGCCGTCGTCGCCCGCACACATCTGGTTCATCTCGCCGGCGGCCAACGAGACGATCACAGGGACCGTGCTGCACATCGACGTCGGCATCAGCGGCGCTCAGCTGACCACATCGACATCCACCCACATCACCCCGACGCTCGGCCACATCCACCTCTACACCGACAAGACGCTGACGTACATGAACTACAAGCCCACGCTCGACCTGCCGGTCGTGCCCGGGGCGACGTACGCCATCTATGCAGAGTTCGTGGCCACGGACCACTTCCCGTTCAACCCGCGCATCGTCACCCCGACGATCTTCGTCCATGTCGCAAATTGACCTCGCCGCAGACGCGCCGGGTCGCAGCGCTGCTCGCTGCCGCGCTCTCGCTGGCGGCGCTCGCTGTCGCGCGTGGCAGCGACGGAGGTCCACCGCTGTATGACGGCCTGTGCGTGCCCCAGGCGTACGTCATGCTCGGCGCCACGCCGGCGCCGGCGTCCGTCAACGTCACGTACACGATGAGCCAGCTCGCGCAGACGCAGCAGCTGCAGACCCCTGAGGGACCCCCCGCCCAGGCCCAGCTCACCATCGCCGCCGGTACGCTGAGCGCTGCGCCGGGCGCCACCACTGTCACCGTGGCGATCAGGGCGGTGACCCCGCCTGCCCCGCCGCCTGCGGGCGTGTTCGACGGGAACGTGTACGAGTTCTCGGCGCGGTCCAGGGGCGGCGAGGTGCGCGCCGCACCGGGTCACCCGGTGACCATCGGGCTGCTGGCCGCGACGGCCGTCCCGCGACCCCTGACCATCGAGAGCTTCGACGGCAGCCGCTGGACCGGGCTGCGGACGGTCTCGAGCAGCTGCGTCTCGTTCAACGACGCGGCAGCCCCATCGCTGGGTCTCTTTGCACTCGTGGACACGGAGGCGCCGCGCCCGGGCGGAGGAAGTGCCGGCACCGCGGTCGTTGCCGTCATCGTGGTGGCGGCGGGCTGCCTGCTCCTGCTCGGCCTCGCAACCCGCCTGCATCGCCGGCGACCCGATAGGGTGGGGTGATGAGGATGACCCCGAGGCGCGCGTGGACCGCCGCCACCCTCGGTGCCGCGCTCCTGGCGAGCGGCTGCGCGCCGGCCACCGCTCAGCCACCGCCGCTGCGCATCGGGGCGATCTTCCCGCTCTCGGGGAGCACCGCATCCGATGCCGGCGACGAGTACCTCGGCGCGCAGATCGCCGCGCAGATGGTCAACGCCGCCGGTGGCATCCAGGGTCGCCAGGTCTCACTCGACGTCCGCAACGTCGAGTTCACCGGCCAGGTCGCCGGGGCGGTCGCGAGCCTGCGCAGTGACGGAGTTCCGGTCGTGATTGGCGCATACTCCTCGCAGCTGTCGATCCCGGCCGCGGCGGCGGTCGCAAACGCCGGGATGGTGTACTGGGAGACCGGTGCGGTCGCCGACCAGGTGACCGGGCAGGGCTCTCCTCTTGTGTTCCGGGTGGGCGCCGACGGTGCGGACCTGGGCGGCAACTCGGGCCGGTTCGTTCTGCAGCAGCTGGTGCCCAGGTTCGGGTCATCAACCGGCTCCTCGAGCGCGTTCCTGGTCACCGCCGATGACGCGTACGCGCACTCGGTGGCCGACGGCGCGCGGGCGGCTCTGAGCGCCGGCGGCATGCCGGTCACCGGGGAAGCCGTCTACAACCCCTTCGCCCCGGACTGGGGACCGGTGATCGCACAGCTCGCAGCCGCGAAACCGAGCGTCCTGCTGCTGTCGTCGCACGTCCCCGACGGCGTCGCGTTCCGCCGCGCGTTCCTCGCCGCCGGCCTGCAGGTGAAGGCCTTCATCGGGACCACGATGGCGCAGTGCACCGACTTCGGCGCAGCGCTGGGTGCTGACGCCGTCGGTGTCTTCGCATCGGACCGGCCCGAGTACGGGTTCAACCAATCAGCGCTGAGCGGCTCCGCGCGAACCTTGTTCGAGAGATTCGCCACGGCGTGGTCGAAGAACCGGCCCGGGGCACCCACCGAGGAGGGCATCTCCGGGTTCAGCGCCGCGTGGGCGCTGTTTGCTGATGCGTTGCCGGGCGCCTCTCACCTCGACGCTCAGGGAATCGCCGCATCAGCACGCGCGCTCGACCTGCCCAACGGCAGCCTGCCGAACGGCGCGGGCCTGCTGTTCTCAACCAGGCCGGCCAGCTCGGTCAGAACACCCGGGCCGCCGCGGACATCTGGCAGTGGCAGGCTCCGCAGCAGTACGCGGTGGTGTGGCCCGCGACGTACGCGACGGGGCGGGTGGAGGTGACGCCGCCGACGGTGTCGCAGTCCAACCCGAGCTCTGCCGACATGTACGCACGCTGAAAGGGGGGACGGCACGATGACGCACGGATCCGCCCCGCTGGCGGTGGCGTTTGACGTCGACGAGACGCTGGTGAGCACGGGGGGCGCCGGCGCCAGGTCCTGGGCACGTGCCTTCGACAAGCTGTGGGGTGTTGCCGCCGACATCAGCAAGTTCACCAAGGGCGGGATGACCGATCCCGATGTGGGCCGAACCACGTTCACGGGCGTGATGGGACACGAGCCAGCGCCCGAGGAGCTGGCACGGCTGATGCACGAGTACCTCGAGTTCCTGCCGCAGGAGGTCGCCGCGTCGCCCGGGTACCACGTGCTCCCCGGCGTCGAAGACCTGCTGCTCCGGCTCATCGAGACGGGCATCCTGGTTGGAATCACCTCGGGGGCGGTTGAGGTGGCGACCCACATCAAGCTCGCGCGGGCAGGTCTCAACCAGTTCTTCTCGTTCGGCGGATTCGGCTCGGACTCCGACGACCGCGGCGAGCTCACGCGCATCGCGATCCGGCGTGCCACCGTCGTGCGCGGAGCTCCGCTCGATCCAGCCAGCGTCTGCGTTGTCGGCGACACCCCGCTGGACATCGCCGCCGCGCATGCAGCGGGCGCGGTGGGGATCGGCGTCGCCACCGGGAAGTACACCGTCGACCAGCTCGAGAAGTCCGGCGCGGACCACGTCCTCGCCGACCTCACCCACCCGTTCCCCGGGCTGGTCACCAGGGAGTCGCGACCCCAGGACTGACCTCTCAGGAAGCGCGCCGGTACGCACGCACCGCCAGCGGCGCGAACACCAGGAAGATCCCCGCCAGCCATGCCAGCGCCTCCCACAACGACGGCGACAGTGGTCCGCCGAGCGCCAGCGCTCGCATCGAGTTGATCACCAGGGTCACCGGCTGGTTGTTGGCGAACGCCTGCATCCAGCCGGGCATGGTGGCGATCGGGACGAACGCCGAGCTGACGAAGGTGAGCGGGAACAGCCAGATCAGGCCGAAGGCCTGCACGGACTCCTCGTCCTTGATGGCCAGGCCGATGAACGCCGAGACGCAGCAGATGCTGATGCCGAAGAGCTCGGCGAGCAGCACCATGGCGATCGCGCTCGGGCACCCCGTTCTGGAAGCGGAAGCCCACCAGGTACCCGACGCCGACGATCACCAGGATGGTGACCATCATGCGGACGCCGTCGGCGATCAGCCTGCCGGCCAGCACCGCGGAGCGCGCCATCGGCAGTGACCGAAGCCGGTCGATCACCCCCGCCTTCGCCTCCTGCGCCAGCGCGATCGCGGTCGCGAAGGTGGCGAACGCCGCCGTCTGGCCGATGATCCCGGGCATCAGGAAGTTGACGTAGCCGCCCTGGTTGCTCACCCGGATCGCACCACCGAAGACGTAGCGGAACAGGAGCACGAAGATCACCGGCTGCACCACGGTGAACACGATGTACGCCGGCACCCGCAGCCAGACCAGCAGGTTGCGCTTGGTCATCACCAGCGAGTCGCTCACCGCCCAGCGCGCCAGCTGGCCGAGGCCGGGACGCGTGTCGGGAACGGTCACAGCAGCCATCGCGTCACGCCTCCTCTCCGGGCGTGCCGGCCTTCCGGCCGCGCCCGCGCGTCTTGCCGTCCTCGCTCTCGGTCGCATGGCCGGTGACGGCGAGGAAGACGTCGTCCAGAGAGGGCCGGTGCAGGGCCAGTCCGCTGGTCTCCACGCCGGCGGCGTCGAGATGGCGCACCGCCTCGACGATGGCCTGTGAGCCACGGCTGCCCACCTGCAGCGCCACCCTCCTGAAGTCCCCGTCCACCCGCGGCTCCGCGTCGGTGAGGGTCGCCACCGCCTCGACCGCCCTGGCCACCAGCGTCCGGTCGACGACCGTGAACTCGAGGACATCGCCGCCCACTCGGTCCTTGAGGTCGTCCGAGGTGCCCTGCGCGATCAGCCGGCCGCGCTCGATGACGATGATGTTGTCGGCCAGCTCGTCGGCCTCGTCGAGGTACTGCGTCGTCAGCAGGATGGTGGTGCCCTGCGCGGCGAGGTTGCGGATCACGTCCCACATCGCCAGGCGCCCGTGCGGGTCGAGGCCCGTGGTCGGCTCGTCGAGGAACAGCACCGCCGGGTCGCCCATCAGGCTCGCCGCCAGGTCGAGCCGCCGCTGCATGCCGCCGGAGTAGGTCTTCGCCGGCCGGTCCGCCGCGGCGACGAGGTCGAAGCGTTCCAGCAGGTCGGCGGTGCGATCGCGGACGTCCTTGCGATCGAGGTGGCGCAGGCGTCCCATGATGTCGAGGTTCTCGCGGCCGGTCAGCTCGACCTGGATCGCGGTCGCCTGGCCGGCCAGTGCGATGACCCGACGCACCGCGGCGGCGTCGCGCACCACGTCATGTCCCTCGATGAGTGCTCGGCCCGAGTCCGGCGGCAGCAGGGTGGTGAGGATGCGCACCGCGGTGGTCTTGCCGGCGCCGTTGGGCCCGAGCACCCCGAGCACCGACCCTCGGGGGACGACGAAGTCGATGCCGCGCAGCGCGTGCACCTTGCCGAACGACTTGTCCAGCGCCTCGACTCGGATCGCGGGCTCGCCGCCGTTCACGCTGCTCACCGGCGCGATTCTGCCATGCGGTCGTCAGAGCACGGCTCTCGCCTGCATGGTGTGCGCGCGCTGGACTGCATCTCAGCCGGTCACCCGGCCACCGAAGAAGACCTGCGTCTCCACGATCTTCCCGTCACGGACGGTGATGAACTCGGTGTTGCGGTGGCGCTCACCCGTCTTCAGCTCGTACTCGTACATGACAAACACGCCGTCGTCACCGGCGCTGGTCAGCTCCTTGATCACCTGGTAGTTGAGACGATCCGCGGTGGGGAAACAGCGTTCGAAGAACGCGGCCCTGTCGATCCGATCGTCCTGCGGGCTCGTGAAGATGAAGTCGCTCGCAACCAGCCGCTCCGCCACCTCGCGGTCCTTCGCAACATAGGCGTCGAAGAACGCGCGCACGATCGCAGTGTTCGTGCCGTCCGGACCACGTCGCAGCTGAGTCACCGGCACCTCCTCGGTCTGACGTCTGTCACCCAGTTGGACGGCACAGGCGTCCCAAATTCATCGGCCGACCCACCGCTCGGGCCGGGGCACCTCACGCCGTACCATGTCGGGCCGGCGCACCCGAGCTCAGTGGAGGTCACAGCGACCATGGCAGACGAGACCACCTATCCCCCCGGAACCCCGACCTGGGTCGACCTCTCGACCTCCGACGTCGACGCGGGACGTCGCTTCTACGAGCAGCTCTTCGGGTGGACCACCGACGAGCCGGCCGGCCCGGAGTTCGGCGGCTACGCCATGTTCCGCCAGGGAGACAAGATCGTGGCCGGCTCCGGGCCGGTGATGAACGGCGCTCCGCCGGCGTGGACCACCTACATCCGCACAGCCGACGCCGCCGCCACCGCTCAGAAGGTTCGTGACGCCGGCGGCGAGGTGGTGGTAGAGCCGATGGAGATCCCGGGCGCGGGCAGTATGGCCGTGATCAAGGACCCCACCGGCGCGTACTTCGGGGTCTGGCAGAACGGTGGCCACAAGGGCGCCGAGCTCTTCAACGAGCCCGTCTCCCTGACCTGGAACGAGCTCGGCACCCGCGACGTGGAGAAGGCCAAGGCTTTCTACTCCGCGGTGTTCGGGTGGACCCCGGGTGGCGACGAGAGATACGTCCAGTGGGAGCTGAACGGCAAGACCATCGGAGGATGCCTCGACCTGGGCACCGTGGGCGTGCCTGCCGAGGTGCCGGCCAACTGGCTCTCCTACTTCGCCGTCGGCAACGTCGACGAGGCAGCCGAGCGCGTCAAGGAGCTGGGGGGCACCGTCAACATGCCTCCGTCCGACATCCCCGACATGGGCAGGTTCGCGGTCGTCGCCGACCCGCAGGGAGCGGTGTTCGCGATCTTCTCGTCATAGCCCAAGGCTGCGCCCGGCGACCTCAGCCTCCCCGCGCCTCGCTGATCTCCAGGAGATGGCCATCGGGGTCGCGGAAGAACGCTCGCACCTCCCATGGCGACTTAACCGGCGGGGTCAGGAAGGTGGCGCCCCGGGCCGTCAGGGTTGCGTATGCGGCACGGCAGTCCGGCACCCGGAAGGTCATCTCGTGGCTGACCCGCCGGGCGTCGCCCGGTGGCTCGAAGGTGACGTCCGGCTTGTCGGCGGTGGGAGGGCCGCCGGTCACCAGCAGCAGCCAGGTCCCCTGGAGCTGGAGCACGCACGAGGTCCCACCGTACTCCCGGAACACCGTGGCTCCCACGACGTCGCGGTAGAACTGCCGCGACGCGTCGATGTCGCTGACGACCAGGAGATGGGTCAGCTCCACCCCCTCAGCGGGAAAGGACATCTCGTGCTCCCCTGTGGTGGGTCTGCCGAACATTTTTCGAGGCGCCCAGCATGCCCCAAAAGTGCCGTCGCCAAGGAGTACATTCACCGCCCTGCGGGTCCCAGTAGGATCCACGATCGGCACGAGGGTTTGAGGTCATGAACGCTCGAATCATCCGTATGAAAGGTGCGGCAGAGAAGGTCGGCGACGGCATCGACAACTACAAGTCGCAGGTCGCCCCAGCCCTCAGGGAGCAGGACGGCTACGGCGGCGCTCGCCTGCTGGTTGACCGCGAGACCGGTGCCAGCATGAGCATCACCTTCTGGCGTGACGAGGACGCATCGCGCGCGAGCTTCGAGGCGCTCGCCCGGATCCGCACCGACGCCACCTCGCGCTTCGGCGACGACGCGCCCCAGACCAAGGTGTACGAGGCCGCCGTCCAGCACCGTCCGCAGCCGACCGAAGCCGGCAACTGGGTGCGCCTGACCACCCTGAGCGGCGATCCCGCCAAGGTCGACGAGGGCATCCGTCACTTCGAGTCGCGGGTCATCCCCGAGATGTCCAAGCTCGCGGGGTTCCGGGCCGGCATCCTCCTGGTGGACCGGCCGACGGGCGACGCCGTCGCCGCCACGGTGTGGGACAGCAAGAGTGAGCTGGACGCCAGCTCGAGCCCGGCTGGGCCCATCCGTGCGGCGGCGTCCGAGGTGATGGGCGCCAGCAATCCCCAGGTGGAGAGCTACGAGGTCGCCTTCGCAGAGCTCCTCGCGCCAGTCACCAGCTAGTCGCTTGCACACCAACCGGTTTCCCGGCGAGACGGATGACTACCGCCGGGCCCGTGACGACCTGCTGCGCGCCGAGATGGAGTTGCGCGCGCTGGAGGGAACCATCACGGCTCGGCGCGCCGCGCTGACGCTGGGCGGCGAGGTGCCGGCTGACTACTCGTTCACGGAGTGGGACGCCACGACCCACGCCGTGCGAGACGTGCGCTTGTCGCAGCTCTTCGGGGAGGGCCGGGACACGCTCTTCCTGTACAGCTTCATGTTCATCCCCGGAGAGCAAAACCTCCCGCTCGAGGCCGGCTGTCCGGCCTGCACGTCGATCATCGACGCGGTCGACGGCCAGGCGCGGCACGTGACGCAGCGGATCAGCTTCGCCGTGGAGGCGAAGGCCCCGATCGAGCGCTTCCAGGCCCACGCTCGCACGCGCGGCTGGCAGCACGCGCGCTTGCTCTCGTCGGCGGGCAACACCTATCGGCGCGACTACCACGCCGAGGCCGCGGACGGCGAGCAGCTGCCGATGGCGACGGTGTTCGTGCGGCGCGACGGGAAGATCCGGCACTTCTGGAGCAGCGAGCTGTTCTTCGTGGCTCCCGAGCCGGGGCAGCATCCCCGGCACGTCGACTTCCTCTGGCCGCTCTGGGCGATCCTCGACCACACGCCCGGCGGCCGCGGGGACTTCTTTCCGCAGCTCAGCTACCCCTAATCGTCCGGTGCTGGCCTGGATGGACCTGGAGATGACCGGGCTGGACCCGGCTCGCCATGTGATCGTGGAGATCGCCACCCTGCTCACCGACGACGAGCTCACGCCCGTCGCCGAGGGGCCCGACATCGTCGTGCACGCCACCGCCGGCGAGCTCGCTCTGATGGATGACGTGGTGCGGTCGATGCACACACGCTCCGGGCTGCTCGCCGCTATCGAGGCGTCAACCGTCTCGCTGGCCGGCGCCGGCTTGCAGATGCTCGAGTTCCTGCGCGAACACATCGCCGAGCCGCGCTCAGTTCCCCTGTGTGGCAACTCCATCGGCACCGACCGCCGCTTCCTGGCGGCCCATCTCCCTGCGGTCGACGATTTCCTCCACTACCGTTCGATCGACGTGTCGAGCGTCAAGGAGCTCTGCAGGCGCTGGTACCCGGACGCCCTGGCCCGGGCCCCCGCCAAGAAGGAGACGCACCGCGCGCTTGACGACATCCGCGAGTCGATTGCCGAGCTCGCCTACTACCGCGCCACGATCTTCGCCGCACCGCGCTAAGCGCTCCGTACCTCAACGGACAGACAGTCATGCCGGCGCGTGGCCAGGATGCCGAGCACACCACCCCTTCTCTGCGTCCATTGCTGCACGGGTGAGTGAAGGAGCCGGCATCGCCGCGATTCGCGCCAGCCCTCCTCGATCTCGACCCCTGGTCGTCGTGGCCGAGGACGATGTCGACGCACGGACGATGCTCGGCTTGATGCTGGAGTTACGCGGCATCGACGTTGTCCTTGCGAGTGACGGTCGCGACGCGCTCGACGCCGTGCTCCTCCACCAGCCCGACGCCGTCGTCTCGGACCTGACCATGCCCATCCTCGACGGCCTCGAGCTGTGCCGCGCCGTCCGCGCCCTGCCGCTCTGCAGACCCCTGCCGGTCATCCTCTGGTCGAGTGCCGTGGCCGGTGACTCGCGCCTGCTCGAGGCCATTGCGCTCGGCGGCGTCGAGTTCCTCAGCAAATCGCTCGCCGTGACCGAGGTCGACGCAGCGTTGCGGCGTCTTCTCGGTCCGAGGCAGACAAGCCCCGGACCCGAAACGGCCGGCCTCCGCGTCGCTCAGGAGACCAAGAGAGGCTACCGGTCTCCGCCGCCGCCTGACTTCCTGGCCGTTCTTGACTCACGTGGCCAGCAAGCCGGCGTGGTCGCGTAGTGCGTCCAGGGCTGTGCGTCCGCGTGCGGCTGAGACGACGTCGCCCTTCTGCTCGAACAGCGCGACGGCTTCTTCCAGCGACGCGGCGGCTTCGTCGGTCTTGCCCGCCAGCTCGAGCACGACCGCCAGGCTGGTGAGCCCATCGGCCTGGATGGCGGGCTGGTCGGTGGTCTTGATCAGACGAACGCCCTCGCGAGCGAGCGTCTCCGCCTCCTCGGTGCTGCCGCGGCCGGCGAGCAGCTTGGCCTGGATGCAGCGCCACTGGTATTGAGCGCCGATGTCGTACGTCGCCGCAGTCTGCTCACAGACGTTGGCGAAGTCGGCCGCCTCGTCGACGCGGCCCTGCGCGTACAGCACCTCCGCGAGCAGCCCGGCCACGCTCGACAGGTACCCCTTCTCCCCCATCGCCAGCAGCGTTTCGTAGTCACCGCGCAGCTCGGCCTCGGCCCTGGCCAGATCGCCGGCGAGCATCTCCGCGGGACCGGAGGTGAGCGAGGTGAGCGCAGCGCTGAACGAGAAGCCGAGCTCGTTGAGCATCGACCGGCTGCGCTGGTAGTACTCGCGGGCGCGCGAGGAGTCGCCTCGCATCGCCTCCAGGACGCTCAGGGAGCAGAGCGTCACCGCCTCGGTGCGCCGGTCGCCGCCGCCGCGCTCCAACACGTCGTTGCAGCGTTCGATGGCCTCGTCTGCGGGAGTGGGGCCATAGAGGGCGCATGACGCCAGCGAGGAGAGGCTGCGCACCTCGAGCACGCGGTCGCCGGCCAGCTCGGCCTCGAGCATCGCTCGCGTGGCCGCCTCCTGGGCGGGGCCGAACAGGCCCTCGTAGAAGTGGACGTGCGTCATCAACCTCCAGACGCGAGCCAACCCGGCATGCGCCCGGAGCGCCTCAAGCTCGGCGATCGCCACCGCCGCCTCGTCGACGACCTGCTTCACGTCCATGGTCTCGGGGGACTTCGAGGTGTCGCCACATCATCCGCACGACCGACGCGGTCGTCGCAGTTGCACGGTCACCGCTGCGGATGGCCGCCTCCTCCGACTGCGCCAGCACCTCGTACGCCTTCTCGAAGTCCCCCATCTCGCCGATGGCTTCTCCGGCATGCAGCAACAGGGTGGCACGAGCCTCCGCGCCTGCCGGCAGCAGGGCGGCTGCCCGGCGCAGCAGGCCCGCCGCCGCCGGCATGTCGCCACGGGCGCGCGCACGGTCCCCGGCAGAGGCGAGGTAGCCCGCCCCACGCTCACCCACCTCGACACCGTGGCGGTCGACCGGGCCGAGTTGGGCGCGTATGACGAAGGCCTGCTCGAGGTGGTAGCCGCGGATCTCCTCGTACTCGATGCCGGGGTGGTTGCTGAGCCCTTCCATCCAGTCGACGAACTTCTCGTGGAGCTCTGCACGAGTCCGTTTCAGCAGGCCGCTGTACGCAGCGTCGCGGATCAGGACGTGCAGGAACTGGAACGCCTCCAGGTCACCGAAGGTCGACACCCCCGCGCCGATCAGCTCCTTGCTGGTCAGGGTGCCGAGGAGCCCGCGCACCTCGGGGCGGACGGGGTCAGGAGAGAGGTTCTCGAGTGCGTCCACCTCGAAGGTCTGCCCGATCACCGACGCGCGCTCCAGCGACGTGCGCTCGGGGTTGGACAGGCGGTCGAGACGGGCCGCCAGCAGAGCGCTGATGGTCGGCGGTATGGCGATCCCGGCCAGGCTCGACGTCGCCGCCCAGTTGCCCAGCTCATCGCGCGCCACCAGGCCGTCGTCGATCAGCATCGACAGCATCTGCTCGACGAAGAGTGGGTTGCCCTGGGCCGCCTCGATGATCCGGCGCCGGGTGTCCGCGTCCAGCGCGCCGGCGCCGAGGAGGTTGCTGACAACCTCGACGCTTTCCGTCTCGGTCAGCGCGCTCAGGGTGAGCACCTCGCTGTTGGCGCGATCCTCGCCCCACGCCGGGCGCCGCTCGAGCAGCTCGGGTCTCGCCGAGCAGACGACCAGGAACGGTGCGCTGCCGGCGGTGTCGGCCAGGTAGCTGATCAGGTCGAGGAACGTCGGCTCCGCCCAGTGGATGTCGTCGATCATGGCCACAACCGGCCCGCGCGCGGCGACGACCTCCAGCAACCGTCGCGCCGCCCAGAACGTCTCCTGGACGGGGAACGACTCCTCTGACAGGCCGATGACAGACGCGACCCGCTCGGCCGCGTCGGCCGCCTCCGGGCCGAGCAGCTCACCGAGCTTGCCGCGAGCAGTGGTGACCGGGTCGTCCTCGGCGATGCCGGCCGCCTCCCGGGCGACCTGGATCAGCGGCCAGAACGTGATGCCCTCGCCGTACGACAGGCAGCGTCCGCGCAGCAACCGGCCCTCGGTCTCCACCTTGCGCGCGAATTCATATAGCAGGCGCGACTTCCCCATGCCGGCCGGCGCCATCACCGTCACCAGTTCCGGCGCACCTGTCTGCGCGACGCGCGAGAACGCCTGCAGCAGCGTCGAGAGCTCACCGCTGCGGCCCACCATCGGCGTGTCGGTGCGGCGCCCCACACCGTCGGCCGGGGTCACCTCGAGCACTCGGTACGCCTGTATCAGCTCGGCCTTGCCCTTCAGTCGCAGCGGTTCAACAGGCTCCACCTCCACCGCGTCCCTGACCAGCCGGTAGGTGGCCGGGCCGATGAGGACATGCCCGGAGGGCGCGGCCTGTTCGAGGCGGGCGGCGAGGTTGACGGCGTCGCCGGTGACGAGGCGCTGGCGCGCGTTGGGATCGCCGGCCACCACCTCGCCGGTGCTCACCCCCGAGCGATGCTCCAGGGTGATACCCCAGGTGCTCTCCAGACGCCGGTTGAGATCCACCATCGCGGCCTGCATCTCGTGCGCCGCCCGCACCGCACGCAGGGCATCGTCGTCGTGCACGTGCGGCATGCCGAACACAGCCATGATCGCGTCGCCGATGTACTTCTCCACCAGCCCGCCGTGACGCTCGAGCAGGGTGGTCATCTCGCTGAAGTACGCGTGGAGAACCCCCCGCAGTGCCTCGCTGTCGAGTGCCTCACCCAGGTCGGTGGAGCCGACGAGGTCGCAGAAGACAATCGTGACCGTCCTGCGGACCTCGACCGCAGGAGCCGCGGCAGCCAGCGGAGTCCCGCAGAACCCGCACAGGCGAAAGCGCTCGGGGTTCTCCTCCCCGCAGCTCGGGCAGATCAGCACGGGTTCAGCCGGGGCTCCTCCTCAGCAAAGTGAGTCGCCTATGACCTCCCCCAGAGGTCGCCGGGTGCTGAGTTGAACGTGATGAGCACGTCGCCTCCGTGGCCCTTGTGGCGCGACACCACGCACGGCGCCGATGTTGTTTCCGCAATCAGGCAGCAGCCCGTAGTAGAACGGCGTGCTCGAGCCGGGAATGGTGGTGCTTCCCAGCGCGGTGCCGGACCGCGTCGCAAACGAGACATTGGACGCATAGCAGATCTCATAGAAGGCCGCCCCGTTGTTGGGCGAGATCTGGACCGCCTGCTTGGAGATCTCGATGGTGACCTGTGACGAGGCGGCGGGGTCAAAGGACGTGCCGTTCGACTGCCAGACATCGAAGCCGACGGGATCGGTCACCGACGCGTAGCCACCTTGCGCGGGAGCCTGGCAACCGTACGTGTAGCCGCCCAGGCCGGCACTGAGGATGTCGCCGGCCGACTGCAGGTTGAGCGCCGTGATCGTCGCGGTGGTCGTCTTGGACGACAGAGCGGAGGTCGAACACGAACCGGTGCCGCAGACCTGCGCTGTCTGCGTGACCAGGAAGACATTCGACGTCGCCGATGTGAACCCGGTCGCGGCGGCGGCGAGCTGGAAGTAACCGGTGTGGTCGACGGTCAGGTTGGACCACGAGGCGACACCGTTCGCTCCGGTGACCGACGCCAGAGTGCCTCCCAGCGCGGCGCTCACACCGCCCGGCGACACCAGGCTCATGCCGACGGAGACACCGGAGATGGCAACCCCATGACCGTCGCTCGCCTCTACCTCGAGAGGAGGCCCGGCTGGGTGGAATCCGGCGCTGGTGATGTCCTGCTGAACCAGGGCGTTGGTGGGCTGATGCCCGGCGACGAAGTTGAGGACGCAGCCGTACACGGTTGCGGCCAGGGAGCTGGCGGGATCGATGACGTCGTCGCTGTCTCCCGAGGACCCGGTGAAGTTGTTCGCCTCCTTGGCCACCAGGGACCATTGGGAGGATGACGACGTCCCGCAGGCGCCGAACTGGACCGTGACGGAGTTGCCTGGAGGAATGGACAGGTTCCTGAGCTGCAGCGTGCCGGCCGACACCTGGGCGGTGGCAGTGGTGTTGGCGAAGCCGTTGGAGGTCATCGACACCGGTAGCCCGAGCATCGCTCCACTCGGGGCACTGAGGTTCGCGGAGCCGAGATATTCAGGCGAGTCCTCGTTGGTCAGCGTGAACGAGAGAGGCGAGCCGGTCGGGGCGGACAGCAGTCCGAGCACGCACTCGTCGTGGCATCCCACGGGGGATGCCGAGGTCGTCTGCGGCCCGACCGTGATCATCGCCAACACCAGCAGCGGCAACGGCAACAACCGCATCGCGCGGGTCACGGTCATCCCCACCTCCTCGCCGGACGGCTATGCGGCCGGCACACTGCACCCGTCCGGACAACGGTCGACGGGGTGGTTCTAGATCTTACCGATCCTCCAAAACCGATCAATGTTGCGAAGTATGGAAACGTAAAGACTTGCCAAGAACCCCGTCCCAGCGGCCGGCGGACTCACCGCATAGACTCATCGACATCACCCAGCCACGCCGTCGGGAGGTAGCTCGATGGACATCACCGACCTGATCCTGCACGAGCACGGCGAACAGCGACGCCTGTTCGCGTACCTGGACGACATCGACCGCGCCGACGTCGAGGCGCTGACCGCGGTCTGGAACCGCCTGCGG
Organism: Candidatus Dormiibacterota bacterium; assembly: GCA_963717185.1. Lineage (GTDB taxonomy): Bacteria > Chloroflexota > Dormibacteria > Aeolococcales > Aeolococcaceae > Aeolococcus. The sequence continues at coordinate 10,946 of CAVQVY010000033.1, read as the reverse complement.
ATCCTCCTCGAGGTGCACGCCGAGGCGGAGGAACAGCTCTTCTACCCGCACCTGCTGAAGATCGGTACCGGGGTGCCGGGGAAGGAGGACGTGACCGGCGAGGTCCTCGACGTGATCAAGGACCACAACGAGATCCGCGACGCCATCAAGGAGGCTGCCGGCCATCCCGTCGGCACCGATGGCTGGTGGCAGGCGGTCGCGACAACCAACAAAGCAAACAGCGACCACATGGGCGAGGAGGAGCGCGAGGACCTCACCGACTTCCGGCGGCACGCGCCCCTGCAGCTGCGACACGACATCGCCGTCGCGTTCGCCACCTTCGAGGCGACGCACGCCGGCGGCATCGAGGCCAAGGACAAGGACCCGCAGAGGTACGTCGAACAGAACCGCTGACGCGACGGTCTCGATGTTGCCAGCGGGTCGTCAGCGCTCTGCGCTGGCGGCGCCGCGAGCGCCGGCGAAACTCCAGACCGCCTCGAGCACCTGGTCGGGCGTCTCGATCTGCGGAAGATGCCCGGTGGCGGCCAGCAGCTGGAACTGCGCAGCCGGGATGGCGGCGGCGTAAGCACGGCCGTAGTCCGCGTCCGCGATCTGGTCGCTGTCGCCCCAGAGCACCAGGGTGGGGACGGTGACCCGCCCCAGGCGGGCGACGAGCGTGGGATCGGCCATCGCCGTCCCACCGTAGACGCGTAGCGCGGCGCGGTTGCCGGGGATGGCGGCTCGAGCAGCGGGTGGGAGCGCGGCGGCGTCGAAGCGGAAAGCAGCGGGGTCGTGGAAGCTCAGCTTGGTGACCTCGTCCATGGTGAGCGAGAAGAAGTCCGCGACCGGGTGACCCGGAACCTCGATGCCGACGGCATCGATGAGCACAGCGCTGTCGACGCGCGCGGAGTCCAGGGCGATCATCTCCGCCGCGATCCATCCACCGATCGAGTTGCCGACCAGGACGACGTGGGTCATGTCCAGCTCGTCGAGGAGTTGGACATACACGTCGGCGAGCCCGCCGATGCTGTCCAGCTCGGCCGGGCGCGCCGTGCCTCCGAAGCCCGGGTGGACGGGGGTGATGACCCGGGCCGGCCTGCTGCCCGCGAGCAGGCCGGCGAACCCGGACACCGTGGCCGGGCCGCCCCCGCCGTGCAGCAGCAGGAAGGGGCGTCCCTCCCCGCGTTCATCGACGGTGACGTCCACCGGCGGCCGGCCCGACAGGCTCACGGTGCGGGTGGTGCCGGCCGGGGTCACGATGGCTGGGCCGCCAGCACACCTTCGGGGGCGGGCACCGGCCGGCGGACGTCGGCGACACGCAGGATCTCCTCCTCATAGAGCGTGTCGTGCTCGAGGAGCGCGTGTGCGAGCGCGTCCAGCTTGGCGCGGTTGAGCTGGAGCAGGTCCATCGCCGATGCCAGGCACTCGTCAGAGATGCGTTTCACCTCGGCGTCGACCAGCTCCGCGGTGGCGTCGCTGTACGCGCGCTGGCCGCCGAAGGCGACCGCCGGGCCTCCCTCCTCCGCGTAGTTGACCGCGCCCACCTTGGGGCTCATCCCCCAGCGCACCACCATCTCCCGAGCGATCCCGGTCACCACGCGCAGGTCGGCTTCGGCGCCGGTGCTGACCACGCCGTACACCAGCTGTTCAGCCGCGCGCCCGCCGAGGGCCCCGGTGATGCGCCCGCGCAGGTAGTCCTCGCCGTAGTTGAAGCGATCGTCCACGGGTGTCTGCGTCGTCGCGCCCAGTGACTGCCCCCGCGGGATGATCGACACCCGCCTTACCGGGTCGGCGCCGGGGAGGAGCAGGCCGAGCAGGGCATGGCCCGACTCGTGGTAGGCGATGCGCTCGCGGTCGAGCGCGGTCAGCGTCAGCTTGCGCTCCGAGCCGAGCTCGACCTTCTCGATGGCGACCGTGAAGTCAGCCCGGCTCACCGTCGACGCGCCCCGGCGCGCCGCCGCCAGCGCAGCTTCGTTGGCGAGGTTGCGCAGGTCGGCCCCGACCATCCCCGCCGTCTCGCCGGCGATCTCGTTCAGGTCGACGTCGGTGTCCAGCGGCATGGCACGGGTGTGGATCGCCAGGATGGCGGCGCGGCCACGGCGATCCGGCGAGTTCACCTGGATGCGGCGGTCGAAACGGCCGGGCCGGAGCAGCGCCGGGTCGAGGACGTCGGCGCGGTTGGTGGCGGCCAGCACGATCACGCCCTCGTGCGGGTCGAACCCGTCCATCTCGGTCAGGATCTGGTTGAGCGTCTGCTCCTGCTCGTCGTTGCTGCCGACCCGCAGCGCCGCGCTGCGCGACCGTCCCACCGCGTCCATCTCGTCGATGAAGATGATCGCCGGCGCGGCCGCGCGCGCCTTGCTGAAGAGGTCGCGGACGCGCGACGCGCCCACGCCGACGATCGCCTCGATGAACTCCGACGCCGAGATGGAGAAGAACGGCACCCCGGCCTCGCCCGCGACGGCACGGGCCAGCAGCGTCTTGCCGGTGCCGGGCGCACCGATCAGCAGCACGCCCTTCGGCACCGTGCCACCGAGCCGCTCGTACTTGATCGGCTCCTTGAGGAAGTCGACGACCTCGAGGAGCTCCGCCTTGACCTCGTCGATGCCGGCGACGTCGGCGAACGTGGTCGGCGGGTGCTCGGCGTTGTAGAGGCGCGCACCGCTCTGCCCGAAGCGACCGAGGATGCCGCCGGCGCCGCTCGCGCAACGAGGCCATGCGGCGGCTGACGTACACGAAGAGCAGGACCAGGAGGAGCACCGGGCCGAAGCTGAGCAGCAGCGTCAGCCACAGCGGCGTGGGGGGGTTGGGGTCGAGGGCGTCGATGGTGACCTTGTGCGACTCGAGCAGGCCGAGCAGGTCGTCGTTGGCAAACGCGGCACGCTGCGTCGAGAAGTTGGTGGCGCTGCCCTGGCCCGACCCGGCGGTCACCGCCTTCTTGGTGGTGCCGGTGATCGCCTCCGAGGTGCTGGTGACGCTGGTCACGTTGCCGCTCTGCACCTGCTGCACGAACACGTCGTAGGGGATCACCACCGACTTCGGCTGTGCCGGGGCGAAGAAGACGTTGGTGAAGAGGATGTTGATGACGAAGAGCACGGCGACCGTGATCAGGAAGTTGCGCGAGAGGAACGCGTTGCGCGGCGGCGGCGCAGGCTGGCCGGGCGGGCGGGCGCTGCCCGGCGCGGGCGGTGACCCCGGGCGCGATCGGCCAGGGCCCCACCGTGGGAGGCCGTCCTCGCTGGCGGGTGGGCTGCCGGGCATCGACCAAGCCTACCGCCTCAGTGGCAGCGCCCCCCGGGGGCTCCCGAGGCGTCGACGGGTCCGGTTCGTCACCGGCGGCCGCGGGTATACCCATCGCAGAACCAATGCGCCGACCCTCGTCTGAGATGGAGGCCGGCCGATCGAGAACCGAGAAATGCCTGAACTGACCTCCGAGCTCCTTCCGATCCTTCAGCTCGACGACGTCGTCGTCCTCCCCGGCATGACCGTCACACTGGCGTCGACGGCGACAACCAGCAGGCCGCCGTGGCCGCCGCCCAGAAGGGCAACCGGCTGCTCCTGCTCGTGCCGCGGGTCGGCGGGAAGTACTCCGCCATCGGCACGGTCGCCCAGCTGGTCGAGTCGGGCACGCTGCCGACCGGCGCTGACGTGACCATCTTCAAGGGCCTCCACCGCGCGCGTCTCGGCGGCGGCCAGTCCGACATCGGCGGCGCGCTCTGGGTGCAGGTCGAGCCGCTCCCCGACGGTGAGCCCGACCGAGCGCGCCCGCGAGCTGGCGCGCGAGTACCGCGCGCTGATCGAGAACCTGCTCGAGTCCCGCGGCGCCGGCCGGGTCATCGAAGCCGTGCGCTCGGTTCGCCATCCCGGCCAGCTCGCCGACCTGGCGGGCTACTCGCCCGACCTCAGCGTCGAGCAGCAGCGTCGAGGTGCTCGAGGCGCTCGACATCGAGGACCGCCTCACCCGCCTGATCGCGCTGGACCAAGGACATCCTCGCCGACGCCTCGGTGCGCGAGAAGATCCGCACCGAGGTCAACGAGGGGATGGAGAAGACCCAGCGCGACTACCTGCTCCGCCAGCAGATGGAGGCGATCAAGAAGCAGCTCGGCGAGGGCGGCGACAACGTCGCCGCCGGCTACCGCGAGCGTCTCGAGAACGCCGGCATGCCGGAGAACGTGCGCAAGGAGGTCGAGCGCGAGGTCGACCGCTTCGAGCGGACCAGCGAGCAGAACCCCGAGCACGGCTGGATCAGGACCTACCTCGACTGGATGTTCGAGATCCCCTGGAACGTGCGCTCGGAGGACAACTTCGACCTCGCCGAGGCGCGCCGCATCCTCGACGCCGACCACACCGGCCTCGACGACGTCAAGCAGCGCATCATCGAGTTCCTCGCCGTGCGCAAGCTGCGCCAGCGAGCGCGGCCTGACCGTGCTCGGCGGTCGCGGCTCGGGCGCGATCATCACCCTGGTCGGCCCGCCCGGCGTCGGCAAGACCTCGCTCGGCGAGTCGGTGGCGCGCGCCCTGGGACGCAAGTTCGCGCGCGTCTCGCTCGGCGGCATCCACGACGAGGCCGACATCCGCGGCCATCGGCGCACCTACGTCGGCGCACTGCCCGGACGGATCGTCCGCGCCCTCAAGGAGGCCGGCACCAAGAACCCGGTGATCATGCTCGACGAGATCGACAAGGTCGGCAGCGACTGGCGCGGCGACCCGTCGTCCGCGCTGCTCGAGGTGCTCGACCCCGCCCAGAACAACACGTTCCGCGACCACTACCTCGAGGTCGACCTCGACCTGTCCGAGGTTCTCTTCATCCCCACGGCAAACGTCTGGGAGACGATCCCGGCGCCGCTGCTCGACCGCATGGAGCTGATCCGGCTCGACGGCTACACGGAGAACGAGAAGGTCGCCATCGCGCGCGACCACCTGCTGCGCCGCCAGGTCGACCAGGCCGGCCTCGAGCCGGACGAGGTCAGCGTCAGCGACGACGCCATCCTCGCGGTGATCACCGACCACACCCGCGAGGCGGGCGTGCGCAACCTCGAGCGCGAGCTCGGCAAGATGACCCGCAAGGTCGCCACCCGCATCGCCACCGGTGAGCTCACGCCCCCGTTGGAGATCACGCCCGCGCAGGTGCGCGAGCTGCTCGGCAAGCCGCAAGTTCGACAACGAGGTGGCCGAGCGCACCGCCGTGCCCGGCGTCGCCACCGGGCTGGCCGTGACCGGCACCGGCGGCGACGTGCTCTTCGTCGAAGCCGCCAACGCCAGCGGCGACGGCACGCTGACCCTCACCGGGCAGCTCGGCGACGTCATGAAGGAGTCCGCGCAGATCGCGCTCTCGTACATCCGGGCCCACGCCGCCGACCTCGGCGTCGACCCGGCCGCGGCGGCGAAGAGCTTCCATGTGCACGTGCCCGCCGGCGCGGTGCCCAAGGACGGTCCCTCGGCCGGTATGGCCATGACCACCGCGATGGTGAGCCTGCTCACCGGCCGGCCGATGCGCAGCACGGTCGCGATGACCGGCGAGGTGACCCTGCAGGGACTGGTCCTGCCGATCGGCGGCGTCAAGCAGAAGGTGCTGGCCGCCCACCGCATGGGGCTGACCGAGGTGATCCTGCCGCAGCGCAACGAGAAGGACATCGACGACGTGCCGGAGAGCGTCCGCGACGCCATGACCTTCCACCTGGTGAGCCGGGTCGAGGAGGCGATCGCCGTGGCCCTCGAGCCGGCCACGGCTGAGGAGGTCGTCGCCGCGTAAGGCGGTTCAGCGCCCTTCGCGCGTCGCCCAGTCGATGGTCACGCGGCCGGCGACGTCGGGGTGGTCTCGCAGCCACCGGCGCGCGAACGCGCACCACGGCACGATCGTCAGACCCTCGCGTGCGGCCCGGTCCACGGCCGCACGCACCAGGCCCCCGCCGATGCCTCGTCCCTCGAGGCTGGCGGGAACGCCGGTGTGCAGCAGGATGAGCGCATCGTCCTGCAGCAGGTAGGTGAGCTCGGCGACGGACTCGCCCTCCGTGAAGACGAAGCGGTCGTCCTCGTCCTCGATGGCGTGCGAATCGCGGTCCGTTGCGGTCACACGACGCATGGTATCGCCGCCACGGAGCGCGGCCGGCGGGCCCGGCCGCTACACTCCGCTGCTGAGCGACAGGAGGGGTGAGATGCGTCGGTCGGTTCGCGCCGCGGGCATTGCGGCTGTCCTGCTGGGCGCGCTCGCGGGATCCGGCGGCACAGCCAGAGCGAACACCCCCAACGTCCTGCTGGTCGGTTCCTACAACAGCGCCACCGGCCCGTACACCACCATCCAGGCCGCGGTCAACGCCGCGCAGCCGGGCGACTGGATCTTGGTCGGACCGGGCGACTACCACGAGCGGGCCGACTACGCGGACCCGACCCATCCCGCCGGTGTCGCGATCGCAACAGCCGGCCTGCACCTGCGCGGCATGGACAGGAACACGGTGGTGGTCGACGGCACCAAGCCAACTGCGTCGACCGACGTGCTCGGGCGCGCTCGCCGACCAGGACCGCGGACCGCCCGGCGCCCAAGGCCGCAACGGCATCGAGGTCTTCGGCCAGACCGGCGGGGCCAACAACGTGTCGATCGAGAACCTCACGGTCTGCAACTTCCTCACCGACAGCTGCTGGCGGCAACGGCAACGAGATCTGGTGGAACGGTGGGCGACGGCGGCGGCCACGTCAACATGGACGGCTACACCGGCAACTACCTCACCGCGACGTCGACGTACTCCAACTACGTCAACTACCCCGCGGGCAGCTACGGCATCTTCGTAGCAACGCAACCAACGGCAGCTGGACGTATGACTACGCCAGCAACATGGCCAACTCCGCCTACTACATCGGCGCCTGCCAGCAGGTGTGCAACGCGACATGAACCACGACCACGGCCAGGACGCCGCCCTGTGCCTGTCGAGCACGAACGCCGGTGGCTACCTCCTCGTCGAGAACACCGAGTGCGACCAGAACAAGACCGGGCTGGTGAGCAACGCCCAGAACAACGACGACTGGCCCTCCCCTCAGCACGGCGCCTGCCCGACCGCGGTACGGGCCCGCTGCCGGCCGCCAGCCGCGTCATGCACGGTGTGGGCGCACAACTACCTCCACGACAACAACAACCCCAACGTTCCCGGCAATGGCACCTCGCGGCCTGGCGGGCGGAGGGCCGGTGGGCACCGGGGCCATCCTCGCCGGCACCCAGAACGTCACCCTCTACCACAACACCATCAGCAACAACGGCTCGTGGGGCGAGCTGGTGGTGGACCTGCCCGACCAGGAGCAGGCGCCCTCGGGCGCTCCGGACTGCAACGGAGGCACGCTGATCGGACCGTCCGGGCCGTCGGAGGTCTGCTACTTCCGGCCGTTGGGCAACATCAGCCTCGACAACGCGTTCATCACAACGGCGGCAACGGCAACCCCGGCAACGGTGACATCGGGCTCGCCACCCTCCCGGGCAACCCCGGCAACTGCTTCTCCGAGGATACCGACGCCGGCGCCACGCTGGGCGTGCCCACCACCGACCCACCGGGCATCGAGACCAACCCCGCGTACCAGCCCAGCGCCGGGGCGTGCACGATGCCGAACAGGGGCGACATGGCGGCCAGCGGCTCGCAGGCCCTGTGTTCGTCGCAGCTGGTGGCGCCGTGCCCCTCGATCAAGGACTTCGTCTGTGCGACGTTCGCCCAGAACCCCTGTCCTTTCCCCGGCGTCCCCGGCAACAACTATCCGCGGCCGAGCACGGACGCTTTCCACCTCCACATGCCACCGGCGCAGACGACGATGGCCGACCCGTGCGCCGGCGTGCCCGCCAACGCCTTCTGCCCTGCGCTGGGCGACCGCGGTGCCGGAGTTCCCGCTGCTGTTTGCACCGGTGGCCGGCCTGGTGGGGCTGGCCGGTGCCGGCGCCTATGTGCTGCGCCGCCGCCGCGGTGGCTCGGGCATATTCGGCGCGACAGGACCCTGGGAAATCAAGGGCCTCGATCCGACGAGCGGCATGGAGCTGACCGCCAACCCGCACTGGTGGGGCGGGAAGGTCCCGGTCCAGCAGATCTCGGTGAAGTTCTTCTCGACCGAGACCAGCGAGGCCCTGGCCATGCGGTCGGGCGAGATCGACGTCGCCTTCCCACAGGACGGCAATAGCCTTGCGTCCGTGTCCGGCGCGAAGGTCACGTCTCTTCAGCGCGCCGGGGTCAACTTCTTCGCCATGGATGCCAACGTCGGGCCGTGGGCCGATATCCACGTCCGCCGGGCCGTCGCCTACGCGCTCAACCGGACCGCCCTCATCGCGGCCAACGGGGGCCCGGTAACCGCTATGCCGACGTCGCAGATCATCCAGCCCACGCAGTTACTCACCCTTGGGCCCCAGGCGCAGGTCAACACGCTGTTCAACTCGCTGCCCCAGTACCCCTACGACCTGGCCAAGGCCCGGCAGGAAATGGCGCAGTCCGCCTACCCGCACGGGTTCAGCGCGGTGACCGAGGTAGGGCCCATCAGCAACTACCCCAACGTCGTGCAGGCCATCGCCGCTGAGTTGCGCCCGATCGGGATCACTCTGAAGATCCAGCAGGTGTCGGTCGCCAAGTACCTCGCCGACTACAGCGCGAGCAGTGGCCCGCCAGGCGGTGACATGTACGGGGGACTTGGCGCGGTGAGCCCGGACCCCAGCATCCTGCCCAGCTACATGGTCGGCACCGCGGCCACCTACAACGTCGCCCGCTACACGCCGGCCTGGTCGACTCCGCTCCTAGCGTCTGGCCTCGCCACGAGCGACCCGGCACAGCCGCATGTCCATCTACGGGCAGCTCCTGAAGCAAGTTGACACTGACGTCCCGTACGTACCCCTCTTCTCGAGTTACAGCTTCGTGGCCCTGTCCAGCAAGTACACGCTGCCTCCGTTCCCTGATTACGCGGCCTTCTTCTCCTGGGCGCTTAACCTCCAGCAGAGCCGTCATGACCGGGCGCGGCTGGGCCTGGTTCATCGGCCGGCGCTGGTAACGCTGGCCGTGCTCCTGGTCGTGATCTCGTTCGTGGTGTTCTCGCTGCACGGGCCGCTGCGGTACGCCACCGACGCTCACGAACGGCAGTACGCAGGCCTTGGCATGGAAGGCTGGCAGGCCGACGTCGGCGCGATCGCGCTGGCCCTGACCGCACTGCGGGCCGTGGACAGGTACGGGGTGTCGCGGCGCGGCGAGCAGTACACCGGGTGGAGGGCGCTTCCAGCCACGTCCGGGGTGACGTTCCCTAGTCCGCTGACGAGGCGCTGCGGTGGATGCGCGAGAAGTCAGATCACTGTCCTATCAATGTTCTCGACTATTGCAGATTGCGGTGTCTAAGACCACCGCCTTATCTTTGACCGAAAGCATGCCAGAGTGGGGTATAGAATCTGACGCCGAAGCCGACACAGACTCTTGTAATAATTCAGATGGAGATGATGACTTAAATGATGACTGGGTTAGGTTCCGTGGACGCGATGGACCCAATATCCCTATGGTCAAGATACTACTTCGCCATGGTGCTGACCCTTACTTTGCTATTGGTGGAACCTGCAGCCGCCAGATAGTTATGCAGCGACTGCATGAGCCTGTCTGTCCTTTTTATGTGGAATTACGCGAGATTCTAACAGTTTTCGATGGCGAAGTTAAGGAGACCATCGCCTCACCCAGTCACTGGATTGAGAAAGGAAAGAAGTTCTTCAACGAAAAGAAACGAAAGAATATGAATTAGCGTGTCACGATCAGGCAAAAGGATATGACCCAATACGGAGCCTTTAAGGATAAAGGAAGCTCAGGCGAGAAGGAGGGAAGACGAGGGGGTAGCTTAGTAGGCCACAGCTGCACGAGCGTGTACCGCGTGACTTTCATGCGATAATCATGACACCGGGTTTATATTAAAAACGAAAAAAAAGGTCAATTTCTTGAAGGGAAGTAGAGGGAGTGGGTTAGAATAGATAGCGGCATTGTAATTGCTTTAAAGCATTTCCTGATATCCTCATAATAGTCTTAATAAAGCCGTAGTGCGCAGCCTGGCGCACTGGCGACGCGAAGGGAATAATAGTGCGCTGCTATTATGGATATCAAGGGGGGTCTATTTGTATAAGGATTAGAGGAAAGAATTCTCGAGAAGAAAACTTATTTGATGATGCTTAGTTAGGTTCATCAGAAACTGACAGAAAAAAGAGTCATAGCGGGCCAGAGGATCTGGGGGTTTGGCGACTATAAATCCTGGGGTTGCTAGCTGGGGAGGTTACTTTGCCATCTCGCATGTAGCCACAAGTTTTGGAAACCCGGAAAGAGCACCCAATACTTCGGTAGGCCTTTCAAACATGTTTCAACAGCAAAGAAAGGTCGTGACTTGCCCTCCAGTGGTAAGGACTGAAAAAGAAAATGCGTTTGAGAAGGAAGAAAGGTTACATAGGTAAGTGTAAATCAAACTTCAAGATTCGGCAGAGAGTTGGAAGGAACATAACTTCGATTTTGGTATCGTACAATATTAATTCAGACTTATTGCTTTTCTTCTCGCTATGGGGCACTGTAACCTAGGTGATCATTCAAGTGTTTGAGAACTTCCAATCTCATATGGAATGCTCGCATATACAGCTTCAGCCTGAGCGGAGGCAGTTTCCGCGAATGAAAACAAAAGATTTCCATTAAATAAAATTCGGGCGATTCCTTCAAGAATTAAAGATATTTTTCTTAACGTCCTGAAGCAGAAGTTAGTAAGTATATTTAAGGAGATGAAATGCAGCAAGGCAATTCGTAGCTGTTTCATACGAAAGAAATCAGGGAAAGAAGGACATACCAGGGGGTGGCGGGGGAGGTGGAGGAGGAACACCACCCGCTGGTGGAGGCCTTGGATATGCGACTCCAGGGCCAGGTCCCCCAGGTGCATGTCCTGGCCATGCAGGGGCAGGAGCTGGACCGGGCCCCGCCCCATGGTCAGATCTGGATGATTTCGATCC
>CAVQVY010000032.1:0-86098 GCA_963717185.1 Candidatus Dormiibacterota bacterium | reverse complement strand
TCTCCGGGCCCCTGCTGGGCGGGCTGCTCATCCAGGCCGACATCCACATCGGCGGCAATGCGCTGCTGTGGCGGCCGATCTTCCTGGTCAACCTCCCCATCGGCATCGGCGCCGTGGCCGCCGCCTTCATCTTCCTGCGCGAGTCCAAGGCCCCCTCGGCGCCTCGGCTCGACATCCCCGGGTTGTTCTGGCCACGATTGGCCTGTTCCTGATCGCCTTCCCGCTGGTGGAGGGGCGCGACGCGGGCTGGCCGATCTGGGCGTACGCGATGCTCGCCGGCGGATTCCTCGTGCTGGTCGCCTTCCGCCGTTACATACGCATCCGCGCGGAGCGCGGGGGCAGCCCGCTGGTCGAGCCGGAGCTGTTCGGTGACCGCGCGTTCGTGGTCGGTTCGCTGATCGCGATGGTGTTCCTCGCCGGCATCCCCGCCTTCTTCCTGACCTTCTCGGTGTACCTCCAGATCGGGCTGGGTTACAGCGCTCTGCACACCGGTCTCACCACGCTCCCGTTCGCCCTGCTCTCAGCGATGGCGTCCGGCGTGTCGATCCGGCTGGCCCCGAAGCTGGGCAAGCGCATCCTCAGCGTGGGCTGCGTCGCGCTGGTGGTGGGGCTGGTGGGCCTGTGGTTCACGGTCCGCGCGGCGGGCACCGGGCTCACCAGCTACCAGATGATCCCGTCGCTGGCGGTCTGCGGGATGGGGCTCGGCCTGGTCGTGGCGCCGCTCATCAACATCGTCCTGGCGGGCATCCACTCCGGGGCTGCGGGCTCGGCGTCCGGCGTCCTCACCACCGTGCAGCAGGTCGGCGGTGCGCTGGGCGTGGCGGTGATCGGCATCATCTTCTTCGGCCAGGTGAGTGGCTACGCGCCGGTTGTCGCGCAGAGCAGCGCGCAGACGTTGAGCACTCGGCTGGCGGCGGCCGGCGTCCCTCCAGCCGCTGTGGCCGGGGCCACGAGCACGTACACGCGCTGTTTCATCGCCCAGGCGGCCAGCTCGGATCCCTCGACCACGCCTGCAGGGTGCCCGGTCCAGACCAGCTCTCCGACGTGCACCTCGGCCGCACCGATCCCGTGTGTCGTCGCGCCGATCGCGACACAGGCTATCGGCGACGACTTCGACCATGCCTTCCGTGACGCGCTGTTCTTCGAGATGGCCTGCTTCGGCCTCGTCTTCCTGATGGTGTTCGCGCTGCCGCGCCCCAAGAACCTGTACGGACCACCAGGGGCGGGCGGCGGCGGCCACTGACGGTCGGCGCCGGACGGCTTTCAGACCGTCGTGGTCTCGGTCGCCGTGCCGGCTCGGCCTCGGCGTCGCCGCGCGCCTGGCTCTCGAACTGGGTGCGGTACAGCTCGGCGTACAGCCCGCCCGTGCGAGCAGGCTGCGCGTGCGTGCCCCGCTCGACGATGCGCCGTCGTCGAGCACCAGGATGACGTCGGCGTCGCGCACCGTCGAGAGCCGGTGGGCGATCACCAGCGAGGTGCGCCCGGTGAGCGCATGGCGGAGCGCCTCCTGCACAGCGGCCTCGGACTCGGAGTCGAGGTGCGCGGTGGCCTCGTCGAGCACGACGATGTCGGGCGCCTTGAGGAGCAGCCGGGCGATGGCGATGCGCTGCTTCTCGCCGCCGGAGAGCCGGTAACCGCGGTCGCCCACCAGGGTGTCGAGGCCGTCGGGCAGGGACGCGACCAGCGGCAGGATCTGGGCCGCGCGCAGCGCCTCGAAGAGCTCGTCGTCGGTGGCGTCGGGCTTGGCGTAGAGCAGGTTGGCGCGGATCGTCTCGTGGAAGAGGTGCGCGTCCTGGGTGACCACGCCGACCGTGGCGCGCGATCGACGCGAGGGTGGCGTCGCGGACGTCGATGCCGTTGATGCGCACCGCCCCGGCGCGCACGTCGTAGAGGCGCGGCACCAGGTGGCTGAGCGTCGTCTTGCCCGCGCCGGACGGGCCCGACCAGCGCGACCAGCTGGCCGGGCTGGGCCGTGAAGTTGACGTCGAAGAGCACCTGCTGGTTGTTGGTGCGCTCCAGCACCGCGACCGCCTCGAGTGACGCCAGCGACACCTCCTCGGCGGACGGGTAGCGGAAGTCGACGTGGTCGAACTCGATGGTGGCCGGGCCCGCGCGGGATGGCCACGGCGTCGGGCTTCTCCGCGATCATCGGCGGCAGGTCGAGCACCTCGAAGACGCGGTCGAAGCTGACCAGCGCGGTCATGATGTCCACCTGCACGTTGGAGAGGGCGGTGAGCGGGCCCGTAGAGGCGGCTGAGGTACGCGGTCAGCGCCACCACGGTGCCGACCATGAGCGCGCCGCGGGCGGCCTGCGCGCCGCCGAGCCCGTACACCAGCGCGGTGGCCAGCGACGCGGTGAGCAGCAGCGAGGTCATGAAGATGCGCGCGTACATCGCCTGGAGGATGCCGATGTCACGCACCCGGCGCGCCTTGGCCGCGAAGCCGCGCGACCTCGTCCTCGGGGTGCCCGAAGAGCTTGACCAGCAGCGCGCCGGAGACGTTGAAGCGCTCGCTCATCGTGGTGTTCATCTGCGCGTTGAGGTTGTAGGACTCGCGCGTGATGCCGGCAAGGCGGCGGCCCACCCAGCGCGCCGGCAGCAGGAACACGGGAAGGAGGATGAGCGACGAGCAGGGTGATCTGCCAGGAGAGGAAGAACATCGCCACCAGGGTGATGCTCACGCCGATGACGTTGCCGACGACTGATGCGAACGTGTCGGTGAACGCCTGCTGGGCACCGAGGACGTCGTTGTTGAGCCGGGAGATCAGCGCGCCGGTCTGGGTGCGGGTGAAGAACGAGATCGGCATCTCGTTGATGTGCGCGAAGACCTTGGTGCGCATGTCGAAGATGAGCCCCTCCCCGACGCGCGCCGAGAGCCAGCGCTGGATCAGCCCGAGGATGGCGTCGAAGATGGCCAGGGCTGCGACCCCACCTGCGAGCACCGCGACCAGGTTGACGTTGTGCCCGAGGATGCCGTTGTCGATGATCGCGCGGTAGATGAGCGGGTTGACCGCGCCGACGATCGCGTCGATGACGATGAGCACCAGGAAGACGGCCAGCGCGCCGCGGTAGGGCCTGGCGAAACTCGCGATGCGCCGGACGATCCCGGCGGTCAGCTTGTGCTGCTTCATCAACTCGTCGCGGCGCATGGAGCGCATCAGGCCCCAGCCCCCCATGCCCATGTGCATGCCCATCAGTCAGGGCTCCGTGGCGGTGTCATTGACTTCGAGCATGACATCTCCGGGCCATCCTTCCGCCCCGCGGCGAACCCTCCGGGAGGAGCCCGGCAGCCACGGCGTCGTCAGCGTGGGCGGCCCGCCAACCTCCAGCACCACCTTGCCGAGCTTCGAGCCGGCGGCGAAGCGCCTCGTAGGCCCAGCCGGCGCGTCCTCCATGTCGAAGGTGGCGGCCACCGGCACCTGCAGGCGCCCGGTCGCCAGGGCGGGGAGGACCTCGGCCTCCACGCGGCGGGCACAGACCGCCTTCTCCTCGAGCGGGTCGCGCGCGCAGCGTCGACGCCATCAGGCGGCCGCGCCTTCATCAGGGCGCGCAGGTCGATCTCGGCGCGGTCGCCCGCGCCCGATGCCGATGACCACGATGCGCCCGCGGACCGCCAGCGCCTCGAGGTTCGCCGCCAGGTTGGGCGCGCCGACCAGCTCGAGGATGACGTCGAACGGGCCATGGTCGGCGGCGCCGTCCGGGCCGGTGACCACGTCGGCGCCGAGCTTGGCCACCTCGGCGCGCAGCTCCTCGGCACGCACCGTCGCGCAGACGTGCGCACCGGCGAGGTGGGCCAGCTGCACGGCGGCGACGCCCACCCCACCGGCGGCGCCGTTGATAAGCACGTGCTCGCCGCTGCGCAGCCCGGCCTGGGTGAACAGCGCGTCGTGGGCGGTGGTGAACACCTCGGGGAACCCGCCGGCCGCGATCCAGTCCACGGCGCCGGGGATTCATGGGGAGGCGCTCGTGGACCGTCGCCAGCTCGGCCTGGGCACCGCCGCCGACCAGGGCCATGACCCGGTCACCAACCGTGAACCGCGACGCGGCCGGGCCCAGCGCGATCACCTCGCCGGCGAGCTCCAGGCCGGGGATGTCCGGCGGGCTCCCCGGCGGCGCCGGGTAGAACCCCGCCAGCTGGATCAGGTCCGCGCTGTTGACCCCGGCGGCGCGGACCGCGACGAGCACCTCGCCGACACCGGGATGAAGGTCGGGATGCTCCGTGACAGTCAGCTGCTTGTCGACGATGGTGACCGCGCGCACGGGCGCCCTACGGGACGCGCACCGGCATGATGATGCAGAGGTAGTCGTCACGCCCGGAGGGACGGATCACTCCAGGCTGGAGGGAGCCGTTGAAGCTCAGCTGCACCTCTTCGGAGTCCATGGACGCTGAGGGCATCCAGCACATACCGAGCGTTGAAGGCGATCTGGACGTCGTCTCCCTTGACGTTGGCGGACAGCGGGGCCTCGTCGTCGCCGACCTCGGCGGTCTGGGCCACCAGCGTGAGGGTGTTGTCGCCGACCCGCAGGCGTACGGGATTGGCGGCGTCGCGAGCCAGGACCGAGGCAGTCTTGGCCTCGCGGAGCAGCGACGCGGTGGGCAGCTTGACGGTGGTGGTCAACTCGCCGGGGATCACCTGCGCGTAGTTGGGGTAGTTGCCCTCGATGAGGCGCGAGGAGATCTCGACGTCCTTTAGGCTGAAGAACACCTGGTTGCGCTGTTCGCTGAAGCTGATCGACACCGTGGGCCGGGTGGGGTTGACGGCCCTGGCCACCTCGCTGAGGTGTCGCGAGGGCACGATCACCGCCCCCGAGAACGCCTTCTCACCGCTGGACTTGGCTTCCAGCGTCTTGACGGCAAGGCGGTGGCGGTCGGTGGCCGCCAGGGTGAGCCGGTCACCCTCGACCTGGAAGAGCACGCCGGTGAGCACCGGCGAGGCCTCGTCGCCGCTCGCTGCCATGGCGGTTTGCGAGACCGCGTTGGCGAACACCGCAGCGTCGAGCTCGATGGCTGCGCCGGCATCGCGGGCGGGCAGCGGGGGGAACTCCACCGCGTCGATGCCGTGGAGATTGGTGCGATGCACGCCGCAGCTGAGCTTGAGCACCTGGGTGGCGACCTCGAGCTCCATGGTGCACGGCGCCTCCGCCAGCGAGGCCACGTACTCACTGAGCAGCCGGGCCGGCACCGTGGTTCGCCCGTCCAGCTCCACCTCCGCGGGCACGGTGGCGGACATGGTCAGGTCCAGGTTGGTCGCGGTGACCCGGAGGCCGCCGTCGGTGGTCTCGAGGAGAACGTTGCCGAGGACGGGCAGCGTCGAGCGTGGTGACACGGCACGTGAGACGAGCGACAGTGCTGCACTGAGCGCGGATGGGGAGACGGAGCACTTCATGCTGTCAGGAACCTCACGGTGTGCCGGGTTGTCACCAGACCCCGTTAAACAGTGGGGACAGAGTCTTTGAAACAGTCGTAGTACGTAGGAGGAGCCAATCGGGGGATAACCGCACCAAGGCCAGTGTGCAGCGGGGAGATCGCCAAGGACAACCTGTGCACGCGCTGCTCCGACATGGTCATCTCGTCCACAGGGCGTGTGGGAGGAGCCGTCGCGCACAGGTTGCGCCGGACATTTCCACAGGATGTCAGCGCGGTGGCCATCAGTGCTCGTGCAGTCGCTGACGGATCTGGCGCAGGTCACCCTGGAGGCGCGCATCCTCGAGGACGAGGTCGGTGATCTTCTCGATGGCGTGCAGGGCGGTGGTGTGGTCGCGGCCCCCGAAGGCGTTGCCGATCACCGGCAGCGACGACTCGGTCTCCTCGCGAACGATGTACATCGCCACCTGGCGAGGGAACACGATGTGCTTGTCGCGCCGCTTGCCCTTCATCTCCTCCACCGAGATGTTGAAGTAGGAGGCCACCGTCTCCTGGATCAGCTCGATGCTCACCGGGGTGCTGTCGCCGACCGGGATGATGTCGCGGAGGATGATCTGGGCGGCCTCGAGCGTCACCGGCTGGCCGTTGATGGAGGCGTGGGCCAGCACCCTGATCAGCGCACCCTCGAGCTCGCGGATGTTGCGCTGGATCTTGTGGGCGATGAAGCTGCAGACGTCCTCCTGCACCAGCGAGCTGTGCGGGCCGAGCTTGGTGTTGAGGATGGCGAGACGGGTCTCGAAGTCAGGCGGCTGGATGTCAGCCATGAGCCCACCCTCGAAGCGGCTGCGCAGCCTGTCCTCGAGGGTGGGGATGTCCTTGGGAGGCCGGTCGCTGCTGACCACGATCTGCTTCTGGATCTCGTGGAGGGCGTTGAACGTGTGGAAGAACTCCTCCTGGGTGCGGTCCTTGCCGGCCAGGAACTGGATGTCGTCGATGAGCAGGACGTCGACGCTGCGGTAGCGCGCCCGGAAGTCCGAGGTGCGGTTCTCCTGGATGGAGCCGATCATCTCGTTCATGAACTTCTCGGACGTGATGTAGGCGACCTTGGGAGGGCGGCGATGGCCCTCGCGAACGGCGTGGCCGATGGCGTGCATGAGGTGGGTCTTGCCGAGGCCGACACCGCCGTACAGGAAGAGCGGGTTGTACGCCTTGCCCGGAGCGTCGGCCACGGCGCGGCAGGCGGCGTGGGCGAAGCGGCTGCTGTTGCCCACAACGAACGTGGAGAACGTGAAGTTGGGGTTCAGCCTCGTCGCGTTGCTGCCGTCAATGGCAGATTCTCCGACGATGCCGTAGGCTGGTTCCGGGGCGTCGGCGATCGGGGCTGGCTCATCAGGAGGCGGCCCGGCCGCGGGATCAACGGTGATGACCACCTCGCAGTCGTGCGAGAGAAGACCGCTGATGGTCTCGCGGATGACAGCCGCGTAGCGCTCGATGAGCCAGTCGCGAGCCAGCCGGGTGGGCACGCCGATGGTGAACGTGTGGCCGTCGCTCTCGAGCAGAACCGCGTTGGCCAGCCAGGTCTCGTACCCGGGCCGGGCCAGCTGGAATCGCAATTCCTCTTGCGCGGCCTGCCAGATCTGCTGCGTGCCACCGGCACTGTTCGCCGATGCATCGATGTCCGTCGGGGCAATCACCTCCACGTCGCCGGGAATGCCCGTAGCAGACAAATCGTTTCCCCCGTGGTGGATCGCCAACCTGACAGCGCCGCTGGCCACCTTTTGCACAGGATGTGCACAGGAGTGGATAAGCGTACCTCTGGCGCGCCGACGGAAAAACGATGGAGGGGCGATGTTGCGAAACGTCGCCCGCCGGAGCATCGAGCAGTCTAGCAACGCGACGAGCGGCCCACAACGGGCGGCGCGGCGCGCTTGCCGGGGGCCGAGTCGCCAGCATCGCTGCTATACTCCGCCGGCCACTCCGACGACCGGAGACATCTGCCGCCGCCTTCGGCGCGCCCACCATACACCCGGTCGCCGATTCCTCCCGTCTGCGGAGCGACGGACATCAAACGGACCTACCAGCCCAAGAAGAAGTACCGGCGGAAGACCCACGGGTTTCGCATCCGGATGTCGACACCCGGGGGACGCCAGGTGCTCAAGGCGCGGCGTCGCAAGGGGCGCAAGCGCCTGACCCCCGCGCCCACGCGGTGAGCTCGCGACATCGCCTGCGTGGGCGACGTCGCTTCGCCGCGGTCCGCGCCGGTGGCCTGCGCGCCTCCTCAGCCGGCATCCGCGTGCAGCTCGCCGCCAATGACACGGGGTTTGCCAGGGTGGGCTTCGCACTGGTCGGGGTGAGATCGGCGGTGCGGCGCAACCGTCTCCGCCGTCGCCTTCGCGAGACGGTCCGCCCGCTGCTCTCCCAGCTCGCCGGCCGCGACCTCGTGATCGTCGCCGGCGCCGAGGCCGCCGGCGCGCCCTTCGGCGAGCTGCGCAGCTCGGTGCAGGTGTCGGTCTTCCGCGTCCTGGAACGGGCGGAGAGCGCGGCGGTGGGCTCGACGGCGGACAATGGGTCGATGACCCGCCCGCCGGAGGAGGAGAGATGACCCGGCTCAGCCTCCTGCTGATCCGGGTGTACCGCGTGACCATCGGGCCGTTCTTCGGGCTGATGAGCAGCTGCCGGTACCAGCCCACCTGCTCCCAGTACGGCTACGAGGCGGTCGAGCGGTTCGGCGCGCGCCGGGGCTGGTGGCTGGCGCTCCGCCGCGTCGCGCGCTGCCATCCATTCCACGCCGGCGGCCACGACCCCGTCCCCGACGAATACCTGAGCTGGCGTGAGGGCCGCCGCCGCAAGCGCGCAGTCCTCTCCGGGGACTCCGTCTGATGCTCGCCATCTCCCCGTTCGACGCGCTGGGGGTTCCCTTCCAGTACTGCCTCGAGTTCTTCACCAACATCTTCAAAGAGATCGGCCCGCTCAACTCGATCGGCGCCTTCGGCCTGGCCATCGTCGTCACCACGATCATCATCCGTGGCGCGCTGTTCCCGATCTTCGGGTGGCAGCTGCGCACCAGCCGTCGCATCCAGTCAGAGCAGCGCCTCATCGCGCCCCAGCTGGCCGAGCTCCGCAAGAAGTACAAGCGCGAGCCGCAGAAGCTCAGCGAGGAGATGAAGAAGCTCTACGCCGAGCACCAGGTGTCGCCGTTCAGCAGCCTCTCCGGCTGCCTTCCCGCGCTGGTCCAGATGCCGGTGCTGATCGGGCTGTACCGGGGCATCACCAACGCCACCTCGCACCTCACCCAGGTGGGCCACGGCTTCCTGTGGATCGGCGACGTGTCGAAGTCCGGCGCCCAGGCCTGCTGCACAACCGTCAAGGCGGGCACATCGAGCACGGACTGGTCGCAGGTCCTCAACCACCCGGCGGTGATCATCCTACCGCTGCTGGCGGGCATCCTCACCTTCGCCCAGTCGCGAATGATGATGCCGCCGCAGCGCCCCGACATGACCGACCAGGAACGGACGATGAGCAACGTCACCAAGCAGATGTCGGTCATCTTCCCGGTGATCATCTTCGTGCTGAGCCTGAACTTCCCGCAGGGCCTGGCCCTCTACTGGGTGACCGGCACGCTGTTCATGGTCCTGCAGCAGTACCACCTGGTCGGCTGGGGATCGCTCAAGGTGCCGGCCTGGTTCCCGGGTGCCGGCCGGGTCACCGCACTCTCCTACCCCAAGGCGCCCGCCGGCGCCGCAGCCGCGTCGCCGGCCGCGGCCGCGCTCGTCCCCGACGGCAACGGCAGCCGCCCCGCGCGCGGCCGCCGAGGTGGCGGCAACGCCACGACAGTGCCGGCGCCGAGCCCGGTGGCAACCGGTGCCGTCAACGCCCCGCCGGCGCGGATTCCCAAGAGACGCAACAACAAACGCCGTCGCTAGGCGCACGCGCGCACCGACAGGCGAGGAGATCCACGTGACCAACACCGAAGAAGGCACAGCCCCGCCGGCGACGTCGCCCGCAGTCGAGGGAACCGGCGCCACCGTCGACGAGGCCACCGTGCAGGCGCTTGCGCAGCTGGGCGCCGAGCGGGACGACGTCGTGGTCGAGGTCCTGTCACGCGGCGGCTCGCGCCCAGTCCCCGGAGAGTACCTGTCGTCGAGCGCCGCCAAGGTGCGCGTGAGCCGGATCGACGAGCACACCGCGCGTGGGCGCGAGCTGCTGGCGGCGCTGCTCGAGCAGATGGAGATCCCCGCCAGGGTCTCGGTCCGGCGTGGCAGCAGCCCCCGCGCCGGCGAGGTCGAGGCGCCTTTGATCCTCGAGGTGTCGGGCGACGACCTCGGGCTGCTGATCGGCTGGCGCGGAGAGACGCTGCGGGCGTTGCAGACGACGGTCAACCTGATGATGGGCGAGGAGCAGGCCGACGGCCAGGGGCGGCGTCTCATCCTCGACGTCGAGCGGTACCGAGCACGCCGCGAGGACCAGGTCCGCGAGCTGGCGCAGCGTCTCGCGGACCGTGTCAAGGCGAGCGGAGAGCGGTACACGCTCGATCCCATGCACGCGTATGAGCGCCGCATCATCCACCTCACCCTGCAGGACGACCCCGGGGTGCGCACCGAGAGCAGCGGTCACGAGCCGGCGCGACGCGTGGTCATCCACCCCACCGGGCCTGCCCAGGGAGGGCTCCCGTCGCGGCCTGAGCGGGGGCGGCCACGCTGGTGAAGCGAAGGGGGAAAAAGCGAAGGGGGAACTTTGTTCCCCCCTCGGGTTCCCCCCATTTGGCGGTGTGGGTTCCGGCGACGTGAAGTCGCCTGCACCCACGGTCTTTACGGATGCTGTAGATAGCGGTTATACGCGCACGCTCTTGGATGGCGGGGTGCGGCTGCTGGCCGCCCCGATGCGCGAGCGCGCATCGGTGAGCATCGCGTTCATGTTCGGCACCGGCTCACGCATCGAGTCCGCCGCGGAATGCGGGCTCGCCCATTTCATCGAGCACATGGCCTTCAAGGGCGGCGAGACGTACCCCACCGCGCGGCTGATCAGCGAGGCCGTCGAGGGCGTCGGCGGCGTGCTCAACGCGTCCACGGATCGCGAGGCGACGATCTTCTGGGCCAAGGTGCCGGCCGATCGCCTCGACGTTGCCGTCTCCGTGCTCAGCGACATGCTGTTCAGGCCTCGCTTCCTCCCCGCGGACGTCGACCGCGAGCGCCAGGTGGTGATCGAAGAGCTGCGCATGTACGAGGACAGCCCGCAGGACCACGTGCACACGCTTTTCGACGCCGTGATGTGGCCGGACCATCCTCTCGGCTGGGACGTTGCCGGCACCGAGGCAACCGTGCAGTCGTTCACCGCCGCCGACTGCCGGCGTCACCTCCACCGGCACTACCGCCACAACGACCTGGTCGTGTCGGTCGCGGGCGCGCTCGACACCGGCGCCGTGGCCGACATGGTGTCGGCATCACTGCAGCGCTGGACGGAGCACGAGGAGAACGGCGTGCAACCGCTGGCGGCCATGGCTCCGTCGGGGACCGCCATCAGCCTGCTGGACCGGCGCGCCAGCCAGGCCAACATCGTGCTCGGCGCGCGCGCGCCGTCGTACCGCGACGAGCGCCGCTTCGTGGCGGACATCCTCAACGTCGTCCTCGGCGAGGGCATGTCGAGCAGGCTCTTCCTCGAGCTGCGTGAGGAACGAGGGCTGGCGTACGACGTGCACTCCTTCCTCACCCGCGTCGCCGACAGCGGAACCCTGGCGATCTCGCTGGGGTGCGAGCCGAAGCGGGCACTGGTGGCGATGCGTGCGGCCGTCGCCGAGCTGGAACGGCTGGCGACCGAGCCGGTGCCGGTCGCCGAGCTCGAGCGCGCCAAGGAGTACGCCCGCGGACGGTTGTCGGTGCAGCTGGAGAGCACGTCTGCGCTGTGCAACCACCTGGGACAGCAGGAGCTGTTGACCGGTGAGATCCTCCTGGCCAGCGACATCGCCGACCGGCTGCTTGCGGTGGACCCGGAGTCCGTGCGCGCGCTGGCCGCGGAGATCCTCGGCGGCGGACTGCGCGCCGCGGTGATCGGTCCGTTCCGCAAGCCGGAGCCGTTCCTCGAGGTCCTGCGCGCCTGAGCAGCGGCGCCACCGGGGCGTTCGGATATGGTGGGCAACCATGCAGACTGAGCGCACCCTGGTGCTGGTCAAACCCGACGCGGTGCAGCGCGGACTCATCGGCGAGATCGTCAGTCGCCTGGAACGCCGGGGCCTCCACCCGGTCGCGATCAAGCTCATGAAGGTGAGCACCGCCATGGCGGAACGCCACTACGGCGAGCACCGGGGGAAGCCGTTCTTCGCCGGCCTCGTGGAGTTCATCACCTCCTCACCGGTGGTCGCGATGGTGTGGGAGGGACCGGGCGCGATCGCGTTGGTGCGCTCGATGATGGGCGCCACCAACCCACAGAGCTCTCCACCCGGCACCATCCGCGGCGACCTCGCGGTCAGCCTGGCGATGAACGTGATCCATGGGAGCAACTCCCCGCAGAGCGCCGCACGCGAGGTGTCGATCTTCTTCTCGGACGACGAGCTGCTCGACTGGGAGAGCAGCGGAGCGGGCTGGATCCTATCCGACGACTGACGACGGGTCAGCGGGTCCGCGCGGCGGCGCGACGCTCGCGACGCCGCCTGCGCCACGAGAGGAGCATCGCGGGCGGGATGGCCAGGACAAGGGCCGGCGCAGCGGGCGTCTCGAACACCACCGCGGCCGCGTCCGGCACCAGGGTGGGCCCGGCGCCCAGGCCGAAGTGTGCGAAGGGGAGGACGCGTACGAACGCCTTGGCGAGGATGTTCTTGCGCGGCACCAGGCCGAACATGCGCGAGTCGCTCGACTTGTTGCGGTTGTCGCCCATCACGAAGTACTTGCCGGCGGGAATGCTGAGCGGTTGCGCGGCTGACGACTCGGTGCCGTTGGCCAGGCAGCAGAAGTTCATCGTGTCCCACTTCTCGGGCAGGTATGGCTCCTGCAGGCGCTGCCATGGCCCGGTGCCGCCCGGCTTGATCAGCAGCGCGGTGGGCGACTTGCTGCCGTCGATCTCGATGCGTGTCACCGGGGATCCCGATGACCCTCTTGATGAAGTCCTTGGTGGGGTCGCTCGGCGGGATCAGCACCACGATGTCGCCGCGCTGCGGGTCGCCGAAGTAGTACGAGATCTTGCTGGCGAGCAGCAGGTCGTTGTTCTGCAGCGTCCCCACCATGCTCTCGCCGTCGACGCGCACCGTCTGCAGGGCGCTCCAGATGGCGATGTAGAGCACCACCGCGATGATGAGCACCTCGAGCACATCGCGAACCAGCCCGTGGCGGCGGCGCCTCGGCCTCGGGACGTCGGTGGGCTCAGGCTGCACGCGGCGTGATTATACGGACGCCCGTGCTGCACGCCCGCGCAGAACGGCAACGATCGTGAGCCGAGTCCCGCGTGTGGGTGGGCGGCAGGACAGGGCGACATCTCCTTGCTGCTCAGACAGGCTTCGCGGGCGTTGGCGTCCCTCCGAACTCTCCACTGGAGAGTTCTCCGGTCCAGTTCGCCCGTGACGTGCCTGTGCACCCGCTGCCACAATGGGCGTCCACCCCCGTCGGGGCGCCGCTGTCAGGACAACAGGCGAGGGACACCATGGCACTGCTGACCAAGACGCCGTACAAGGCACGCGAGTTCGATCTCTCCGGCCTGGTCGGCATTTCCGACAAGACGCTCGAGACGCACTTCGGACTTTATGCCGGTTATGTCAAAAACACAAACACCCTGAACGAGCAGCTGGTCGAGCTCACCTCGTCGGGGAAGGTGGGTACCCCCGCGTACTCGGAGATGACCAGGCGCCTGGGCTTCGAATACAACGGGATGGTGCTGCACGAGTGGTACTTCGGGAACATGACCAAGAGCGCCAACGGCGGAGAGATCTCGAGCTCGTCGGAGCTGGGCCGTGCGCTGGGGGAGTCGTTCGGTGACCTCGAGACCTGGCGCAAGGACTTCGTCGGCGTCGGTGGCATGCGCGGCGTGGGTTGGGCGGTGACCTACCTGGACCCCGCCACCGGGCGGCTGAGCAACCACTGGATCACCCTGCACGAGGACGGCAACATCGCCGGCTTCAAGCCGATCGTGGTCATGGACGTCTGGGAGCACGCCTTCCTGCTCGACTACAAGCCGGCGGACCGGCCGAAGTACATCGAGTCGTTCCTGGCCAACCTCGACGTCAGTGCCGCCCAGGCCCGGCTGACGGGAGCCGAGCGCCCGATCGGCTGATCCAGCCGGCGGTCAGAGCGGGGCGCCACCCAGCGCGGCGTAGAGCGCGTCGAGGTCGCCATCGTCGTGGAAGGCGATGGTGACCCGGCCGCCGCGCCTGCGCCTCTCGAGCTCCACCGGGAGGCCGACACGCTCCTCGATGCCCCGCCTCAGGGCCTCGTCGTCGGGGCTGAGCGCCGGCCGGACCGCCGCGGAGCGTGGCGCCCGCGTCCGTCCCAGTTCCGTCTGCACCGCCTCCTCGGTCCGGCGAACGGACCAGCCCGCCCCTGCCACCTGGCGTGCCATCGCCTCCTGGCGGGCTGCGTCGGGGAGTGCGAGCAGGGCTCGCGCGTGCCCGGCGGTGATGGACCCGTCCACCACCGCACGCTGCACCGGCGCCGGCAGCGCGAGGAGGCGGATGGTGTTGGAGACGGCGGGGCGGCTCCGGCCGAGGCGCATGGCGATCGCCTCGTGCGACAGCCCGAACGTGTCCGCCAGCCGGGAGTAGGCGGCCGCCTCCTCCATGGCGGAGAGGTCGGTGCGCAGGAGGTTCTCGGTGAGAGCTGCCTCGAGGGACTGTCGCGCCAACTCGGCGGCCGGGCGGACGATGGCGGGCACCCGGCTCAGCTCGGCCAGTCGGATGGCGCGCAGCCGTCGTTCTCCCGCCACCAGCTGGTATCGCTGGCCGTTCCGCTCGACGACGATCGGGTGAAGCAGGCCGTGGGTTCGGATCGATTCTCCCAGGGCGACCAGCGAGTCGTGGTCGAACTCGCGACGCGGCTGCTCGGGGTTGGCGTCGACGAGAGCCGGGTCGATCTCGACCAGGGAGGCGGTGGTGGGGTGCGCCTCCTCGGCGGTGTCTGCCGGCGTTTCCCCGATCGGTCCGAGGAGCGCGTCGAGGCCTCGCCCGAGGCCGCGTCGTCGCGGGGCGCCGCGCGCGGGCGGCAGCGAGGTCACCTGCCGGCTCCGAGGGTGGCCGTAGCGGCGCTCACCGGCAGCGGACCGGTGAGCCGCCGGTCGAGGTTGGCAGCCAGCTCCGCGTAGGCAATCGCGCCGCGGCACGTCGGGTCGTAGAGGTTGACAGGGAGGCCGTGGCTCGGCGCCTCGCTGAGGCGCACGTTGCGGGGGATCACCGGGCTGAGCAGCTCGTCCCCGAAGCGGGCGCGAACCTCGTCGACGACCTGGTGCGCCAGCGCCAGGCGGCCGTCGAACAGGGTCATGACGATGCCGGCGATGCGCAGGTTCGGGTTCAGGTCGCGGCGGAGCAGCGCCAGGGTGTGGGTGAGCAGCCCTAGTCCCTCGAGCGCGTAGAACTCGCACTGGATGGGCACGAGCAGGGCCTGGGCCGCGGTTGCGGCATTGACGGTGAGGAGCCCGAGGCTGGGTGGGCAGTCGATCAGGACGTAGTCGACGTCGTCGATCGCCTCCACCGCGAGGGCGAGACGGCGCTCGCGCATGGGCAGGCTGATCATCTCGATCTCGGCGCCGGCGAGGCTGAGGTCGGCCGGCACCAGGTCGAGTCCAGCGACAACGCTGGGGATCCGCGCCTCGGCCAGCGGCCGTCCGCCGACGATGACGTCGTAGCTGGTGCTTTCGACGGCGGAACGATCGATGCCGAGGCCCGAGGTGGCGTTGGCCTGGGGATCGATGTCGATGACCAGCACCCGCCGTCCCATCAGTGCAAGGGCGGAGCCGACGTTGATCGTGGTGGTGGTCTTGCCCACCCCGCCCTTCTGGTTGGCGACGGCGAGAACGTGCGGAACCACCGGCGGGATTATCGACGGGGGCCCCGCGCCTCCGCTGAGCGGGAAGTTATCCACCGTTTCCCCAAGTGCTCCGCGGGCCGGTTTGCCCGCCGTGAGATCGTTTTGACGCTGCGCGCCGCCCACCTGTGGACAACTTTCGCACGGTGGCGGACATTCGGAGGGCCGAGGTCGAGCCCCATCGCTCCACGTGAAACCACACGCCGGACCGGTCCCGGTTCACGTGGAACAGCCCCTCCGTGAAACCGCACCACCGCTGCGACCCCGGGCGTCGCCGGTCGATTCGTACAATCGCCCCCGTGCCTGCAAAACGTGCCCACACCTGGCGATTCGTGGTCTCCGCACCGCCGCGGGAGGTGTTCGCCGTGATGGAGCAGATGATCGGCACCCCGCCGTACCGGTTCGAGGTGGTCGGCGAGAGCAGCGCGTCGGATCGTCGAATTCCAGCGGAACAGCCTGGTCGGTCACTGGCGCCGCATCGACGGCACCGCGAAGTTCCTGGGCCGGCGGCTGAAGCCGGCGCGCAACCAGCGCTGGGTGACCTGCACCGCGACCGTCGAGGACAGTGGAACGGTGGTCGAGCTCGAGGCGAGCAAGGGACGGGGAGCGCTGCCGCGCGCGCTCCAGCTGATCGGCGTGCTGAGCCGCGGCGTCGACGACCCTCGAACCATCTACCGGGTGCGCCACATCCCACCCGGACCGGTGACGTTGGTGGCCTCGTGGGCGGGGATGCCCTACAGGCTGTTCACGGCGCCGGCGCGCGATGCGGAGAGGGGCGCGCAGATCTTCACAGCCACCCGGATGGAGGCCATGGCCGGGGGGACGCCGGAGTTCGTCAAGGTGAGGCTCAGCGACGGCACCGAGGGGTACGCCGAGCGCGACCAGGTCGTGGCCGCGCCGGAGACCGCAACCCGGCAGGCTGGACTAGAAGCAGCCCGCTACGTCTAAGGGCGCGGAGTAATCCGTCCCCGTCGCACCGTCAGCGCAGGCGACTTCATGTCGCCGGAGCTGACACCGCTGACAAGGGGGGTGTACGAGGGGGGAACGAAGTTCCCCTGTCGAAGTAGCGGCGGAACCCGCACTTCACGGATTCCGCCGCTCTGCGTCGAAGCGTCGGGTACCACGAGACGGCAGGCGTCTCTCTTCGGCGCGCGGACGTTGGCGACCGCGCTACCTGGTATCCGCCCCGGCGATCAGCCCGCCACTCCGGCGCGGGTCGGCTGAGTACTACCGGAACAATCGGTCATGGGCAGGACCCTCCTTTTCTCAGAGTGCCCCGGCGCCGGTCCGCGTGCGTCGGTGGATTGGTGCGGGCGGCAGCGGGGCCGAGAGACGCAGCGCCAGTGTAACCGCAGTCGGCACACGCGGCCAGCGTCCGCTGCCCAGGGCACGCGCGGCGATAGTTGCGGCCATAGATGGCCAGATCACTCATGCCGTGCGGCCGTGGCGAGGGTCGCAGCGCCGCGCGCGTCTGATGGTGATTCCCGTGCTGCACCAAGGGATTCGACGCACCGCGGCGCAGCACGGTGCGCGGCTCAGGATGCGCTGAGTGATCCCTGGATGACCTTGGCGCCGGTCGGCGCCGGGCTGCCGCCCGCCGGCTCCGGGGTTGCCGCGACCGCCGTGTACGCGGTGATGTCGGCACGGATCGCGGCGCTCCAGGTGCCGTCGGGGCCCTGGGTGAGGTACGCGGCCGGGACCGCGGTCCCGTCCGGCCGGATCAGCCAGACCTCGTACACCGCTGCTCGTGTGGCGATGGATGTCGGGCTGGGCAGCCCGGTGGCCGTGAGCACGGCCTCGCCGCTGCCGCGTTGGTAGGTCAGCTGGGCGTGCGCCTGCGGCGCGGCCTGGCCCGCGGCCAGCGCCACCGCCACCTGCGCCGGCGAGCCGTTCTGCCGGCCGGCCACCGCCCATGCCGAGAGCCCGATGAGCGCGACCGCAGCCGCGCCCGCTGCAACCGTCATGCCGCGCGACGCGGGCACGCCTTCCCACAGCCGCCGCCACCACGTGGCGGGCCGAGCGTTGGCGCGCCGCAGCCCGGCCTGCTCCGCCTCCGCGTACACGGCGCGCATCAGCCGTCCGCGGAGCTCCGGCGAGGGCAGCGCCGGCTCGAGCGCCAGGGGCAGGCGGGCGGCCGCGGCCATGTACTCGCCGGCCACTCGCCGGCAGTCGGCGCAACCGCTGAGATGCAGCTGGAGAGCGGCCTGGTCGCCCTCATCGATGGAGCCGACGGAGAGGGCTGCGGCGAGGACGTCGGCGTCCTGATGGGTGGTCACGTCATTCCCTCCGCCACCCGGAACTCGAGCGAGCCGCGCAGCTTGCGCAGGGCCAGCCGGGTCCGTCCCTTGACCGTTCCCAGCGGCACCTGCATCAGCTCGCTGATCTCCGTCTGCGAGTAGCCGCCGAAGTAGGCGAGCTCGATCGTCTCGCGCTGCTCGACCGACAGCTCTGTGAGTGCCTTGCGGATCTCCTCGCGCTCGATCTCGTCGACGACCTGGTCCCAGGTGTCCGACACCGAGGTCATCTCGATCGGGGCGTGCTCGAGGGCAACGTCCCTCCGTGCCCTGCCGGCACGACCGCGGAGACGGTCGAGAGCGCGGTGGTGCACGATCGAGCACACCCAGGTGCGCAGGCTGCCGCGGTCGCTGCGGTACGTCGACGCCCGGCGCCAGATGCTGAGAAACGCCTCCTGGACAACGTCTTCTGCGGTGGCGGGGTCGCCGACCACGCGCAGCGCCAGGGTGTACGCCAGCGCCGAGTACCGGTCATAGAGCATCTCGATCCCCTCAGGCTCGGCTCGGGCCAGCAGGTCGAGCATCCTGTCGTCGGAGACGTTCACGGCGGGTATCGCGCTGGGCTCGTTCTTCTCTCGTCCACGCACCACCCACTACGCGCATCCCGCGCCGGCGGATCACCGGCCGCCCGCCGGTCAGTAGATGCCCAGCTCCAGCCGTGCCTCTTCGGAGGCCATTGTGCGCGGGTCCCACGGGGGCGACCAGACCAGCTCCACCTTCACGTCCTTGACGCCGGGCAGGCCGTGGCAGACGGCGTGCGCCTGGCCCTGGATGATGCTGCCCATCGGGCAGTACGGCGTCGTCAGGGTCATGTTGATCGTCAGCAGGCCGTCATCGTCGATCTCCGAGCCGTACACCAGGCCCAGGGAGACGATGTCGATGCCGATCTCGGGGTCGTAGACCTCGCTGAGGGCGGCCAGCACCAGCTCGGGAGAGGCCTTGGCTGTGGCCGGCTCCGGGGGCGGCGCCAGCGACTCGACGTTCAACACGGTGTCGGTGTCGCTCATGATCCATCCTCCGCGTGCCCGAGCGCCTGCAGCAGCGCGTTGCAGGGCAGGGTCGCACACTTCACGCGCACCGGGTATGCACGCACCCCCTGCAGGGCCTCGAGGTCGCCGAGGTCGTCCGCGCTGCCGCCGTCGACCAGCATGGCCCGGAAGCGATCGGCGACGTCTCTGGCGCGCGCCCGGCTGCCGCCGCTGACCTCGTCGCAGAGCATGCTGCACGCCGCCTGGCTGATCGAGCAGCCGGTGCCCTCGAAGCGCGATGCCGGCGAGCTGGTCCCCGTCGAAGCGGACCGAGATGTCGATCTGGTCGCCGCAGAGAGGGTTGTCGGCCTCGACCACGGCGTCAGCGGGGTCGAGCCGGCCCCGATGGCGGGGATGGCGGTAGTGGTCGAGGATGATCTCGCGATAGAGATCGTCGGCGACCGGCGTAAATCCGACCTGCATGGTCAGAATTGTACCCCTGCGTGGCCGGAGACCCTGCGGCGACAATCCCGGGGTGCCCAGGTTCCGCCGTCCGCGCACGTCCCCGATGTTCTGGCTGCTGAGCGGCCAGCTCATCATGTTTGCTGGGGTCGCTGCGATCTTCCCGATCGCGCCGCTCTACGTCCGCCGCCACGGCGGCGGCTCGCTGGCCATCGCGCTGTTCATCGCGGGCCCGCTGATCGCCAACATGCTGGTCCAGGTGCCCGCGGGCCGGCTCACCGACCGAGTCGGCCGGCGGCCGATGCTCCTCGGCTCGCGCGCGGCCTTCGGGGTGCTCGTCGTTCGCGCTCTTCGCGGACGTCGGACCGCTCTGGCTGCTGGCCACCCTGCGCACGCTCCAGGGTGTGGCCTCGGGGGCCTACGTGCCGGCGCTGCGCGCTGCGGTCGTGGATCTGAGCGGAGCTGAGAAGCGCGCCGAGGGGTTCGCGAAGCTGCAGGCGTGCGAGATGGTGGGACTGCTGGTCGGGCCCTTCATCGGCGGTGCGGTGGCCCTGTGGCGCGACTCGGCGATATTCGGAGTCTCCGGCGTCGCCGTCTGCTTCGGGCTGCTGGCGATGCGGCGCATCCCCGAGACCCGCGTGGCTCGCGACGCCGGACGAGGGAGCGGTGCGGGTTAGGCTGGTGGCGCAACCCGGGGATCCTGGTGCCCTGCCTGGGCGTTGCTGCGCTGGGCACGGTGTTCTCGATGTACGACGTGGTGTGGCCGCTGTACCTCTCCGCGCGCGGCAACAGCAGCCTGGTGATCGGCATCACCATCAGCCTCTTCGCGGTTCCGCTGCTCATCCTGGCGCGCCCGGGCGGGCGGCTGGCCGACCGCTCCAACCGGCGCTGGCTGATGGTGGCGTCGTTCGCGGTCAGCGGGGCGTGCGCCGCGGTCTACCCGGCGCTGCGCTCGCTGGGGCCGATCATCGCTCTCGGCATCGTCGAAGCCTGCGCGTACGTGCTCGTCGAGCCGACCATGTTCGCGGTGATCGGCGACAGCAGCTCTGCCCGGGAGCGCGGCCGGGCCATGGGCATCGGCGGCCTGTTCCAGTTCGGCGGCATGGCCTTCGGAGCGCTCGTGCTCGGTGCGCTCTACGGGGTCGGCGAGGGCATCTCCTTCTGGGGAGCTGCCGGGGTGCTCATCGCCGCCGCCGTGCTCTGCGCGTTCGCCCTGCCGCCGCGCGCCCCGCAACTGCGCACGGCGCCGGTCGAGCGGATCGCCATGAACCCGCTGGAGTCGTGAGACCGGCCGGTGCGCTACAGCGTTCGGATCACCCGCGCTGGGTTGCCGACGGCCACCACGTTGGCGGGCAGGCTCTTCGTGACCACGGCTCCCGCTCCCACCACTGAGTTCTCGCCGATGCTGACCCCGGGCAGGACGATGGCGCCGCCTCCGAGCCACACGTTGGCCGCAATCGATATCGGCTGCGCAGCCTCCAGCCCGGTTCGGCGCAACCGAGGCATCTGTCGGATGCGTCGGCGTGAGGAACTGGACGTTCGGGCCGACCTGCACGTGCTCGGCGAGGGTGATGGCCGCGACGTCGAGGAAGACCGCTCCGCAGTTGACGAAGCTGCCGGCGCCGATGTGCACCTGGTAGCCGTAGTCACAGTGAAGTGGCGGCAGGATCTCCGCCCCGTCTCCCGAGTGAGCCCAGCAGCTCACGCAACAGCTGTCGGCGGCGTTCGAGTCTCGATGGGATCGCTGGAGTTGAACCGCTGCACCAGCGATGGCTGCACGGCTGCGTTCCGCGGACCAGCTCGGGGTCGGCGGCGCTGTAGAGGTCGCCCGCGAGCATTCGCTCGCGCTGCGTGCGCTGGTCCAGCGGCATGCCGCGGCAGGCGACGGGCGCCTCATGCTGGTCGGCAGCCGGCTCAGCCGAAGATTCGGCGAACCTCTCCGAGCGCCGCGCCCAGCGCGTCGATCTCCTCGTGCGTGTTGTAGATGTACACCGACGCGCGCGCGGTCGCGGCGACGCCGAGACGCTTCATCAACGGCTGGCAGCAGTGATGGCCGGCCCGCACCGCCACACCCTCGCGGTCGAGGATGGTGCCGACGTCATGGGCGTGCACGCCGCTCGACGTTGAAGCTCACCGCTCCACCACGTGCGTCGAGGCGTGCGGGGACCGTACACCTCGACGCCCTCGGTCTCCTCGAGCATCGCCAGAAGGTGGCCGGTCAGCTCCAGCTCGTGGGCGTGGATGCGCTCGAGGCCGATGGCGTCGAGGTAGTCGCAGGCCGCGGCGAGCCCCGCGGCGGCGCCGACGTCCGGAGTGCCCGCCTCGAACTTGTGCGGAACGGTGCTCCACGAGGAGTGCTCGAGCGACACGCGCAGGATCATGCTGCCGCCACCGAGGAACGGCGGCATGCGCTCGAGCAGCTCGGGGCGAGCCCAGAGCACGCCGGCCCCCATCGGTCCGCACATCTTGTGGCCGCTGAAGGCGAGGAAGTCGCAGTCGAGGTCACGAACGGACACCGGCATGTGCGGGACGCTCTGGGCGGCGTCGACGCACACCAGCACGTCGCGCTCGTGGGCGGCCTCGATGATCTCGCGAAGCGGGACCACGGTGCCGAGCACGTTGGACTGGTGGCCGAGGCTGACCAGCCGGGTCGGCGGGGCGAGCAGCTCGTCGAGGTCGGAGAGGTCGAGCGTGCCGTCGTCGCGCACACGGAGGAACCCGAGCGTCAGCCCGGCGCGTTCGGCGGCCAGCTGCCAGGGCACCAGGTTGCTGTGGTGCTCCATCTCGGTGAGCACGACGCGGTCCCCCGGCGCCAGGAGCTCGCGTGCATACGACGACGCCACCAGGTTGAGTGCTTCGGTGGTGTTGCGCACGAAGACGACTCCATCGGCAGGTGCGTCGATGAACGTGGCGACCCGCTGCCGGGCGCGCTCGAACACGTCCGTTGCCTCGTTGCCGAGGGTGTGCACGCCGCGGTGGACGTTGGCGTTGTGCTCACGGTAGTAGGCGTCGGTGGCGTCGAGAACCGACCTGCGGCTTCTGCGAGGTGGCCGCGGAGTTGAGGTAGATGAGCTCGTGTCCGTTCACGCTGCGCGCGAGGATGGGGAAGTCGGCGCGGATGCGCGCGACGTCGAGCGGGGCGGTGACCACGTCGACTTCGCTCATCGCGCCTCCTCGCTGAGCGCGACGCGGATCACCCCGTCGGACGTGTCGACCTGGTGCACGCGCACCGGCTCGACAGCCGGGCAGCGACAGCGGATCACCGGTGCGCAGCGAGAACGCGGAGCCGTGCAGCGGGCACTCGATGGCGCAGCGCGAGGTGTCGAGGTCGCCGTCGCTCAGCGACGCCTCGGCGTGGCTGCAGGTGTCGTCGAGGCAGAAGAACTCACCGTCGAGGTTGAAGATCGCCACCGGCACCTCGTCGATCTCGACGCGCGCGGCATGCCCGGGCGGCACATCCTCGATGCGCCCCACCTCCACCCAGGTGGCCATCCTCATGCGTCCACCACGGCGATGCCGGCCTGCGCCTCACCTCTCGAGCTCGTGGTCGAGCAGGTCGCCGATGAGGCCGGCGACGCCGGGGTGGGGGCAGTGGGCGAGGGCGTCGTCGAGGAAGCCGCGGACGATCAGGCGGTCGGCGTCCTCCTCGGTGACGCCGCGAGCCATGAGGTAGAAGCGGTGGTCGTCGTCGATGTGCCCGGCGGTGGCGCCGTGGCCGCAGCGCACGTCGTTGGCGCGGATCTCCAGCCGGGGCACCGAGTTCGCGGTCGCGCCATGGCTGAGGATCAGGTTGCGGTTCTGCACGTACGCGTCGGTCTGCTGGGCGATGCGGTCGACGTCGATGAGGCCGCTGTACACGCTGCGCGCGTGGTCACGCACCGCGACCTTGAGCTTGAGCCGGCTGGTGGTCTGCGGAGCGCGATGGGCCTGCAGTGACTGGTGGTCGAGGTGCTGGACGCCGTCGCCGAACGCGAGACCGGTGACCTCCGCCTCGGCCCCGGGGCCGTCGAGCATCACCTCCCAGTACGCCTTCTGCAGACGCGAGCCAAGCGTGGCGCCGAACATGCGCAGCCGCGCGTTCTGCGCGAGCAGGGTGCGGTGCAGGGCGACATGCCATGCACCTTCGCCCCACTGTTGCAGCACGTGGTGGTCGAGCTGCGCGTCGCGGCCGGCGACGACCACGGTCAGCGCGTTGCTGAACAGCTCGTCGTCGCCCGCGGCGGACACGTAGTCGTCGACCAGGGTCAGGGAGGAGTTGTCCTCGAGCAGGACCACCGTTGCCGGGAAGGTGGCGGCGTGGTCGCCGGCGGCGCTGTGTGCGACCCAGACGGGCACCGTGGTGCGCACCGAGCGCGGGCACGTAGATGAAGGCGCCGCCGCTCCACACCGCGTTCCACAGCGCCACGAAGGCGGACTCGCCGACTCCCACGGAGGCCAGCGCGCGCTCCACCAGCTCCGGGTGAAGCTGGGCGGCCTCGTCGAGCGAGCTGAGCACCACGCCCGCAGCCGTCAGCTGGTCGCTCTGCTCGATGCGCGTCACGGGAGCGGCGTCGACCATCAGGGCCGCATCCGGCGCAGCCCGGTCGCGGCGGCGGCGGATGGCGCTGACCAGGGACTCGTCGACGGCCTCGGCCGGGCGGAACGAGTGCAGGCGCAACTTGGAGATGTCCGTGCGGCGCCAGTCCTCGTCGCGCTTCGACGACGGCAGCGGCATGGCTGTGAACGCGTCCCAGGCGGCACGACGGCGGTCGCGCAGCCAGCCCTCGCTGGCGGCGATGCGCTCCTCGGCCGCCGCCGCGAACGCCGGCGTGTCCGGCGCGGCGACCCCGGCGCCGGTGATCACCCGACCGACCCCTCCATGGACAGCGCCAGCAGGCGGTTGAGCTCGACCGCGTACTCCATCGGCAGCTCCTTCACGAACGGCTCGAAGAAGCCGTTGACGATCAGGCGCGGTGGCCTCGTTCTCGTCGATGCCGCGCGAGGTGAGGTAGAAGATCTGGTCCTCGCCGACCTTGCTGACCGTCGCCTCGTGGCCGATGGTCACGTCGGGGCTCTCGACGTCCATGTAGGGGTAGGTGTCGCTTGCGACTCCTCGTCGAGCAGCAGCGCGTCGCAGCGCACGTTGATCTTGACGTTCTCGCCTTGGGATACACCTTGATGTGACCGCGGTACGACGTGCGGCCGGTGCCCTTGCTGATCGACCGCGAGACGATGTTGCTGGTGGTGTTCGGACGCCACGTGGATGCACTTGGCGCCGGCGTCCTGGTGCTGGCCGGGACCGGCGAACGCGGCCGAGAGCACCTCGCCGTGGGCGCCCTCGCCCATGAGGTAGATCGCCGGGTACTTCATGGTCACCTTGGAGCCGAGGTTGCCGTCGACCCACTCGACAGTGGCGTTCTCGTGCGCGATGGCGCGCTTGGTGACCAGGTTGTAGACGTTGTCCGACCAGTTCTGGATGGTCGTGTAGCGGATCTTGGCGCCCTTGTGAGCGATCAGCTCGACCACCGCGGAGTGCAGCGAGTCGCTCGAGTAGTTCGGCGCCGTGCAGCCCTCGATGTAGTGGACCGACGACCCCTCCTCGGCGATGATCAGCGTGCGCTCGAACTGGCCCATGTTGTCGCTGTTGATGCGGAAGTACGCCTGCAGCGGAACCTCGACGTGCACGCCCGGCGGGCACGTACACGAA
The DNA here is from genome assembly GCA_963717185.1 of Candidatus Dormiibacterota bacterium. Taxonomy (GTDB): domain Bacteria; phylum Chloroflexota; class Dormibacteria; order Aeolococcales; family Aeolococcaceae; genus Aeolococcus. Next base: position 61,329 of record CAVQVY010000032.1, on the reverse strand, counting down.
CGAGCCGCCCGACCACACCGCGCGAGTTGAGCGCGGCGAACTTGTTGTCGTTGGGCGGGATGACCGTGCCGAAGTACTTGCGGAAGATCTCGGGGTGATCGCGCAGCCCGGTGTCGCAGTCGCAGAAGATGACCCCGAGCTTCTCGAGGTCCTCGCGGATGTTGTGGTAGACGACCTCGGAGTCGTACTGCGCGGACACGCCGGCGAGGAACTTGCGCTCGGCCTCGGGGATTCCCAGCCTGTCGAAGGTGTTCTTGATGGACTCGGGGACGTCGTCCCAGGATCGCGACTGCTCGCCCGGCCGGCTTGACGTAGTAGTAGATGTCGTCGAAGTCGATGCCGGAGAGGTCGGCGCCCCACGTCGGCATCGGCCGCTTCATGTAGTGGTCGTACGCCTTGAGCCGGAACTTGAGCATCCACTCCGGCTCGCTCTTGTGGTCGGAGATCGCTGCGATCACCTCCGGCGACAGCCCCTTCTCGGTGCGGAACACCGAGATGTCGACGTCGTGGAACCCGTACTGGTAGTCCTTGGTGAGCTCGTGGGCCTGGACGGTCATGCCTGTGCCTCCGCGACCACGCCGGTCAGTGACGTGTGGGTAGCGGCTGCCTGCGCGGCGACCGGACCGATGATCGGCTCGTACCCTGAGCTCTCGATCTGACGTGCCAGCTCCGGGCCGCCGGACGTGACGATGCGGCCCTGGTGGAGCACGTGCACGCGATCGGGCTTGAGGTACTCGAGGATCCGCGGGTAGTGGGTGATCACCAGCACGCTCATGTCGGGCCCGGCGAGCCGGTTGACCCCGTTGGCGACGGTGCGCAGCGCGTCGACGTCGAGCCCGGAGTCGGTCTCGTCGAGGATGGAAAGGCGAGGCCGCAGCATGGCCATCTGGAGGACCTCGGCGCGCTTCTTCTCGCCGCCGCTGAAGCCGTCGTTGATGTAGCGCGCTCGGAAGCTCTCGTCGATCTTCAGTGCGGCCATCTCCTCGTTGAGGCGGCGGATGAACTCACGGGCCGGCATCTCCTTGCCCTGGGCTCGCAGCGCGGCGCGCATGAAGTTCACGGTGGTGACCCCGGGGATCGCGGTGGGGTACTGGAAACAGAGGAAGAGGCCCAGCCGTGCCCGCGCATCGGCGGGGAGCGCGAGCAGGTCCTCACCGCCGAACGAGGCGGTGCCTGCGGTCACTGTGTACTTGGGGTGCCCGCTCAGCGTGTACGCGAGCGTGCTCTTGCCCGAGCCGTTGGGCCCCATCAGCGCGTGGACCTCGCCGGCCGGGACGGAGAGGTCGACCCCGCGAAGGATCTCCTTCTGCTCGACCGACACGGTGAGGCCGCGCACGACCAGGTCGGCGGCTGCGACGGCGGTCTCAGACATGCTCGCTCTCCGGGTGAGCCTCCGAGGGCGCCATCGCTGCCAGCAGCGACTGGTCGTGGATCAGCTCCGCGAGCGTGGTCTGCCGGAGGACCGCGTCGATGCTCTCCTTGAGGCGCTGCCACAGCCCGCGCGAGGCGCACTCGCCCTCGCGAGCGCAGCTGCCGGTCGACGTAGTCGGACGAGACGCACTCGACGGGCGACACCTCGCCCTCGACGGAATGGATGACCTCGAGGACCGAGACAAGCTCTGGGGCGCGGGTCAGCGAGTACCCGCCGTGGACACCGCGCGTGCTCTCGACGAGGCCGCCGCGACGCAGCTGACCGGCGAGCTGCTCGAGGTACGCCAGCGGGAGGTGCTCCACGCGCGCGACCTCGGCGATGCTCAGCGGACCCTTGCCGTAGGCGCGGGCGAACTCGGTCATCATCCGCAGGCCGTAGTGCGCCTTGGAGCTCACCCGCATCGAGAAGGGCGTGCTCGAGGGGGTCTCGCGACGGGTCACGGATGGGTCAGGATGCTGTGCTGGGAAATTCCGACCGTCATGGTCAGAATTATACGTCGGCGGCTCAGCCGCACGGTTCATCCGACATACTCGGGAGCAGGTCCGCCGCCAGGTGAGCACACCCCTCCTCGACCTCGCCCCCCCCGCCCCAGCCGCCGCGCCGGTCGACGGGCCGACCCCGGGAGCACCGGCCCGGCGGGTGCTGATCGGGCGGATCACGCGTGTGGCCTCGATCGTGGTGAGCCTGGCCGCGCTGGCCATCCTCCTCCGCCGTGTCGACCTCCCGGCCGCCCTGCGGACTGCCGAGGACGAGCCCTGGCCCCCACTGGTGGCCGCGGTGGCCCTGAACATCGTGGCCACGTGGCTGCGGTCCACGCGGTCGCAGATCGTCCTCAACGCCCTCGGGCACCATGTTCAGCCGCTGCGGATGGCGGCGACCCAGCTCGCCGGCCAGACCCTGAGCTGGGTGAGCCCGGTCGCCGCCGGGGACTTCGTCCGCCCCTACCTCTGGCGCAGCCATGACCGGGTGCCACTGACCCCCGGGGTCGTCACCGTGCTGTACGAGCGCATCTTCAGCTTCGGTCAGCTGGTCATCCTTGGAGCGGTTTGCGCCGCCCCCTTCGTGGTCGGCGGGCCGGTCCTCGTGGCGGTCTGCGCCGCCGGCGTCGCGCTGTTGGCGCTGCCGTGGATGGTGGCCCGCCTGGTCCGCCGTCCCGCCCCCGCCGCCGGCGGGTTCGCCGCCTCCCAGGGCTGGCGCGACCGCCTCATCCACGCCGCCGGCCAGCTCTGGCGGCTCGCGGGCGACGGACCGCTGAGCCTCCGCTTCACCCTCCTCGACCGCTGCGGTGGTCGCGGCCAGCGCGCTTCCAGATCCAGCTCCTCGCGGGCGGCGTCGGCATCGCCCTGCCACTCTGGATCGCCGCCGCCGCGTTCGCGCTCTCACAGGTGGTCGGCAGCGCCTCCAGCCTGCCCTTCGGCATCGGCCCCGCTGACGCCGTGCTGATCGCATTCCTGGTGCACGCGGGCACCGGGTCGGCCGGCGCGCTCGCCATCACCCTGCTCACCCGGCTGGCTGTCACCGTGCCGCTGGGCCTCGCCGGCGCCATCGCCTACCTGCGGCTGAGCCGGGGCGCACCGGCGCGGACCGCGGCCGGGTGAGCGTCGGCCGGTTCGCCAGGCCGCGTCGTGGTCGTGGGCGGCGCCGGCTTCATCGGCACCCACGTGGTCGACCGGCTGGCAGGGGCGGCCTGGGAAATCCTGGTCATCGACGACCTCTCCCATGCCTGCGGAGTGCCGCTCCCCACTGGGGTGGAGGTGCTCGAGGCGAGCGGCGGGTCGGAGGCGGCTCGCGCCGCCATGGAGCGCTTCCGTCCCGAGGCGCTGGTTCACCTCGCGGCCAAGGGCGGGGTCAACCGAGCGCTGCGCGACCCTGCCGGCCACGTCAGGGGCGTCCTTGCCGAGTTGGTCGGCTGCTTCGCCGCGGCGCAGGCGGCGGGCTGCACGTCCGTGGTGATCGCATCGTCCGGGGGTGCGGTGTACGGCGATCCCAAGCTCCTGCCCGCCTCGGAACGGGCTCGCCCGGCGCCGCGCTCCGCTTACGGTGCCGAGAAGCTGTGCGAGGAGACGTACCTGGCGACCGTCGCCCAGGACGGGGTGCGCACGCTCGCGCTCCGCTACGGCAACGTCTACGGGCCGCGCCAGGACGGGACCGGCGAGGCCGGGGTGGTGGCGATCACGGCCACGCGGCTGATCTCCGGGCGCCCCGCGGTGATCTTCGGTGACGGGCTGCAGACGCGTGACTTCGTGTACGTCGAGGACGTCGCCGAGGCCACCGTGGCCGCCCTGCACAGCCGCCACGCCGGCGCCGTGAACGTGGGCACCGGCAGGGAGACGTCCGTGCGAGATATCGTGCTCGGGCTGGTCGAGCTCACCGGGTCGACCGCGGGCATCGAGACCCAGCCGTCGCGCCCCGGGGAGGTGCGCCGCGCCGCTCTCGATGCGTCGCGGGCACAGCGGTGGCTAGGCTGGCGGGCACAGACCTCGTTGATGGACGGCCTGGCGCGCACCGCGGAGTTCTTCGCAGCCCGGGCGCCGGCCGTCACCGCCACCGTCACCCCGGGAGTCACCTGAACGTGCGGATCCTCGTCCTCGGCGCCGACGGCTACCTCGGCTGGCCGACCGCGTTGCACCTCTCTGCCAAGGGCCATGACGTGGTCGCGGTCGACAACCTGGTCCGCCGCCGCTGGGACCGTCGCTGCGGCACCCACAGCCTGGTGCCGATCGCGTCGATGGAGCGTCGCGTCGAGCGATGGAAGGAGCTGACCGGCCGTCATGTCGCGTGGCAGAAGCTCGACCTCTGCGACGCCGACGCGGTGACCGACCTGGTGCGCGCCACGTCGCCCGAGGCGGTGGTGCACTTCGCCGAACAGCGCTCGGCGCCCTACTCGATGCTGAGCCGGAGCCATGCGGTGGAGACCCAGGTCAACAACGTGGTCGGCACGCTCAACCTGCTCTTCGCCCTGCGCGACAACGCGCCCGACTGCCACCTCGTCAAGCTCGGCACCATGGGTGAGTACGGCACCCCCAACATCGACATCGAAGAGGGCTTCATCGACATCACCCACAACGGGCGCACCGACCGGCTCCCGTTCCCCAAGCAGCCGGGCTCGATGTACCACCTCAGCAAGGTCCACGACAGCCACAACATCGCCTTCACGTGCCGCATCTGGGGACTGCGCGCCACCGACCTGAACCAGGGAGTCGTGTACGGCGCCAACACCGACGAGACAGCGCTCCACCGCGACCTCGCCACCCGGTTCGACTACGACGGGATCTGGGGCACGGTGCTCAACCGGTTCTGCGTGCAGGCGGCGATCGGCCAGCCGCTCAGCGTCCACGGCAAGGGCGGTCAGACGCGCGGCTTCCTCGACATCCGCGACACCGTCGCCTGCGTCGAGCTCGCGTGCCTCAACCCCCCGACGGCGGGCGAGTTCCGCGTCTTCAACCAGTTCACCGAACAGTTCAGCATCCTCGACCTCGCCAACCGGGTGCACGACGCCCGCGCTGCGCACGGCCTGCCCACGGAGATCGTGCACCAGCCCAATCCTCGCGTCGAGCTCGAGGGCCACTACTACAACGCCAAGCACCAGCACCTGCTCGACCTCGGACTGCAGCCCCACGCGCTCGCGGACACGCTCATCGAGGACGTCATCCACGTGGTCGAGCGACACGCGTCGCGAGTGCGGCCGCACACGCTGGTGACAGCGGTCGACTGGCGCACCGGCGGCGAGGTCTACAGCCCGCCTGACACCGGGACGGCCGCGCTCGAACTGGTGCCCGACGAGGCGGCGGAGGAGCCGGTGGCTGCGCCCGCCGGGCGCTGATCAGCGCTTCTTGGGCAGCGACCGCCGCATCGTCCAGCGGAAGACGACCAGCTCCTTGATGGCCCGCGCGATCGCTCGCGGCCTTGCGCCCGAACGGCGTCCGGCGCGCCGCGGGTGGTGGGGCACGGAGTGCTGCGCGATGCGCCAGCCCGCGTAGCGCGCCTTGTAGTACAGCTCGGTGTTGATCAGCGCGCTGCGGGCGCGCAGCTCCATGGAGTCGAGCACCTCGCGGCGCATCACCTTCATAGCGCAGTCGATGTCGCGGTACGGCAGCCGGTACAGCACCAGCACCAGCGTGTTGAACACCCAGCTCACCACCGAGCGCATGGCCGCGTCACTTCTCTCCTCCCGCCAGCCGCCGACCAGGTCGGCGCCGTCGAGCAGGGGGAGCAGCAGCGCGAAGTCGGCGACCTCGAACTGTCCGTCGGCATCGGTGAAGGCGACGTAGGCGAGGCGCGGTGGCGCGCAGGCCGTCGCCGACCGTCGCGCCGTAGCCGCTCTTGCGCTCGTGGCGCACGATGCGCAAGCTCCATCCCCGAGCTCGGCCGCAAGCTCGGTCGCCGGTCTCCCCGCTGCCGTCGGTGCTGCCGTCGTCGACCATGACCACCTCGTAGCGATCGGCCAGCGTCGGCAAGGTTGTGGCCAGGTGCGGCAACAACCAACGGATGTTCTCCGACCTCGTTGTGTGCGGGGAGAACCAGGCTGAGCTCGGGCAGGCGCGACGTCATCTCACCCCGTCCCCGCCCGGGCGACGGCCAGGCCCATGATCGAGAGTGTCACCGCCGCCGCCGCGCATGCGGACGCGGCAGCGACCTGCACGCGACCACGCCCCAGGCGCCCGATCGCCCAGACGAGCGCAAGCAGAGGCCCGGTGGCGGCCACCAGGAGATACCGACCCTGCGGCTGGTACACCACGATGACGGCGTTGCCGATCGAGAACAGCGCGGCTCCCACCGCGGCAAGCGCATATGCGGCAATGGCGGCACGGCGAGGTGGGTCCCACAGCCTCCACGATCGCGCAACCAGCACCACGCCGGTCACCACCAACGCTGCCACCGCGATGGCGAACACCGCGAGGAGCGCGCGCCCGGCGGCGGGGAGCACCAGTGGTGAGCCCTGGTACCGCTCCGGGCTGAACAGCCCGTGCAACGACTGCGTCAGGAAGGCGCGGAGCTGCGCTGCGGTGCGCAGCTTGTTGGGCGGCACGCCGATCGGTGTCAGCGGAGGCAGGGGCCGGTGGAACGAGACCAGGTTGCGGACGTACCACCATCCCGCGATGAGTGCGATCGGCACCCCGATCGGCAGCGCGTCGCCACGCGTGAGCTGGCGGTGCCACCGCCAGGCGACCACCGCGGCCAGAACGAGGATCACGGGCAGGTCTGTCTCCTTGGCGAGCAGTCCGACGGCGACGCTGCAGCCCACCGCCACCAGCAGCCTGCGGGTGGGCGCGGGGGCCTGGGCGACGTGCGTGGTCACCAGCAGCAGGAGCGCGCCCGCCGCCGCCGCCAGGCTGTCGTCGGTGATCGACGCCGACACGAACTGGAAGCCGGGCAGCAGCGCCAGCGCCGCCGTGGCGCCCGCCGCCAGCCAGGCGTGCCGCGGGGCGAGATGGCGCACCGTCAGCGCCACGCAGGCGATGGTGACCACCCCGAGCGCGATGGACAGGAAGCGCAGGGCCACGGGTGCGGCGCCGAGGCGCAGCAACGCCGCGCTGAGCAGGTAGTACAGCGGCGGCTGCTGCCTCTCGGTGACGTGCGCGCCGGGCAACGCCGCGTGGTCGGAGATCAGCCGCGCGTAGTTGAGGTGAGCGAGCTCGTCGGCTGAGCTGCCCACCGGCACGCTGAGCGCGTACGTCACCGTGATCACCGCGTACACGGCGCACGCCGCGGCCACGGTCAGCGCCGGGGCACGCCTCACGCTGCGCCTCCTCTACCGGCGCGCGGCGCCGGCAGGTGACGGGCCCGGCGTGGCGGCCACCGCGATCGCGGCCACGATCCGCTCGGTCGCCTCGCCGACGTCGGCGGCGCTGGTCCCGCGCCCGATGCTGAGCCGCAGCAGCGCGGTGGTGCGCGGGTCCTCTCCATCGCCGTCATGACGTGCGAGGGCTGGGCCGCGCCGCTCGAGCACGCCGAGCCACTGGACACCTCGACGCCGGCGACGTCGAGGGCGGCGACCAGCGCGTCCGCCGGCGCCCCGTCGACGAGCAGCGCGCTCAGGTTGGGCAGACGGGCCGCGGCAGCGTGCGGCGACCCGTGTGCCCGGCGCGCGCTCGAGGATCGCCGACTCGAGCGCGTCGCGAAGCGCCGCCTGCCGGGTCGCCTGGACGGGCCGCTCGCGTTCGACCAGCTCTGCTGCGACCGCGAAACCGGCGATGGCGGCGACGTTCTCGGTTCCGCTGCGCCGGCCACGCTCCTGTCCGCCGCCTTCGAGCTGAGCGGTCATGTGGGTCCCCCAGCGCGCGTACAGCGCGCCGCACCCCTTGGGTCCGTAGCACTTGTGCGCGGAGACGCTGAGCAGGTCGACGTCGAGCGCCGCCAGGTCGATCTGCACGCGGCCGAGTGCCTGGACTGCGTCGGTGTGCACCAGCACGCGCGGGTTGCGTCCGCGCGCCAGCCGCGCGGCGCGGCCGACCTCCTGCACGGTGCCGACCTCGTTGTTGGCGAGCATCAGCGCGACCAGCACGGTGTCGTCCCGCACCGCGGCGGCGATCCGCTCGGGGTCGACGCGACCGTCCCGGTCGCATGGCACCACTGTCAGCTCGGCCTCGTCCCGCTCGGCGAGGGAGATCGCGGTGCTGAGCACCGCCTCGTGCTCGACGGCGCTGACCACCAGGTGGCGTCCATGCTCGGCACCCCAGCGCTGCACCACGCCGCGCATCGCCAGGTTGTCGGCCTCGGTGCCCCCGCTGGTGAAGGTCAGCTCGCGTGGCACGCAGCCGAGGACGGCGGCGAGGCGGTCGCGAGCGTCGTCCACGGCGGCGCGGGCGCTGCGACCGCGGCCGTGAGGCGAGGACGGGTTTCCCCAGGTCTCGCGCAACAGGGGGAGCATCGCGTCGACGACCTCCGGGGCCACCGGGGTGGTGGCGGCGTGGTCGAGGTAGATGCGCCGCACCGCGATCAGCTCATCCCCAGCGAGCCCCAGAGCTCGAGCTTGTTGCGCACCGCCTCGATGACCGCGTTGGTGAACTCGTCGGTGAACGCGTGGCCGCCGAGGTCGGCGGTGCGCGTGCCGCTGCGCACGGTCTCGAACGTGGCCTCGTAGATGGCCCTCGAGACCACCGTGCACTGGGCGTCGGGCACGAATCCGAGGAGCGAGGCGGCGGCCAGGATCATGGCCATGGGGTTGGCGATGTTCTTCCCCTGCAGAGCGGGGGCAGTGCCGTGGGGCGCCTCGGCCATGACCACGTCGGGCCTCGCCGAGGCCTCCGTGAAGCCGAGCAGCAGCAACTCGGCCCCGGCGATGCTGCCGAACAGCTGCAGGACGAAGTCGCTGAGGCAGTCGCCGTCGCGGTTGAGCGCAGGGATCACCAGCGCGTCCCCGCCGTGGCTGAGCAGGAGCGCGTAGGTCGCGTCGATGAGCTGGGGCTCATAGGGCACGTCCGGGTACCGCGCCGCGGCCGCATCCATCTCCTCCTTGAGCATGCCCTCGTAGACCGGTGACACGGTGAACTTCGGGCCGCCGAAGACACGTGCGTGGGTGCGGCGTGCCTGGGCGAAGGCGAACTCGGTGACGGCGCGGCAGGTCGCGCGCGAGATGTGCTCGGTGCGGTAGGCGATCTCGTCGCCGTCGGACTGCTCGCGCCACTCCTTGGCGGTGTACGCATCGTCGACGGCCATCCGCACCACGCTGATGGGCGAGCTCACCCCGCCCATCGACGGCACCCCAGGGATGCGGCGACCGGTGCGCAGGATCACCTTGCCGCCGACACGTTGACGCAGCAGCGCGTTCGGGCTGCGCACGTCGCCGGCCGTCTCGGGTGTGACCGTGGCGGCCTTGATGCCGAAGCCGCACTCGACCATCGTGTCGGCAGCCTCGAGCACCACCGCGTTGTCGGTGGCGCGGCGGTTCTCCAGTGACAGGTCGAAGCGGCGAAGCTCGAGCTCGACGCCGATGACCTCGGGCGCGATCACTCGCAGCGCCTCCTCGAGCAGCTCCTGGCCGGTCTGGTCACCCTCGAGGACCGCGATGGTTGCGCTCATCGCGCGACAGCGTAGCCGCGTTCCCCCACCGGTCGCTGCCACGCTGCTGCCTATGATCGCCGCGTGCAGAGCCCCGCGCCGACAACCGCGACCGAGGAGGAGCGGCGGCCGGGCGCCATCCTCGCCGTCTACAGCTGGGACATGTTGCGGGCGCTGCTCGCGCTTCTCGGGGCGCTGGCCGCCTTTGGTGGCCAGGCGACGGTCGGCAGCCGCACCGTCAACGTCACCGTCGGCGAGCAGGTCCTCGCCGCGGTGTCCTCGGCTGCCTTCGCGGGGCTGCTCATCATCATGGCGACGCTGCTGACGCGCCGCCATCGCTGGGTGCGCTTCGCCCAGATCGTGATCCTGGCGACGGCGATCGCCATCGGTGCGGTGTCACTTCTGCTCGCCGCGGTGCTGCCCGGCCAGGGGCTGTCAGCCAGCGCGCTCACCGCGGTGCTGGTCCTGGTGGTGGACGCCGCGGTGATCGTCGCCATGACCGGGCAGCGGGTGATCGCCTGGTACAACCTCACCGAGGCCCGCATGCCCGTCTACATCAGCGCCACCGATCGCCTTCTGGGCGGCGAGCAGCGCCGTGCTCATCGTCCTCCAAGCGCTCCGATAAACGGACCGCAGTTCCCCTTCGTTTCCGTCGGCGGAGGCGAGTTCATCTCGCCGTAGTCGACACCTCTAGCTGGGGGGTGCCCGAGGGGGGAACGCAGTTCCCCCTTGGCTGTTTGTTCCCCGCCCAGATCATCGAGAGGAGATCACCGACGACGGCCACCAGCGCGTCGCCGTCGATCGGCTTGGCGAGCACCGCGGCTGCGCCGAGCTGCTGAGCGCGTTCCTTGGTGCGCACGTCGCCGGGAGGCGTGAGGATGACCACCCCGGCGCGGGGGTGCTCGGGCGCGAAGCGCACCGCCTGGAAGTACTCGAGGCCATCGGTGTCGAGCGTGGTGTCGAGGAGCAGCAGGTCCGGGGGGTCGTCTTCCATCGCCTGGCGCAGCTCGCGCATCTGGCGCACCCAGCGCACCTTGTGGCCCGCTTCGACGAGCCTGCTCACCACCGGCGCCGCCACCGACGCCTGGTCTTCGGCGAGCAGGATTCGGGCGGGGTCGCCCATCGGACGCGGATGGTAGCGAGCCGGCCGGCGGACCGTGGCGCCCGTGGGAGGGTGCGCGCCCAGCGCGTAGACTGATGGCGATGCCGCGCAGCGAGCCCGCCATCCCCGCCGCGTCGGCGCGACTGCGCCGGCTGCAGGCCCAGCTCCCGGAACTCTCCGTGCCGCGCTGCTGCGGCTGCGCGACGACTCGAGCCGCTGCTCGAGCGCGAGCGGATCCGCCTCGGCGACGTCAACGCCGTGCTGCGCTCCGCCGGCGACTGATGCGCCGGCCGGGGTGCTGCGGCGGCTGCTCGCCCGTGGCGACGACGCCGCCCCGGGGAAGGGACCGCTGGGACGCCTCCCCACCGCCGAGCGCCCCCACCTCGTCGACTCCCACACCCGCACCTTCTGGAGCCGCGGGGCGATCGCCCCGCCGACCCTGGTGGAGGCCGACGACGCCACGGCCGCGACAGCCCGCGGGCCGCCGACCTGGTCGCCGACCACGAGCGCGGCGCCGCGGTCTCGTCGCGCCCGCGCGCCAACCCCGCCTTCAGCGAGGCGGTCTTCGTCGAGCTGATGCGAGCCCGGCAGTACCGCCGTGCCTTCGCGCTGCTCAGCCCGGAGTGCCAGCAGAGCTGGGGCTCGCTGCAGGCGTTCATCGACGCCCAGCGGATCGGTCCTGGTGCAGCTGCGCGGCGTGCGGGTCCACGAGGTGCGCCAGCTCGACAACTGGCGTGACCCGGACTTCGGGATGGTGCACGAGCATGCGGCCGAGCTCGACGTGCAGTACGAGATGGGCGATGGCACGCGCAGCGTCAGCGTGCCGCGCACCGTCCACCTGGTTGCATTCCGCGGCGGCTGGCGATCCCTCTGCTACCCGACTGCGACCGCTCCTCGCTGACACTGGGCCCGGCTTGGGGACGTCCCGCGGCGCCGGCAGCGTGCGACCTCACCCGCGTGTCCCCAGCGAGTCCGCGCCGCGTCTGTAACAACGCGGGGCTGCCGTGTAAAGAGAGGGTCCGGGGGCTCGGCCGTGCGTACAATGCCCCCGATGGAGAACGCAGCGCTTCCGCGCCGCAGCGCAGGCCCGCTCGAGCGCACCGTGCTCGAGCTGCGCCGGATCGATCGCGACGCCGTCTGGCGCCGTCCGCGTGTCGGACGCACCCGGCTCCTTCTGCGCGAGTCCGATGCCCTGATCGACCTCATCGAGCGCTGTCGCGAACGTGACGACAGGCTGTTGCCGACGCAACTGTGGAGCGCGGTGGTGCGCTTCGTCGGGACGCTCGATCCCGCGCTGCGTGATGAGCTCGGCATCGATCGCCAGCCGGGCCATGTCGCCGACGTGCTCTTCGCCAGCCAGGGCCTGCTGCTCGAACGCGCCCGCCATGAGCGCGTTCCCATGACCGCGCGGATCATCCCTCTCTTCCGCAGCTGACAGCGGCCCGTTGTGGCCTGGGACATCGCTGTCGCCGGCACCGTCCACGTCGACGAGATCACCACGCCGGCCGGCCACGGGACCGACCAGCTCGGCGGATCGGCCGTGTACTTCGCGCTCGCGGCCGCGCGCTACGCCACCGTCCACCTCAACGGCATCGTCGGGTCCGACAGCTCAGATCGCTTCACAGAGCCGCTCGATGCAGCCGGGGTCCGTCGCGACGGGCTCGTGGTCAGCGACCGGCCCACCTTTCGCTGGCATGCCCGGCACGATTTCGACCGCTGGGTGGCCGTCGACACCAGCAGCGAGGAGGGGTGCGACCCGGAGTGGCGTCCGCAGCTTCCTCCTCAAGCCGCGAACGCACCGGTGCTGTTCCTCGCCAGCATGCGGCCGTCGCTGCAGAGCGAGGTGTTGTCGCAGAGCCGGGCGCGCCTGGTCGGCGCCGACTCCATGACCGAGTACACGGGCCCGCAGCGCGACGCCGTCCGCGCGCTCGCCCACGCCTGCGACGTGCTGTTCCTCAACCAGAGCGAGCTCGCCAGCCTGACGGGCAGCCCGATCACCACGTGGCGACAGGAGGCGATCGCGATGTGCGGCGTGGGCCGCCTGCGCGCGGTCGTCGTCAAGGGAGGACCCGCCGGCGCGTCGCTGGTGACCGACGATGGCGTGATCTCCCGGCCACCGGCCCGCGTCGATGAGGTTGTCGACCCCACCGGTGCGGGTGACGCTCTCGCCGGTGGCTTCCTCGGTGCGTGTGCCGCCGCCGAGCGCGATGACGTCGGCTACTTCACAACCGCGCTCGACGAGGGTCTGCGCTGCGCGGCGGCGGCCATCGGGGACTTCGGCCTGGCCGGGCTGGCTGTCAGCACCACTCGTCTGCGCTGAGCTGCCTTTACAACACGCGCAGGACGTTGCCGGGGTCGCGCTCCCGGCGCGCGAGTGCGCGGAGGACGGCAACCTCCCCGTGACGCAGCTCCGCGAGGTCGACGAGCAGCCCGATGCTCATGGGTAGGCCGGACAGCGCAGGCGTCGGCCGGCCGACGCTGACGCAGAGGTCGTCCGTGTGGAGGGTCAGCTCGAGGATGCGCGTCAGCAGGTACTCGTCCAGTGCCAGGACGAGCTTGCCGCGAACCTCGATGAGCCGGTCGTCGGACTCGGCCGCCAGCGCACGACGCAGGTGCGCGAGAGAGTTGTCGAACGACTCGATGAGCGCGCGTACCCCCGCGGCCGCCCCCTGCGCGGCACGCGCGCGAACGCCCACGCTGACCTCGGATTCCACGTCGGCCAGTCCTTCGATGCTCGCGTAGTACGCCGCCGCCGACACCGGCTCGTCATCGTGGGCCACGGGCGTGGCGAGATATTCATGGACAGTGGTGATCGCCCGTGCCAGGTGCGCCGCCAACGCCCCGATGCTCATGCGCGACAGCGCCGAGTCCTCGCTCCAGCGCTCCTCGACCTCCGCAACGACCAGGACCGCGCGAGCCTCCGCGGCGGCTGCAAGGAACGTGAGCCGGGTCTCGTGCATCCCTAACCGCCGCTCAGCCCGGGGAAGAGTGTGGTGAAGAGAAGGACCGTGGTGAGCAGGGTGAGCACCGACGCCAGGCCCACGGCGATGACGTTGTACACGGCGCCGTTCTTGCGATTGCCGAGAAGCCTCCGATCGTTGGCCAGGATGATGATGAACACGAGAAGGATGGGCAGCAGGATCCCGTCGAGCGTCTGGGTGCCGATGGCGACGCCGGCGATCGGCACCCCCGGGATGAGCATGATGCCGGCGCCGACCACGAGCAGCCCGATGAAGATGGTGAAGAACAGCGGCGCGTCGGCGAAGCTGTTCTGGACGCTGCGCTCAGCCCCGAAGGCCTCGCACACGACGAAGGCGGTCGACAGTGGCAGCACCGCCGCCGCCAGCAGCGACGCGCCGATCAGCCCCACTGCGAACAGCTGTTGCGCGTGCACCCCGGCAAGGGGGGCCAGCGCGGATGGCAGCGTCCTGTGCGCTGTTGACCCCGTGCCCGGCGAACCCGTGCGGGTAAAGAGCGTGAACGCGGTGGTGATGATGATGAAGCCGGCGACCACCTCAGCGAATATCGACCCGCTGATGACGTCGGCGCGCACCGCACCGAGGTCGTCCTCGGTCGATCCCTTGTCGACGACTGAGGACTGCAGGAACAGCTGCATGTACGGGGTGATCGAGGTGCCGATCAGCGCGATGACATCGATGAGGTAGCTGCCTTCGGCGACACCGCGGGTGACTCCAGCCCGGCGTCACGAACGCGCGGCCGAGCGGCCTGCCAGTCGGGATGGACCGTGAATGGCGGTGACGATGTACGAGATGAAGGTGAGCCCGAGCGCGAGGAAGATGCGTTCGACCACGCTTGCGGTTGCCGCGCAGTACCACGATCGCGATCAGCGCCGCGCCGGCCAGGACGGCGACTGGCAGCGGCACCCCGAGGAGTCCCAGGCCCCCGGCGACCCCGGCGAACTCGGCGAGCGTGGTTCCGCCGTTGGCGACGAGCACGACGGCCGCGGCGAGCAGGTCCAGCGCACCCCGAAACGCTCGCGGATCAGGTCCATCAGCCCCTTGCCGGTGACCGCCCCGAGGCGGGCGACCATCTCCTGGGTGATGATCAGAGCGACCGTCGATGGGAGGAACGTCCAGAGCAGGCGGTGCCGTACTTGGCGCCGGTGTTGCTGTACGTGAAGATCGCCGCCGGCGTCGTTGCCGGCGTTGGCGACGATGATCCCCGGGCCGATGACCGCCAGGTAGCGCCACACGCCCGGCGAACCGGCGCGGTTGCGACCCGCCGGCGCTCACGCCGCTGGGCGACCGCCTCCGCGGCACGGCGGCGGAGCGGGCTGGTCTGACGGGGGGCCGTCTTCACGCCCGTTCCGTCCGCGCATCACAGCGCCCTCGCCCGCCGCCGCACGCCGGCGGGCATCACCTCGTCCATGGCGTCGTCGATGGTGACGATCCCCTGCATGCGGTCGTCGTCGTCGACCACCGGCACCGCCAGCAGGTTGTACTTGGCGATGACCGCCGCGACGTCCTCGGGCCGCGCGTCCAGCGGGACCGCGACCACGCGCTTGATCATGATGTCGGCGATAGGCGCACCCGGCGGCGCGACGATCAGGTCGCGCAGCGAGAGCACGCCGAGGAGGCGCTCGTCCTCGTCGACGACGTAGATGTAGTAGATCGACTCCGCGTCGGGCTCGAGCTCGCGCAGCCTGTCGATGGTCTGCTGCGCGGTGAGCGTGACGGGCACCGCCACGAACTCCGTGGTCATCAGCCCGCCGGCGGTGTCGTCCTCGTAGCCGAGCAGCTCCTCGACGTCCTCCGCCTCGTCAGCCTCCATCTTGGCGATGAGCTGCTCGCGCCGCTCCTCGGGAAGGTCGCCGAGCAGGTCGGCCGCCTCGTCAGGGGACATGGCCTCGAGGATGTCGGCGGCGCGCTCGTCGTCGAGCCGGGAGAGGATCTGGGCCTGCACCTCCTCGGACGACTCCTCCACGACGTCGGCGGCCACCTCGTCGTCCAGCGAGGCGAAGATGGCGGCGCGGTCGCGGCCGCCGAGCTGCTCGACGATCTCGGCGATGTCAGCCGGGTGCATCTTGGCGAGCTTCTGGTGGCTGATTCGCAGGCGCACGCTGCGCTCGTCGCTGTGCACCGGGTCGACGGCGTCCCAGGAGATCAGACGCTGCGGGAAATCGCGGCCGACGAGGTGGGTGACCCGCCGGCCCGCGCGCTCGATCCCCGAGGCGGCGCAGCAGGCCTCGGGCGCCGATGTCGACGCCGACCAGGAGCATCTTGCCGTCCTGCGGCTGCAGCTGCAGGTCGTTGACCCGAACCACGCGGCGGCCGTCGGTGTCGACGATCTGCTTGTCGAGCACGTCACGCGCCAGCCAGATCTCCCCGTCGGCGTGCGGGTGCGGGCGCAGCGCGGAGGTGGGCACGTTGAGGCTCAGCTCGCCACCCTCGCCGGCCCGCACCGCGCCCCAGTCGATCGTCGCCGGCAGCTCCTTGCTGCGACCCCTGATCGCCACCGCGGTGACCGACGGATACGGCTCCTCCATGTGCACGATGAGGTCGCGGACGGAGCCGACCGTCCGCTGGTCGACGTCGACGACGTCGGCGCGCAGGAAGTCGCTGACGAAGATCACGGCGAGAGGGATGGTGCCACCTCTGGTGGACCGGGAGGGCGGTCAGGACATATGTGCTCCTGGCCGGGTTCGCGCGTTCGCGTCGCCGAGGCCCCGCCGGTATGCTTGCCGCCCATGGCTCCGCCCAGCACGTCGCGTGACCTCGGCACTCCGATCGATCGCAACATCGCGCTCGAGCTGGTGCGCGTCACCGAGGGGGCGGCGATGGCTGCGGCGCCCTACATGGGGCGCAATCGCAAGAACGACGCCGACGGCGCCGCTGTCGAACTCGATGCGCCGGAGCCTCAACTTCGTCGACATGGACGGCGTCGTGGTGATCGGCGAGGGCGAGAAGGACGAGGCGCCGATGCTCTACATCGGCGAGCAGGTCGGCAACGGCAACGCAGCCCGAGGTGGACGTAGCCGTGGATCCCATCGACGGCACCCGGCTGGTCGCCCGGGGGCTCCCCGGCGGCATCGCCACCGTCTCGCTGGCCGAACGGGGCTCCATGTTCTACACGCACGTGCCCTACATGGAGAAGCTGATCGTGGGCCGAAGGCGGCCAAGGTGATCGACATCACCGACACCGTCGAGAACAACCTGCGCCGCATCGCCAAGGCCGAGGACCGCCACATCGAGGACCTCACCGTGGTGGTGCTCGACCGCGAACGCCACGAGGACCTGCTCGAGGACATCCGCTCAGCCGGGGCCCGCGTCAAGCTGATCATGGACGGCGACGTCGCGGCCGGCGTGATGGCGGCGATGGAGCACCGCACCGGCATCGACGTGCTCATGGGCATCGGCGGCGCGCCCGAGGCCGTGCTCGCGGCCTGTGCCATCAAGTGCATCGGCGGGTCGATGCAGGGGCGGCTCTGGCTGCGCGACGGCGACCAGGCGCTGCTCGAGGCCGAGGGCAAGCAGGCCGACCGGGTGCTCGAGCTCGACGACCTCGTCGCCGGCGACAACGTGTTCTTCGCGGCCACCGGCATCACCGACGGAGAGCTCCTCGAGGGCGTCCGATTCCTCGGCGAGGACCGCGCTCGCACCCAGAGCCTGGTGATGCGGAGCTACTCAGGGACGGTGCGCTACATCGACGCCTACCACAGCCTGGCGAAGCTCCGGCTGCGCCGCGAGGAGGCGGAGGCGGGTGGCGTCAGCACGTTGATCACCGGCAAGGCCGAGGGCGTGGAGGAATTGGCGCCCGGCTGAGTCGTCGGCCGTATCGCGCCAAACACCCCGCGCTGACCGGCGCGGCTGCCGTGGGACAATCGCGCCGACCCATGAAGGTGTTCCGTCCAAGCCCCTCGCTGATGCGCTGGTTCATCCCGGGGCTCTACATCAAACGCTGGCTGTTGCTGCTGTTCGTCAGCATCGTGATGATCAGCCTGGCCGTCGGGTACGTGCTCCGCGACATCTACAGCAGCGACGTCCGCTTCCCCTCCTGGGTCCAGACGATCACCCTGCAGTTCCTTCCGCGTGCGGTGCGCGCCACGCTCTTCGCCGTCGCCGGGATCGGCATCCTCCTGCTCTGCTTCTACAAGCTCGGCCAGTCGCTGCTCGGCCCCTTTCTGCGTGCCGGCAACAGCAGCGAGCGCCGCAACCTCATCGAGCACCTCTATGCCCACCGCCAGCTGGCCAAGGGGCCTCGGGTGGTGGCGCTGGGCGGAGGCACCGGTCTGAGCACCCTGCTGCGCGGCATCAAGAAGTACACCGGCAACATCGTCGCCATCGTCACCGTCGCGGACGACGGCGGCTCGAGCGGCCGCCTGCGCGAGGAGTACCGGATCCTGCCACCGGGTGACTTCCGCCAGTGCCTCACCGCCCTCGCCGAGACCGAGCCGCTGATGACCCAGCTCTTCCAGCACCGCTTCACCGGCGAGGGCTCGCTCGGCGGTCACTCCTTCGGCAACCTGTTCATCATGGCGATGGCCGAGATCACCGGGGACTTCGAGCACGCGCTGCGCGAGTCCGGGCGGGTCCTAGCGGTGCGCGGCACCATCGTGCCCAGCACGCTCAGAGACGTGGTGCTGTGTGCCACCTCCGGCGACGCGGTGCGCGTGGGCAAGTCGCACGTCCCGCACGGCCTCGGCGAGGACCGCATCGACCGCGTCTTCCTGCAGCCCGATTCGCCGCCGATCAACCCGGAGGCGGAGGCGGCCATCCTCGACGCGGAGCTGGTCGTCGTCGGTCCCGGTTCGCTGTACACGTCGATCCTGCCCAACCTGCTGGTCGACGGCATGGTCGAGGTGCTGCGCGCCACCCCGGCGATCAAGGTGTACGTCTGCAACGTCGCCAGCCAGCCCGGTGAGACCGCGGGGTACACCGTCAGCGAGCACCTCACCGCCATCGAGGACCACGTCGGCGGCAACCTCTTCGACTACGTCATCGTCAACAGCAACCTGGCGCCCGCGTTGCCGGCATCGGCCCAGGCCGCCGGGACCTCGCGCATCCTCTTCGACCGTGACGAGGCGTCACGCAAGCCGGTGCACTACATCCTCGCCGACGTCGTGTCACCGACGGTGTCGAGCCACCACGATCCCGAGAAGCTGGCGCGCGTGATCATGAAGCGGATCTGGCGCTAGAAGGCCTGGATCCGTGAAGCCGGGGCGGCGGGTGCCATCGCTGCGTTCGCGTCCTCGCGGTCGCTGCGGAGCTAACTCGGCTTCGCCGAGTGGATCTCCTTGCTGCTGCGGCATGCTCCCTCCGCGAGGGCACCCCCCGCCCCTGTCGTGGCTCCAACGAACCCTTTTTGAGGAGTTATTTCGGTTTCAGCGTGCCTGCGTAGGCTCGTGGTTGGGCCGCAGGTCCGGGGGGGTGTCGGGTCCGATCAGCTCGTACCAGAGGTGGTCGCGCCATTCGCCCGCGATGTAGAAGTGCCGCTCCAGGAGGCCGATCCGCCGGAAGCCCGCCTTCTCGAGCACACGTTGCGAGGGCAGGTTCGAAGTCAGCACCCCGGCGTCGAGGCGGTGAAGCCGCAGCTCGTCGAACGACTCGCGGATGACCAGGCCCAGCGCTGCCGTGGCCACCCCACGGCTGCGGAAGGGCGCGTCGACGAGGTAGCCGACGTTGGCTGTCTGCCATGTGCCACGGTCGATGCGGTTCAGCTCGATGTCGCCGGCGAGCACGCCGTCGACGTGGATCGACCAGTAGCGCCGGGTGCCGCGGTCGCAGTCCGCGAGCTTGGCCAGGAGCCGCGCGCGCTGCGTCGCCTCGTCGTACACCCCGTGCGGCCCGGTGGCTTTCAGGTCCGACAGGTTGCGCAGGCCGAGCGCGACGAGGTCGTCGATGCCCAAGGCGTCGAGCAGGCGGAGCGACACCTCCGGCCCGATGCGATCGGTTGGCATCCTGCGCCTCAGTACAGCAGGTCGCGGTGGAGGCGTCGGTTGACCGTATGCGCCGCTCGCTCGCCCCAGCGCTGCCAGGCGGCGTAGCGGCCCGGCCGGAGCGGGAGGTCCCACGTCCCGACGAACTCCGTGATGGTCTCGCTGAACCCAGACTTGAACCGGTACAGCCCGTACAGGGGGTGACTCTCGGACAGCTGCGAGGACGGGGGAACCGCAACCAGGTCATAGGTGCGCACTCCCCGTGCACGCAGCCAGCGCATCACCTCCCACTGCAGCAGGTGCGGCGCCATCAGCTCGCTGTGCTCCTTGATCGAACCACCGTCCTTGTACCAGCCGTGGCTGCCCAGGAAGGTGGCGAACACCCCGGCGAGAACCTGGCCCTCCCACGAGGCGAAGAACAGCTGAGCCTGGCCGCTGGCCGCCTGCAGCTCCCAGTAGCCCCGGAAATACCTCTCCGAGCGAAGGAAGAACCCGGCGCGTTCGCGGGTTGCCGCCATCAGCGAGTACATGGTGGCGATGTTGGCGTCGGTCATCTCGACCGGCGCCACCTCGACGCCACGACGCGCGGCCAGCCTGATGTTGTAACGGCACTTCGGTTTGAAGGAGGCGATCAGGCCGTCCTCGTCCCTGTCGAGGTCGACGATGATGGTGGCGCGGCTCATCTGCACGTCGCTCGGCGACTTGCGCAGACCGGCGGCACGCCATGCTTGCATGTCCGCGCGAGCTTCCTCGATCTCCGGTTCCACCTTGACCATGAACGCCTCACGCATCGGCTCGCGATCTGCCAGGGTCGTCACCAGCGAGACTGCGTCGCTCACACCGGGACCTTTCGGCGCGTACCACAGCTCGCCGAACCCCGGGACCCGGCGACGCAGGAACAGCACCGCCACCTCGCGGTCGCCGGCTTCCGCGATCCAGTACGTGGGGCGCCATCCCCAGGAGCGCTTGAACTCACCCCACGCCCTGGTCTGAAGGATGTGTCCGCCGTCGGGATTGGCCACGACCAGCTCGTCCCAACGGCCGATCTCGTTGCGCGTCGCGGCCCTCACCGCTTGGCGTCGCGCGTGTGGGACACGCCGCCACCGTAGCACAGCCTCGAGCGGACTCGGCACGGATCCGGTAGGTTGGCAAAAGCCTTTGCGTTTCCTTACACTTCCGCGAGTTTTCCCGCCGACCATCCTGGAGAAAGACGATGGCCAATGTCGTGACCCGTGACGTCCTTGCAGAGAAGCTTGCCAAGCGTGCCGAAATCACCATGAGCGCCGCGCGGGATGAGGTTCGGTGGTTCTTCGACACCATCTCCACCGCACTCGAGAAGGGCGACGAGGTTCGCATTCATGGCTTTGGATCGTTCAGGACGGCGCAGCGCGCCGCGCGGATGGGCCGCAACCCGCGCACAGGCGAGGCCGTCAGCGTGCCGGCGCGGCGCGTCGTCAGGTTCGCTGCGAGCACCACGCTCAGCGGCGCGCTCAAGAACGCGCGCGGCGCCAAGCGGGGCGGTCGCTGACCGCATAGACCCGCGGGGGCCCCGGTGAGACGCCGGGGCCCCGGCCCGGTCGCTGGATGCGCGCCGTAGCCCGCCTGCTCCGCGTTGCGTCCGTCGTGCTGCTGGTGGGCGTCCTGCTGGCCGGGGCCGGGCTCGGGACCGTCCTGGCCGCCGATCGCCTGCATGCACAGGTCCCCGCCCTGACACCGGTGGTGGCGCCGAGCGCGCAATGGGCCGCCGGCCCAGCCACCGCGACGCCCATCGCCGCGCCCGAACAGGGCAGCCTCGCGCTGGTGGCGCTGTTCGGCGGCGCCACCACGCAGCTGCTGTCGTCCGACGCGCAGACGGTGCGCCCCATCGCCTCCGTCGCCAAGACCATGACGGCGCTGGCCATCCTCGAAGCGCACCCGCTGCTCCCCGACCAGGCTGGACCGTCGCTGACCATGACCCAGCAGGACGTCGACGACTACCACGCCATCGCCGCCAGCGGGGGTTCGTTTGCCCCGGTGCGACTGGGTGAGCGGCTCAGCGAGCGCGACCTGCTCATCGGCCTGATGCTCCCGTCGGCCAACAACCTCGCCCTGACGGCGGCTCGCTGGGTGGATGGCAGCGTCAGCATGTTCGTCCAGCGCCTCAACGCGCGGGCTGTGTCACTTGGAATGCTCCACACGCATTTCGCCGATCCCGACGGCCTCGACCGAGCCACCACCTCGACCGCCGCCGACCTTGTGATCCTTGGCGAGAAGGTGGTCACTGACGACGCGCTGCTCAGCGTGGTCTCCACGACGAGCGCGACGCTGCCCGACGGCACCGCCGTGCAGAACCTCAACATCCTGCTGAGCCAGGAGCCCGGCTGGGTCGGCGTCAAGACGGGCTGGACCCCCGACGCAGGCGGCTGCCTGCTCTTCGCCGCGCGACGCACGCTGGCAGCGGGCGCGCCGCCGGTCACGATGGTGGGCGCCGTGCTCGACCAGGCCCCCGACGGCAACGTCGACCTCGCCAACCCGGAGCTGGGAGGCGCCTTCGACGCGGCCCGCATGTCGGTCGACGACGCCTACAAGGGCTTCACGACCCTGCACGTCGGCATCGGGACGATCCCGGTCACGGGGCACATCTCGGCGCCGTGGGGCGCGTACTCCGCACTGCGACTGACGGGTCCCGACATGTTCGTGCTCCTGCGCGCCGGCGACAGCCTCTCGGTGGCGACGTCGGAGTCCGCGCTGGCCGTGCCCGCGCCGGCCGGTGCCCGCGCCGGCTCGGTGACGGTGTCGCTCAGGGGCAGCCCGGTCGGCACCTGGACCCTGACCACGGCGGGCCGCCTCCCCGGCCCGTCACCGTGGTGGAGGCTGCTCTCCGGCTGATCGCGCGCGGCGGGTCACCACGCGGCGTCAGTGCGCTCGGCTGCGGCCCGCAGCGCAGCCAGCGCCTCGTCGGCACGACTCGCCAGGTCCTGGGCGACCCGCACTGATTCCAGCCGGTCGCGCCCGGTGACCAGCTCCAGCTCATGGAGCCCGAGGTGGGGCTTGACCGCGGCCGACCCCTTGAAGGCTGCGAGCGGCTCGCGCCACTTCTGCCGAAGGGCGCGCGGCGACAGCTCCCCGGCACGCACGACCAGCCCGTCGCCGCTCCGCCCGGGCCCGAGGCGGAACTTCAACGCCACCCGCCCGTTCTTGGCACAGCTCTCGCATCGGCCGTACCGTTCGTCGGGGATCTCCGGACGCTTCAGGCAGACCCGGCACATGCGCGCAAAGTTCAGTTCGCAGCGCGGCCATTCCGCGTTGACAAAACTACCTTTCCGTCATACCCTCGGCAGGCTATGAACGTCGAGGTGCGCGCCACCGGACTGCGCGCCATGCGCGATCGACACCACCTCACCCAACGCGAGCTGGCACGCCGCCTCGGGGTCACGCAGAACTACATCCCAGCGCTCGAAGCCGGCACACGCAACCCCGGCCCCAAGCTGCGCCAGTCCCTGATGCAGCTCTTCCAGTGCGATTTCGAGGACCTGTTCGTGGTGGTGATGGTCAACCCGGTCACCAAGCGCGAGCAGGTGTTACGCCCGGAGCAGACGTCGGAGGCGAGCTGACCGGCTACATCGAGCGCGCTCCCTACAATCGCGCCGATGGCAAGCGACCGGCTGCTCCTCGAGGGCCTGCAATTCTTCGGCCACCACGGTGACGTGGAGGCGGAGCGCGAGCTCGGCGGCCGCGTCGACGTCGACGTCGAGATCCGCAGCGACCTTCGCCCCGCCGGTCGCAGCGACCACCTCCACGACGCCGTCGACTACGTGCGCTGCTACGAGGCCGTCCGGCACGTCGTCGAGACCCGGCAGCACAACCTCCTCGAGACGGTCGCCGAGGAGGTCGCCGCCGCCCTGCTGAGCGACGACCGCATCGACTCCGTGGTCGTGCGCGTCGCCAAGCAACCGCCCCTGGCGGGCGTCTTCCATCGCTTCGCCGTGGTCATCGAGCGTGACCGGGGGAGTGCGTCGCAGTGAGCGCGGTGATCATCGACGGCAAGGCGGTGGCGGCAGCGGTGCGTGCCGAGGTGGCCGAGCGCACCCGCGCGCTGATCAACTCGGGGATCCGTCCCGGGCTTGGCGTGGTGCTCTGCGGCGATGACCCCGCCTCCGAGATCTACGTGCGCAACAAGGGCAAGGTCGCCGAGGAGCTCGGCCTGCGTGTCGACCAGCAGACTCCGCCGGGCGACAGCTCCACCGCCGACATCGTCAGCGTGGTGCAACGGATGAACGATGACGACGGCATCGACGGCATCCTCGTTCAGCTGCCGCTCCCCGCACAGATCGATCCTGACGCGGTGCTCGACGTGATCCGCCCTGACAAGGACGCCGACGGGCTGCACCCGGTGAACATGGGCCTGCTCGCCCAGGGGGCCAGGCCTCCGGTGGTGGCGTGCACGCCGGCGGGCTGCATGGAGATGCTGCGCCGCTATGACGTCCCGCTGCGAGGCAGTCGCGCCGTGGTGGTGGGACGGAGCGCGCTGGTGGGACGTCCGATGGCCATGCTCCTGCTCAACGCGGACTGCACGGTCACCATGTGCCACTCACCACCACCGACCTCGCCGGGGTGTGCCGCGAGGCCGACATCCTCGTCGCCGCGATCGGACGGGCCGGGATGATCACCGCCGACCACGTCAAGCCCGGGGCATGCGTCATCGACGTCGGCACCACGCGGGTCGACGGCCGCGTGCGCGGCGACGTCGACCGGGAGTCCGTCGAACCCGTCGCCGGCTGGCTGACCCCGGTGCCGGGTGGCGTCGGCCCGATGACCATCGCGATGCTCATGCACAACACGGTCGCGCTCTGCGCGGCGCGGCGAGGCGCCGGCGTCCCCGCATCAACGCGCTGAGCCAACCGTGGCAACCCTGCGCCTGCGCTGGTCGGAGCACGAGGCACGCAAGCCGTATGCCCGGCCGTTCATGGTCAGCTTCGTCGACGACGGCGGCGACGACCTCGGCAGCGTGGCGCTCAACGGCTCCGATCTCCTCTACTGGAGCCAGTTCGGCGCCGCCGTCACCGCGCTGTGCGGCGAGCTCTTCGTGCTCGACAGCGTTGACTCCGGCGTCCGACCCGCAGCGAGCGTGGCTGGAGGTGCTCACGCCCCTGCTCCCCGACACGGGTCACATCAGCGTCAGCCCACGCTCCACCTTCGACCACGAGCGCGGCCGCGTCTTCGGCTTCGTGGTGACCGGCGCCGGCACGGCGGAGGCCGTGGTCGACGCCGCCACCCTTCTCGAATACCAGGACTTCCAGGCCGCGCTGGTGCACCAGACCGGCCGCCTTCTGCGGGTCGCGGCTGTCGAGGAGGTCGAAGATGCCGCCCCGCGCCGGCGCGCATGGCTGCGCTGGTTGCGCGAGGTGGTGGGACGCCCCGGTGCCGACGAGGCGATGAGCACAACCTGGCCGTGGCGCTGAGCCTGGACTACCCCGCCGCGCTGGCCGCGCTGGAGGCGCTCGAGGGCCGCGGTATGAAGCTCGGCCTCGAGCGCATCGAGGGCCTTCTGACCGTGCTCGGCGATCCCCACAGAGATCTCCACGGTGCGCTGGTGGCGGGAACCAACGGCAAGGGATCGGTATGCGCCCTGCTCGAGTTGATGGCCCGGGCAGCCGGCCTGCGCACGGTGATGCTGACCAAGCCGCACCTGGTGTCGTGGTGTGAACGCATTGCGCTGGATGGGAAGCCCATCGCGGAGCAGCGGTTCGCTGACCTCGTCGCGCGCGTGCTCGACGCCGCTCCGCGCATCCCGGGCCCGCTCGGCTCGCCGACGGTGTTCGAGGTGGTGACCGCAGCGGGCATCCTCGCGGCGCACGACGCGGACCCGGACGTGCTCATCTGCGAGGTCGGACTGGGAGGGCGCCTCGACAGCACCAACGTCCTCGACCTCGGGGTGGCGGTGGTCACCGGCATCGCTGTCGACCACGCCGCTGAGCTCGGCCACGACATCGCCGGCATCGCCGCCGAGAAGGCGGCGATCATCAAGCCCGGCAACGACGTTGTCACCGCCGCCGACGGCGTCGCGCTCCAGGTCGTCCGCCGCGCCGCAGAAACGGTGGCGGCGAGGTCACTGGCCGCGGTCGGCACCGAGCTGCCATGGACGGGCGAGGTGATGGGACGCGCCGGCATCACCGTCGACATCTCCGACCCTCCCCTGCACATGACCAGCGCGCTGGTGGGCGGTTTCCAGCGCCGCAACCTCGCGGTGGCGGCGCACACCGCCCGAGCGCTGACCCGGCGCGGCACGCGCATCACGGACGGCGCCGTGGTGGATGGTGCGGCGTCGGCGCGATGGCCCGGACGCATGCAGTGGGTCGAGGGGTCGCCGCCCACTCTCATCGACGGCTGTCACAACACCGAGGCGGTCGCAGCGATGGTCACCGCCGCGATCCCGATGTGCGCCGGCCACCACACTGTCGCGGTCTTCGGAGCCATGGCCGACAAAGAGCTCGACGACATGCTGGCGGCGCTGCGCCCACTCACCGGCGAGGTCGTCTTCGCCTCCCCGGCCACGGCGCGCGCAGCATTGCCCGGCGACCTGGCGCGGCGCTGGGGACCGGGAGCGCGCACCGCCGATGGCATCGCCGCGGCGCTGTCGCTCGCGGCCGAGCTGACGGGACCCGATGGCGTCGTGGTTGCCTGTGGGTCCCTCTACGTGGCCGGCGAGGCTCTCCAGGCGCTGGGAAGAGCCGTCAGCTAGGCGGGATCAGGCGACCAGGACAGCGTCGAGCTTTGCCTTGAGCGACTGCTTTGGCTGGTAGCCGACGATGCGCTCCTCGGCCTTGCCTCCGCGGAAGACCATGAGCGTGGGGATGCTCATGATTCCGAACATGCCCGGCGTGATCGGGTTGGCGTCGACGTCGACCTTGGCGACCTTGACGCGGCCCTCGTACTCACCGGCGAGCTCTTCGACGATGGGGGCGATCATCTTGCATGGCGAGCACCACGACGCCCAGAAGTCGACGAGCACGGGCACGTCGAAGTCCAGCACCTCCTGCTTGAAGCTGGTGTCGGTGACGGTGAGGGGGTGGGACATCGATCTCTCCTGGTGCGGCGCCGGGGGGACGGTCGCCTTCATTCTTGCAAAGGGGCGGTTTGCGCGGGGGTCAGTCGGTGGTGGCGGGCGCGGGCTTGGTCGATCCCGCGCTCTTGGGGGTGGATGGCGGGGCGGGTGAGTCGGTGGTCGTGGTCGCCGGCTTGGCGGGCTCGGAGCCCGTGCCAGGCGCAGGCGTCGCCGCGTCCGGGCTCGGGGTCGAGGCTGCGGCGGCCGTCGAACGGCTGTCGGTCTTGTAGAAGCCGCTGCCCTTGAAGAGGATCCCGGTCGGGTAGAACAGGCGCGTGCCGTTGCCACCGCAGTCCGGGCACGATGCCTGCGGCGGGTCGCTCATCCGCTGCTGCACCTCGAACTCACGCTGGCACGTCTGGCAGCGGTAACCGTAGTTGGGCATTGGTCTCCTGGTCGCTCCTCTCTCACCCTACCCTGCGGCAGGGCGCGCCAAACGCCGCGGGTCAGTTCTCCCAGGGGCCGTGGCGCATCCGGAGCAGGTGTCCTTCGAGGCGGTGCGACGGCACCGTGCCGCTGGCGATGCCACGGGCCTGCTCGGCGCCGTTGACGTTGAGCCGCGCGACGCGCCGCTCCGCGCGCAGGAAACGACGCAGCGCCACGTTGACGAGCTCGCTGCGGCTGAGAGGCGACCCGCGCGTGTGTGCGTTGAGCGCCTCCAGGATGTCGTCGTCGACGGAGATGGCGATGCGGCGTGACATGCGGCAGATCGTACGCGGCCGGGGGTGGCCGGCATCCGTCAGAGCGGCGACAGCACCAGCCCGGTCGGGACCTTGGGGTAGAAGTACGTCGACTTCTGGGGCATGACCTCACCGGCGTCGGCAACGGCGATCATCTCCGCGGTCGTCGCCGGGTTGACGCCGAAGCCGAGCACCGCGGCGCCCGACATGACGGCGCTGTCGACCTCGTCGAGCGAGCGCGTGTAGCCGAGCGCGCCGTCGCGGATCGCCGCCTCGTCCGCGCCCGCAGGGCCAAGCACCTCCTCCTGCAGCACCACCACGTCCAGCGCCTGCCGCGGTGAGGTGGCCGTCTTGCGGGGTCGTGACAGCACCGCCGCCCCGTCACGCGCCCGCACCGCGAAGGCGTGACGCTGCTCGCGCTGGGCGGCCGCGGTCGCCCCCGCAGCGGCCAGGCCGGCGCTGGGCGTGACGTCCCACCCGTCATCGAGCCGCATCCAGAGGTCGTCGAGACTGAACGCCGCACCCGCTCGCGGCAAGAGCAGCCGGTGGGTCGCAAGCAGGCCGACGCCTGGGTCGGCGGCGTCGCAGAGGTAGACGAGCGCGTACTGGGAGTCCGCGTCCGGGCCGTCGCCGGCCACGGCGCGCTCGGCGGCGTACGCGGCGGCGGTCTCGTAGCGGTGATGGCCGTCGGCGATGTACAGGCGCGCGCTGCGCAACGCTTCCCGGATCGCCTCCACCCGGGCGGCGTCATCCACCACCCACAGCAGGTGCTTCTCCGAGGCGATCTCACCGTCGGTCCGGCCTCCCGCCGCCGCCGGGCCGGCGGCCACCTCCTCGAGCACGGCTGCCATGCCGGCGGCGCCCTGCCAGACGGCGAAGACGGGGCTGGTCTGGGTCGCTGTCGCCCGCATCAGCGCCAGCCGGTCCGCCTTGGGTCCGCGCAGGGTGTGTTCATGGGGGCGGAGCTCGCTGTGCTCCCAGTCGGTGGCACGCACCCGGGCGATCACGCCACGACGCGCATGGCTCGATCCGTCAGAGCCCACGAACCTGTGCTCGGTGACGTAGTACGACGGTCTCGGGTCACGGACCAGCACCCCGAGGCCGAGCCAGGCCCGGAGATGCTCGACGGCACGGGTGTACCGATCGCTCTCCTGCTCTCGGTCCCCGGCCAGCTCCTTGCCGTAGTCGATCCTGACCACGTTGCGCAGGTCCCGGCCGTACAGCTCATCCCGCTGGGCGTCGCTGATCACATCGTACGGAGGGGCGAGCACGCCCCCGAGATGAACGACCTCGGGGTTGAAGCGGATTCCACAGAGCGGCCGCACGTCTGCCATGCGGCGAGTCTGAGCGAAGAGGCCTCGCCGGCAGCGGCAGGCGGGTTGGTGGGTCAGGCGGCGCCAGCGATGAGTTCGCAGGGAGATTTTCCCCCCGCCTCGGTCTCCCTTCCTGAAAGGCAGGTGCTGTCTCGTCGGCCGAGCGGCCGCCGACCCACAGATAGAAACGTCCCTGTGGACGATTCCTTGCGTTCCGAACCTCAGCGGCGTGCGGCCGGGGATCGACGCCGAGCCAGGGCGCCTGCCGCCGCCAGGGCCGGGACGAGGAGGAGGCCCGCGCCGGCTGGGCTCTCGGCCACCACCGCGGCCGGGGCGGCCGCCCCCGGTGAGGCGCCGGTCAGGGGCAGGTAGGGGTCGACGAAGTACCGGGTGACCACGCCGCTCGGCCCGGTCACCAGCATGCCGCGCGTGGCGATGTCCGGCCCGGCCTGCGGGCGGCCGTCGAAGTCCATGAACACGCCGGTGGCGTTGACCGGGGTGCTCCCGAAGCTGGTGATGCCGGCCAGGGAGATGAGCGTCCCCGCCCCGGGGCTGAAGACGGTGGCGCCGCAGGGGAGCACCCACAACCCCACCGGGCCGTCTCGGCCCTTGCGGGTGAAGCTGCCGTCGGCCAGCAGGAATCGCCCCGACTCGATGGTGCGCGGGCCCGCCTGGCAGGTCGCCGGGCTGCTCGCGCAGCTCGAGAGCGTGCCTGCTGCCGCGCAGTCGGCGAGGGCGGCCAGGTGGTTGTCGACGAGGTTGCCGGCGTCGGGCCCGACCGACTCGGACTCGAGCTTGTGGTAGTTGTTGTGCTGGTCCACGTCCGCGGCCGGGTTGGACTGCGCCTGGGACCCCGCCGGGCAGGCCGGGTCGGTGTACACCCCGGGGTCGGCGAACCAGCCGGGCGCCGGGATCTCGTAGCCGATCATGTCATCACCGAGGCCGACCTCGATCTTGTGGTCGGCGGCGGCATGCCAGGCGGCGGTGGGCGGCTCCGCGCGCTCCGGGCACGACACCTCCTCCTGCCCGAATGGATGACCTTCGATGAGCGCCGGGTAGGCCTCGCCGGGGTTGACGAGCATCTCCAGCTGGGGGCCGAGGTCCACCAGGCCCACCTCGGTGCGAAAGCAGGTTCGCGCGGCCCCGGTGGAGTCCTGGCACGCGGTCGCCGTGGCGGCGGTGTGGTGCGCGAAGATGCCGGCGCCGAAGGCCCCGACGAAGAGCTGGTTCTGCAGCGGGACGTAGAACGGCGCGGTGGCCGTGCCGAGCGTGTGCGGGGCGACCGTCTCCATCGCCCCCGGCGAGCCGCCACCGACCAGGCTGAGCACGTCGTTGGCGAGCCGCGTCCCGGTGATCACCGGCAGCGTGGCACAGCCTTCGGAGGTCGGCTGGGTGTGCGGTGGGCTGAAGTCGCTGGCCGGGCACTCGCCGTCAGGCGTGGGCATCGGGTACTCGTGAGGATCCTCGACCGAGCCGTTGTCGCCCACCAGGAACATGGCCTGTCCGCCGAGCGCGGTCTGCACCGCCGTGCTGAACACGCCCGGCCAGTCGTCGGACACCGCGGAGTTGATCGGCTTCAGCGTATTGGAGTCGTGCGGGTCGGGTGCGACCGCGTCGCCGGCTGCGTGGCCGGTCTGCTGGTTGTGCGCGGCCCAGTTGAAGAGCGTCTCGATGTTGGCGCCGGTGCCCGCGTTGACCAGTTGCAGCACCAGCGCCTTGGTGTCCGTCGCCTCGGCGGTGCCGTTGGCCGTCGGTCCGCTCGAGACCGCGCTGTTGGAGTTGGTGGTCAGGAACGTCGTGCTCAGTCGTGCGGCGACGTCGGGAGGGGTGAACTCCCCGACGCGCATTCGCGCCGGTGCCAGCGCGTCGACGGCGTCGCGCGCCGCGACTGCCGCCTGGTTGACCAGGAAGGAGATGTAGTAGTCGTCGATTCCTGAGTTGAGGCCGAAGGTGCCGGTCGGGTCGGCGGGCGCGCCGTAGATGCCGATCGGGTCGGGCGACGACTTGTTGTGGTCCGAGCTGACGAACGTCTGCACCACCGGTGGGGCTGTTCCCGAGGCTCCTCGGTAACCGGCCACCGCGGCGCGGATGCGCGCCACGTCCTCGCCACCAAGGCCCTGCGAGGTGAGCGACTCGATGACCACGGTGCTGCTGCCGTCGGAGATGGCGAGCGCTCGTGCCCAGATGTCGTTGAGCACCCACGTGAAGATCCGGGCCACGCCGCCGGAATCGTAGGGCCCGTCCCAGCGGTGGTTGGCATTCGCGTCGCAGTACGGGTCCTGGGTGGGGTCGAAGAACCCGGTCCCGGCGTGGTCGATGTACGGCTCCTCGAAGTCGAAGTGCCGCGGGCCGTTGAAGACGCTGGTGTCGCAGGCCGGGAAGTCGCGCGCGTCGTCGGCGGGGTTGTACGCCGGCGGCGTGATGCGCTGTGCTGCCGCACCCGCGTACCAGGTGGCGGGGGCGGTGGCCGCCAGCGCACGAACCGGCGGCGTCGTGGCCGTTGCCGCTGCGAGTGCGATCGCCACGATCATCAGCGCGCCACAGAGGCGGCGCTGCCCTCCCTTCCCGAGCATCACGCGGCATCGTAGCCGAGGCGCACCTCACCTGTGAGCGCGGCCCTCTCAGCCCAACCCCCGGGCTTCGAGGGCCGGCCTGCCGCTACAGGGCGGCGTGCCGCTCCAGCGCGGTGTGGATCGCCGCGGCGAGCTGGCGGGCCGACTTCGGGGTCAGCTCCACGGCCACGCGCGCGGCCGGGCCCGCCTGCGGGTTGAGGAAGTCGATGTTCAGGGTGTGCACGGCATCGGCGTGGACGGGGTGGTCGAGGTACACGCTGGCGCCGCTGAGCGGGAACCAGCCGTCGCGGCCCTTGCCGCTGCCGCTCATCGCGACGTGCTCGGTCACGTACGTGCACATGCGTGCTCACCTCGTGGACAGCTGCGTGGCGAAGAAGTCCTCGATCAGCCGCCAACCCTTCACCGCCGCCTCCTGGACGTACATCGGGCGGTCCGTTGCGAAGAAGCCGTGGCCGGCGTTGTCGAAGACGTGGAACTCGTGGTCCTTGCCCGCCTCGGTGAGCGCGCGGTCGAGCTCGGCCACCTCGTCCGGGGAGGGGTGCGTGTCGTTGGCGCCGAACAGCCCGAGCAGCGGGCACGAGAGGTTCGGGGCGCAGGTCGAGGATGGGGCTGACGCTGCAGTCGGGAACTCGCTCGGGGGCCTGGCCACCACGAAGGCGCCGTAGCAGTCCACCGCCGCCTGGAGCGGCAGGCTGCACGCCGCCAGGAACGACTGCCGCCCCCCGGAGCAGTAGCCGATCACCCCGACGCGCCCGTTGGCGTTGTTGAGAGCGCGCAGGTGCGTCGCCGCGCCCCCGACATCGCCGACGAGGCGGTCGTCGGGCACTCCGCCCGCCGCACGTGACGCCGCCGCGGCGTCATCGGGGTCGGCGCCCGGCGCCTCGCGGAAGTGGAGGTTGGGGCAGATGGCGTCGTAGCCCATGACCGCGAACCGGCGGGTGATCTCCTTGGTGGTGGCGTCATAGCCGGGCATGTGGTGGATCACCACGACGCCGCCGAGCGGGCCGGCGGCGAGCGGCCGCGCCAGGTAGGCCTCGATCGCGTCGCCGCCCGCGCCGGTGATCGACACCGTCTCGGCCAGCACCGCGTCGTACGCCACTACAGGCGCACCTGGCGCAGCTGCTCGAGCTTTGCGACCGCGGCGAGGCTCTCGAGGAGGGCGCCGTCGACCGCGTCGTCGATCTCCATCAGCATCACCGCACGCCCGCGCGGACGGTCCCGGCCAAGCTCGATGCGCGCGATGTTGATGTCATTGCTGGCCAGAAGCGAGGACACCGCGGCGATGACGCCGGGGCGGTCCTCGTGCTGCACCACCAGGAAGGTGCCTGCGGGCTGCATGTCGACACGGAAGTCGTCGATGCGCGTGATCCGCGGCGCGCCGTCGAAATGAGTGCCGGCCACCAGCAGGCGACGCTCACCGACCACCTCGACGAACATCGAGTTGGCGTGGTCGACGCTGCGGGTGGTGGTGTGCTCGTCGACGTCGACTCCCATGGAGCGCGCCACCGTCTTGGCGTTGATGGCGTTGACCCGGGTGTCGGAGAAATGGCCGAGCAGGCCGCGCAGCACCTCGGCGGTGACCAGGGTGGTGTCGACCTGCGGCGAGCTCGCCGGCGTAGCTGCAGATCACCCGTTGCACGCCACCGCTGCTCAGCTGCGCGGCGAGCGAGCCCATCTTGCGGCCCAGCTCGAGGTAGGGCCGCAGGCGGGCCAGCTCCTCCGGGTTGACCGCAGGCGCGTTGACCGCGTAGCGCGGCGAGCCCCCGCGCAGGTACTCGACGATCTGGTCGGCGACGTCGGCGGCGACGTTCACCTGCGCCTCGGCGGTGCTGGCGCCGAGGTGTGGCGTGACCACGATCCCGTCGACGCCGACCAGGGGATGTCCCTCGGGCACCGGTTCCGTGGTGAACACGTCGATGGCGGCGCCGGCGATGACGCCGTCGCGGACCGCCTCGGCGAGCGCGGCCTCGTCGATGATCCCGCCGCGCGCCACGTTGATGACGCGCGCCCCGGGCGCATCCGGCGCAGCTCGGCGGCGCCGATCACGCCGCGCGTGTGCTCGGTCAGCGGCACGTGGACGGTGAGCACGTCGCTCTCGGCCAGCAGCGTGTCCATGTCGACCAGCTCGGCGCCGGACTGCTCGGCTCGCTCGTGGGTTGACCAGCGGGTCGTGCGCGAGCACGCGCATGCGCAGCCCCTCACCGGCGATGCGCGCCACCTCGAAGCCGATCTTGCCGAGCCCGAGCACGCCCAGGGTGCGGTCGCGCAGCTCCACGCCCATCAGCTTGGAGCGCTCCCAGCGACCGGCGCGCAGCGACGCGTCCGCGGCGGGGATGTTGCGGGCCAGCGCCAGCATCATCGCCACGGCGTGCTCAGCGGCGGCGATGGTGTTGCCCGTGGGCGCGTTGAGCACCAGGACGCCGTGGCGCGTGGCCGCCTCGATGTCGATGTTGTCGACGCCGACGCCGGCGCGTCCGACCACTCGCAGGCGCGTCGCCGCCGCGAACACGTCGGCGGTCACCTTGGTCTCGCTGCGCACCACCAGGGCGTCGTAGCCGGCGATGCGCGCGAGGAGGTCAGCGGGGTCGAGCCCGGTGGCGACGTCGACCTCGCCGGCGGCGCGCAGCCTCTCGACGCCGTCGGCGGCGATGGGGTCGGCGACGAGGATTCGCAGCGCGTCGACATCCCGCTCGGCGGCGGGCGATTCCTCGGACAGCGGCGCCTCGGTCTGGATCGTCACCCCACCCCGGCAGGCTGGCCGCTGACCTGGACGCTGCGCACCACCGCCTGCGCGGCGGGCACCGCCAACCCGACGCGGCTGCGCATCCCGGACTCGTGCATTCCCTGCTCGAGGGTGGCGAGGATGCTGTACACGTCGCCCTCGTCGATCATCCCCAGGTGGCCGATCCGGAAGATCTTCCCGGACAGGTCGCCCTGGCCGCCGGCGAGCACCAGGCCGTGCCGTGTGCGCAGCGCGGTGAGCAGCTCCTTGAGCGCGTCGGGGCCATCAACCGGGTTGTGGACCGCGGTGACCGTGTCACTGCGATGCCCTTCCGCGGCAAGGAACTTGAGGCCGAGAGCGTCGACGCCGGCGCGGATCATCTCGCCGACGCGCGCATGGCGAGCCCACACCCCCTCCATGCCCTCCTCGCGCATCATCGCGAGGCCCTCCTGCAGGGCGTAGAGCACCGACACGGCCGGGGTGCTGTAGGTCTGCGACTTCTGCTGGAACTTGCGCTCGCGGGCGAAGTCGAGGTACCAGCGCGGCGTCGTGGTCTTCTCCGCACGCGGCGAGGGCGGCCTCGCTGACCGCCACCATGGTCACCCCGGGCGGCGCCATCCAACCCTTCTGCGAGCCGGTGATGAGCACGTCGATGCGCCAGCCGTCGGTCTCCAGCGGGATGCAGCCGGCGCCGCTCACGGAGTCGACGGCGAGCAGCTTGCCGCGACCCTTGACCACGGCGGCGATCGCGGGGATGTCGTTGAACACGCCGGTGCTGGTCTCGTTGTGGGTGACGAAGACGGTGGTGATGCCGGGATGCTCGGCGAGGATCCGCTCGACATCCTCGGGGTCGACCGGCTCGCCGGCGTTGACGCTGAGCCGCATGACGTCGGCGCCGTACGCGGCACCGATGTCGGCCCAGCGGTCGCCGAAGGAGCCCATCGTGCAGAAGAGCGCCTGCTCGCCCGGGCTGAGCAGGTTGACGACCGCAGCCTCGAGGCCGCCGGTGCCGCTGCACGGGTAGATGAGCACGTCGTTCTCGGTGCGGAGCGCCCAGCGCAACCCCTCCTCGACGTCGCGCAGCAGGGCTGCGAACTCGGGCCCGCGGTGGTTGATCATCGGCCGGCTGGCCGCGCGCACCACGCGCTCAGGGAGGGGGGTGGGACCGGGGACGCGGAGCTGCTGTGCAAAGGCCATGTCTGCTCCCAGCGTGCACGTCTGACGTCTGCGAGCAGTCTACCAAGCGTCCGTGGCCGGCCTGCCGGGCGCGCCAGGCAGCCGATGGTCAGAACAGCTCGTCGTAGATGTGGTGCGGGCGGGCGAAACGCTGCGCGCGCGCCTCCAGCGCGCGCAGCGCGACCGCGCGGCGCCGCCGGCGCTTTGCGTTGCGACGCACCAGGACGCGCTCGATGCCGGCGCGAGCTCAGGCTCAGGTCGGCACGCACCAGCACCCAGGCGGTGCGCGGCCAGCGAACCACCGCGGCGAGCAGCGCCAGCACCAGCGTGTAGCGAACCAGCGTCCCGAACCAGCTCGACGACCCCGACGCCCGGCCGCCGGGTGCGTGGCCGCCGTCCGCGTCACCGGCGTCACCGGGTGGTCGGGATGCGACAGGTTCCAGGCCACGATCTGCGCCTTGCGCTGCAGCAGCTGCGGGGCGTAGCTCTCGATGCCGGCGCGGATCCCCATCGCCAGCACCTGCTGGAACCCCGGCGTGGCGATCAGCGACGCCTCGCGCGTGTTGCTGAGGAACGCGGGCTCCACGGTGACGGTGGGCATCTGTGTGTGGATCCACCAGTTGTCACGGAGGACAACCCCGTCGTTGACGACGCCAAGCGGGGCCAGGTACGTGCCCATGCTGTCGCTCATGGTGTGAGCGAACGACAGGTCGCTGTCCTTCGGGTACAGCACCAGCGAACCGTTGGGGCCGGCGTCGCTGAAGGAGTTGAAGTGCACGCTGACGAACACGGCTGCGTTGTTGTTGTTGGCGGTGTCGCTGCGCTGCTGGACGTCGAGGGAGACGTCGGTGGTGCGCGTCAGGATGGCGTTGATGTCGTCCTGCTGGAGCAGGCTTCGCAGCCGCAGCGAGACCGCCAGGGTCGCGTCCTTCTCCTCGAGGCCGTTGCTGGGAGCGATGGCTCCCGGGTCGAAGGGCATGTCGGGCTGGGCCGGGTTGACCGCGCCTCCGTGGCCGGGGTCGATGACCACGACCAGCGGTGTGGGTGCCGACGCCTGGGCGTGCACCGTCGGCGAGGCGGCGATCACCAGTGCGCTGGTGAGGACCGGGACGCTGAGCAGGACGTGGAGAAGACGTGTCGCCGGACGGCGCATGGCCGAAGCCAGTATATGGGTGAAAGCGAGTGGGGAACTGCGTTCCAGGGCGAAGGGGGAACTTCGTTCCCCCCTCGGGCTCCCCTCAGCAGAGGTGTCAACTCCGGCGACGTGAAGTCGCCTGCGTTGACGGGGTTTAGGGGATTTCTAGCGAACTTCCGCTTGGTACGGGAGCAGCGCTATGTGGCGCGCGCGGTTGAGCGCGGTGGTGAGCCGTCGCTGGTGGCGTGCGCACGTCCCGGTCATTCGCCTCGGCAGGATCTTGCCGCGGTCGCTGAGGTAGCGGCGCAGGCGCGCCACCTCCTTGTAGTCGATGACCTCCACGTGCTCCAGGCAGAAGCTGCAGACCTTGCGGCGGCGGCGATCGTAGTCAGGCATCTAGAAGGGGATGTCGTCCGGGTCGACGTCGCCGCCTGCGCCGGCGCCCAGCGCGGGAGCGGCGACAGCGGCGCCGGCGGTGGCGGGCTGTCCGGGATCGGCGGCGCGGGCTCCGCCATCGCCATCCTGGCGGCTGTCGAGGAACTGGACGTCGTTGGCGTTGACCTCGGTCTTGTAGCGCTTGGCGCCGGTGTCCTTGTCATCCCAGGAGCGCGTCTGCAGGCGACCTTCGATGTAGACCATGCGGCCCTTCTGCAGGTACTGCCCGCACAGCTCGGCCAGCTTGCGGTTGCCCTGGTTCCAGACCACGATGTCGTGGTAGTCGGTGAACTCGCGACGCTCGCCGCTGGCGTCCTGGCCATAGCGGTTGGTGGCCAGCGCGAGGTTGCAGACGGCCGTGCCGCTGGGAGTGAAGCGCAGCTCAGGGTCACGGGTCAGGCGGCCGATCAGCATCACACGGTTGAGCGAGCCGGACATCAGTTCTCCTCCTCAGTGGCGGCGATCAGCGCGGCAGGCGCGTCGTCATCCTCATCATCGTCCTCGCCGGCATCATCGCCGTCGGCGTCGTCCTCCACATCGTCGTCCGCGGCGGCGACAACTGCCTGACGCGCCGGCGCGGCGGCGGCGGCGTCCGAACCGTCGACGGCCTCGGCCTCGGCCTCGTCATCCCCTTCGCGCACCACCAGCAGGTGGCGGAACACGGTCTCGTGGATGGCCAGGGCGCGCTCGACCTCGCGGACACGGGTCCCGTCGAGGCGGATGTGCAGGAGCATGTAGTGGCCGTCGCGCAGGTGGTCGACCTCGTAGGCGAGCCGGCGCCTGCCCCAGTTGGTGGTTCGCACCACGGTTCCCCCGGCGGCTGTGACCAGCCGCTCGACGGAGTCCGCCGCGCCCTGGAGCGCCTCGTCATCGAGCTCCGGACGGACGATGTACATCAGCTCGTAGTCGCGCACCATGCGCGCACCTCCTTTCCCATGGGCTTGCGGCATCCGGACCTGGTGCTTTGCCGAGGTGGCTGGCGGGCAGCGCCGGATGCAGGAAAGCTTTGTGAACGTCCTTCGAGGACGCCCCGAGCATAGCAGCAGGCCGGTGCCGGCCGATCCCCAGGTGCAACAGGGTCGCAGGTGCGCTAGCATCGCAGCCGCCCCAGCGGGGGGCGGTGACGATGGTCGGTGCGACAAGCCGGGGAGCCCGATGTTCAGCAAGTTGGCGCGCATGCGCAGCACCCTCTCGCGTGCCGAATGGACCCGGCTCGGCCTCTGCTATGCGGCGGTGCTCGCTCTGCACGTCATCGGTTTCGGCGTGCTCTTCGTGGTCAGCGGACCGAGGTACGACGCCAAGGTCTTCGGCCTCGGAATCGGCCTCACCGCCTACGGCTTCGGGCTCCGCCATGCCTTCGACGCCGACCACATCTCGGCGATCGACAACACCACCCGCAAGCTGATCGCCGACGGCAAGCGGCCCGTGGCCGTTGGTTTCTTCTTCTCACTCGGGCACAGCACCATCGTGGTCGGACTGACCGCGATCATCGCCGTGGCGGCGGGGACGGTCGCCGCTCAGGTGGGCAACAGCAACAGCGCCCTGCATGGCGTCGGCGGCTACATCGGTACCGGTGTCAGCGCCTTCTTCCTCTACCTGATCGCCGCCATCAACCTGGTGATCCTGGTCGGCATCGTCCGCATCTTCAGGCAGATGCGCCGCGGCGAGTTCGACGAGCCCACCCTCGAGAAGAGGCTGCTGGAACGGGGGCTGATGAACCGCCTGCTCGGTCCCATCGCGCGGTCGATCAGGTCGAGCTGGCAGATGTACCCGATCGGGTTCCTCTTCGGGCTGGGCTTCGACACCGCCACCGAGGTCGGCCTGCTCGCGATCGGAGGCGGCGCGGCGGCGAGCGGGCTGCCGTGGTACGCGATCATGTGCCTGCCGATCCTGTTCACCGCCGGGATGGCGCTGATGGACACCGCCGACGGAGCGTTCATGAACGTTGCCTACGGCTGGGCATTCTCCAAGCCGGTGCGCAAGGTCTTCTACAACCTCACCATCACCGGGCTCTCGGTGGCCGTGGCCTTCATGGTGGGCACGGTGGAGGTGCTGAGCATCCTCACCCAGTACCTGCACCTGCGCGGCGGCGTGTGGGACATGCTCAGCTCGATCAACCTCAACACCGTCGGCTTCATCATCGTCGGCATGTTCGTGGTGACCTGGCTTGGCGCGGTCGCGGTGTGGCGCTACGGCAGGATCGAGGAGCGCTGGGCCCTGGCCCCGGCCTCCGGATCGGGGCGGACTGGACGCAGGGAGTCCCCGCTGGTCGTGATCGCCGGGGGAATCACGGTCAGCCTTCCGGTAGACTCCGAGCCCGCCGAGCCGCGGTCAGCTAGCTCAGTTGGTTAGAGCGCACGGTTCACATCCGTGAGGTCGAGGGTTCGAATCCCCCGCTGACCAGGTTTGCCCCACACAGTCTGCCTTCGCTGCGCTCAGTCCGACTGCGCGGGGTCCCCCGTTCTTCTGACAGAGGGGCGATGCGCCCCTCTCGGCCGTCCGGCGGAGCCGGACGACCTCACTCCCCACTCGGCGCGACTCCGCGCCGGCTCGCCATGCGGCTCGCGCGGCTAGAACTGCCGGAGCTGCTGGCCCCTTTGCTCGGCGCGAGCCCGCGGCGGCTCCCTGTTCGTTGCGGAGCTTTCAGCTGCCTCCGATCTCCTTGTAGCCGGCTTCGTCGAGGAGCTTGGCTCCGCTGTCGTCGACGCTGTTGAGACGGATCATCCAGCCCTCGCCGTATGGGTCGGCGTTGACGCGCTCGGGTGCGTCGGTGAGCTGGTCGTTGACGCCGGTGACCGTTCCTCCCACCGGGGCGTAGAGGTCGCTGGCCGCCTTCACGGACTCGATGGCGCCGAACTTGTCGCCCGTCTTGAGCACGGTGCCGACCGCGGGCAGCTCGACGAAGATGACGTCGCCCAGCTCGGACTGGGCATGGTCGCTGATGCCGATCGTGGCCACGCCACCCTCGACGTGCACCCACTCGTGGCTCTCGGTGAAGCGGTACTCGCTGAGATCGGGCACTCAACCATCCCCCTTGGGTCGTTTGTAGAACGGCAGCGGGACAACCTCCGCCGTCGCCTCGGTTCCGCGAATGTCGACGGCGATCTCGCCGCCCCTGGTGAAGTCCGGGTCAACGGACGCCATCGCCACCGCCGCGCCGACCGTGAAGCCGAATGTCCCGCTGGTGACAGTGCCGATCTCGACCTCGTCCTGGAAGACCGCGTGGCCGTGACGGGCGATGCTGCGCGGGCCCAGCCGCAGGCCGATGAAGCGGCGAGGCGGTGACTCGCGGAGCTCCTCCAACGCCGATCGACCGATGAAGTCGCCCTTGTCGAGCTTCACCGTCCAACCGAGGCCGCAGCTGTACGGGTCCGTGTCGTCATCCATGTCCTGGCCGTACAGGCGCAGACCGGCCTCCAGCCGCAGCGTGTCACGTGCGCCCAGTCCCGCGGGCACCAACCCATGTGCCGCACCCGCCTCGATGATCGCGTCCCACACCACCCCGGCGCGCGCGGCGTCGATGTAGATCTCGAAACCGTCCTCACCGGTGTAGCCGGTGCGTGAGATTCGCTGGACACGCGCGTCGGTGACCCCGGCGAGCGAGAGGCCGGTGGCGAAGAACGGCCGGAGATCGCGCAGCGGGGGCTCGCCCTCGTCAATGTGCGCGAGCGGCTCGACGATGTCGACAGCTGCCG
Source organism: Candidatus Dormiibacterota bacterium (assembly GCA_963717185.1). Taxonomy (GTDB): domain Bacteria; phylum Chloroflexota; class Dormibacteria; order Aeolococcales; family Aeolococcaceae; genus Aeolococcus. The sequence continues at coordinate 21,085 of CAVQVY010000032.1, read as the reverse complement.
GCCCCTGCACGGCGATCAGCGCCAGCTCGTCGCTCAGGTCCTGCAGCTCGACGCCGTCCGGCGCCTGCTCGCGCATCCAGGCGACGTCCTTCTCCCTCGTCGACGCGTTGACGACGATGAGGAAGTGGTCGCCATCGCCAGACCGCATCACGATGACGTCGTCGATGATGCCGCCGCTCGGGTTGCACATCACCGAGTAGAGCAGCTGGTTGGGCACCAGCCTGCCGACGTCGTTGGTGACCAGGCGCTGAACGAACTCCGCGGCGCGAGGGCCTTTGACCCTCACCTCGCCCATGTGGCTGACGTCGAAGATGCCCGCGCGCTGGCGCACCGCGACGTGCTCGTCGCGAATGCCGGTGTACTGCAAGGGCATGTCGTAACCGGCGAAGTCGACCATCCGGGCTCCGGCGGCCACGTGGCGGTCGTAGAGTGGGGTGCGACGGCCCATCAGGCGTGCGAGTGTAGGGCGCGGCGATGAGCCGGGTGGCCCTCCCTCCGGCGGGTACCATCCAGCCGATTCACGAGAGGGAGCCCGATGATCGTCGCCGCCGTCGTCGTGGTTGCGCTGGTGGTCGCGGCGATCCTCACGATCACCGTGCTGGTCCGCCGCCGGCTGCCCGCGACGCGCGGGACGCTGACGGTGGCGGGGCTGCGGGCGCCGGCCACCGTGGTGCGGGACCGTCTCGGCGTCGCGCACGTCGACGCCGCCTCGATGGAGGACGCCGCCTACGCCATGGGCGTCGTGCATGCCCAGGAGCGGCTCTGGCAGCTCGACCTCACCCGCCGCGTGGCCCTGGGGCGCGTCAGCGAGATCGCCGGGCTCGACGGCCTCACCGCCGATCGCTTCGTCCGCCGGGTGGGGTTGAGCCGCGTCGCCGCGGAGGAGGCCGACCTCCTCGACGGGGAGGCGAGGACCATGCTCGAGGCTTACGCGTCCGGCATCAACGCGGTCATCGACAGTGGCCGCCGCCTGCCCATGGAGTTCGCGCTGCTGCGCATCCGCCCTGAGCGATGGCGACCCGTCGACAGCATCGCCTGCGCCAAGCTGCTCGCCCTCAGCCTCAGCCTCAACTGGGACAGCGAGCTGCAGCGGCTTCGCCTGGTGCAGGAGGTGGGCCCGGAGATCGCCGCCCGCCTCGAGCTGGTGTACCCCGAGACCAACCCCACCATCCTCGCCGCCACGGCCGCCGCCCCCGGGCCGCGGGCCGGGGAGACCCTGCTGGCGATGTACCAGGAGACAGCGCGCTGGCTGCCCAGCGCGGTCGGCGCCAGCAATGCGTGGGCGGTGGCGCCGCGGCGCACCGCCACCGGCCGCGCCATGCTCTGCAACGACCCCCACCTGGAGCCGACCCTTCCCTCGGTGTGGTTCGCCGCCCACGTGCGCGCCGGCGACGACTTCGAGACCACGGGGGTCGACGTTCGCCGGCCAGCCTTTCCCGATCATCGGCCACAACCGGCGCATCGCCTGGGGATACACCAACTCGTTCGCCGACTGCCAGGACCTCATCGTCGAGCAGTTCGACGCGCCCGCGGGCAACCGCTTCCGGACCGAGGGCGGGTGGGAGCAGTCGCGCATCGCGCGCGAGGTGATCCGGGTCAAGGACCGCCCCGATGAGGTCGAGGAGGTGGTGATCACCCGGCACGGGCCGGTGGTGGAGCGCTGTGACGACGTCAGCGGCGGGCGCTGGCTCGGCCTCGCCTTGCAGTGGACAGCGCTGACCCCGGCGTGCGCGTCGGAGACGGTCCTCAAGCTCCAGCGCGCCGGCGACTGGGCGAGCTTCCGGAGCGCGTTCGCGACCCTCGACGCGCCCTCCCAGAACGCGGTGTACGCCGACGTCGACGGGCACATCGGCTACTTCTGCAACGCCCGCATCCCGGTGCGCCGGCGCCGGCCCTCCGGCCTGCCCACCCCGGGTTGGCAGGGCGGCGTCCTCTGGGACCGGTTCCTCACCGTCGACGAGGTGCCGCAGGTGCTGGATCCGCCGGACGGCCTGGTCATCACCGCCAACAACCGCATCGTCGGCGACGGCTTCCCGCACTACATCGCCAACGACTACATGGCGGGCTACCGCGCCCGTCGACTCGCCGAGCTGCTCGGCCGCGAGCAGATGGACACCGCGTACATGCGCAGCGTGCAGCTCGACGTGGTCTGTGTGCCGGCGGTGACGGTGTCGAAGCTGCTCGGCACGGTCAGCTGCACGATGGAGCTGGCCGAGGCGATGCGGCTGCGCCTGGTGGCGTGGGATGGCCGGATGGCCACCGACAGGATCGAACCCACCGTGTACGAGGCGTTCATGCGGCGGCTCGCCGAGCACGCGTTCCGGCCACTGTGCGGCGACGCCTGGGGCATCGCAGCCGGCTTCGACCTCGGCCACCCACTGTTCGAGTACCCCGCCAACCTCACCGGGCGGGCGACGCCGATGCTCGTGGAACGCTGGGAGGCTGGGGACGAGTCGATGTTCGACGGTCTGACCACGTGGAACCAGGTGGCTGCAGACGCTCTCGAGGACGCGGTGGCCGACCTGCGACGCGACGTCGGCAGCGTGCGTCGCTGGCGCTGGGGCCGCCTGCACCGGCTGCCACTGCGGCACCCGCTCGCGGTACGCCGGGTGCTGCACCCGCTGCTCAACGCGCCGGACGTCGTCGTGGGCGGAGGTGTCGACACCGTGATGGCCACGGGTCCCAGGCCCGGCGCCGACTTCGCCACCCGGCTGTTCGCCCCGTCATGGCGGCAGGTGTTCGACGTCGGCAACTGGGCAGGTGGCTGCACCGGCATCCTCTACCCCGGCCAGTCCGGGCATCGATTCTCCCGTCACCACCACGACCTGTCGAAGCGCTGGGTGCGCAACCGTCAGTTCCCACTCAGCTGGGGTGACGCGGCGTTCCGCGGGGGGCGACGGCTGCGCCTGGTGCCGCGTGAGCGCGGTCTCATCGCCACGCAGTCGCGCCTATGATCGAGGGCGGATGACTGCGCGCAGACGGTTCCGCTCTGCCGAGGCAGGGCTGGTGCGCGGGTGTTGTCTTGGCCCGATTCTCCTTGCGCTGTTGGTGGTTGGAGCCATCGTGCTCGCGTCGCGGGCGCTGGCCGCGCCCGACCTCGGCCCAGCCCCCGCAGGCACAGCGCACGGCAGCAGCGAGGCGGTGATCGCGGCAGCGCTCGGTGGCGACGCCGCGACCCAGCTGTTGAGCCGCGAGCACGCGGTGGTGTCGGTCAGCGAACGAGACCTCACGGTGATCGCCAACGCTCGCAACCCCTCCCCCGACCGGTTTCGCAACCCCCAGGCGCGCATCCGCAACGGCGACGTGGTGGTGTCGGCCGACACCAGCATCGGTCCGTTCGGGGTGACCGCGGTGGCCACGTTCCAGCTGATCTTCGCCAACTCCTCCGGGGCGACCCAGGTCACCGCGCAGGCCGTCAACTACGCCGTGGGCCAGCTCGGCATCCCCGGTTTCATCGGTGACCGCATCAACCCTCGCGCCTCAGCGTCGCTGAACCTCACGGCGCTGTTCGCCTCGAACCCTGCCCTCGAGCTGCTCTCGCAGTCGATGGACTGCGTGTCGGTGCAACCCGACGGCGTGCACATCGGCTTCCACCGGCCGGGGGTGAGTCCCTCCGCCTCGGTCTGCGGCTGACCGGGCGACGCGCCACAGCCCCCTAGAATCGCCGGGTGAACCTCCAGGACATCCTCGACTGGTCCGCGCGCATGGCCGGCTGTGACTCGGTGCCGCTCGACTCCCAGGTGTACGTCGAGGCGACGTCCGATGTGCGTCGCGTGCTCTTCGGCGTCGACATCTCGCTGGCCGAGATCCTCTGGGCTCAGCAGAACGGCTTCGATGCGGTGATCGCGCACCACCCTCTCGGCGACCGCACCCGCACGCGGTTCGGCGAGCTGGTGCGCAGCCGCCAGGTCGAACAGATGACCTCTGAGGGCGTCGCGCGCGATGCTGCGGAGAACGCCATCACCGCTCGGCTGGAGGCGCTCTCCCGACGCACCCACATGAGCAACGTCAACGCCATCGTCGACAGCGCGCGCCTGTTCGGGATGCCGCTGTGCAACGTGCACCTGGCCTGCGACATCATCACCCGCAACGCGATCATCGCCATGCTGCGCCGCCACCAGGGCGACGGCGCCACCGTCGCCGACTGCCTCCAGTGGTTCGAGGACTTCGCGGAGTACGCGCACGGGCACGCCCGCCCCGAGCCATGGGTGGGCTCCGGCGCCAGTCTGTTGGGACGCTGGACGGTGGCGATCGCAGGCGGCACCAACGGCGGCTTCCCGGTGTTTCGCGAGTACTACCGCGCCGGGGTCGACACCATCTTCGCGATGCACATCGACGAGGACGACCTGCAACGTCTGCGTGCCGCAGCGGACCCGGACGACACGCTGGTGGTCACCGGGCACATGACCAGTGACAGCATCGGCATCAACGCCGTCATCGCGGGCCTCGAGGCGCGTGGCGTCGAGGTGGTCCGCACCAGCGGGGTGGTCGCTCCCGGGTAGCGCGGTCAGGGCGCCGGCGCCGGGTCGGTCGCGGCCAGCACGAAGCTGGCGTGGCTCTGCACCTGCGGGTAGTTGCCAAGCGGTGTGCCATCGCGTGGGTCGGCGACCTCGCCGAAGAGGTCGACGGCGCCGCGGGCGGCCACCGCGGCAGCGAAGTGTGGGGAGCCGTCGCGGCCGCAGCGCTCCAGCGCCTCAGCCACCCAGAACGTGGCGAAGAGGAAGGGCCCGCAGGGGTCGGCGAGCGCGTCTTGGTCGGGAACATGCCGGTCGATGAGCCCGCCGCGAGCCAGCCTGGTCACGATGCTGTCGAGGGTGGCGTGGAGGCGCAGGTCGTCGGGCTCGAGGAAGCCGAAGATGGCCGCCTGGGCGAGAGCGGCGTCGGGGCCGCCACCGTCGTCGGTCAGCGTCAGCGGGCCGCCGCCGCGCAGCACCGAGCCTCGTATGTCGAGCGCAGCCTGCCGCCAGCTCTCGGCGCTGCCGGCGACGACGCCGTTCTCGGCGAGCGCCGCCGCACGCACCAGGCCGGCCCACGCGGTCACTCGCGAGTGCGTGTAGTGGCGCGGCGTGCCGCGGATCTCCCAGATGCCGTGGTCCGGCTCATCCCAGTGCTGCGCGGTCCAGTCCGCCACCCTCACCACCCCCTCAGCCAGCGATCGCGGCAGCAGGTCATGGGCAGCCAGGGCCGCCGCGAACTCGAGGATCTCGCCGGCCACGTCGAGCTGGGGCTGCTCCGACGCGGCGTTGCCGACGCGCACCGGGCGCGCGCCGCCGTAGCCGCGGAGGCGGTCGAGCGTCCGCTCGGGTGGCGGCGGGCCACCGTCGACTTGCCGCATCACCGGCGGCGGCACGGAGCGGGTGGCCTCCCCGATGAAGTCCCCGATGCCTGCGGCGTCGTCGACGAGCCCGCTGCGCAACATCGCCAGTCCCGCCAGGGCCGAGTCGCGCAACCAGCTGTAGCGGTAGTCCCAGGTGCGCGAGCTCGCCGGCCACTGCGGGATGGACGTGGTGGACGCCGCGACGATTCCGCCGCTGCGCTGGCGCAGGCCGGCGAGAACCGCTGCGCTGTGCAGCAGCAGAGCGCGTGCGCGAGCTGTCCCGAGGGTGCGAGCCGCGAGCCCGTTCGGCGCCGGCATGGCTGCGCCGTCGAGGCGGCCGGCGAACCAGCTCATCGTCCCATCCATCGCCGCGCCGGCGTCAACCGCGGCGCCCTCGCACAGCACCAGGGCACGCTCATCGGGGCCGGCGGTGAAGCGGCACGTCGCAACGGCGTCGCCGTCCACCGTCCACGGCGCCGGTGCATGCACGGCGAGGTCGACGCCACCGCCGCGCACGCGCAGCGCCGTGCCGTCCACCGTGATCTCCGCGCGTGCACGCGCTGCGTCGGGCACGAGGGCAACGCGCGCCGCGACGTCGACGCTGCCGGTGGCGTGCATGCTCCGCACCAGGCGTGTCTCCCCGTCGCAGGCGAGCACGTCGTGCACGACCAGCTCACCGCCGTCCGCGCGCCACACGGTGCGCAGGACCAGGGTCCCGGGCAGGTACGCGCGCTCCACGACCCTGGCCCCGCGGTCCGCCGGCGCCACCACGAACATCCCACCGCTGACGTCGTCGAGGATCGACAGCAGGCACGGCATCGAATCGATGCGTGGCCAGCACAGCCAGGCGACGTTGCCGTCGGGGTCGACCAGGGCGGCGGTGCGTCCATCGGCGAGCAGGGCGTGGTCGCCGACGGGATGCTGCACGGCGCCGCAGTCTAGTGCAGCACCCGGCCCCGGGCCCGGCCGGCGGTCAGTCGGGGATGGTGTTGGCGATGCGCGCGATCTTCGACGCCCACAGCGGGTCGCTCGCGTAGTCGACGTTCATGCCGCGCAGCGTGGGGCCGTGGTAGAACGCCCCGCTCGGAGAGAGGTAGTTCTGGGCCACCTTCTGCGCGACGAACTGGATGCAGGCGTCGAAGCTCGGGAAGCTCACCGCGTCGCCGTACGGGTTGGCGTCGTCGGCGCCGTAGCCGAAGAGGTTGTGCTTGTCGTGCGCGATCGCGCTCGTGCCCCATGCCGACTCGAGGATGGCGTGCGCGACGAAGTAGCGCGCGCTGACGTGGTAGGTGTGCTCGGCGTTCATGAAGCCGGCGCCGAGTCCCGCCAGCGCGCTGCCGCTGAGGAAGGAGTTGAGCTTCGCCGCGGTCTCACCGGATGGCTTGGTGAGGTCGGTGTCGACGCTGAACGCGGGGCCGGTGACGGGCGTGAACACGACCCCGGTCTGGCGGGCAGCCGCCTGTGCCGCGGCAGCGGCGGCAGCCGCGGCCCTGGCCTGCGCGGCTGCGGCGGCCTGCGCCGCAGAGAGCTGGTGCTGGGCGGTGGTCACTTGCCGGTTGGCGGTGATCGCCGCTGCCTGGAGCTGGTCGTTCTCGACTGCGACCACCGCCTCGGCGGTCGCGGCCTGCTGCGCCGCCACCTGGGCCTGCTGGCGTGCGGTGGTGGCGTCGGCCAGCGCCTGGGCGGCGGCCGACTGGGCGTCGGCGATCCGTCCCAGGAGGATCTTGCCGGCCTGGTTGACGCGGTCGAGCTCTGCCGCACGCTGGAAGACATCACCGAGGTCCGACGCCGCGATGATGTACGCCAGCGCGCCCTCAGCCCCGCCCGACTTGTACACGCTGCGCACGTACGAGGCGAGCAGTGCCTTGTCGTTCCTCACCTGCTGGTCGAGCTCGGCCACCCGCGCGGTGTCGGTGGTGACGGCGACGTCGAGGCTGGCGACGCGGGCCTGGACGCTGGCCAGCTGGGCCTGCGCGCCGGCCAGCTGCTGCTGCGCCGCGCCCAGGGCGGTCCCCGCCTGACGAGCCTGCTGCTGCGCCTGCGCGAGGTTCTGCTGGGCGGTGCCGACGCTTGGGGGGCTGTCAGCCCGGGCCGGAAGGGCGATCCCGGTGAGCGCGACTGCCACGATGCTGACGGCGAGCGCACGGCGACGAACGGTGAGGTGCACTCGCCCGACTGTGCGTCAGTCGCAACATCGAGCCTGCGGATGTCACTGCGCCGTCATCGGACCGTTGCGGAGTGGTCGAAAGACCGGTCCGCGACGCCGTCGTCAGGAGGCCTTGCGCTCCATGAGGGTGTCGCCGACGGTGGCGTCGAAGCTCAGCTCCTCGGAGTGACGCGGGCCGCAGTCGGGGCACTGGATGTGACCGCCGATGGGCTCATCGTTGGCGTCGAAGTAGACGACTGCAAGGCGTTCCGCACGGCAGCGTGGGCACGTGTCCAAGGTCGTCATGGAGAGGACATCATCGATGAGGGGCGCCGGAGCGCGACTCGCCGGAGGGATGTGACATACCGTGCCCACCAAGGTGTCCGATCCCACGCCCGACCAGCGCCGTGCCCTCGACCGCCACCTCGACGAGCTCGACCTCTGGAACCGGCGCCTCAACCTGACGGCGGTGCCCCGCGACCGTGCCTGGGATCGGCACGTCGTCGAGTTGCTCCAGCTGCTCGAGGCCGCCGAGCTGGTCCACGGAGCGCGGTGCGCCGACCTCGGGTCGGGCGGGGGGATCCCCGGGATCGTGGTCGCCATCATGCGGCCGGACGTGCCGATGACCCTGGTCGAGGCTGATCGCCGCAAGGCGGGTTTCCTGGTGCACGTGTGCGGCCTGCTCGGGCTCGGCAACGTCACCGTCGCTGCACGCCGCGCGGAGGAGCTGGGGCTGGACCCGGCGCACCACGAGGCCTACGACGCGGTGCTGTCGCGGGCGGCGGCGCCGCCGCTGCCGCTGGTCACGCTGGCGTGGCCGCTGCTGCGTCCCGGAGGTGTGCTGTGCGCGCTGGTCGCGCCGGCGGCGGCCGAGGCGGCAGCGACCGTGCTGTCCGACGACGTGGCGGTGCGTGTCGAACGGCCGCTGCCGGGAATCCTCCGCGTCCAGAAGCTGCGCGGCGCCGCCGCCTGACGGCCGCGGGCTCAGAAGGGGAGGTGGACGACCCCGATGATGTTGTCCTCGGTGTCCTTGAACCAGGCCGCCGTCACCCCGCCGGTCTCCGCGATGCCGTCCACCGTCTTCAACCCCGGGAAGTCGTACTCCTCGAAGACCACCCCGCGGGACCGCAGCTCCTCGACTGCGGCGCGGACATCGGGCACGCGGATCCCCATCTGGGTGTGGCCGCCGCGGTTGGGGTTCGGTGTCGGGTAGAGGGTGAACGAGGTGTCCCCGATCGCCAGGAACGTGCCGCCTTCGGTGGCGTCGACGGGCTGGGCGCCGACCTTCTCGGTGTAGAACTTCTTGGCCCGGTCCATGTCCTTGACGGGCAGGGTGGTGTGGACAGACGCGCCTTCGAGCATTGCCTCCTCCTCCTCAACTTTGGGGGGCACACAGTACCGCCGCGCCATCGCCTCCGTGTGGGCCACCGGCGACGAGGCCCGCGCATCACCCCAGCTGGCGCCAGGTCGTGCCCGCCAGCGACCACACCTGCACCGGCTGCGGGCTTCCCTGCACCGGTTCCGCGACCGAGCCGACGATCACGACGTTGCCGGTGTCCGTGTCGGTGACCGCGCCCCCCGGGAACTCCGGCAGCCGCGCGCCGGTGAGCAAGGACCAGTCACTCCCGGTCCACGACCACATCTCCTGCCCAGCTGACACGGCGGGATCGCCGAACATGAGGAGGCGAGCGCTGACCGGGTCGCGCACGACGCGGACCGTGAAGCCCGGCACCGCGTGGGTGGTGAGCGTTCGCCAGGCGGCGCCGTCCCACGCCAGCGTCGAGGTGGCTCCTGTGCCGGCTGCGCAGCAGCTGACGCCGATCAGCTGGTGGGTGACCGGGTCGAACGCCATTCCGATCAGGGCCGTGCCGGGAGGCAGGTCGCCGCGCGGCTGGCGCATCCACCGCGACCCGCTCCAGGTCCAGGTGCCCGTGACCGCGTTGGGGTCGGGGACGCCGCCCACCATGACCATCTGGTGTGAGGCATCGTCCCAGGCCAATGCCGGGCCCTCGCCGCCGGGTGGGCTCCCGGTTCCGCCGTCCAGCTCGCGCCAGGTTCTGCCGTCCCACCCCCACGTGTCGTCGACCAGCTGGCCGGGACCGAGCCTGCCGCCATACAGCATCACGGTGCCGGTGAGCGGGTCGTAGGCCGCGGCGGCACGGAACCGGCCGGGCGGGCTGACCGACGGCCGCGCCAGCGTCCAGCGACGGCCGTCCCAGAGCCACGTCGTGTCGTATGTGTCGACCCCGCCAACGGCGACCAGCTGGCGCGCCACTGTGTCGTACGCGGCGCTGAACCCGGCGCCGAGCACCGCCACCGCGGGGACCGCGGTGGAGGGAGCACCCGCGGTGTGCTCGGCACGGCGGTCGGGTTCGGGGTGGCGGCGCCAACAGTCGGCGGGGTCGGGCTGGCCTGGCCTTGGCCTCGCGCCACCCACACCCCCGCGGCGACGGCCGCCAGGGAGATGACCACCACCAGGCCGACCAGCCTCGCGTTCCGGCGGGTTCGCGGATCGCTGTCGCGTCTGAAGTCATCGTCGGGCGGCACCTCTCGCTCCCTGGGTGGCCGGTGGTGTCAGCATGAGCAGTCTCGGACTCGACACACACAGGAGGCAGCCCGCAGTGGAGCAGACACAGGAATGGACCGCGGTCGACGACTACCTCGGCGAGGTCGTGCTCGGCCCTGACCCGATCCTCCAGGCGGCGCTCGACGACGCGGCAGCGGCCGGGCTGCCCCAGATCCAGGTGTCGCCGACGCAGGGCCGGATGTTGTTCCTGCTGGCACGCATTGCAGGAGCCCGCCGGGTCCTCGAGGTCGGGACGCTCGGCGGCTACAGCGCCATCTGCCTGGCGCGCGCGCTGCCGGCGGACGGGAAGCTGGTCACGCTGGAGATCGATCCGCACCACGCGGACGTGGCGCGAGCCAACCTCGACCGCGCCGGGCTCGCCGGCGTCGTGGAGATTCGAGTGGGCAACGCGCTGGAGACGCTCGGCGAGCTGGAGCGGGAGAACAGCGGGCCGTTCGACCTCGTCTTCATCGACGCCGACAAGGTGAGCAGCGCCGACTACTTCCGCTGGGCGGTGAGGCTCGGCCACCCCGGCACGGTGATCATCGTCGACAACGCCATCCGCCACGGCGCAGTGCTCGACGCGCAGAGCACCGACGCCGACGTGGTGGGGACTCGCGCGGTGCTCGAGCTCATGGGCACGGACACGCACGTCGACGCCACCGTGGTCCAGACCGTCGGCATCAAGGGATATGACGGCTTTGGGCTGGCGCGTGTGGCAAGAGCCGGCCGGCGCGGCCTGACCCGACGCCGGTGACCTGCGGCCGCTAAACCTGCGGGGTCAGACTCGCCGTTGGCGTGGTGCTCGACTGCGAACTCCGCGAGCTCCGTCTGCTCGCTGTTGTCGATCTCCTTGCCGCCGCTCATCGAGATGCTGCCGTTGAGCGTGGCGCCGTCCTCGACGACCAGGCGCGCCGCGGAGGCATCGCCGAGAAGGGTGCCGGAGCCGCTCAGCGACAGGCGCTTGGCGCTCTTCACGTTGCCCGTCACCTGGCCGCGGATGTCGACGTTGCGGCCCTCGATCGTGGCCGCCACCGTGGCCGACGACTCGACGACCACGTCACCGCCGGCAAAGATCTCGCCATCGACGTCGCCTTGGATCGTGATCGCGCTCTCGGTTCGCAGTGTCCCCTTGAGGGAATCGTTGGGACCGAGCACGATGGGACCCGTGTTGCCGGTGTTGTTGCGCTGGCGCCCGGTGCGGACACCGACAGTTTCGACAGCCATCTTTCACCTCTCCCAGCGTGAGCACGGCTCGGGTGAGGGTGCCTCCCGCCAACCGCTACGATTCTAGCGACCCGACGGGCCGGACCGAAGTCTGAGGATGGGCACCCCAAGCGTGCGCGAGACGGCAGGGTACGAGCGCGCTCTTGGCGAATTCCTCAACGTCTTCGCCGACCACGACGAGCAGTGGGCCGGCGGTCTCCATCGCGAGGTCGCCGCGCGCCTCGTGCATCTCGCCCAACCTCGGGGCGGCGAGGCGTGTCTCGACATCGGCGGCGGCGCCGGCGCGGTGGCCACAGCGCTCAGCGACGCGGTCGGGCCGAGCGGGTCGGTGGTCAGCCTCGACGTCAGCGAGCGATCCCTCGAGCTGGCGCGAGCGCGCGCGGTTGCCAACGTGCACGTCATGAGGATGAGCGGCGGCGATGTCATCTTCAGGGACGGCACGTTCGACGTGGTGGTGCTGTCACGCTCGATCGCGTACGCGCCCGACGCCGACGCGGTCATCCGCGAGGCGATCCGCACCCTCAAGACGGGCGGCCGGCTGGCGCTGTTCTGCCGCCGCCGCGGCCTCGCCACGCGCGCTGAGGAGGTGTTCCTCGAGGAGCTGGACACGTTCGTGCAGCACCAGCCTGTCAACGTGCCGAAGAGGTTCCTGCGCTATCCCGGCCTGGCGGATCGACGCGAGCTCGAGCCCGCGCTGCTGGCCGCGGGAACTCGAGCAGGTCACGTTCGGTGACGTGGTCACCGGCGGCCGGGCAGCCGACGTCGCCGCGTTCGACCGCGAGATGATGCGCTGCTGGCCGGCGGCTCGGATCCTGCTCGAGTTCACTGGCGGGCAGCAAGCGCGGTCAGTTCGACGCGCGCATCGTGGAGGTGATGACGGCGCTCGGAGAGGACGCCTATCGCTACCACCATCCCTACCTTCTCGCGTCCGGGATCAGGGCGCACGCCGGCGGGCGCCGAGAGCGTCCATGACCACTTCGCGCTCGTCCCACGGAATGCTTCCGACCGCAGTGACGATCGAGCTCTCGTGACCCTTGCCGGCGCACAGGACGGTGTCGCCGTCTGCTGCGCCCGCGATCGCGAAGGCGATCGCCTCGGCGCGGTCGGGGATGAGGTGCAGGGTGTCGCCGCGACGCGCCCCGGCGCGCTCCGCGCCGGCCGCGATCTGCTCGCAGATTGCGAGCCGATCCTCGTTGCGCGGGTCCTCGTCGGTGACCACGACCATGTCGGCGAGGCGGCCGGCGACCTCGCCCATGGCCGGGCGCTTCTCGACGTCACGCTCGCCGGCTGAGCCGAACACCGCCCACAGGCGCCCCGGTGTGGCCGCGCGCAGCTCGGTGAGCACCTTCTCGAGCGAGTCCGCGGTGTGCGCATAGTCGACGACCACGCTGAACCGCTGGCCGGCGTCGACGCGCTCCATGCGGCCGTGCACGCGGTCCAGCGCGGCGATGCCGGTGACCGCGGCGTCGAGCGACGCGCCGCTGGCGCACGCGGCGGCGATCGCGGCCAGCGCGTTGCCGGCGTTGAAACGGCCTGCCAGCTGCAGCCGAAGGTCCGTGCGGCCCCAAGGGGTGCGGGCGCGCAGCCGCACTCCCTCCGGCCCCGCCATCACGCTCTCGGCGACGAGGTCGGCGTCCGCGCCCGAGGTGCTGTAGCTGAGCCGGGTGGCCACCGGCATCGCGGCCAGGCGCTCGTACGCGAAATCGTCGTCGCGGTCGAGCACCGCGACGCCGTCCGGGCGGTCGCCGACCATCTCCAGCAGCCGGGCCTTGGCTGCGAAGTAGCGCTCGCGATCACCGTGCACGTCGAGGTGTTCAGAGGTGATCCGCGTGTACACGGCGAGCCGGTAGCCCACGTCGTCGACACGGTGCATCTCCAGCCCGTGCGACGACGTCTCGACGACCACGTGCGTGCACCCCGGTCGCGGAGCTCGGCGAGCCGGCGCTGTGTCTCGACGGCCTCCATGGTGGTCACGCGAGTGTTGTTGGGGACGATGGTGTCGCCGTCGCGGAAGTCCACCGTGGAGATCAGCCCGGTGCGCAGGCCGGCGGCGCGCCACGCCGCCCACAGCATCGTTGCCGTGGTGGTCTTGCCGTCGGTGCCGGTGACCCCGGCGATGGTCAGCGACCGCGAGGGGTGGCCGTGGATGGCGGCGGCCAGGGCGCTCAGGGCCCGGCGCGAGTTCGCCGACCGTGACCACGGCCACGTTCGGCGGCACCGGTGGGTCGAGCGGGTGCTCGGCCACGACCGCGACCGCGCCACCGGCCACTGCGGCGGCGGCATGGGCGTGACCGTCCTCGCGCCGGCCCGGCACCGCCACGAAGAGCGAACCTGGCCCGACCTCGCGGGAGTCGTGCGTCACCGCGGTGACCTCGACCCCCGCCTCGCCGATGTCGGGGGCCACGATCCCGGCTTCACGGAGGAGGTCGCGCAGGCCAATCACGTGGCCGCAGTCTCGGTCCGCGCTGCGCCCGGCACGCCTCGGAGCGACCTGAATCACGACTGGATTGGTCGGGTATTGGGTACCATCCGTTCATGCCGAGCTCTCGCGACCTCCTCGACCACGCCCGCAGCGTCATCCCCGAGGTGACCCGCAGCAGGTCGCCAAGGAGAGGAACTCGAGAACCCTCATCGACGTCCGCGAGCGCGACGAATACGAGGCGGGTTTCATCCCCGGCGCCCTGCACCTCAGCAAGGGCTTCATCGAGGTCCAGATCGAGGACCGCGTCCCGGCCAAGGATCGTCCCATCACGCTGTACTGCGCCGGCGGCACCCGGTCGCTGCTGGCGGCTCGGGCGCTCCACGAGCTCGGCTACACCGACGTGCGCTCCATGAGCGGCGGCTTCAACGGCTGGAAGCAGGCGGGTTTCGACTTCGAGGTGCCTTGCCGTGGCGCGCCATCTCGTGATGTTCCTCAAGCGGCCTGGCGTACGCCCTCAGCACTGTTCTTTCACTACAAGGCGCCGAGGACCGCTTCGGCGATTTGCACGCCTGGATAGGCGGGCGCTTGAACGGTGACCTGTCGCTGCCGGCGCTCGCCCGCAAAGCCGGCATGAGCGAGCGCAGCTTCAGCCGGCACTATGCGCAGGCGACAGGGATCACGCCAGCGCGCGCGGTCGAGCGGTTACGGGTCGAGGCCGCGCGGCGGCTCTCTCCCGATACGCGCCTGCCGGTGAAGCGCATCGCCGAACGCTGCGGTTTCGGCTCGGAAGAAACACTCCGGCGCAGCTTCGGCCGATTATTGGTGGCAACGCCGCAGGATTATCGGTCGCGGTTTAGTGCCTGGACAAGCATGATCCCGGAAAAGTGGAAGCCGGTTTTCCGAAAAGATCATGCTCCAACGAAAAATCTAGAGTTTATTCTCGAACGTCAGCCGGTAGCGGACGAAATCATCCGCCTTGGCGAATTCGTCATAGAGCCGGCGTGCCGGATTGGTTTCGCGCGTATGCCAATACAGCCGCGACCAGCTCTTTACTTTGGCGCGATCCACCGAATACCGCGATCAACAAGCGTCCGATGCCATGGCTGCGGAATTGCGGCGCAACGAACAGATCCTCGAGATAAATACAAACCGGTGCGATGACCCACGTGCCTTCGTGAAGAACGCAAATGCTAAATCCGGCGACGCAATCATTGACAACGGCAAGACGGCCGAAGAGCGGTGAGGCCAAATCGAGAATGCGCTGCCAGGTGCGCGCCGTGACGGCCTCCGGCACGGAGGTTTCGTAAAATGCATTGTAGCCCGACCACAGCTCCCGCCATGCCGCCTCGTCGGCGGGCAGCGGGTACGTATGAATGCGGTCCGGTCAGGCATCGGATACAAAAGCTTACAGGATTTGCGGGCCGGTCATGAATCGTTTTCGGCTGTTTGGTTTCTGGTCCTCGTGCCTGGTCTCGCCGTGCTGATGCCGGGCACAGCAGCGGCGGGCTTTGACTGCACCGGGAAGAACGCCGACCAATTCACGACCATCTGCCATGATGCCGAAATCATGCGGCTCGATCGGGCGGTCGATGCCAGTCTCGTGCGGGCGCAGCACGCCGTCGATCCGGTGACCGCTATGCTGCTCCGTCGCGATCAAAATTGGGTCATGGAGATTGCCGGCGGCGCCTATGCGCAGTTTAACGGCGCCGACGATCCGCGGCGGCAGGGTATCATCGCGGTGCTGCAGCAGCGTCTGGCCATGCTCGACCATATGGCCAGCCGCGCCGACGGAATTGCCGGCGAGTGGCGTAATGCGCTGGGTACTGCAACGGTCGCGGCTCGCCCCAACGGAGTGTTCCACGTCGACATTCGCACCAAGGCTCTCTATTGGGACGGCGATCAGCCGGCATGTGCGCTCGCAGCCGACGTGAAGCTAGGCGATGACGGCTGGCTGTCCGGCCCGGCTGGGGTCATGTCCGACGGCAAGGAGCCGGCTGCGATCGCGCCGGATTCGACGTTCACGTTGCACGCACGGCTGCAGGCCAACACGCTGCGCGTCGTGATCGCGCACGATAACGATTATTTTTCCTGCCAACCGGTGGAGAGTTTCACTGCATCCTATTTCCCGATGGTCGGCGTATTCGCGGCCACCCTATCGAACACGCCGCCGCCGATGACCGCGCCTTCGTTTACTTGCGCGACGGCGAAGAATTCCGACGAGCAGGAAATCTGCGCCGACCCCGAGCTTGCGGAGAAGGATGTCGCTATCGCTGGGGCTTATAACGATGCGCTGCACCATCTGGATCCAAAGAGCGCCGAATATCTGCGCGATGATGAGCGTGCCTGGGTCGCCGGCAACAAAGACGCCTACGATTCCCAGATCCATGCCGCTTGGGACAAGCAAAATTATTTCATCCACCACCCCGACAACGCGCGCCATGAGCTTTATCTCCGCCTCAAGGAACGGCTGGCGATGCTGAAGAGCCTCGATGACAAGCGCGAAGGCGAGGAAGGGCTGTGGGTCGGCTATAACGCCATGCTTGCGATCGCGCCGGCTAAGGACAAGTCCGGCATGCTGCAAGACCGCCGGACGCAAATGGGAAGCCGGAAACTGGAAAAGCCACTGTGACTTCGCCGCCGACGGCAAGATGGCCGGCGGCCATTTCAAGACCGACGATGAGTTTTCCCAAACTGGCGCTGGATGCCGTGACCTTGACGCTTGGTGACGAGAAGACCCAGCCAGGCTATTGCGAGCGGATGAAGAGTCCGAAAGCGCGGTTGTTTCCGGTCAAGGCCGGTGCCGATGTCGGCTTCAACGACGACCGCATTCGCTAGCGCATGATCCCGAAAAGTGGATACCGGTTTTCGGACAAGATCATGCGCAAATGAAAATCTATCCCGAAAGCCGCGATGAAGCGCTCCTTGATGGCGTGACCGTCACGCAGCGGCAGGACGCGCGGCGCGTCGTTTCGGTGTGATGCGGGCATTGACCAGGAGAGGGCCTTCGCCGGAATGAAGAAGCGCGCGCACTTCGCCGGCCTCTTCGATGCGCGAGACTTGTTGGGCTGCTTGAATCGGCAGGCCAAGGCCATGGCGACCGGATCGATGCCGGCCTGGTGGCGCTCGCCTGCATGCCGGTCTCGCCGTAATGGGCATTATCGAGCACGACGATGACGAGATTTTTCGGCTGCTTGACCCCGATCGTGGCGAGGCTGCCGAGCCCATGAGCATGTCGCCATCGCCGGTGATGACGGCGACGCGCCGGTCGGGCCGCGCCAGCGCCAGCCCGAGCCCGATCATCGCGGTGCCGCCCATCGCGCCCCACAGATAAAAATTCAGCGGATGGTCGCCGGCGGCCGCGGCATCGTAGGTCGCCGAGCCGAGCCCGGTGACGACCAGCAGATCGCCGCGATCGGCGAGGAGCACACGCACGAATTCGCGGCGGTCAGCATCATCGCTTCCATTGCTTGCGGCCGATCAGCCGCTGCGACAACAGGATGGCGACCTGGAGGTTGCCGTCGAACGCCATGTCGCAACCGGCGCCGACGATGTCGTCGACGTCGCTGGCGTTGTCGATCCGATAGGTGAGGAAGCCCGAAAGCTTGAGCACATCCTCGGTGATCGAGCCCATCGGCACTTGCCAGGGATTGAATTCACCGAACTCGCCGCGCATCGTCACCAGCACGACGCAGCCGAAGCCGCAATTGTGCAACAGTGAAAACATGTTGATGCAATTGCCGACGCCGCTCGATTGCATCAATAGCGCCGCGCGCTGGCCGCCGAGCGCCGCACCGGCGACGAGCCCGACGCCTTCTTCTTGAGTCGTCAGCACCACATCGGCAATATTCGGATCGTCCTGGCACAATTTAGATGAGCCGGCTGTGTACGGCATCGGGCACATAGCCGACCTGGCGGATGCCGACGCGCTGGAACTGCGCATAGATCGCGTCCAGCCAAGAAAGCTTCGCTACGAGAGAGTTCACTATGTGTCGGGCTGTGCAAGAAAGGCCCCGGCTTTGTTACGGCGCGACAGCACGCTTTCGAAAATATCGTACGCTATCGAGACGGATCACGATAGCGGGCCGGCCGGGGTGTATCGCTCCGTGTGGGCAATGCCGGCATCCTCGACCACCTTGGCCCAGCGTGTGATTTCCGATTGCAAAAACTTTTGCAGTTCGGGCACCGAACCGGTTCCGACCGGAATCAGGCCAAGCCCTTTCATGCGGGCGCGGATATCGTCCGAATTGACGATGGCGTTGATCTCGAAATGAGCTTCGCCAAGACCGGTTCCGGCGTCTGCGCCGGCGCGATTACACCTTGCCACGCGGCGGCGTCGTAACCCGGCACGCCGGCTTCGCTGAGCGGCGGCACGTCGGGGAGCGCGGCGACGCGTTGCTTGGTCGTCACCGCGAGCGCGCGAACTTTCCCGGCATTGATCAGCGGCAGCGCGGTGCTCATATCGCTGAACATCAATTGGATATATCCGCCCATCAGGTCATTGAGCGCAGGCGCGGTGCCGCGATAGGGCACATGCGTCATTTTGATGCCGCCCTTGCTGGAGAAGAGAGCTGCGGCAAGATGATGGAAGGCGCCGATGCCGCCGGAGCCGTAACTCAAAGGTCTTTCTTTGGCGAGCTTGATGAGATCGGCGACGTCGTGAACCGGCAGCGCCGGATTGACGAGTAGACAAACGGCACTGTCGCAACCAGCGCGGTGAGTGCGAGATCCTTTGCCGGATCGTAAGGCAATGATTTGTACAGCGTTGCGTCGATCGCGACGACGACACCGCCATCATGATCGTGTAGCCATCGGCTGGCGACTTGGCGACGAAGTTTGTGGCGATGACAGTGCCGGCGCCGGGCCGGTTCTCGACGACAAAAGCCCGGCCGAGCCGCTGTTGCAGTCTCTCGGCAAGCAAACGGGCCAGGGTGTCGGTGCTGCCGGCCGGCGCGAATGGCACGATGAAGGTGACCTGACGGTCCGGATAGGCTTCGGCGTCAGCGGCGCTCTGCGCATGCGCGGCGCCGATTGCGAGAGCCGGCAGAGCGGCGGCGAGCAACGCGCGGCGCGACAGATCTATCATCCGATTTGGCCCGGTCTTTTTTGGCCCGGTCTTGGCTGCCATTGCTGCGCTCTCCCATTGCCTTTTTCTTAATGGTCTTTGACGGTTAGCAGGTGGTTATCTTGACCATAATCGGGCGGCCCAGCATATCAAAATCCAAATCAGGTGAAATAGATGCGCCGCCCGACCTTTGCCATCGCTCTCTTTGTCGCGGCGCTGGTGCTCTCGAATGTGAAGCCGAGCTTCGCCTGCCAGGGCGACAAGGTTCTGCTCGCCGAAGACTTCTCAACCGCCGATGCGTCGTGGGGCGCGCAGAACGAAAATTTCTCCATCAAGGACGGTGCGGCCACAATCAAGCCCGACAGTCAGCGCGGCTACAAGGCGCTCGATAACGCCTTCCTGTTCGACGATGCCGATATTTGCGTGACGGTGACCGCGCTTGATATCGGCAAGCCCGAAGCCTCCGCCGGTGGGCTCGTGTTCTGGGCGCAGGATTACCGCAACGCCTATTTTCTTCTGCTGGCGACCAACGGCTATTACAAGATCGGCCGTTTGATGGACGGCGCGTGGGTCAATGCGCCGCTCGACTGGACGCAAACCGATGCCATCGTGCAGGGCGTCAACAAGCCCAATACGCTGCGTCTGACCATCAAGGGCCAATCGCTTACGGTCGAGATCAACGGCAAGCCCGGGGCCACATTGCGCGCCCAGTCGCCCGGCGCTCGAGCCTGATCGGCCTTTATGCCGAGTCCGCCGACAGAGTGGACACCTGGAAGTTCAACGACCTCAAAGTGACCAACGTGAAGTGACCGCCTGGCCGGCGTCATTGCCGCTCCGAAACGGTGCGGAAACTCGGCCAATTGCCATTTCTTGACAGGGCGTTACGGGATCGTCATAAGAACGCCCGGTTGGCGCGCATTTGCTTTTGGCCCAGGCTGGGCATCTCGCCGCTAACTATCAGCAAATCGACTGAAAGAAGCCGGTCCGGACTACGAATCCGAGCGCCGGAATCGAACACGGAGAAAAAGATGTTCGCGGTCTTCAAACAGGTGGCAAGCAATACCGGGTCGCCGCCGAGGACGTGCTCAAGGTCGACAAGATCAAGGGCGAACCGGGTGAAATCGTCGAGTTCGGCGAAGTGCTCGTCGTGGGCGGCGACAGCATGAAGCTCGGTGCGCCTATTGTTGGCGGGGCCACGGTAGCGGCCGAAGTGCTGGAACAGGGCGCGGCCCGAAGGTCATCGCGTTCAAGAAGCGCCGGCGTAAAAATTCGCGGCGTAAGATCGGCCATCGCCAGGAATTCACGCTTCTTCGCATCACCGAAACTCTGACCGACGGTCAAAGGCGAGCCAGGAAGCCCAGCCGCGGCCGAAGTGCGCGTCGAAGCCGAAACCCGCATGGAAGCGGGCGCCGCAGAAGCCGCTGAAGGCGATGGCCCGAAGTTGCCGCAAAGGGCAAAAAGGTTGCCGCGAGGGGCAAAACTGCGGCGGCCAGAGGCTAAAGAAGTGATCGGAGAGGTGACGCTTTTGTCACGAATCCTGTGTAACCACCAACTAGAGACGTTTCGGAGACGAGCCGATGGCACACAAGAAAGCAGGCGGATCCTCACGCAACGGCCGCGAACCGCGGGCCAGCGTCTTGGGCTGAAGATTTTGGTGGCGAAGCCGTGGGCGCCGGCAACATTATTGCGCGTCAACGCGGCACCAAATGGCATCCCGGCCGCAATGTCGGGATCGGCACGGACCTGACGTTGTTCGCATTGATCGACGGCAGATGGAGTTCCGTACCAAAGCCAAGGGCCGCATTTTCGTGCTCGGTACTTCCGATGACGGAGGCTGCGGCCCAGTAATACGGTGGATCATATATAGTCCGCCGGTATCCAGTCGAACCGGCGGACCCGGATGGGCTCCACTTAAGGGGGAGACCGGGATACCGGCTCCCCCTTCGGTTTTTCTGCAGGAGCCCACGCGATGACTATAGGAACCAAAGCCTCCCGCAACGCGTGCTTGAGCGTTGGGCATTCCCCGTTCTCGAGACCGAGCGGCTCGTGCTGCGCGCGCCGCGTCTTGCCGACGCGAAAGCCATCGCACGTCACGTGAACGATCGCCGCATCGCGGAGAATACCGCGCGTATTCCGCATCCTTACGGTGTGGCGGACGCCCAGCAATTTACCGTTGCCGAGGTCAATCGGCAAGACGGCAAAGCAACGTTCGCCATCGTGTTGAAAGGCGAAATCATCGACCCCCCGAGCCAGTCTCGTAAAAGCTGACTCAAAAATGTCGTCCTTGGAGTACTGGACGCGTTTTCCCTACAATCTAGCGGTCTGGCGTACTTGTCGAATTCGAG
>CAVQVY010000031.1:0-142824 GCA_963717185.1 Candidatus Dormiibacterota bacterium | reverse complement strand
TGGCGCCGCTCGACGGTTGATCCTGCTGATCGTCAACACCCCGGCCAACCCCACCGGTGGGGTGCTCACCCGCGACGACTGCGAGAGCATCGCAAAGCTGGCCATCGAGCGCGACCTGGTGGTGCTGACCGACGAGATCTACGGGCGGCTCACCTACGACGGCGAGCACGTGTCGCTGTACGGCATCGACGGGATGGCGGAGCGCACCGTGCTCCTCGACGGAGTCAGCAAGGCGTGGGCGATGTGCGGCTGGCGCCTGGGTTTCGGGGCCATGCCCGTGGAGCTGGCGCGGCGGATGGACACGCTGATGATCAACTCGTCGTCATGTGCCGCCGCGTTCACCCAGGTCGCGGCGGTCGAGGCCTTCGAGTCGCCGGAGTCCGACGCGGCCGTGGACGCGATGGTCGGCGAGTTCCGGCTGCGCCGCGACATCCTGGTCGACGGCCTCAACCGCATCCCCGGCATCAGCTGCCGCCGCCCCGCCGGCGCGTTCTACGTGTTCCCCGACATCACGGCCACCGGGTACAACGAGCGCGAGCTGCAGAAGGAGCTCCTCGACGAGGTCGGGGTGGCCACCCTGGCGGGCAGCACCTTCGGTCCCCACGGCGCCGGCCACATCCGGCTGAGCTACGCGAACTCGGTGGAGAACCTCGAGCGCGCGCTCGACCGCATCGCGCTTCATCTCGGCGCGGGCGCGGTGTCGCCGGCATAGCGCCGGCCTGACGCGCATCCTCAAGGTGACCGAGCCGCCGATCCGCCCCGATCGCGCGACCGCGCTGCGCCTCCTCGACGACCACGACGTCGTGCCGCTGGTGCTCGAGCTGCCTGCGTCGGGACAGACGCCGGTGAGCCTGATGCAGCGCCTCGGGGTCGGCGGCCACTGCTTCCTGCTGGAGTTCCGCCACCACCAGGCGCGGCGTGCACGGGTACTCGTTCCTCGGCCACGACCCCCTCGAGGTGGCGCCCGCCGACGCGGACGACCCGCTGCGTCCGCTCGAGACGGTGCTCGCCGAGCGGGTCGCCCCGCTGGCCGGCGCGGCAGTTCCGTTCGTCGGGGGCTGGGTGGGTTACCTGGGCTACGAGGCCGCCGGCTGTTACGAGCGCCTGCCGTCGACCGCGCCGGCCATCGACGGTGTGCCGATGAGTGTGTTCGCGCTCTATCGCACCGTCACGGTGTTCGACCACGAGCGCGACCGGGTGCTGCTGATCACCCAGCTGCACCGCGGCGACGACCCCGAGGCCGGCTTCGGGCGGGCGTGCGACCGCCTGCATGCGTTGCACGCGCGCGTCGCCGCGCCACCGCCGGCGTCGGGAGCGGTCGACGACCCGCACGCGGTCGGGGTCGAACCGATCAGCGGGGACGTTACCCTTGCGCGCCCCGTCCTGGACGACGGCGCGTCGACGTTTCCCCGTGACCGCTTCCTGGTCGCGGTCGCACGTGCGCTCGAGCACATCGTCGCCGGTGACATCTTCCAGGTGCAGGTCTCGCGGCGGTTCGGCGTGCCGCTGACCGCTCACCCCTTCACCCTGTACACGGCGCTGCGCCAGTCGAGCCCGACGCCGTACCTGTTCTACGTGAGCACGCCGCAGTGCATCGTGGTGGGAGCATCGCCCGAGATGCTGGTCAGCGTCCAGGCCGGCGGCATCATCGAGTACCGCCCGATCGCCGGGACCAGGCGGCGCGGCCACGACGCAGCCGACGACGAGGCCATGGCCGCGGAGCTGCGCGACAGTGAGAAGGAGCAGGCCGAGCACCTCATGCTCGTCGACCTCGGCCGCAACGACGTCGGTCGCGTCGCCGCGACAGGCAGCGTCGAGGTCCACGAGTTCGCCAAGGTCGAGCGCTACGCGCGGGTCATGCACCTGGTCAGCGGCATCCGCGCGACCCTGGCTCCCGGTCGCAACGCGCTGGACGCGCTGCGCGCCTGCTTCCCTGCGGGCACCGTCACGGGTGCCCCGAAGATTCGCGCCATGGAGATCATCGCCGAGCTCGAACCCCATGGCCGGGGGCCGTACGCCGGAGCCGTGGGGTACATTGGCAGCGGAGGAGTGCTCGACACCGCGATCGCGCTGCGCAGCGTCGTCGTCGTCGACGGCCGGGCGTACCTGCAGGCGGCCGCCGGGATCGTCGCCAACTCCATCCCCGATGAGGAGGCTCGCGAGATCGACAACAAGCTCGCCGCAGCGGTGGACGCGATCACGCGTGTCAACGAGCTGTGAGGTCGCCGATGGACCAGCTGCGCGGACGGGTGCTGGTGGTGGACAACTACGACTCGTTCACCTTCAACCTGGTGCAGTATCTCGCTGAGCTCGGCGCCGGCACGGCGGTGGTGCGCAACGACACAGTCCGCGCTGCCGACGTGGTTGCCGCTGAGCCGGCCGCCATCGTGCTGTCGCCGGGGCCGGGGCGACCCGAGGACGCCGGCATTTGCGTGGAGCTGGTGTGCGCGGCGGCAGACGCGTCGATCCCGTTGCTCGGCGTCTGCCTCGGGCACCAGGCGATCGGGCTCGCATTCGGCGGCCGCGTCGTCAACGCGTCGCAGATCATGCACGGCAAGCGCAGCGACATCGAGCACACCGGCGACGGTGTCTTCCGCGGGCAGCCGAACCCGCTGCGCGCCACTCGCTACCACTCGCTGGTGGTCGAACGGTCGAGCCTGCCGGAGGTGCTGGTCCTCACCGCCTGGACGGCTGACGGCACGGTCATGGGCGTGCAACACCGCGACCGCCCGGTGCACGGCGTCCAGTTCCATCCCGAGTCCATCGGGACATCGCAGGGGCGCGCGCTGCTCGGCAACCTGCTCGACGCCGCCGGCGTCGAGCGCGAGCTGACCGCGGCACGATGACCGACCTGGGCGCGCTGGCGCCGATCGTCGAGCGCAAGCGGCTCGAGGCTGCCGCGCTGCACTGCGGCCGCGTGGCCATGTTCGCCCACGCCGCCAACCTCGAACACGCACCGGCGATCGAGCGCATCCTCGCCGGCGGCGCCGTTGTCGCAGAGATCAAGCGCCGCTCTCCCAGCGGCGGCGTGCTGAGGGCCGACCTCGACCCCGTCGCTGTGGCCGCCACCTACGAGGCAGCGGGTGCTGCCGCGGTCTCGGTGCTCACCGACGGCCCCGACTTCGGTGGCTCGCTCGACGACCTCGCCGCGGTGCGCTCGGCCGTGGAGATCCCGGTGCTGCGCAAGGACTTCGTGGTGGACCCCGTGCAGGTCGCGGAGGCGCGCGTCGCCGGGGCTGACTGGGTGCTGCTGATCGTCGCCCTCTTCGACGGCGCGGGGCTCGACGAGGCACTCGACGCCGCGCGGCGATGCGGCGCCGGCGCTCTCGTGGAGGTGCACACCGACTCCGAGCTGGACCGCGCGGTCGCTAGCGGGGCGCAGTGCATCGGAATCAACAGCCGCGACCTGCGCACGCTTGCCACCGACCTCGGCACCTTCTCGCGCCTGCGCTCACGTGTCCCAGCCGGCATCGTCACCGTCGCCGAGTCGGGCGTGCGTGACGCTGCCGACGTATCCCGGCTGTTCGCGGAGGGCGCTGACGCGGTGCTGGTCGGCGAAGCGCTGATGCGGTCCGACACCCCCGGGCCGCTGCTCGCCGAGATGGTCGCGGCAGCCGAGTCCGCCGCCAGGCACGAGCCGTGATCGTCAAGGTGTGTGGGGTGCGCACCCCGGGGATCGCCGAGGCGGCCATCGCGGCCGGCGCCGACTGGCTCGGGCTGGTGCTCGTCCCCGCCAGCCCGCGTCACGTCAACGACACCGCGGCAGGAGCCATCGTCGACGCCGTGCGTGGCCGCGCCGACCTCGTCGGCGTGATGGTCGACGCCACCGCTGAGCAGTGCGAGGAGGCTGCGCAGCGCTATCGGCTCGCCGCCGTCCAGCTGCACGGCCGCATCAGGCCGTCCATCGTGGAGCGCACCGCGGTCCCCGTGATCCGCGCCCTCAACGTGGCCGGCGCAGACCAGGCGCTCACCGACCAGTGGTGGCCCGACTGCATGGTGCTGCTCGACGCCGCCCCGTCGAGCGCGGACGGGCTTCCCGGCGGCACCGGCGCGCGCGTCGACGAGCAGGTTGCCGCAGCCATCGCCCGCCACCGCCGGGTGATCCTCGCCGGCGGCCTCTCGCCCGTCAACGTTGCGGGGGCCATCGCCGCGGTCCACCCGTACGGTGTCGACGCCTCGAGCGGCCTCGAGTCCGCCCCCGGTGTCAAGGACCCCGCGCTGGTGACCGCGTTCGTCACCGCGGCGCGGTCCGCCGCAGCCGCGCAGAATGCGCCGGCGGCGCGATGACGGCGGTGCGCGGCCGCTTCGGCATCTACGGCGGGGCCTACGTCC
Organism: Candidatus Dormiibacterota bacterium; assembly: GCA_963717185.1. GTDB lineage: Bacteria > Chloroflexota > Dormibacteria > Aeolococcales > Aeolococcaceae > Aeolococcus. The sequence continues at coordinate 138,492 of CAVQVY010000031.1, read as the reverse complement.
CGGAGACCGTGGTCCCGGCGCTCGCCGAGCTGGAGGCAGCCATGGATGAGGCGCTGCAGGATGCGGCGTTCCAGGCCGAGCTGAATGGCCTGCTCCACGACTACGCCGGGCGCCCCACCCCGATGACCCACGCGCCGCGACTCAGCGCCGCGTCCGGCGGCGCGCAGCTCTGGCTCAAGCGTGAGGACCTGCTCCACACCGGCGCCCACAAGATCAACAACGCGCTCGGCCAGGTGCTGCTCGCCGAGCGGATGGGCAAGCGGCGGATCATCGCTGAGACGGGTGCGGGACAGCACGGCGTGGCCACCGCGACTGCGTGTGCGCGCGCCGGCCTGGGATGCACGGTGTACATGGGCCGGGAGGACATGCGCCGCCAGGCGCTCAACGTCTACCGGATGCGTCTCCTCGGCGCCGTCGTGGTTCCCGTCGACAGCGGTGCGGGCACCCTCAAGGACGCCACCAACGAGGCGATCCGCGACTGGGTCGCCAACGTGCGCGACACCCACTACGTCATCGGCAGCAGCGTCGGCCCGCATCCCTATCCGACGCTGGTGCGCACCCTGCAGAGGGTGATCGGCGACGAGACGCGTGCCGAATGCCTGTTGCGATGGGGTGCGCTCCCGGATGTCGTGGTGGCGTGCGTCGGCGGCGGCAGCAACGCCATCGGCATGTTCGCGGCCTTCCTCGAGGACGAGGGCGTCGACCTGGTCGGCGTCGAGGCGGCGGGACGCGGGCTCGACGGTGACGAGCACGCCGCGCCACTGAGCCGAGGCCGGCCCGGTGTGCTGCACGGCTCGAACAGCTACCTCATGCAGGACGAGCACGGCCAGGTGCTCACCGCACACTCCATCAGCGCGGGGCTCGACTATCCCGGAGTCGGGCCCGAGCACAGCGCGCTCCGGGACAGTGGCCGCGTGCGCTACGTCAGCGCCGACGACGAGCAGGCGCTCGCCGCGTTCCACCGGCTCTGCCGGCTCGAGGGGATCATCCCGGCGCTGAAGTCGAGCCATGCGCTCCACGCCGCCGAACAGCTCGCCGCGGGGCTGCCGGCGGACTCCACCGTCGTGGTCTGCCTGTCGGGTCGCGGTGACAAGGACATCGGCACCGTGCGTGAACACGACGGGGACCGCGACGATGCCGCCGGGTGAGCGGCTCACCGCCGCACTTCGCGTCCAGCGGGATGACGGCCTGCCCGCGCTGGTGCCCTACGTCACCGCCGGCTTCCCGCGCCGCGACGACACCGTGGCGGTGCTGCGCGCCGCGCAGGACGCGGGCTGCGCCGCCGCCGAGGTGGGCATCCCGTTCAGCGACCCGCTCGCCGACGGTCCCACCGTCCAGCGCACCGGGCGGCAGGCGCTGCGCAACGGCATGACCGCCGCGCTCGCCGTCGAGCAGGTGGCCGCCGCGCGCGCCGCGGGCGTGAGCATCCCGCTGGCGCTGATGACCTACATCAACCCGGTGCTCAACATCGGGCTGGACGCGTTCTGCGCGGACGCCGCCGCGTCGGGAGCCGACGGCATCATCGTCCCCGACCTTCCCGCCGACGAGGCGGCCGACCTTCGCCGCGCAGCCGCGGCCCACGGCCTGGCACTGGTCCCGCTGGTGGCGCCCACCACGCCGGCTGCGCGCATCGAGCTCGCCTGCCACGAGGCTACCGGGTTCGTCTACTGCGTGGGTGTGGTCGGCACCACCGGCGCGCGTGAGCAGATCGCGCCAGAGGCATTCGACCTTCTCGAGCGCGTGCGTGCCTGCACGCCGCTGCCTCGGGCCATCGGTTTTGGCCTGAGCCGGCATGAACACCTGGTCGCGCTGCGCGGGCGCTGTGAGGCCGCGGTGGTGGGCTCGGCGCTGCTCGACGCCATGGCCACGCGCCCCGACGACGGCCCCGCGGCGGCGTCGGCATTCCTGCGAACGATGCTGAACGCCGCGTGACCGAGCAGCGTGTCGGCGGAGCGGCCACGGTGGTCGACGGCACGGTGCAGGTGCCCGGCGACAAGTCGATCAGCCACCGCGCGCTGATCCTGGGCGCGCTGATCCGTGGGCGGAGCTACGTCGGCAACCTGTCGCCGGCCGCGGACGTCGAGGCGACGGCCCGGGTGCTGCAGGACTGCGGTGGAGCGGTGCGTCCGTTCGGCGACGGCCGCGTCTCGCTCGACGGCGCCGGCCCGGGCGTGAGCCTGCGCAGCCCGTCCCAGCCGCTCGACTGTGCCAACTCCGGCACCACCATGCGCCTGGTCACCGGCGTCCTCGCCGCCCATGACGCGGTGGCGACGCTGACCGGCGACGCCTCGCTGCAACGGCGGCCGATGGAGCGCGTGGCCACCCCGCTCCGCGCCATGGGCGCCGGCGTGAGCACCGATGACGGGCATGCACCACTGGTGGTGCACGGGACCGTGGCGCCACTGGGCCTCGAGCACCACCTCGACGTGGCCAGCGCCCAGGTCAAGTCGGCGATCCTGCTCGCCGGGCTCAACGCGCAGGGTCAGACCGTGGTGCACGAGCCGCTGCCGACCCGAGACCACACCGAACGGCTGCTGCGCGCCTGCGGCGCCGACCTCACCTCCGACGGCGCGTCGGTGACGCTGCGACCGTCGCGGCTGGAGCCGTTCGGCCTGCGCATCCCAGGGGACATCAGCGCGGCCGCGTTCTTCATGGTGCTGGCCGCCGCGCGCCCCGGCTGGCGGGTGCGCTGCAGCAGCGTCGGCCTCAACCCGGGCCGCACCGGCATCCTCGACGTGCTCGGGCACATGGGTGCCCGGGTCGAGGTGGAGGAGGGGCCGGCCGCTGCTGAGGTCGAGCCCCAGGGTGAGGTGGTCGTCACCGGCCTTCCCCTGCACGGTGTCACCGTCGAGGCCTCGATGGTGCCGCGCTGCATCGACGAGCTCCCCGCCATCGCCGTGGCAGCGAGCCAGGCGGAGGGTCGCACCGAGTTCCGCGGCGCCGGCGAGCTGCGCAACAAGGAGTTCCGACCGGATCGCTGCCCTGGTCACCGGGCTGCGCGCACTCGGGGTGTCCGCGGAGGAGACGGCCGACGGGCTGATCGTCGACGGCCCGGCGCAGCTGCGCCCCGCCCACCTCGACGCGGCGGGGGACCACCGCCTGGCCATGGCGTGGGCAATCGCCGCGACGCTCGCCGCACCCGACGCCGGCGAGTGCGTCATCGAGGGCGCCGGCACCGTGGCGGTGTCCTACCCGGCTTTCTTCGACGACCTCGCCGCGCTCACCAGTGGATCGCGCTGAGCACGAAACCGGCCGCCAGCGTGGCCCCGGCGAGCATGTGCAGCTGGACTGTGCCGATCAGCAGCCGCGTCCAACCCATGGCGTCGAGGTCGGTGCGGGCACGGGCCGCCAGCCGCAGCCCACTCAGCGCAGGCAGCGCCGCGCCCAGGCACCACAGCGGGATCCCCCGGGTCGCCAGGGCGAGCGCCACCAGGAGCGCAGGGACGGCGAGCAGCAGCCGGAACTCGAGCACCACGGCGTCCAGCGACACCCGGGTCGCCAGGGTGCGCTTGCCGACGGCCGCGTCATGGCTGCGGTCACGCGCGTTGTTGGCGTGGAGGATGGCCGCGGTGTACAGCGCCAGCGGCGCCGCCGCCCACCACACCGAGTAGGGCACGCTCGAGGTCTGCGCCGCGGCCGTCCCCCACACGATCCCCAGCCCCATGGGCAGGCCGGACGCCGCCTCGCCGAACGGCCGGTAGGCGAGGCGCAGGGGAGGGGCGGTGTAGGCCCAGCCCACCACCAGCGCCACCAGGCCCAGCAGCAGCAGCGCCGGGCGGTGCGTGCCCAGCGCGATGGCCACGCCGAGCACCGCGGCGGCCGCGAACAGGACGGCGGCGAGCAGCCGCGCCTGTGCGGGGTCGATCCAGCGGCGGCGCATCGCCAGCGACGCGCCCGAGGCCGCGAAGTCGTCGGCGCCGGTGAGCGCGTCCTCGGCGTCGTTGAGGACGTTGGTGGCAGCCTGCAGCAGGACGGCGAGCACCAGGCAGCCGGCCGCCACCAGGGGTTGCACGGTGTGCTCGGGCGTCAGCGCGGCGGTGCCGAGCACCGAGCTGACCAGGGCGACAGTCAGGGACCGGGGGCGAACGCTCGCCCAGACGACCGTCGCCGGCCCGGGCCTGGCGGTCGCGCCCGCCGCCATCAGTCGAACTTCAGCAACAGCGGCGGCTTGCCGAGCACCTCGACGACCTTGAGCTCGCGCACCGCCACGATGAACGGGTGCACGGGCAGGTTGTCGACGAACTGGCGCGCGCCGGGCGCGTGCGCGATGAGCCGGCGGAACAGCTCGAGGCGACCGGCCTCGTCGACGTCGGCTCGGGTGGCCGACCCCCAGCCCTGGATCCAGCGCGACGGGTTGCCGGGCGAGCACATGAAGGCGACGCGCGCGTCCCTGGCCATGTCAGCGGCCTTGCGTGAGCCGTCGAGCACCGCCAGCAGCAGCTGGATCCGCCCGTCCTCGACCTCCGGCGCGAAGAACACTCCCGCCACGTGCGGACCGGAGTCGCTGACCGTCCCGAGCGCGGTGGTGTCGTAGGCCCGCAGCGCCCAGAGCGCGCGCTCGACCTCGCCGCCCGACGCCGCGCTCACCGGCGGAGAGTCGGGCGCGTCGGCGTTGCAGGCATCTCGCGCAGGGTATCGAACCGGTTCAGCGCAGCAACCGGCTGAGCCTGCGATCGGCGAGCACGCGGCCGCCGGTCTGGCACGTCGGGCAGTACTGGAACGAGCGCGTCGACAGCGACACCTCGCGGATGGTGTCGCCGCAGGCGGGGCACGGCTCACCGGCGCGACCATGCACGCCGAGGTGCTGCTTCTTGTCCGGCTTGAGGTCGGCGATCTCGACACCGGCGGTGCGCTCCACCGCGTCGCCCATGACCGTGCGCAGCGCCACCTGCAGGCGCGCGATCTCCTCGTCGCTGAGCGACGCAGACTGGCGGAAGGGGGAGAGGCGGGCGGCGTGGAGGACCTCATCGGAGTAGGCGTTGCCCACGCCGGCCACCAGCGACTGGTCCGCGAGCACCGTCTTGAGCTGCCCGCGCCGCTGCTTCATCAGCTCCGCCAGCCGCGCGGCGTCGAGCGCGTCGTCGAGGACGTCGATCCCCAGGCGCGCGATCCCGGGGACGTCGGCCGGGTTGCGGACCACGTAGAGCGCGAGCCGGTGCTCGATCCCCTGCTCGGTGATGTCGATGCCCGAGCCTCCGTCGAGCTCGAGCTGGAGCGCGAGCGGGCCTCGCAGGCTGGGCCTGGCCTCGTTGATGCGCTCGCGCCACCTGATCCAGCCCGCCCGGGCCAGGTGCACGACCAGGTGAAGCCCGCCGGCGGACATGTCGAGGAACTTGCCGTGCCTGCTCCAGGAACTCGACGGTGCGTCCGGCCAGCGCCTGCAGCGGCGGGTCGTAGGTCTTGAGCGCGCCGACCGAGCGCAGGCGGACGGCGGCGATGGCCCGTCCGCGCATGCGCTCGGTGAGGCCGTCGCAGAGCGCGCTGACCTCGGGAAGCTCTGGCATGGCTCAATGGTGGCTCAGGCCGTCCCAGCACGGCAGTGGACAAAAGTAGAATTCCACGACCTTGAGGTCGACGACGCACGCCACCGCGGCCAGCGGCACCGCGACGCAACGTCGGCGGCGTGCCGTGCCCTTCGACGGCGAGGACGTGCTGTGCGTGCCTCGGACGACGATCTTTCCGGACGGCGCCTGGCACGGGCTGGTCACGGTCGGGCTCGAGCGAGTGCTGCGCACCATCCGCGCGGCGTCCGAGTACCGGCCGAGGCACGCCGTCGAGGACGACCCGTCGATGCAGCAGATCATCCCCTACTGCGTCGTGCACCACCCCATGGACGGCACCTACCTGCTCACCCGGCGGCTGCGCCGCTCCAGCGAGAGCCGGCTGCACCACCTCTACTCACTCGGGGTCGGCGGTCACGTCAACCCCGGCGACGGCGCCGCCGGTGACCCGCTGGTCGGCGGCCTCCAGCGCGAGTGGGCGGAGGAGGTGGTGTGCTCCTCGCCGGCGACCGCGAGCCTGGTGGCGATGCTCAACGACGACTCCACGCCGGTGTCGCGAGTCCACCTCGGCCTTGTCTTCCTGGTCGAGCCGGCGGTCGCCACCACGTCGGTGCGCGAGGTCCACAAGCTGGAGGGCGAGAGCCTCTCGCTGACCGCGATGCGCCGTCACTACCTGAGCATGGAGTCGTGGTCGCAGCTGGTGTTCGACGACCTCGTCGGGGGCGCTGCCAAGCGCGCCGATCGCTCGCCGCTGATCGTCGAGCTGCCGCCCGCCAACTGAGCGGCGACTGCGCGGAGGCGCGCCGACCCGCCGGTATACTCCGCGACATGCCTGTGCGAGTGCGCGTTCCCGGCCCGCTGCGCCGCCTGACCGGCGGCGACGCCGAGGTGACGGTCGAAGGCGCCACCGTGTCCGACGCGCTCGGTGACCTCGACCAGCGCTTCCCGGGCTTCCACGACCGCCTTTACGACGGCGACGGCCGGCTGCGCCAGTTCATCAACATCTACGTGAACAACTCCGACATCCGCTTCAGCCAGGGGCTCGAGACGCCCGTCGGGGAGCGCGACGAGCTCTCCATCGTTCCCGCCGTCGCCGGCGGCCGCTGAAGCGGGGCGATGACCGCGGCGGCCGCTCCGGCCGCGAGCGCACGCCGCGCGGCCCACGTCCCTGACGACCCGTTCGACATCGTGCCGGCCGACGCTGTCGTCGCGGTGGCCATGTCCGGTGGCGTCAACTCCTCGGTGGCCGCCGCGCGCTGCGCCGCCCGGGGACTGCGCACCATCGGCATCACCCTGGCGATGTGGCCGCGTGACGGCGAGCGCGCGCGGGACCGCGGCTGCTGCTCGGTCGACGCCGTGGAGGACGCCCGCCGGGTCGCCGCCACCGTCGGCATCCCCCACTACAGCTGGAACCTCGAGCCGGAGTTCCAGCGCGACGTGGTGACGGTCTTCGAGGACGAGTACGTCGCCGGCCGGACTCCCAACCCGTGCGTCCGGTGCAACCAGGCGATCAAGTTCGGGGCGCTGCTGGAGCGCGCGCGTGCCGCCGGCGCCACCCACGTCGCCACCGGCCACTACGCGCGCATCGGCCGGCGCGGCAGCCGCGCATCGCTGCACCGCGCCCGGACCGCGGCCAAGGACCAGGCGTACACGCTCCATCGCCTCGACCAGCTCCAACTGCTCGCCTCGCTGTTCCCGCTGGGCGCGGAGACGTCGAAGGACGACGTGCGCCGCGAGGCCGCCGAGCTCGGCCTGGTGACCGCGTCCAAGCCTGACTCCCAGGAGCTGTGCTTCGTCGACGGGTCGGTACGCGCCGAGCTGGAGCGCCGCCTGGTGGGCCGCTTCCGTCCAGGCGCGATGGTCGACGAGACCGGGGCGGCGGTGGGCGAGCACCGTGGCGTGCCCTTCTACACCGTGGGTCAGCGATCCGGGCTCGGGGTGGCGCCGTCGCGGCCGGACGCGGCGCCGCTGTTCGTGGTCGCCGTCGACGCCGGCGCCAACACGGTGACGGTCGGCCCGCGCGCGTCGCTGGAGCGAGCCACCGTGGAGCTGGCGGACGTCCACTGGGTCGACGGCCCCCCGGCGCCAGGTGAGCGGCTCTCGCTGCAGCTCCGGGCACACGCCGCGCCGGCCCCGGTGACCGTCGCCGGCATCGGCGACGGTGCCGCCGCGCTCCGCTGTGACCCGCCGGTCAGCCAGGTGGCGCCGGGACAGGCGGGTGTCCTCTATGACGGTGACGAGGTGGTCGGCGGTGGCACGGTGATGCGCTCGTGATCCTGGCCATCCCGCTGCCGCCCAGCCCCGGGCAGGTCATCGTCGGCGTGCTCGGCGTGCTCGCCGGGGCGCTGATCGCTTCCGTCTCGGCCTTCCTCGCACGCCGCTCGCGCAACTGGCTGTACCACCTCGGGACCGCGGGCGGCTTGCTCATCGTGGCCGGGATCGTCGGCCAGCGCACCGTGGCGGACGGCGCGCGCCTGGTGCGTGGGACGCTGGCATCGCCGTCCCGGTGGTCGGCATCCACCTCGACCCGGTGGCTGCGGCCGGGATCATCCTGACCCTGGTCGGGCTGACCCTGACCCTGCTGTTCGAGCGCGTGCTCGACGAGGAAGACCGGCCACGCCCACTCGTGCACCGCGCCCTCGAGGACGACGACGCGGTCTGAGCCGCCGGGCCCCTGCGCGCTGCGGCGTCTACAATGCCGCCGATGTCCGGCGCCGGCAGCCGCCTCGTGACCGAGGCGCCTTTCCCGCAAGCGTCTGTCCGCGCTGACGCAGCCCCGCCCTCGTTGGCGGGGTGAGCACCGCGGTGTTCTACGTACTCGCTGTTCTCATCGTGCTCGCGGCGCTGGCGGCGGTCCTGTCGCCGTCGACCCGCGGCGCGCTGCTCGCGGTGCTGGCAGGTGACGTGCTGGTTGGCGTCCTGCTCATCGCCGCGGGCTCGTACGTGCTCGGGGTGGTCGCGCTGGTGGCGCCGGGAGCATGCCTTCTCGGCGTCGCTGTGGCGCTGCGGCGTGCCGGCTACGCGCCGCTGCTCGCCGACATGCCCGGACCGGCGGCGGCGTGGCCGCTGGGCGCGGCGGTTGCCGGTGGCATCGGCGTGCTGCTGGTGTGGACGACGGCGACCCGCGTCGGCGACACCGCGCACACCGCCAGCGCGGGCCAGGACCTGCTCACCGTGCTCCACTACCGCACCCCGATCAGCGTGGGCGTGGCGGTGATCCTGCTGGTTCTCTCGGTCGCCGGCGCCCTGATGATCGGCCGGACCGGTGACGACGAGCGCGCGCTGGACCGCGCCGCCGAGCAGCGCCGGCTCCGCGACCAGCGCGCCCAGATGCGCCGCGAGCACCGTGCCGCCGCGCGCGCCCAGCGCACCGGGAGCGGGGGGTCGCGACCATGAACGTCGGGCCCGCGCACTACGCGGTGCTCAGCGCCATGCTGTTCGCCATCGGCCTGTTCGGGGTCAGCACCCGGCGCAACACCCTCGCCTCGCTGGCGTCACTGAGCGTGCTGTTCAGCGCACCGGTGGTGGCGGCGGTGGGTTTCTCGCAGAGCGGCGACGGCTCCGTCCCACGGCTCGGTGACGCGCTCGCCCTCTTCACCCTGGCCGCGCTGTGCGCCGAGCTGGTCGTCGGGGGCGCGGTCGCGGCGCTGCTCTGGCGCCGCTCGGACAGCGCGGACCTCGACGAGATGACCGAGCTGGACGCCTGACGTGCAGGTCATCCTCAACCTCACATGGGCGATCGTCCTGCTGCCGCTGGTTGGGGTTGGCGCCTCGTTCCTTGCCGAGTTGCCGCGACGCGCGGCCCAGGCCGGCGTCGCGTTCACCTCGCTGGCGCTGGCGGTCTCGCTCGTCGTCCTCGTGTTCCGGCTCACCCACGTTCTCCCGGGGTACGAGAACACCCAGACGTTCTGGGACCTCCAGGCCACAGCCCCGGCCTCCACCAGCGGGCCGGCGCTGGCCCCGGAGTTCGGCGTCTTCTGGGGCATCCGGGTCGACCCGCTGAGCGTCGCGTTCATGTCGGTCACCCTGTTCCTCTCGGTGGTGGCCCAGCTTCACGCGCTGGTCTCGATGAGGGGGGACGCCGGTTTCCGCCGCTTCTTCTGGGTGGTCGGGCTGCTGACCTTCGGGGTGCTGGCGCTGGTCAGCAGCCCCAACCTGTTCCAGTTCTGGCTGGGCTGGGAGGTGGCCGGGGTTGCCGCCTGGATGCTGGCGGCGCACCACTGGCAGCTGCCGGGAAGAGCAGCGGCGGCCACGCGGACGTTGGTGGTGCTGCGCATCGCCGACCTCGCGCTGCTGCTCGGCCTGGTCATGACGTACACCAAGTTCGGCGCGTCGATCACCGAGCGGCCGGCGACCAACGGCCAGGCTGTCAACGATCCGTTCTCGTTCATCCAGCTGGCCGTTAATTGGCACATCGGGCATCTCGGGGCCGTGCCCGGGGTGGGTGCGCGAACACTGGTCGTGCTGGCGGTCCTCTTCGTGACGGCGGCCGCGATTCGTGCCGCGGTCGGCCCGCTCCACCTCTGGTTTGGGGGAGCGCTCGGCGCCCCGGTGGCCGGCCTGGCGCTCATCGCCGTGTCGGCGCTGGTGCCCGCGGGCGTGCTGCTGGCGCGGGTGTACCCGCTCCTGCTCGAGGCCCCGCACATCCTCACCGCCCTCGCCCTGCTGGGCGCAGTCGCCGCCGTGGCGGGTGCGGTGATGGCGCTGGTCCAGCGCGACGTGTTCAGGATCGGGTTGTTCGCGGTCAGCAGCCAGGCGGGGCTGATGCTGGCAACGTTCGGGGTGGGTGGGTACAGTCCCGCGCTCTTCCTGTTGTTCACCGGTTCGTTCCTGGCGGTGGTGTTCTTCCTCGCGGCCGGCAACCTGGTGCGTGGCTATCGGAGCCGCGAGCTCGCCGATTGCGGTGGCGGACGGCGGCGGATGCCCCGCACCACTCTCGCGCTGGGCGGCTGGGCGCTGGGCATCAGCGGGCTGACCCTGAACACGTACAGCGTTCTCTCGGCGGCGTTCCACGGGGTGCTGCCCAGCGGCGGCCACGTCAGCAACGCCATCCAGGTGGTGGTCGCGGTGGCGGCGCTGGCCACCATCGTGCTCACCGCGCTGTACGCGTTCCGGGTGTATTTCGTCGTGGCCACCGGCGAGCCCGCCAGGCGCCGCGGCTTCGACGTCACCCGCCTGCGTGAGGTGGATGCGCGGCTGCGCGGCACCGTCTTCGTCGCCCTGGCCGGGGCGGCGGGCGCCACGCTCGCCGGTCTCCCCGGGATCAGCTCCTTCATGGTGGGCAACCGCAAGGTGCCCGGGCTCACCTTCAGCCGCTTCATCTTCTACGGCGGGCTGCGCCAGGAGCTTCCCTTCGACGCCACCGCGCTGGGTCTCGCCCTGCTCCTGGCCGCCGCCGGCGCAGCGGTGGCGTGGTGGCTGTTCTCGGCTGCTCGCCGCCCGGCCGAAGCTATGGAGACCCGGCTGGCGCGGGCCGGCGCGTGGATCGGAGACCCCACCCCCGCTGAGCGGGTCGCTGCGCTGGCACCCCGGCGTTCATCGCGGCGGGGGATCGGCTCGACACCCTGGAGGTCCAGCTCCTCGACCCGGTCCCGGCCGCGATGGGGGAGAGTGTCGGCGCGTTCAGCGACGCGCTCACCCGTCTGCGCAGCACCCGGGTCGGCCTCTCCACGGCCGCTGCCCTGGCCGTCGTGGCGGTCCTGCTCGCGGCTTCCGTGCTGGCGGTCACCGGCCACTTCCCGGTGAGCATCCAGTGAGCGCTGCGCTCCAGGGCCTGTGGTCGGCCGCCGCCGCCGTTCAGCAGGCGCCGCGCCTGGTGGCCTCGTTCCAGCCGCTGATCGCGGCGGCCACACCCGCGGTGAGCGCCCCGGCGGTGGCCAGCCCGGCGCCGACCGTCCCGTTCACGCTGCCTCCATCGGTGGCCACGCCGGCCCCGGCCACCACCACGCCGGCTGCGACGACGCCGTCAGGGCTCGACCTCCCGTCCGTCCTGCTCAGCACGGTGGTGTTCGCGACCACGGTGGCCGCGGTGATCATCGTGTTCCTGCCCGAGCGCACCGCCGAGCAGCGCAGCCGGATCCGCTCGCTCGCCCTGTTCGCCTCCGCCGCGGCGCTGGTGCTGACGCTGTTCACGCTCGCCTCGGCGATCTCGCTGGGCGTGGCTGCCACGGCCGACCAGCTCCACGAGGAGAACGCCACGTGGATCAGCAACTTCGCCTTCGCGATCCACTACCACCTCAGCGCCGACGGGGTCACGCTCAGCCTGCTGGTGCTCAGCACGCTGGTGTTCACCTCGGTGTTCCTTGCCGCGTGGAAGCGACAGCAGCGGCTGCGCCTGTACTGCGGGCTGCTCCTGCTCCTCGAGACCGCGGTGAACGGCGCGCTCTGTGCAACCGACCTGGTCCTCTTCGTGATGTTCTTCGCCATGCAGGCGGTGCCGCTGTACCTGCTGATCCGCTGCTTCGGCGGCACCGGCCGTGAGCGCTCTGCGGCGCGAGCCGGCATCGCCGTGCTGGTCAGCGCGGGCCTGCTGCTGACCGGTTTCCTGCTGGTGGTCGTGCACAGCACCGCCCACAGCTCCGACCTGGTCGACCTGGCGACAACGGCCACGCCGCTGTCCAGCGCGGTGGCCACCACGGGTTTCTGGCTGGTCTTCACGGCGTTCGCCATCGGCTTCGTCATCGTGCCCGTGCACACGTGGGTGCTCGACGCCACCACGGCCGCGAGCTCGGGCGTCTCAGCGGTCATCGCCGGTGTCCTGGTGCGCCTGTCCGGGTACGGGATGATCCGCTTCGCGCTCGGGTTGTTCCCCGGCCCGGCTGAGCGATTCGGCAGCGCGCTGATGGTGCTGGCAGTGCTCAGCGCGGTGTGGGGTGTGCTTGTGACGCTCGCCCAGACCACGCTCCGTCGCATGGTCGCGGCGGTGAGCATCGGCCAGATGTCGCTGGTGCTGCTCGCCATCGCCGCCCCCAACACCGTCTCGCTCGACGGCGCCGTGCTCCAGCTGGTGGCCGGCGGGTTGAGCAGCGCTCTCCTGCTGTTGATCTGCGGCGCCATCGAGGGACGCACGCGCAGCGTGCCGCTCGACCGGCTCGGCGGACTCGCCGCCCAGGCCCCGCGCCTGGGAGGGTTCTGGATCTTCGCCTGCCTCGCCGCCCTCGGGGCGCCGCTGCTCGCCGGCTTCAGCGCGGAGCTGATGCTGTTCACCGGGGTGTTCTCCGTCCACCCCTATGCCACGGTCTTCGTGATGGCGAGCACCGCGGTGAGCACTGCCGCGCTGGTCTGGTCCGCGCAGCGGGTGTTCCTGGGACCGGTGCGCGAGGAGTTCGCGCGGGTGCGTGACACCACCGCGCTGGAGCTCGGCTACCTGTGGCCGCTGGTCGCGTTCCTGGTGGCGTTCGGGCTCCTCGCGGGGAGGGTGGTCCCGGTGATCGGCACCGGCCTGATCCGCATCGCCGCCTCCCTGGGAACCGGGCAGTGATCAGCAACCTCGGGCTCGGTGTCCTGCTCGGGATCCTGCCCGCGGCGATGCTCGGGTTCGGTGCGCTGGTGTGCGCCGCGGTGGCCGCGACGCGACCACGGACCAGGCCGTCGCTGTACCGCTGGGTGACGCTGCTGGCCACCGCCGGGCGCGTTCACCTCGTCGCTGATCGAGCTGCTGGCGATGCGTCCCAACCGCGATGGCGTCGGCCTGGCCGCGTACAGCGGCGGACTGATGGTGGACCGCTTCCATGTCTTCGGGACCGTGCTGGTGTGCCTGGTGCTGGTGCTGACGCTGCTCGGCTCCGAGGCGTACACGCGCCGCGCCCCCGCTCGGGCGGGCGCCTTCTGCGCGCTGCTCCAGGTGAGCGCCGGCGCCGCGGTGATGCTGCTGGCGCAACGCGAGATGACCGCGTTCGTGGCCGCGTTCGCGGTGCTGCTCATCGCACTCACGCTCCTGACAGCCATGACCAAAACATCGGGGCAGACCGCGGAGGCGGCGTTCCGGCAGGTGCTCGGAGGCGGCGTGGCGCTGGCCACCGCGGTGTATGGCATGGCCCTCCTCTACGCCGCCTCGGGCACCACCGACCTGTCCAGGCTGGCGACGGGGACGCGCGCCAACGGCGCCCCCATCGACGGACCGCTCGAGGTGGTGGGCATCTGCCTGGTGGTGGTCGGACTGCTGATCGTGGTCGGCGCACCGCCGCTGCAGGCCTGGACCAGGCACGTCCAGGAGGCGACCCCAGGGGCCATCGCCGGCTTCGGCTCGGCGCTCGGCGCCGTGACCGGCACCATGGTGCTGGCGCGGTTCGCCGTCGAGGGTTTCGGCGCGGGCAACCCGCGCTGGACGGTGCTCGTCGACGTGCTGGCCGCGGTGGCGATGCTCTCGGGCGGGTTGCTGGCGCTCCGTGCCACGACCATCCGACGGCTGATCGCCGACCTCTCCATCGCGCAGGCCGGGTTCCTGCTGCTGGCGCTGGCGTCGACCGGGCGTGGCATCGGTGGCGCGACAGTGGCGGGCACCACGGCTTTGCTCTTCTCGCTGCTCGGCGCAGCGGCCGCGCTGGTCGCCGCGCTGCTGCTCACCGGCATCTTCGACGCTGCCGGCCTCGGCACCGGCGTGGACGCTCACCGCGGTGCGGGCCGGCGGGCACCGGCCACCGCCGCCTTCCTGTCGCTGGCGCTGCTCGGCCTCGCCGGGCTGCCCCCGCTTGCCGGGTTCGTCGGCCGTGTGCTGACCGCCGAGTTGGCGCTGGATGCGGGCAGGGGATGGGCGGTGAGCATCGCCGGGGTGGCGCTGGTGCTGTGCGGGGTCGCCGTGGTTCGATGGATTGTTGTGATGTACGGCGATGACAACGGCGAGGCGCCGTTCGCGGTGAGCACCACGCCACGGGTGGCGCGCATCGCCGCCTGGACAGCGGCCACCCTCGGCCTGCTCTTCGCCGCCTTCGCCGGACCCCTCATCTCCCTGGCGGGCGGCGGCGCCACCGCGCTGCACTGATGCCCGACAACCCGGCTCCGCCGACCGGCTACCTCGGGATCACCCGCCGGCCGAGCCGCCGTGAATGGCGCAGGGCGCTGATTCTGTTCGGCGTCGGCATCGTCGGGCTGGTGCTGGTGGTCACGTTCATACGGCCGCAGGCCAGCCTGCTCCCCGTCGGGGCCAGCGCACCCGCGATCAGCCTCGACGCGGTCGGCGGCGGCCACGTGGTGGTGGCCTCGGCAGCCGCCGGCAAACCCTACGTGGTCGAGTTCTTCGAGGCCGGCTGCGCGCACTGCCAGCAGGTCGCGGCGCAGATGTGCACGCAGAAGGTGCAGGTGTTCGCGGTCGACGCGGCCAAGGACTCCGCGCAGACCATCGCCTCGTACCACAGCCAGTACGCGCCGCGGTGCAGCTACCCGTTGCTGCTCGACCCCAACCTCTCGGCCGGCTCGGCGTACAACGTCAACGCGGTCCCCACCGTGTACCTGGTGAAGAATCGGCAAGGTCGCCTATGCCGGCGCCGGGCTCGACGGTGTCAACGGGCTGAGCGCTGCGGTGCAGAAGGCGATCGGTGGCTGACGACACCACCACCACCACCACCGTCGACACCACGCCGCCGAAGTGGATGGAGACGGCCTTCGAGGCGACGGCGCGCGGGCTGCGCGCCATCGGCAGGAGGCGCTACGCGATCGCGGACGTTGCGGGGACGATCACGTACGCGCTGCAGCCGCCGCGCAAGCGATGGCTCTGCGCGCACCTGCACAGCCGCGCGGCCGGCGGTCTTCCGGCAGCAGAGGCGCGGCGGCGGGCGCGCGCCAGCTACCGCAACTACGCACGGATGATCATCGACACCATCTGGATCCACGCCATCGGGCTGCACGAGATGTTCGACCACGGCCACATCGACGGCGTCGAGAACCTCCACAACACCCGCGACGCGGGCCGCGGCGGCATCCTGGTGCTCGCGCACTTCGGCAGCTGGGACATCGCCGCCAGCATGGCGCTCGCCGCCGGTCACCCGGTGGCGACGGTGATGGCCCCGGTCGGCACCCCGTCGATCACTGCGCTGCTGGCGTGGTCGCGCAAGGTCAAGCAGATGGAGCTGTTCGCGCCGGCGGCGGCTGCGCGCGGGCTGATCAGGGCCCTGCGCGAGGGTCGGTGGGTCGCCATCCTCATCGACATCCCCGAGGGCGGCGCGACCACCGAGGTGCGCTTCTGCAACGGACCCGTGGAGTTCAGCACCGGGCCGGCGTCGCTGGCACGCCTAACCGGGGCGCCGCTGGTCCCGATCAGCTGCTGGAGGACGGATGCCGGCTACCGCGTCCACGTACGTGAGCCGGTGCACATCGCCAGGGACGACGACGAGCAGTCGGTGACCCAGATGATGGCGGACATCCTGGAGGCGGACGTGCTCCGGGAACCGGAGCAGTGGTACCCCTTCAACCAGATCTACACGGACGAGACGTGAGCGAGTTCGGAGTGCTGACCCGCCGCCGTACACTCGCCGCTGCATGAGCGCGCTCCTCAGTGACGCCGGTGCGACGGCGGCGGGGTACGCGATCGGGTCGATCCCCTTCGGGCTGCTGCTCGGCCGCGCCACCAGGGGCCTCGACGTGCGCGAGACCGGCAGCGGCAGCATGGGCTCCACCAACGTGCTGCGGGCCGCCGGGCCGGCCGCGGCCGGGGCGACCTTCGCGCTCGACGTCGGCAAGGGCGCGGCCGCTGTGTGGTGCGCCCGCAGGCTGGGCGCCGGTCCCGGCGGCCAGGTCAGCGCCGGGCTCGCCGCAATGGTCGGGCACTCGTGGCCGGCGTTCGCGGGCTTCCGTGGAGGCAAGAGCGTGGCCACCGCGTTCGGGGCGATGCTGGCGATCTCCCCCGAGGTGTCGGCGTGCGCGGTCGCCGGCGGTCTCACCGCGCTGGCCACCACGCGCATCGTCTCGGTCGGCTCCCTGGTGGCCGCGGGCTCGGCCACGGTCGGCGCCGGGGTCTGGGCGACGCGGGGCGGAGCGCGTGCGCCGCTGGTGTTCGCCGGGCTCGCCAGCGCGCTGATCGCGGTCCGGCACACCGACAACCTGCGCCGGCTGGCCCGCGGCCTGGAGCCACGCGTCAGCCTCCCGCGCCGCACCGGCTGACCGCCGTTGTCGGAGCTTTGTGACGGCGCCACGAAGGTGGGCCCGAGATCGGCCGCGTATGATCGCGCCATGCGCCGGCCTCGCCCGCACCGCCTCACCGGCTCGGTTCGACGGCTGCTGGCCGCGGCTGCCCTGGGTGGGCTCGCGGCGGCCCTGGCGGTGACGGTCGTCTCCAGGCCCGCCTCGGCGGCCGGGCTGGATCTCAACGTGAACCTCGGTGCACTCAACCTCAACAGCCTGCCAGTCATCCCGAACCTCCTGCCCACGCCGACGCCCCCGGCGCCTCCCACGACGTCGGCGCCGAGCCTGCCCAGCACCGCGCTGCCCACCCTCTGCCCACCGAACTGCTCCTCGACGGTCGGCGGTGGCACTCCTGGGGGCACGAACACCCCGGGGAGCAAGACGCCAGGCAGCAGCATCGCGGGCTCGACCGGGCCGGGCAGCACCACCGGCTCCGGCACAGGCACGACGTCCGGGACGGGCTCCGCGTCGAACTCCGCCGCCGGCGCCACGCTCAGTCCGCCGCGGGCGGGCGGGCTGTCGCTCTCGCCGCCGCCGCCGGTGGCCCAGCTGACCCCGCTGGCGGGCATCTCGTTCGGGCAGGCGCCCTACCTGTGGCCGCTCTTCCTCCTCCTCGACGTGGTTGCCGCCACCGCGGTGGTCATGCTGGTGCGAAGGACCTGGTCACCGAAGTCCGGCGCCGACTGACCGGCTCCGCCGGTCGCGCGGCATGATCAGGTCCCTCCGGCGCTCGTTCGCGGCGAAGCTCATCGTGGCCGGCTGCGTGCTCGCGCTGATCGTGGTCGGCGGCGTCGCCAGCTACCTGATCTACAGCCGCGCGCAGCAGACGCGGGCGGCGGCGCAGAGCAACGCCGACAACCGCGTCGGCGTGATGGCCGAGGTGCTCAACCGGTTCACCGGCGTGCAGTCGCTGAGCGCCGCCACCGGCCTGGCCGGTCAGCCCGCCCTGCGAACCGCCCTGGCCGCGGCGAACCCTGCGAGCGCTGTGCGCGTGCTGTTCTCGGCCAGCACGCCCGTCGACCTCGACGGCGAGGTGCTGCTGGTCACCGACGCGAGCGGCAACGTCGTGTACAGCCGCGCATCCCCGAGCCTCGGCAACGACGTCTCCGTGACCGCGGCGCCCGAGGCGGTGCAGACCGCGCTCAGCGACGGGCACTGCGCCCGCGGAGGCCAGACGCCGATCCCCGGCGGCTGCGGGATCGAGCTGGTGAGCGGCCAGGTTCCCGCCTATGTCGTGGCACTTCCCGTGGTCAGGACCGGCCGCGTCGTCGGCGTCGTCGCATACGTGGCCCCCCTGGCGTTCCAGCTGACGCGCTTCCAGGCGCTCTTCAACTTCCCGACGGCGTTCATCCTGGCCTCCCAGGGCAACGTGGAGTTCCGGCCAACCCTGGGTGGAAACGCGAGCACCGACCCCGGGCTGCGCGCGGCGCTCGCTCAGCCGGGCTCGACGTACCGCGCCATCTACGACGCCCCCGTCGGTGGTGGCGCCACCGGGTCGGTCGCCGGCAGCTTCGTACCCGTGTATGGCTCGGCGGGCAACCTCACCGGCTACATCGGGGTCGAGGTGCCGCTCTCGCAGTTCGTCGGGGACGAGCGCACCGACATCGTGGTGCTGGCGCTGATCTCGATCTTCCTGGTGCTGCTGGTGGCGTTCGTGGTGATCCTGTTCGTGGAGCGCTTCGTGAAGCGGCCGATCGCACGGCTCGAGGGCGGCGTCGCGCGCATCGCCGGGGGCGACTACACCACCGGCATACCGGTTCGTTCGGGCGATGAGCTGGGCAGGCTCGCGGCCAACGTCAACACCATGCGCGACGCGATCGCCGGCTACGTGCGCCAGATCGAGGACGCGCGCCAGCGGCTCGACCATGCCGTCGAGCAGGTGAGTGGAGTCTCCCGCGCGCTCACCGCCACCACCGCGGGGGTCCCGACCCTGCACCAGGCGGTGGTGCGCACCGCGGCCTCGATCGGCGGCGGCCCGAGGTCGGCCATGCTCGCGGTGCGCGAGGCCGACACCGATACCCTGACGGCCGTCGCCACCGAGGGCGAGCCGCCACCTCTGTCCGACTGGCCGGGCCTCGAGGCCGTGCTGACCGGGCAGACGGTGCGCCTCGACAACCGCGAGCACGGCTCGCTCATCGCGGTGCCGATGTTCTACCAGGATCGCGTCGTCGGCACCCTGGCCATCGTCACGCCCGCGAAGGGCGGCGTGCCCGTGGGCGACTTGGACGTCGACGTCCTGGCGGTGCTCGCCAACAACGCCGCGATCGCCATGGAGAACGCCCGCCTGTTCGAGCAGGAGCGCGACACCGTGCGCCGCCTGCTCGAGCTCGACTCGCTGAAGACCGACTTCCTGGCCACCGTGCAGCACGAGCTGCGCACCCCGCTGACCGCGATCATGGGGCTGGCCGACCTGCTGGAGATGTGCTGGACCATGTGGGAGGAGGCGCCCAAGCTCGAGGCGGTGAACGACATCCAGGTCGCCGCCAAGAACCTTTACGACATCGTCGAGACGATCATCGACTACTCGGTGATGGAGGACGACAAGCTCGGGCTCGATCCCAGCGAGGTGCCGCTGCGCACCACCATCGAGAACACGCTGGCGCTGGTCGCCGAGCGCTACCGGGGCGGTCTCCCGGTCCCGGTCGACATCACCGGCGACGAGAGCATCACCGTCTTCGCCGACGCCGGGCGCCTGGTGCAGGTGCTGCGCGCGATCCTCGACAACGCCGTCAAGTTCGGCGACGGTCGCGGCCGCGTCACCGTGAGCTTTGCGCCGGTGCACGACGGTCGCGAGGTGCGCATCGAGGTCGCCGACCAGGGCGTCGGCATCCCGGCGGAGGACCTGCCGCGCATCTTCGACCGCTTCTTCCAGGTGGACAACAGCGCCACCCGCAGGTACGGCGGCACCGGGATGGGGCTGGCCCTGGTGAAACGCATGGTGACCGCACACGGCGCCCGGGTCGACGTGGAGAGCACGGTGGGTGAGGGAACGCGGGTGATCCTCACCTGGCCGGCGTCGCCGGAAGCCGCCTCGGGTGAGGCCCGAGCCGTGGCGGACGACCGCGACAGGCCGCCGATCTCCGAGGTCGCTACGACCCCGGTGGCGCCGGTACAATGACCCCGGTCGCGCTAGACGGGGCGTTAGCGGTGCCCTGTACCCGCAATCCGCTATAGCGGGGTCGAATTCCCCACCGAGGGGGCGTGGCGTTGGGTCTGCTCCGAGCGCATTGGCGTTGACGACCGGGTCCTACGCAGCCCGGGTCTGCGAACCCCGTCAGGTCCGGAAGGAAGCAGCGGTAAGCGGTCCCCCGGGGGTGCCGTGGCAAACCTGGTCCGAGCCGATCGATCGGGTGAGCGCCGGCGTCGCGCCAACGACGTGGGGTGCGCGACTGCCCCCACGCGGCTCCGCCGCGTGGGGGACCCCCGTTCTGTTCTTACAGGGCGAGACAGGTTCTCGCCCTCGTCAGGTCGAAGTGAATTCGACCTGACACACCCACTCTTCGGCGCGACTCCGCGCCGCTGTCGCGTCCGCGACGGGATTTTGCGGCGTTTTCTGGCGTTCGCGACCTTTGTGGGTGAGCGGCTCGGTTGGGGCGCGGCACACGAGGGTCCAGCTGAATCTGCAGCCGGCCGAAGGAGCGGAGAACTCGCCGGTGGCGAGTTCGCAGCGACGCCAACGGCCGCGAAGCCCTGAAGCAGGACCCTCGTGTGCCGTGCCCCAGCCAGGGAGTCCCGGGCGCCCCGTCGCCCCGCTACTCTCAACCCGTGGCCACTGCCCTCTATCGTCGTTACCGGTCGGCTCGGTTCTCGGACCTGGTGGGGCAGGACGTCATCGCGACCACTCTGCGCAACGAGGTGCGGGCCGGGTCGCTTGCGCATGCGTACCTGTTCACCGGGATCCGCGGCACCGGCAAGACCTCGACCGCTCGGATCCTGGCGCGGGCGGTCAACTGCCTGGCGCCGCGGGATGGTGAGCCCTGCAACGAGTGCACAGCGTGCCTGGAGATCCTCGACGGCAGCTCGGTTGACGTCCTCGAGATCGACGCCGCCAGCAATCGCGGCATCGACGAGATGCGCGACCTGCGCGACAAGGTGAAGTACCTGCCGGCGTCGCTGCGTCGCAAGGTCTACATCATCGACGAGGCGCACATGCTCACCGCCGAGGCATGGAACGCGTTCCTCAAGACCCTGGAGGAGCCGCCCGCGCACGTCCTGTTCGTGCTCGCCACCACCGAGCCGCACAAGGTGCCCGAGACGGTGCGGTCGCGGGTGCAGCGTTTCGACTTCAGGCGGGTCTCGCCGGCGGACACCTCCGCGCACCTGGGACGAATCCTCGAGGCCGAGGACATCAAGGCCGAGCCGGAGGCGATCGGCCTGCTCGCCCGCGCCAGCCAGGGCAGCCTGCGCGACGCGCTCTCGATGCTCGACCAGGCCCTGGCCGGCGGCGAGCGTCCGCTGACCGCAGACGGTGTGAGGCGAGCCCTCGGCCTCGCCGACCCGGCGACGCTGCATGGACTGCTCGAAGCGCTGGCGGGTGGAGACGGCGCCGGGGCGCTCCGCGCGGTGGCGGCCGCGTTCGACGCAGGGGCCGACCCCCGCCAGCTGCTGCCGGGAGACGGCCCGTCTGGCCAGGGCCGCGGAGTTCGCCGCCCTCGGTCACGCCGCCGGCGCCGACGTCGCCGCAGACGAGGCCGAGCTCGCCGCCACGCTGGCACGGGTCGCCCCGTCGGGGTTCTGGCTGCGCGCTCTGGAGCTACTCCAGGCCTCGGAGCTCGAGCTTCGCCAGCCCGTCGATGCGCGGTTGCAGGTCGAGTTCTGTGTGATGCGACTGGTGCGCGAGACCACGCTCGGCGAGGCCCAACTGGCCGCTCTCGAGGCCCGCGTGACGCAGCTCGAGGGGGGCACCCAACCGCGGCGGGCACCGACCGCTCCAACGGCCGCCGCCCCGGTGCTCGCGCCGGTCGCGCCGACCGTTCCCGTCCCGCATGCCGCCGAGCCGGAGCCACCGGCTCACGTCGCCGCCCCAACTCCCGTAGCGCCTGAACCCGCGGAGGTGGAAGCTTCATCCGCTGCAGTTCCGGCACTGGACGCCGTCGAGGCGGCCGCGCCGAGCGAGCCCGGGGACACCGGGCGGTACGCGTCAGTCGAGTCGTGGCAGGCGAACTGGGTGAGCCTGCTCGAGGCTGTCAATCGCCGTGACCGCGCGCTGGCGGGGGTGCTCCGCGACTGCCGTCCGGTCGGCGCGGACGCCGCGTCGCTGACGATCGGCGCGCCGTACCGGTTTCACCTCGAGAGGTTGCGGGAGGCGGCGCGGTTGACCGCGCTCACCGAGGCCGCGGGCGAGGTGGCCGGTTCGCCACGGCAGGTCGACACCTCGTACGTCGGGCAGGACGTCGCCCCTGTCCGTCCACCGGGAGGCACCGGTGTGACCACCCAGGCGGTCCTCGATGCGTTCGCCGGCAGCCGGGTCACCTCGACACGGCTTCGCGATGATGCCGATCGTCAGCCGCGTGACGGCGCTGCGTAGACTGCCCACACATCCGAGGGAGACCCAGTGAACAGCAACATGATGAAGCAGCTGCAGCAGATGCAGACACGCATGGCCAAGCTGCAGGACGAGCTCGGTGAGATGACCGTCACCGGCACCGCGGGCGGCGGAGCTGTGACCGTGACCGCCAACGCGCACCAGAAGGTTCTCTCCGTGACCATCGAGCCCGAGGCGGTCGAGGAGGGGGCGGAGCTGCTCGCCGACATGGTGCTGGCCGCCACCAACGACGCCCTGGACAAGGCGCGCGAGACCGCCGCCAAACACATGGGCCAGCTCACCGCGGGCCTGGGCCTGCCGCCGGGCCTCATCTGAGGAGATGGAACTCATCCCGGCCGCGGTGGAGCGGCTCGCCGCGGAGTTCGGTCGCCTGCCGGGCATCGGGCCCAAGACCGCTCAGCGCCTCACCTTCCACTCCCTGGCCGCGACCCCGGAGAGCACGGAACGCCTGGCCGCCGCGCTGCGCGAGCTCCACGACCGCGTGCGTCCGTGCAGCCGTTGCTTCTTCATCGCCGAGGGTGACCTCTGCGCGGTCTGCAGCAACCCGAACCGGGACCAGACGGTGATGTGCGTGGTCGAGGAGCCGCTCGACGTGCTCGCGGTCGAGCGCAGCGGCGAGTTCGGTGGCGTGTACCACGTGCTCGGCGGAGCGCTGTCCCCGATCGACGGCGTCGGGCCCGACCAGCTCACCATCGACGCCCTCGAGCGACGCCTCGACGGGGGAGAGGTGCGCGAGGTGGTGATCGCCACCGACCCGGACGTGGAGGGCGAGGCGACCGCCCACTACCTCGGCGACCGGCTGGCCCCGCGCGGGATCGCCGTGTCTCGCTTGGCCCACGGCCTGCCGGCGGGGGCGGACCTGCAGTACGCCGACGAGGTGACCGTCGCTCGCGCGTTCACGGGTCGCCGCGCTCTCTGACGCGTTTGCCCATGGCGGCACAGCGCGTGCGCATAATCGCGGACCACGTGTGCCCGCGCGCACGGTGACGACGAAGGGGCAGACCATGAGGATTCCACGCATCGCCGGGCTGTCCGCAGCGGTGGTGATCGGCGCCGCCATGGGCATCGTGCTCCCGCCAGCGGGTGCCTCCGCTTCGTCGGCCTTCGAGTGCAACAACACAGCGCTGGGCGCCACCACGGTAAACGGCAACCTGGTCGTGCCTGCGGGCGCATTCTGCGATCTCTCGGGCACCCGCGTGACCGGCAACGCGACGGTGAGCGCGGGGCCGGCGAGCCAGCCCACGTCGCTCCTGCTCGACAATGCGTCCGTCGTCGCCGGCAACGTGGCGGTTCAGCGGAACTCGCAGTTCGCGGAGTTCAACGGATCGTCTGTGGGCGGAAACGTCGAGTGCAACAACTGTCAGGTCGCGGACGTCCACGACTCCTCTGTCGGCGGCAACCTCGACCTGAACGGCGTGTCGCAGGGGGCGGATACGTCGAACAGCCGGTTCGGCGGCAACCTGCGGATCCAGAACGGCGTCGACACGTCGGCCTTCGGCTACGCGCTCAGCAACAACTCCGTCGGAGGCAGCCTCAACTTCGACAACAACACCACCGCAGGTCCCTCAACCATCACCGGCAACACGATCGCGTCCAACCTCAGCTGTTCGGGGAACCAGCCGCCTCCCACCGGCGCCGGCAACACCGCCAAGCACAAGACTGGGCAGTGTGCGGGTCTGTGACCCGGGACAGAGATGAGCGACGACATCGAAGAGCTGAGGGCCGAGAACGCTGAGCTCCGTCGCCTGCTGGCCAAGCACCAGTGGGGCGGGTTGACCCCGGTCACGTCCATCGGCGCTTGCCCGGAGTGTGGGGGCTCGGAACCCCCGGCAGGCCGCGGTCACCGTCCCGGCTGCGCGCTCGCCGCCGCCCTGGCCGCGCATCCCGGCTGACCCGGCACGCGCATCGTCGGTCGCGCTGTCGCCCGTGCGCACGGGCATACGCGCCACTATCTGCGCGAGGAGGTGATGCCCGTGCCGCCGCAAACCCCGTTGCAACCGAGGCCCCGGTGACGGCTTGCCGGGGCCTCTGACACCGACCGCCGAACGCGCGGTGGTGAGTCGGGTTGATATCTTCAGCCTGAGGGGTAGGTTCGCTGCCGCACAGACGGGTGTGGACGCATCGTCGAGGGTGTCCGGATGCCTGAACCCAAGCTCTGGAACGCGAACGTCTCCTGCCACAGGTGCGGGCGCGTCCTGATTCCCCTCAGCTACCCGCTGCCGCCCGACGTGGACCCGAGGGGAAACGCCCGCCCCGCCCTCAAATGCCCGGGATGTGGGCAGCACCACCGCTGGCGCGGCTCCCGATGGGTTCCGATAGACGCGCAGTGATGTCTCCTAGACCGCCGTCAAACCGAACGACGCCGAACTCGCGCTCAACTTGACGTGGGCCACGGCCGTGAGTATGATTCCCCTCTTGCCCGGTCGGCCGTTGCTGCCCGGGAAGTGCTGCGTTTTTCCATACGTTGGGATTCGCGCGCGTCGAGAACCTTGACAATTGAAGAGTGGAGACGACTTTCCGCAAAGGGCCTAGGGCTCACGGTTCGCCGTGGGCTGGTGAGGTACCTCGTCGAATTCGTCGCAGGCCGGGTTCCACCCGGTACAGACGTTTTTTCGGAGAGTTTGATCCTGGCTCAGGATTAACGCTGGCGGCGTGCATGAAACATGCAAGTCGAGCGCGGTACGTGGCTTCGGTCACGTATCTAGCGGCGCACGGGTGAGTAACACGTGAGCAACCTACCTTCGAGTTCGGGATAGCCCTGGGAAACCAGGATTAATACCGGATGTGGTCACAACGGGACATCCCGATGTGAAAAAAGGCGCAAGCCGCTCGATGACGGGCTCGCGGCCTATTAGCTTGTTGGTGGGGTAACGGCCTACCAAGGCGACGATGGGTAGCTGGTCTGAGAGGACGATCAGCCACACTGGGACTGAGACACGGCCCAGACTCCTACGGGAGGCAGCAGTTAGGAATTTTCCGCAATGGGCGAAAGCCTGACGGAGCAACGCCGCGTGTGTGATGAAGGCCTTCGGGTTGTAAAGCACTGTCGGAGGGGAAGAATGAATGACGGTACCCTCCAAGAAAGCCCCGGCTAACTACGTGCCAGCAGCCGCGGTAATACGTAGGGGGCGAGCGTTATCCGGATTTACTGGGCGTAAAGCGCGTTAAGGCGGTTGGCAAAGTTGGTGGTGAAATTTCAGGGCTCAACCCTGAAACTGCCTCCAATACTGGTCGACTTGAGTGTGAGAGAGGAAGGTGGAATTCCCGGTGTAGTAGTGAAATGCGTAGATATCGGGAGGAACACCAGTGGCGAAGGCGGCCTTCTGGCTCACAACTGACGCTGTAGCGCGAAAGCGTGGGGAGCGAACGGGATTAGATACCCCGGTAGTCCACGCTGTAAACGATGTGCACTAGGTGTTGGGCGTATTGACGCGCTCAGTGCCGCAGCTAACGCATTAAGTGCACCGCCTGGGGAGTACGGCCGCAAGGTTAAAACTCAAAGGAATTGACGGGGGCCCGCACAAGCAGCGGAGCATGTGGTTTAATTCGATGCAACGCGAAGAACCTTACCCAGGCTTGACATGTACCTGTAAACCGTGGAAACACGGTCCCCGCAAGGCAGGTGCACAGGTGGTGCATGGCTGTCGTCAGCTCGTGCCGTGAGGTGTTGGGTTAAGTCCCGCAACGAGCGCAACCCCTGTGATTAGTTGAATTTTTCTAATCAGACTGCTGGGAGAAACCCAGAGGAAGGTGGGGATGACGTCAAGTCATCATGCCCTTTATGCCTGGGGCTACACACATGCTACAATGCCCAGTACAACGGGCTGCAACACCGCGAGGTGAAGCCAATCCCTTAAAGCTGGGCTCAGTTCGGATTGCAGGCTGCAACTCGCCTGCATGAAGTCGGAGTTGCTAGTAACCGCGGGTCAGCACACCGCGGTGAATATGTTCCCGGGCCTTGTACACACCGCCCGTCACACCACCCGAGTTTGGTGCACCCGAAGTCGCTGGCCGAACCCGCAAGGGACGGAGGTGCCGAAGGTGTGCCCGGTGAGGGGGGTGAAGTCGTAACAAGGTAGCCGTACCGGAAGGTGCGGCTGGATCACCTCCTTTAAGGAGTGACCTGTGCTCCCGACACGTTCGCGTGCTCGAGGACACGGTCAGTCAACTCAGGTCGTGCAGTAACGCACGCTGTGGAACCGGGAAGAGTAGTGAGCCGAGCTCGCGAAGAAGTACCGGGATGCAGCAGCGTGTGGGTCCAACGCCGGTTCGCCGGCGCAGGAGGAGGCACACCAGTGGGCAGTGGGAATCTGCACAACTGCCGGCGCCATCGCGGCGACCGGTACCGAGGTCTCATCGTCCGATGCGGACAAGTCTCTCCACGCTTCAGGGGTCAAGGCTCGACGCCGCGCGCGCGGACGTCGATCCCTGGCGGCCGGTCGTGCGGCGTCCCTGCTCGCGCGCGAACCCCGCGCACGAGCACCACGGGCCTTTAGCTCAGTTGGTGAGAGCGCACGGCTGATAACCGTGAGGTCTCTGGTTCGAATCCAGAAAGGCCCACGCCCGCCGCACCTCGACGGTCGCCCCGGCCAGCACCGGGGGCGTAGCTCAGCTGGGAGAGCACCTGCTTTGCAAGCAGGGGGTCGCCGGTTCGAGCCCGGCCGTCTCCACTCCTTGATCACTCACGGCCGTCACCGCGACGGCGCCGAGCACATTGACAATTCGAATAGAAGTCTGCGAAGCGGCATGTGAATCCCTCTTTTTCCGGGAGGGTGGAGCATGCCGGCGAATCACTCTTCACAATGCCGAGCACAAATCGATGCGTGTCTTGCAGGGCCTTCAGTCATTGAACAGTGACGATGGAAGGTCAAGCTACTAAGAGCATGCGGTGGATGCCTTGGCACCAAGAGCCGAAGAAGGACGTAGCGTTGCTGCGATAAGCCTCGGGTAGCTGCTAGCGAGCGTTTGATCCGGGGATTTCCGAATGGGGCAACCTGCCTGGAGTAATGTCCAGGCACTCCCGGCTGAATATATAGGCCGGGTAGAGGGCACGCGGGGAACTGAAACATCTAAGTACCCGCAGGAAGAGACATCATCCCCTCAGTAGTGGCGAGCGAACAGGGGACAGCCTAAACCGGGCCGGCGTGATAGCCGGCAGGCGTTTCCGGCCCGGGGTCGTGGGACCTTCTCGTTCTCTCTGCCGGGAGAGCAAGGAGTTACAAAGTCGTCGTCTAGTGGAACTGCTTTGGAAAAGTGGGCCGTAGAAGGTGAGAGCCCTGTACGCGAAAGATGAACGACCTCCTTGAAGTGTTCCCAAGTACCACGGAACACGTGGAATTCTGTGGGAATCTGGGCGGACCATCGTCCAAGGCTAAATACTCTTGGTGACCGATAGTGAACTAGTACCGTGAGGGAAAGGTGAAAAGCACCCCGGAAGGGGAGTTAAAAGTACCTGAAACCGTATGCTTACAAACCGTGAGAGGGCTATACCTCCAGCAATGCTTGAGGAAATGCCTGATTGCGTGCCTTTTGTAGAATGAGCCGGCGAGTTACTTCAGTGTGGCGAGGTTAAGGGGTCAACACCCGGAGCCGTAGCGAAAGCGAGTCTGAATAGGGCGTTGTCCGCGCAAGCGGATGGTAGTCGCATTGAGTAGACCCGAAACTGAGTGACCTATCCATGGTCAGGGTGAAGCGTGGGTAAAACCGCGTGGAAGCCCGAACCGACCCCGGTTGAAAACGCGGCGGATGAACTGTGGATAGCGGTGAAATGCCAATCGAACTCAGATATAGCTGGTTCTCCTCGAAATGCATTTAGGTGCAGCGTCGTCGACGGGTTTGTCGCTGGTAGAGCACTGAATGGGCTAGGGGCGATCACCTCGTTACCAAACCCAATCAAACTCCGAATGGCGGCAAATTTTCCGGCGGCAGTGAGACGGTGGGGGCTAAGCTTCATCGTCGAAAGGGAAACAGCCCAGACCACCAGCTAAGGTCCCCAAACACAAGCTAAGTGGGAAAGGATGTCACGGTGTGCAGACAACCAGGATGTTGGCTTAGAAGCAGCCACCATTCAAAGAGTGCGTAATAGCTCACTGGTCGAATGTCGTGGCGCCGACAATGATCGGGGCTCAAGCTTGTTACCGAAGCTGTGGATGGCTCCTCCTCTGGAGGGGTCGTGGTAGAGGAGCGTTCTGTGTGCAGCGAAGCCAGACCGTAAGGACAGGGTGGAGCGCACAGAAGTGCGAATGCCGGCACAAGTAGCGAGAAACGCGTGAGAAACGTGTTCGCCGTAAACCTAAGGTTTCCTGGGCAACGTTAATCGTCCCAGGGTCAGTCGGGACCTAAGCCGAGGCCGAAAGGCGTAGGCGATGGACAGTTGGTCAACATTCCAACACCACCAATCAGTCGTTATCACCGATGGGGGAACGGGGAAGGATAGGCCTAACGGAGCGACGGTTGACTCCGACGCAGCCAGGTAGGGGGTCAGGTAGGCAAATCCGCCTGATAACTCCGAGACGGATGCCAAGGCACTCTGTGCCGATGGGGCCAATTCCATGCCTCCAAGAAAAGCCTCTAGGGAGACTGACGGTGCCCGTACCGCAAACCGACTCAGGTAGGTGGGAAGAGGATTCCAAGGCGATCGAGAGAAGCGTGGCTAAGGAACTCGGCAAAATGTCCCCGTAACTTCGGGAGAAGGGGAGCCCTTGACGGTGATCGGACTTGCTCCGTGAGCTGACGAGGGCCGCAGAGAAAAGGCCCAACCGACTGTTTACTAAAAACACAGGTCTCTGCTAAAGCGTAAGCTGACGTATAGGGGCTGACGCCTGCCCGGTGCCGGAAGGTTAAGTGGAGGGGTGCAAGCTCTGAAATGAAGCCCCGGTAAACGGCGGCCGTAACTATCAACATGACCGAGGTAGTTGTAAAATTCGGCTATATGCTGGGAACTCCGTCCTGAGAAAGGTGCAGAATCCCGTGCTAGACATCACAACACTCGTCCTCCGGGATGAGGTGTCTGACAACGCATCGGGTGCGGACAATCAGCAGGAAAGACTGCTCCGTCGGCGTGGCGGAGAGAATCCTCAGAGACTATACGCCGAACTCCTCAGCTGGAACCTGAGGGGATGAGATAGTCCGATCTCATGGGCGACCATGAGAGTTGGTAACCAACCCAACCACGCCACAACCCGTGTGGCGGCGCAACAAGAATGAACGGTCCTAAGGTGGAATCGCTGCCTTAGTAAAATCTGGCCAAATGCTGGAACACCCGAGAATCCCGCGCTACCAGCCGGTGCTGGTGACAATGCGACGGGTGCGGACAATCAGCAGGAAAGACTGATCTCGCTGATCAGAATCCTCAGAGACCATACGCCAGACGCCTGAGACACCAGGTGATGATATGGTCCCATCTGCATGGCGACATGCAGGGAAGCAGTTGCTAGCTGCCTCCGCTCAGATTAAGAGTTTGAGTAAGGTATTAAGCGAAATTCCTTGTCGGGTAAGTGGAAACGAGCCCGTACCGGCTAATATCGGCGAAGCCCGAACGACGACGTGCGGTCGTGCGAGGGTGATGCCGAGGGAAGTCGTCCCCCGTGGGGATTGACCCTGTATCGACTGAGACGAAAGTCAAGGGTTACTGCGCGCGGAGCACGACGCTCCGCAATCTATGTAGTAGCCAACACGCCGGCGAGCTGCTCCAACAGCTTGAAGTCATAGTCAGTGCCTCCAGTAATGGAGGGAGTACATGAAGTTCCGACCCGCACGAATGGCGTAACGAGTTGGGCGCTGTCTCGGCCACGCACTCGGCGAAAATGCAGTACCTGTGAAGATGCAGGTTTCCCGCAGCAGGACGGAAAGACCCCGTGGAGCTTTACTACAACTTGTCATTGAAATGGGGTCTAGCATGTAGAGGATAGCTGGGAGACTATGAAGTCGGGCCGCTAGGTTCGGTGGAGTCAACCTTGGAATACCAGCCTTGCTAGATTTTATTTCTAACCAGCACCGTCATCCGGTGTTGGGACCATGACAGGCGGGTAGTTTGACTGGGGCGGTCGCCTCCCAAAAGGTAACGGAGGCGCCCAAAGGTTCCCTCAGCCTGGATGGAAATCAGGCCTTGGCGTGTAATGGCGTAAGGGAGCTTGACTGTGAGGCTGACAAGCCGAACAGGGACGAAAGTCGGGCATAGTGATCCGACAACTCTGAATGGAAAGGTCGTCGCTCAACGGATAAAAGCTACCCCGGGGATAACAGGCTGATCTTGCCCAAGCGTTCACAGCGACGGCAAGGTTTGGCACCTCGATGTCGGCTCGTCGCATCCTGGGGGTGTAGTCGCTCCCAAGGGTTGGGCTGTTCGCCCATTAAAGCGGTACGCGAGCTGGGTTTAGAACGTCGTGAGACAGTTCGGATCGTATCCGCTGTGGGCGCAGGAGATTTGAGGAGAGCTGACCTTAGTACGAGAGGACCGGGTTGGACGAACCGCTGGTGTACCGGTTGTTTCGCCAGAAGCACCGCCGGGTAGCTATGTTCGGATGGGATAAGCGCTGAAAGCATCTAAGCACGAAGCCCACTCCAAGATAAGATCTCCCACCGGGTTAACCGGGTAAGACCCCAGAGAGACCATCTGGTTGATAGGCCGCAGGTGTAAGAGAGGCAACTCTTTGAGCTGAGCGGTACTAATCGGTCGAGGGCTTGACCTTCCATCCCACTTTTCAGTGGACTGAACCTCTGCATTAGACGCGGGGCGCCTCCGTCAGGAGCGTCGCCCCGAGGCGCATCGCATCGGCAACGTGAGACATTCGTAAAGGCGTCCGTCGACGCACTTCGCAGGCTTCATCTCCCTTTTGCAAAGAGAGATATCCGGTGACCATAGCGACGGGGTCACACCTGTTCCCATCCCGAACACAGTAGTTAAGCCCGTCTGCGCCGATGGTACTGCCCTGGCAACGGGGCGGGAGAGTAGGTCATTGCCGGGTATCTCTTTTTCTTTGTCCGTCGAAGTGAGGAGGAGTGAGTGATGATCTTCGGTGCCCACGTGATCGTCTACAGCAGGGATGCTGCTGCTGATCGCGCTTTCTTCCGCGACGTGCTCGGGCTCTCGTCGGTGGACGCCGGGCACGACTGGCTGATCTTCGCGCTGCCTCCTGCGGAGGTGGCCGTTCATCCCGCCGGGGGCAACGAGGGGCGCGAGCTGTATTTCATGTGCGACAACCTGGCCGCCGAGATCACCGCGTTGCGCGACCAGGGGGTCCCATGTTCGGAGGTGGAAGAGGCCAGGTGGGGTTCGGTGGCCAAGATCTCACTACCGGGCGGGGGCAAGGTCGGGCTCTATCAACCGAAGCATCCACTGGCGTTGACCCGAAGCTCGCGGTGATCACTCCCACCACGGATAGACTGAAGCCATATGGCGACTGACGAACCGGACGTCATCCCCATGCTGGCCTACGCGGACGGGCCGGCTGCGCTGGACTGGCTCGCGGCCGCGTTCGGTTTTCGCGAGCGGCGGCGGATGACCGACGACGCCGGCCGGCTGACCCACGGCGAGATGGAGGCCGGCGACGGGCTCATCATGCTGGCGACCCCGAGCCCCCACTACCAGGGCCCGGCGCGTCATCGCGAGGAGTGCGCCGCGGCGCAGGCCTGGTCGGCGGCTGCCGTACATCGTCGACGGGGTGCTGGTTCACGTCGATGACGTGGCCTCACACCACAGCCGGGCGCGCGAGCACGGCGCCAGGATCCTCACCGAGCCGGAGACGGACGAGGTCGGCACCCGCTATCGCGCCGAGGATCTCGAGGGCCACCGCTGGATGTTCGTCGAGCGGTAGGCCCTTCTGGGCGCCCCGACCGTCCGGCTCGGGATAATGGCTTCCATGTCCACAACTGCGCCGGCCAAGCGCGTCTGCGTCATCGGCGCGGGGCCCAGCGGCATCGCCGCGTCCAAGGCCCTGCACCAGCGTGGCTTCTCCTTCGACTGCTTCGAGCGCCGCTCGCGCGCCGGCGGGTTGTGGGCGGTGGCCGGGGGCGACGTGCAGGCGTCGTACCCGTCGCTCGAGTGCAACACCAGCAAGAAGCGCACGGAGTTCTCCGACTTCCCGATGCCGCGTGCCTTCCCGCAGTACCCGCACAACACCCAGATGGCGGCGTACTTCAACGCCTACATCGACACCTTCGGCTTTCGGGATCGGATCACGTTCGACACCGCCGTCGAGCACGCGGCCCACACTGCCGGCGGTGGTTGGGATGTCCGCCTCGGCAACGGTGAGACACGCCCGTACGAGGCCCTGGTCGTCGCCAACGGGCACCACCGCGAACCTCGCTGGCCGAACCCACCGTTTCCCGGCGAGTTCTCGGGCCGGCAGCTTCACGCTCACGACTACGTCGGCCCCGACGGCTTCGAGGGCAGTTCGGTGGTCGTGCTCGGCATGGGCAACTCCGCCATGGACATCGCGGTCGAGCTCAGCACCGTCGCCAAGCACGTGTACCTGGCCAGCCGCCGCGGTGCGCACATCGTCCCCAAGTTCGCGTTCGGCAGGCCCATCGACAGCTTCAACACCGCCCTCCCGGTGCCGTGGGCGGTGAAGCGCGCGTTCTTCAGCCTGATCGTGCGCGGCACCATCGGCCGTCCCCAGGACGTCGGGCTGCCCAAGCCCGATCATCGCCTCGGCGAGGCACACCCGACGGTCAGCCAGCGGATCACCGAGCGGGTCAAGGCGGGGGCAGTGACACCCAAGCCGAACATCGCAGGGTTCGCCGGTGACCGCGTGCGATTCAGCGACGGCAGCGAGGTGGTCGGCCGACGCGGTGGTGTACTGCACCGGGTACAACGTCAACTTCCCCTTCCTCGACAGCGACGTCTTCAGCGCGGTCGACAACCGCGTCGACCTGTTCCACCAGGTGTTCCCGCCGGACGTCGCCAACCTCGCCTTCATCGGGCTGGTGCAGCCCTTCGGTGCTCTGATGCCGGTCGCCGAGGCGCAGGCCGAATGGGTGGCCGACCAGCTCAGCGGCCTGTACGCGCTGCCGTCGCGAGAGGTCATGCGCGCCCAGATCCAGCGGCGAGCGCGAGGCGCGCGAGCGCCAGTTCGTCGCGTCACCGCGGCACACGATGGAGATCGACTTCTACGCGTACCTCCGCGGCCTGCGCGCCGAGCGTCGCCGTGGACGGGTCAGCGCCGCCGCGGCCTGAGCGCAGCCCGGCAAGGTCAGAGGCGCCGGCCCCGGTCGGTCTCGATCCGCTCGCGGTACACGCCTCGATCCGGCTGAGCCGGTCGGTCGAGCGTCGACGCGTGGCGACAGCGCCGACAGCAGCGCACCGGCGCGCACCAACGGTGAACCCACCAGGATGCGCCGCGGGCGGCGGGCCAGCGCGCGCAGCACCGCCGACGTCACCGCGTCCGGCGACACGGCCGACAACTCGACGAACCGGTTGGGCGCCAGCTGCTCGCTGACGCGCGCCCACATTCCCACGCCGGTCACCGCCGACGGGCAGATCACCGTGGCGTCCACCCCGCTCAGCGCGAGCTCCTTGCTGAGCGAGATCGAGAAGGCCACCAGCCCCGCCTTGGCCGTGTTGTAGACGGCGTTGAACGGCACCGGTTTGACCCCGGCCATCGACGCGATGTTGACCACGTGCCCGCGACGGCGCGAGCGCAGCCCCGGCAGGAGATCCCGGGTGAGCAGCATGGCGCCGAGGAGGTTGACGTCGAGCGCGTGGCGAATCTCCTCAGGTTCCAGGTCGGAATACTCGCTCGCCTTCTCGATCCCGGCGTTGTTGATGAGGACGTCCGGAACGTGGCCGACCCGCTCACAGTGGGCGAGGATGCGCCCGCGATCGTCGGCCTCGCTGATGTCGGCGACCACGGCGTGGCACGACAGGCGGTCGCGCAGGGCGAGCAGAGCGGCGGCGTCGATGTCGACCAGCATGAGCACGGCGCCGCGTGCGGACAGCACGGTGGCGATGGCGGTGCCCAGTCCCCCCGCAGCACCGGTGATGAGCACATGCCGGCCGGCGACAGTCGAGCCGGGCTCCGCTCGAGGGGTCATCGGACCACCGGCGGGACGCGCCGGCGGGGGGTCATCCGGGCGCCCAATACCCATGCCTGCGCTCGGAAGTCGAGGCATTCGGTGCTGTCACCGTGTACATTCACCTCATGTCCACTGAGGGTGTGCGCCGGGCACGGGATGCCCTGGCCGACATCGAGCTCGTCGCCCAGCTGCGCAGCGCGTTCGCGGAGGCCCAGGCGATCATGGGCCAGACCCTGGGCGGCTTCGGCCTCACCGAGCAGCGCTACCACCTGCTGCTCGTCGTCGCCGCCGGCGGAGTATCCGGGACCGGCCAGGGCGCCCTGGCGCGCGCGCTGCATTGCCCGGAGTCGCGCATCTCCCTGCTGGTGCACGAGCTCAGCGACGCGGGGCTGGTCGAGGCCGTGCGCGACAACTCCGACCGCCGTCATGTCAGGGTGCGCCTCCATGGCGACGGGGAGGAGGTCCTCAGTCGCGCCATCAGCGTACAACGCGAGGCGCTGCACAGCCTGATCGCGACCCTCGAGGTGGGAGAGGTCGACCAGGCTCGCCGAGCTGGTGGCTCGTACGTACCTGGGGTTGGAGCTGTCGGTGTCCGTGAAGTCACCGCCGCGGCCCCGGCGCTCCGCGCGGACCGGCCCGAGGACGCGGATGCACATCGCCCCTGACGTCGTGCCCGACGCGAAGGTGACCCCTCTGCCGTCAGCCGCGGCGCCCAGGCGACTGGTGGCCGGCGGCTGAGCCGCGGTCACGCCGCGACGTAGCCGTTCTCGCGGTACCAGCGCACCGCGTCCTCGAGGGCGGCGTCCACGCTGGACCGGGTCACCCCCAGCTCGTCCTCGGCGCGGCGCGAGTTGACGTACATGTGGTGCCGCGCCATGCGCACCCCTTCGAGCGGCACCACCGGCTGCGCCCCCGCCACCACCCGGCAGCGGGCCTCGTCGGCGAGCGCGGCGACCATCGCGACCGCGTGCGGCATCCTACGTCGTGGTGGCCGCCGTCCTGACACCGCACCGAGCCGCCTCCACAGCTCGTCGAAGCTGAGGTTCTCACCGGCGACCAGGTAGCGCCGGCGAGGCTGCCCTTGTTCCAGCGCCGCGACGTGAGCGCGGGCGACGTCCGCCACCGCGACCACGTTGAGGCCGCCGTCGACGCTGGCGAGCACCCGGCCGCGCAGGAACGTGAGCAGCGCCGCGCCGGTCGGGGTCGGCTTCCAGTCGCGGGCCCCGACCGGGGCGGTCGGTAGCACCAGCACCGCGGGAACCCGCGCTGCGAGCGCGGCGCGCTCGGCCGCGATCTTGGAGTCGTGGTAGGCGGAGTGGCCGTGCTCGGCGGCGTGGTCGGCCTCGGTTGCCTCCCGGCCCGCGCGGGCAGGGCCGACCGTCGCCGAGCTCGAGGTCACCACGGCGCGCTCCAGCCCGGCCACGCGCGCGGCCTCGAGGATGCCCGCTGTCCCGGCCACGTTGGTGGCCCGGATGCGGGCACGCTGGCCGGGCGTGAACGAGTACGCCGCGGCGGTGTGGACCAGGGCACGGCAGCCGCGCATCGAGTCGACCAGGTGGCCGGCCCGGGTCACGTCGCCGACCACCTCGGTCACCCCCTGGCGGGGCGACAGGCTCCCCGGTTCGCGGACGAGCGCGCGCACCGTGTACCCGCGCTCGAGCAGGGCGTCGAGGACGTGGCCCCCGATGAAACCCGTGCCACCGGTGAGGAAGACCTGGTCGCCGATCACGCCACCCGGGTCCCCATCATGGTCTCGCGCGCGGCACGGAGGGTCTGGCGCAGTGACCCGGTGGTGGCGATCACCGCGGTCGGCTCGTAGCCGCAGTGGGCCATGCAGTTCTCGCAGCGCGGGTCACGGCCGCGCCCGTACTGCGACCACTCGGTGGTGTCGAGGAGATCGCGGTAGGTGCGCACGTAGCCGTCGTTCATCAGGTAGCAGGGGCGCTGCCAGCCGAGCACCGAGTACGAGGGGATTGCCCAGGCTGTGCATGGGAAATCGACGATACCCTCGAGGAAGTCCAGGAACAGCGGCGAGTGGTTGAGCCGCCACTTCTTGCGCCGGCCGTCCGCGAACGCCTCGCGGAAGATCGCCCGGGTGCGCTCCACGCCGAGGAAGTGCTCCTGGTCGGGGGCGCGCTCGTAGGCGTAGCCGGGGGAGATCTGCATGATGTCGACCTGGAGGTCGTCGTTGAGGTAGTCGAGGACGTTGCGCACCGTGGAGGCGTCGTCCTGCCCGAAGAACGTGGTGTTGGTGCTCACCCGGAAGCCGCGCCGCTTGGCTGCCTGGATCGCCGCCACCGCCTTGTCGAAGACGCCGTCGCGGCAGACCGACTTGTCATGCCGCTCGCGCAGGCCGTCGATGTGGACCATCCACGAGAAGTACGGCGAGGGGGTGAACTTGTCGAGCTTCTTCTCCATGAGCAGCGCGTTGGTGCACAGGAACACGAACTTCTTGCGCTTCACCAGCGCAGCCACGATCTGGTCGATCTCGCGGTGAACCAGCGGCTCGCCTCCCGCGATCGAGACGACCGGCGCACCGCACTCCTCGACGGCGTCGATGCAGTCCTGCACGCTGAGCCGGCGAGCGAGGATGTCGTCCGGCTGCTGGATCTTGCCGCACCCCGCGCATGCCAGGTTGCACTGGTAGAGGGGCTCGAGCTCGAGCACCAGTGCGAACTTCTCCCTGCGGTGGAGCTTCTGGTTCATCACGTATGCGCCGATGCGGAGGTTCTGTCGAAGAGGCATGCCCATGCTGGTGCTCCTAGGCGTCGGTGCTGGCGTATGGCGCCAGTGCCATCAACGGGAAGATGTGTCGGTAGAGGTGGTAGTTGATGTAGAAGTCGCCGGGGAAACCGGTTCCGGTGTGCTCCGGCTCGTCCCAGGTGCCGCGTGACTGGCGATCGATGAGGTGCAGGGCCCCGGTCTCCGCCACCGCCCCGTCGGTGCGGCCGCCGGCCTGCAGGGACAGCAGCGCCCAGGCGGTCTGCGAGGCGGTGCTCGCCCCCACACCTGCAAAGGAGTCGTCACGGTACGAGGCGCACGTCTCGCCCCAGCCACCGTCCGGGTTCTGCATGCGCTCAGTCCACGCCAGCGCCCGCGCGACGGCCGGGTCGGCCACCCGCAACGGCGCGAGCGCGCTGACCACGCACCAGGTCCCGTAGAGGTGGTTGACGCCCCAGCGGCCGAACCACGACCCCTGCGCATGCTGGGCGCTGCGCAGGTAGTCGATCGCCGGAGCCAGCAGCTCGGCGCCCGGGTGCACCCCGAGTGCGCTGAACATCTCGACGGCGTGCGCGGTGACATCCTCGCTCGGGGGATCGAGCATGGCGCCGAAGTCCGCAAAGGGCAGCGAGTACACCAGCTGGCGCACGTTGTCGCGGTCGAATGCCGCCCACGCCCCGTTGCTCGAGCGCATCGCCGCCACCCAGCGCCGGGCCCGCTCCACGGCGATGCGAACCTCAGGGCTCTGCTCGCCCTCCAGCAAGGCGAGCACGACGACCGCGGTGTCGTCGACGTCGGGGTAGATGTCGTTGTCGAACTCGAACGCCCAGCCGCCACCGTCGGTGCCCGGGGGCAGCGGACCTGCCAGTCGCCACCGCCGAGGATCTGCTCGCTCACCAGCCAGTCGACAGCGCGACGCACCGGCGACGCGTCCCTCGGCATCCCGGCCCGACGCAGTGCGAGAACGGCGAGCGCCGTGTCCCACACCGGCGACATGCACGCCTGCAGACGCCAGCCGCCGCGGTCGTCGATGGCGAAGCGGTTCAGCCCGTCGAGTCCGCGCCGCATCACGGGGTGGTCGAGTGGCATGCCCTCCAGGTGCAGCGCGATCAACGAGTACACCCACGGCGGCTGGATGCCGCCCCAGCTGCCATCCGCCTCCTGGCGCTCGCTGATCCAGTCGACCAGCCGGCGCCGCGCCGCGTTCCGCCCGGGGTTGAAGCGGAGTTGTTCGTACTGTTTCTGGAGGTGGTCGGCCCACGCGAACGGGCCGCTGGCCTCGACGCGACGCAGCCGCGACTGGTGCCGGGGAGCACCAGCTCGCTGAGCGAGAAGGGCAGCGGCCGGCGCGGCCGGCGCGAGATGACGATGAGCAGCGGTGCGATGGTTCCCCGTGCCCAGCAGGCGAAGTCGTAGAGGTTGAGCGGGACCTTCGGCGGCAGCCAGACCAGCTCGGGTGGCATGCTCGGCACGCCCTCCCACGGGTAGGCGCCGAACAGCGCCAGCCAGATCTTGGTGAAGACGCGCGCGTGGGCCACCCCACCCTGCTCGAGGATGACTTGCAGGGCGCGGCGCATCTCGGGCCGTGCCGTGTCGACGCCGAGGACGCGCAGCGCCACGTAGGCCTCGATGGTGGTGCTGAGGTCGGCGGGAGCGTCGTGGTACAGCGCCCACGAGCCGTCCTCGCGCTGGCAGCCGAGCAGGTGGTGGATCGCGCCGTCGCGGATGGCGTCGTGCGGCTGGCCCAGGAAGGTGAGCAGCAGCACGTGCTCCGCGGTCATGGTGACGTTGGTCTCGAGCTCCCCAGACCACCAGCCGCCCGCGTCCTGGCGCTCGAGCAGATGATCGGTGGCAGCGTCGACGGCGGCGCGCGCCCCGGGCATGCGGGTGGCGGTGTGCTCGCGCTGCAGGGTGTCAGCCACGAACCGCCTCCAGCGGTCGGGCGCGGCGGGTCACCCCCGCGAGCAGGTCGGCGGCGGCGCGCCCGCTGCGCACCGCCGACTCCATGGTGGCCGGCCAGCCCGTGTCGGTCCAGGCGCCGGCGATGACGAGGTTCTCGCGCGCCGTCGCCGCACCGGGACGGCGCAGGCCGGGCGTCGGCACGAAGGTCGCTTCGGGGTCCCGAGTCGCCGCGCCCCGGAGCAACCGGAGAGCACGCAGCCGCGGCCACACCGCTGCCAGCTCCGCGTGGCAGAGCTCGACGAGGTCCGCCTCGGGCCAGCCCACCAGGGTGTCGGCGGCGCTCAGGCTGCAGCACAGGTATCCCGGCTTCTTCTCGAACACCCACTGCACCGGCGAGCCGATGATCGCCGCGAACCCGAGGCCGGCCGCGCCGTCGAGCCAGAGGTGCACGTCGACGATGGCCCGCGAGCGGAACTCCTGCAGCCCGGCCAGGCCGTAGCCGGCCGGGTCGCCCAGGATCGCGGCGAGCCGGGCTGGAGGAACCGCCAGGACGACGGCGTCGGCGGCGATCTCCTCACCGTCGGCGCAGCGGACCCCGCGGATCTCCCCGTCCTCGTCGAGGAGCGAGACCACGCTGGTGCGCAGACGGACCGTGCCGGCCCGCGCAGCCGCCTTCTCCGCGATTCGCGCCAGCGGCACCCGCGACCAGCCGATGCGTGCCGCGCCGGGATCCCCGGTGAACGCGGTCCGGATCACGAACAGCGCGTCCGCCGCGCTCACCTCGTCCAGGGCTGCGTTCAGGGCCGGCACCACGAACAGCTCCCAGAAACCGTCGACCGCGGCCCGTCCCTGGCCGTGGCGTCGCAGCCAGCTCGCGAACGTCTCCGCAGGCGGCGGCGTCTCGGTGACATCCCGCAGCGCGCGTGCCACCTGGGCTTTCGCGGCCACGCCAAGCGGTGAGTACGCCACGAATGACGGCAGCAGGCTGAGGGCGGCGGGGAGGCCGCGGGTGGCATACAGCCGGCTCGGCCGGCCCTGCCGGCGCAGCACGGTCACCTCGAAACGCGGCTGGTTCCAGAGGGAGCCGCTCATGCCCAGCGAGTTGACGAAGTCGAGATACTCGGTGCAGCAGCCGAGGTGGACATGCTGGCCGTTGTCGACCTCGACGCCGTCGACGGTGAACGACGTCGCCTTGCCGCCCACGAGCCGGCTGCGGTCCACCAGCACCACGTCGCGGCCCATGTCGACCAGCCGGGTTGTCGCAGCAAGCCCGGCAAGCCCCGCGCCGACGACGATGACGCGCATCAGCTGCGCCCGTTCCCCGCCGCGTGCGCGCGTGCCACCCGTGTGGCGCGTGGCAGGGCGGCGCGAACCAGCACCGCCGCTTTGCGCGACGGCGTCAGCGAGAGCCGCCTCTGCAGCGGGAGCTCAGGCTGCTGCTCGATGTCGGTGAGGATCTGCTGGTAGAGGCCCGCCATGGTGCGCACGCAGATCGCCGCGCGCTGCGGGATGTGACGCTCGACGCGCAGGCCCGATGCGAACAGGCGGCGCGCACGCCGTGCCTGGAAGTCGACGAACTCATTCCAGCGCGGCGCGGGTTGGCCCTGCGCCAGCTTCGCCTCGGTGATGCCGAACGCCGCCAGCTCATCGGCAGGAAGGTAGACGCGGCCGATCTCCAGGTCGCCGCGGACGTCGCGGAGGATGTTGGTGAGCTGCATGGCCAGCCCGAGGTCGTCCGCGTACTGCAGCGCGACCTCGTCGTCGAAGCTGAAGATGCGCACGCACATCCGGCCCACGGTCGACGCCACCAGGCGGCAATAGCCGGCGAGCTCATCCCAGTCCGCGTACCGCGACGTGGTCAGGTCGCGCTCAACTTCGTCGATGAGGCCCTCGAGGTCGGCGAGGGGGATCCGGTGCACGGCCACCGCGCGTGCCAGCACCGTGGTGACCTCGTCGTCGGGCTCGCCATCGAGGGCCCGGTACAGGCGCCGCCGCGTCTCGTCGAGCGCCGCACGTGGGTCGCCGCCGGTGGGCGAGTCCACGGCGTCGTCGACCTGTCGCGCGAAGTCGTACAGCGCGTAGATGGCGGTGCGCTGGGGCCGGGCCAGGGCGATGAAACCCCAGTAGAAGTTGGCCGCGTTGACGCGGGCGAGGCGCTGGCAGACGCGCTCCGCCTCCACGATCCCGCGTGTCGCCGACTCGCCGGCATGGTCGGTTGCCAGCAGAGCGATCGCCTCTGCGGCGACCCGGGCCTTGACAGTCGTGCTCACCTCCGGCCGCACCGAGTCGGTGCGGAACGACGCCCGCCGGATGGCGTCGAGGATGGCCATGCCACCGAGCCGGTACATCGCCAGCTGGGCGCGCAGCCTCCCCGCGGTCATGGCCTCGAGCTCGCACCCTGCCTGGAGCATCGTCTCCGCGCGCTCGCACAGCGCGCGCACCGCCCCGTGCACGCCGAGCGCGTCGACGTCGTCCCCGGGCAGGTAGCGCCGGCCAAGACGTGCGTCGACAGCGACGTCCTGCGCGAAGTTGGCGAGCTGGAGCCCGATGCACACCGAGTCCGAGAGCTGCTCGGCGCGCTGACCGCGAATGCCCAGCACCGCCAGGACCATTCGCCCCACCGGGGCCGCCGACAGCCGGCAGTAGGCCTCCAGGTCTGGCCAGCTGGCGTACTGCGCGACGCGCTGGTCCTGCAGGTTGGCGCTGACCAGGTCGACGAAGGGCTCCAGCGGGATGGCGCACGCGGTCACCGTCTCTCGCAGAGCCAGAAGCACCGGGTGCGTTGGCACCGAGTTGCCGCTCAGCGCGGCGACGACCTCGTCGCGCCACATGGTCAGGCGCACATCGGAGCGACTCTCGTCACCCAGGTCGTCGGTGACCCTGCAGTACGCGTACACGCGCGCCAGGTGGACGCGCAGCTCGGCGGGAAGCACCGCCGACGCGACCGTGAAGTTCTCGTAGTGTCGCCGCGCCAGCCGCCGGCAGAAGGCGTCCGCGTGCGCCAGCTCCGACTGCGGGGGTGCGGGCGCCGGGGCTAGCACGCTCATCCGCGAGCGGACGTGCGTGTCACCTGGGTACCGCGGAGGTCGGAGATGGTCTCGATGAGGCTGGTCACCAGGGTCACACCGTCCGCGCCTGGGACGGGGCCACCGTCCTCGCGCACCAGGCGTCCGCTGGCGCGCAGGGAGGGGAGGTCGCGCGAACCGGTGCAGAACATGGCGATGCGCAGGACGTCGAACCACTCCCGCCCGAGGTCGACGCACGCCTGGGTGCCCGACGCTGCCGCGCGGAGGAACGGGCCCGCCACGCCGACCAGGTCGGCGCCCAGCGCGCTGGCGACGGCGACGTCGAGGCCACTGCGCACCCCGCCACTGGCGAAGATGACGCCGTCGGGCGCCGCGGCACGAGCCTGGGTCAGCGCCACGGCGGTGGGGATCCCCCAGCCCGCGAACGCTGCGGCCGTCCGCGCTGCGGGGCCTCCGAGGCGGTGGCGCTCGACCTCGCTCCATGACGTGCCCCCGGCACCGGCCACGTCGACAGCCGCGACGCCGGCATCGAGGAGCGCGGTCACCAGGTCGGCCGAGATGCCCCAGCCGACCTCCTTGACGATCACCGGGACCGGGAGTGCCGTGGCGACGGCCTCGATGCGGCCGAGGAGGCCGGCGAAGCAGGTGTCACCCTCAGGCTGGAGGGCCTCCTGCAGCGCGTTGAGGTGCAGCACCAGGGCGTCCGCGCCGAGCATGTCGACGAGCCGCGCGCAGTCGTCCCTGCTGACGCCGAGGTTGAGCTGCACAGCGCCGAGGTTGGCGAGCAGCGGCACCATCGGCGCCAGCTCACGGACGGCGAAGCTCGACAGCGCCTCAGGCCGCTCGAGGAGGACGCGAGCCGAACCCAGCCCGAGCGCGATCCCGAGCTCAGCCGCGGTCTCTGCGAGGACCATGTTGATGCGATGGGCGGCATCCGTCCCGCCGGTCATGCACGAGATGAACAGCGGCGACTTGAGCCTCCAGCCGAGCACTTCAGTGCGCGTGCTCACCTCGGCGAGGTCGACCTCGGGGAGGGCGCAGTGCATGAAGCGGTACGCGTCGAAGCCGGCCTCCACGCCTTTGGCGGCGACGTCCTCCTCGAGGTTGATCCGCAGGTGGTCGGCCTTGCGAGTGGACGTGGTCACGCCGTTGTGGCCGTTGTGGCCGTTCTGCCCGTTGCGCTCGCTGTTCAGGGCCACGATCAGGCCGCCCGTTCGACGACGAAGTCGACGATCGACTGGAAGTCGTCGACCGCTGGCGGTGAGAGCCCGCACATGCTAGCCAGGCGCATCGCCGAACGGCTGCGGCGCGCCAGCTCCTCGGCGACCGCGTCCTCGGCCCGGGCCTCCTCGAGCAGCGCCAGGATGGTGTCCTCGTCGCCGCCCGGCCGGCGATAGAGCCGCCGGAACTCACGCTGGGCGGCGCCACGGAGTCGCGCCTGGCCTGCGACCACCGGGTAGGTGACCTTGCGCCGGGCCAGGTCGCCACCGCAGCCCTTGCCGGTCACGGCGGTGTCACCCCAGGTGCCGAGCCAGTCGTCGCGAACCTGGAACGCGATCCCCAGCTCGATACCGGCGCGGCGCAGCAGGCTCGCGCACCGCGCGTCGGCGC
Source organism: Candidatus Dormiibacterota bacterium (assembly GCA_963717185.1). Lineage (GTDB taxonomy): Bacteria > Chloroflexota > Dormibacteria > Aeolococcales > Aeolococcaceae > Aeolococcus. Next base: position 95,056 of record CAVQVY010000031.1, on the reverse strand, counting down.
CGCCCATGATGGCGCCGGACTCGAGCGCGGCGCCGATCAGCGCGCCGGTCTTGGTCCGGGCCAGCTGCAGGTACGTGGCCACGGTGGTGTCGACCCGACCCTCGAGCGCCAGGTCGAGGCACTGGCCCTCGATGACGGCGAGGATGGCGTCGTTGATGGAGGCGGCAGCGCGCAGCCGCGTCGCCGGCCGGTCGCGGCCGGAGAGCAGCGCGCGATACGCCACCGCGTGCATGCCGTCGCCGGCGTTGATCGCCTGCGCGCTTCCCCAGATCGCCCATACCGTGGGCCGGTGGCGGCGTTCGACATCGCCGTCCTGGATGTCGTCATGGACCAGCGTGAAGTTGTGGACCCACTCCACTGCTGTGGCCGCGGGAAGCGCGTCGGCGGCGTCGCCGCCACACTGCTCACCGGCCCAGAGCGCCAGGCACCCGCGAACGAACTTGCCCCCGCCGGCTCCACGGGGCTGCCCGTGCGCGTCGGTCCAGCCGAGGTGGTACGAGGACATGGCGCCGAGCCGCGTGGCCGGGGTCGGGGCCGTCGAGCGAAGCGCCTGGCTCAGCGCTGGCAGCAGGCCGCGCAGCGCCATGGGAACCTGCTCGGTGGCGGCCCTCGGCGAGGGGAGGGTGGCGGCTTCGACTTGCTGGACGGCTACTGCCATGCCTCATCCCAGTGCATAACGCCGGATAATGATTCATGAATAGTAAGTAGTCCGGCGGGCTCGCACAAGGCGGGTCTGTGCCGCCCCGGTTGGCCGAAGCGGGGTCAAGTAAAATCCGCCGGCCACGTGCCCAGGTGGTGGAATTGGTAGACACGCCAGCTTGAGGGGCTGGTGACCGCAAGGTTGTAAGGGTTCGAGTCCCTTCCTGGGCACCAGCTTCCGCGTCGACGCGGGCTACCCGAGCGCGGCCTCGCTCAGAGGCGCGCCGCGATCGCCATGAAGGCGGAGAGCGAGGGCTTGGCGGAACCGTCGGCGCGCAGCAGCCCGAAGAAGTCCTCGCGGTTGCTCTCGTCGGTGCCCCTGTCCTGGTACGAGTACACCATCAGCGGGCCGGCCCAGGAGTAGGAGCTCCAGAGCGCGTACGCCTGGCTGAGCATCTGCGCCTGCTGCGCCTCGGACACGCACGTCGAGTTGCCGGTGCACGTCGGCGCGCCGAACTCGGTCGCCCAGATCTTCTTGCCACCGTCGCCGTGGGCCACCATGAGGCTGCGCGCGCTCGGGTTGGTGCCCGACATCTGGTCCCAGCCCTGGTGGTTGCTGCTGTACTGGCTGACGGTCGCCGGGTAGTCGTAGGGGTGCCAGCCCAGCGCGTCGAACGACCCCTGGCCACCGCTGGCGTACACGTCCTTCAGGAACTCGACGGGCGCGATCCAGCCGCTGTAGGTGTCGGTCGGGGCCAGGCCGCCGCTGATCACCACGGCGCTGGGGTCGGCCCCATGGATAGCCGGGTACGCGGCCTTGAGCACCGCCGTGTACGCGCCAGGGTTGGGCGCCGGCTTCCAGAACAGGGGGTTGTTGGGCTCGTTCCAGATCTCCCAGGTGTGCACGCCGCGCGCCGCATAGTGAGCGGCCGCGGCGGCGGCGAAGGTGGCGTACTGGTTGGGGTCGGCAGGTGCGCACGTCTCGGTCGACGTGCAGCTCGAGGGTCGCGCCCACGTCGGGGTGGCGTCGATCACCGGAAGCGGCTGGATGCCGCGAGCCACCAGCCCGTTGACCACGGCGTCAACGGTCGACCAGTTGTACGAGGTTGGACCGCCGAGCTGGACGTTGGCCCAGATCAGCTGGAACCGCGCCACCCTCACGCCGAGCTTCGAGTACTGGTCCAGCCGCGCGGACAGGTCCGCCCCCGTGAGGTACTCGAGGTCCTCGCTCATGCCGAGCAGCGGGCCGTGCGCAACCACGGCTGCCCGCGGTTTGGCGGCGGCCGACCGGCGAGGCGGCGCTGCGCCGGGAAGGCTGGGAGCGAGCGTGATGGCCGGCCCGGGAGTGCTCGAACCCGAGAACGCGCCGCTGTTGCCCTGCACCCTCGCGGGCCCAGCGCTTCGCGCAGCCGTGGCGCCACTCTGCGGCGTCATCGAGGTCACGCCGGCGACGCTCAGGCTCAGCGCCGCAACCGCGCAGAGGGCGAGCAGCCGGCGCGATTGGGCCCCGGCAACGGCACGTCGCAAACGCCTTCCCTTCACACGACCGAGCATATCCACTGAGCCTCGCGGCCCTCGCTGGCGCGATCGATGTTCTGCTCTGGGCCTCGCCCGTCCGGGCGTGCGTCGTACGGTGACCGGATGGAGCGACACCATCCGCGCCGGCACACCGGGGCGACGTTGCTCGTGTCATGCGTGCTGGTCGCGTGCGCGCCATCACCCAGCGCCGGTACGAGCAGCGCAGTGCCATCGGCATCGCCACCGCGCGTCAACTCACCAGGGGTGGTGCAGCCGGTGCGCGTGGTCATCATCGTGATGGAGAACCACTCGTACGAGAGCGTCGTCGGGCTCCCCTACATCCACTCCCTCGTCTCAGCGTCGACGGCACTCACCGACTACCACGCCAGCGCTCACCCGAGCCTGCCCAACTACCTGGCACTGACCTCGGGGCTGACCTGGGGGATCAGCGACGACGGCTACCACGTGCTCCCCGAGCAGGACATCGGCGACCAGCTGACCAGCACCGGCCTCCCCTGGCGCGCGTACATGGAGGGGATGGGAGCCGACTGCAAGCAGGGCACCGGCGGGTACGCGGTCAAACACGACCCGTTCGCGTACTACGGCGGACGCTGCCAGGCCTCGGTGGTTCCCCTGTCACAGCTTCCCGGCGACCTCGCGGGTGCGTCGCCGCCGCGCTTCCTGTGGATCACCCCGAACCTGTGCAACGACATGCATGACTGCGCGCCGGCGGTGGGCGATGCGTGGCTGCGCGCCACCGTGCCGATGCTGCTGGCGTCGCCTGCGATGAGCAATGGCGTCGTGTTCATCACTTGGGACGAGGACGACGGTGGCAGCTCCAACCGCGTGCTCACCCTGGTGCTGGGGTCGAGGTCGGCTGCCACCCCGGGCAGCCGGTACGCGCATCCGTCCCTCCTCGCCACCGTCGAGGACCTTCTGCAGCTGCCGCGTCTCGGCGCCACCCGCGAGGTGCCCGCGATCGCGCTGCGCTGATCGCCAAGCGCGGGATGTACGCTCCCGCGTCGACGTGACAGGCTTGGTCGGCGCGGAGTTCGGTGGCACCCCGCAAGTCGCGGTGGTGACCGGCGCCGGGCGCGGCATCGGCCGCGCCATCGCGCGCCGGCTGGCGGTCACTTACGCCGTGGTCGCCGTGGCGCGCACCGCCTCCGAGCTCGCCGAGACCGCGAAGGACTGGCCGGCCATCGTCCCGCACCGCGCCGACATCGGCGTGCCCGGCGCCATCGCGGAGGTCGCCACCGCGGCGACCGAGCTCGGGCGGCTTTCAGTGTGGGTCAACAACGCGGCCGCACTCGAGCCGCAGCCGCTGGTCGACATCACCGACGACCAATGGCGCGCGGTCATGGCCGTCAACCTCGACGCCGCCTTCGCCGGCTGCCGTGAGGCGCTCCGGCTCATGACCGCCGGCGGGGGAGGGGTGATCGTGAACATGGCCTCGCTGTCCGGGGTCGCGGGCGTCGAGAAGTTCCCCGGCAATGCCTCGTACAACGTCTCCAAGGCGGGCCTGATCGGGATCACCGAGGCGGTGGCGCTCGAGGGCCGCCCCCACGGGGTCCGCTGCGTCGCCCTCAGCCCCGGTGCGGTGGACACCGGGATGCTCCGCCGTGCCGCCCCTCACCTGCGTGCCGGGATGACCCCGGAGGACGTCGCGGCCATCGTGGAGTTCCTGGTAAGCGACGCGGCGGCGCCGCTGTCCGGGACCAACATCCCCATCTACAGCAACCGCTGATCCTCCGGCCGCGCAGGGTCGCGGTGGCATAGTTGGCCGATGGACGAGGCCACGCCGCTGCCGATTCGCCCACCGCGCGAGATTGCGGCGGCGCGTGATGGCTCAGACGAGGATCCCCTGGCCCCGCTCATCGAGACTCTGATCCGCGAGATGGGAGAGGACCCGGCGCGCGAAGGGCTGTTGCACACGCCTGACCGGGTGGCGCGCAGCCTCCGATTCCTGCTCAGCGGCTACGAGCGCAACGTCGCCGACGTCATCAACGGGGCGGTCTTCGCCGAGACGTACGAGGAGATGGTCCTGGTGCGCGACATCGAGGTGTACTCACTGTGCGAGCACCACCTGCTCCCGTTCTTCGGCAAGGCCCACGTCGCCTACCTGCCGCGGGGCCGGATCGTGGGGCTCAGCAAGCTTCCCCGCATCGTCGAGGTGTTCGCGCGACGCCTCCAGGTCCAGGAGCGGCTGACCACCCAGATCGCCGGCGCCCTCGACGAGGCACTCGACCCCTACGGCGTGGCCGTGGTCATCGAGGCGTCACACCTCTGCATGATGATGCGCGGCGTCGAGAAGCAGAACAGCCGCACGGTCACCTCGGCGCTGACCGGGGCGTTCCAGAGCGACCCCAAGTGCCGCAACGAGTTCCTCGACCTGCTCGGGCGGACCTGAGCGCCCTCAGCGCACCCCCACGACCGCGACGTCGAGGAACATCACCAGCGCCCCGGCGACGAACAGCAGCAGCCCCAACCCCAGGTGCACCCAGCGGATCGGCGGCTCACGGCGGTTCCGTGCGCGGCTGACGATGGTTACCCCGGCCAGCCCGAGCCCGGCCGCGATGAGGATGGTGGCGGGCACTCCGAGCAGGCCGCCGAGGACGTCATGCACGGCGCCAGTCTAGGAGCGCGATCGCGGCCGAAGACAACGCCGGCCGAGATCCGCCGTGGTCCCTGCAAGAATGGGCACATGGCCCCGATCGCTCTCAGCACGGCGAGCTCCGGCACGCTCACCGACATGCTCTCCACCCACGGCGCCGCGGCGTTCCGCGCCGCCCAGCTGCGACGCGCGGCCTGGCAGCCCTTCGTGACCGGCATCGGCGACATCCGCCAGCTCCCCGCTGCGCTGCGAACGTCGCTCGACGCCGAGCTGGAGTTCTCGACGGTCACGGTCGCGGAGGAGAGCGAGGCCGAACTCCGGCCGGACCGTCAAGCTGCTCTGCCGTCTGTCCGACGGTGAGACGGTCGAGACGGTGGCGATGGAGACGCCGGCGCGCGAGCTGTCGCGGCGCCGCTCGACGGTCTGCGTCAGCACCCAGGTGGGCTGCGCCGTCGGCTGCCCGTTCTGCGCCACAGGCCGGATGGGGCTGCGACGCTCGTGCACGCCCGCGGAGGTGGTCGACCAGGTTCGCGCCGCGGCCGGCGCCCTGTACGCGCGCGGCCTCGGGCCGGTGACCCACGTCGTCTACATGGGGATGGGCGAGCCGCTCTCCGCGTACGACACGACGGTCGCCTCGCTGAGGGTGCTGGTCGCGGACGGCGGCATCAGCGCGCGCCGCATCACCGTCTCGACGAGCGGCGTGGTTCCCGCCATCGACCGCCTCGCCGCCGAGGACATCGGCTGCACGCTGGCGGTGTCGTTGCACGCCGCCACCGACGAGCTGCGCGACCGGCTGGTGCCGCTCAACCGGGCGCACCCGCTGGACACGCTGGTCGGCGCCGCGGCCGGGTACGCGCGCACCACCGGGAGGCGTCTCACCTTTGAGTGGTGCCTCATCGGCGGGGTCAACGACAGCGTCGAGCAGGCGCGCGGGCTGCGCGACATCGCCCGCCGCGCCCACGCCCACGTCAACGTGATCCCCATGAACCATATCGACGACAGCCCGTGGGGGCCTCCCGGCCGGCGCGCCGAGCAGGCATTCCTCGGTGAGCTCGACGGCGTCGTGGTGACGGTGCGCGACACCCGTGGGTCCGACACGGACGCGGCCTGCGGGCAGCTGCGCGCGGCCCTCGAGCAGCGCCGCAGCCTCCGTCCCGACGGCACGCTGGGCCCGGCCGCTCGCCGGCCCGCGCCGGCCTGAGCACCCCGAGCACCCGTGGCTGACGACGGCGCGCTCATGGACCTCGCGCTCGCCGAGGCGGCGCTGGCCGCGTACGCCACCAGCCCCAACCCGATGGTCGGCGCGGTGGTGGCGCGGGACGGCGAGGTGGTCGCTGTCGGGCACCACGCTCGCGCCGGTGAGGCGCACGCGGAGGTCCTCGCGCTGGCAGCGGCCGGCGAAGCCGCGCGGGGAGCCGACCTGATGGTCACGCTCGAGCCGTGCACCGTCGACGGGCGCACCCCGCCCTGCGTCGGCGCGGTGATCGCGGCGGGGCCGCGCCGGGTGGTCGTCGCCATGCTCGACCCCAACCCGGCCGTCTCCGGCCGTGGCGTCGCCGCGCTGGAGGCCGCGGGCATCGCCGTCGAGGTGGGCCTTCGCGAGGCAGAGGCCGAGCGCCTCAACCGCTTCTACCTCCACCACGCCCGGACGGGCCTGCCGTTCGTGACCGCGAAGTTCGCAGCCTCCCTCGACGGGCGCATCGCCACCCGCACCGGCGACTCCCAATGGATCAGCTCCGAGCCGTCGCGGGAGCTGGCCCATCGCCTGCGCGAACGCCACGACGCGGTCCTGGTGGGGTGACCACGGTGCTGCGCGACGACCCGGCGCTGACGGCGCGGGCGCCCGGGTCCGCGCGGCAGCCCCTGCGGGTGGTCGTCGACAGCACGCTGCGCACACCGCCGAGCGCGCGCCTGTTCGCGGCGGGCGGCGGCCCGTGCTGATCGCCACCACCGCGACCGCGCCGCGTGAGCGGGTCGAGGCGCTGCAGGCGGTGGGCGCCGAGGTCCTGGAGGTCACGGCCGCCGGCGACCGCGTGGACCTCCGGGTGTTGCTTCGCGCGCTGGGCGCGCGCCAGGTGATCAGCCTTCTCGCCGAGGGCGGCGCCGAGGTGCTCGGCTCGCTCCTCGACCACGGCCTGGTCGACGCGGTCGTGGCCGTGCTGGCGCCGCGACTGATCGGCGGAGCCTCCGCGCCGGCCGCGATCGGTGGCGAGGGCGCCGCCACGCTCGCTGAGGCGGTCGACCTGGCCGACCTCGAGGTGGAGCGGCTGGGTGGCGATCTGATCGTGACCGGGTACTGTGTGCGGTAGATGTTCACCGGGATCGTCGAGGAGATGGGCCGAGTCGAGAGCGTCGACGCCGCTGCCGGCCGGATCCGCATCGACTGCGGCGAGGTGCTGCGCGGCGCACGGCGGGGCGACAGCGTCGCGGTGACCGGCTGCTGCCTGACCCTGACCGACTTCATCAGCGGCGGCTTCGTCTCCGACGTCATGCCGGAGACCTTCGCGCGCACCACGCTGGGCTCGCTGCAGTCCGGGGACGCGGTCAACCTCGAGCCGGCGCTGCGCCACGATGGCCGCGTCGGCGGCCACCTGGTCACGGGGCACGTCGACGGCGTCGGTACGGTCACCGCGACCCGCGCCGATGGCAACGCCACCTGGGTGACCATCGCGCCGCCCGTGGACCTGCTCCCGCTGCTGGTGGAGAAGGGATGCGTCGCCGTCGACGGGATCAGCCTCACGGTGGTCGACGTCGAGGACGCGGGCTTCACGGTGTCGCTGATCCCGCACACCCGCGAGACGACCACCGCCGGCGCCTGGCACGCGGGCAGCGCCGTCAACCTCGAGGGCGACCTCGTGGCCAAGTACGTGCAGCGCGGCATCGCCGCCCAGCTGGGCACGGCGCGGTCGGTCGTGCTCGCCGCGGAGGGCTGACTGATGTCGCTGTGCACGCCCGAGGAGGCGGTCGAGGACATCCGCCAGGGACGGTTCGTGATCATCGTCGACGACGAGGACCGCGAGAACGAGGGTGACCTGGCGATCGCGGCCGACCGGATCACACCGGAGGCCGTCAACTTCATGGCCACGCACGCCCGCGGGCTGATCTGCGTGGCGTGCGAGGCGTGGCGGCTCGACGAGCTCGGCCTTTCGGCCATGGTTGACGACAACACGTCGCAGTTCGGCACCGCGTTCACGGTCAGCGTCGACGCGGTCGGGCGCGGGGTCACCACCGGCATCTCCGCGTTCGACCGGGCCACCACCATCCGACTGCTCTGCGACGAGCACGCCCGTCCCGGTGACTTCGCCAAGCCGGGGCACACGTTTCCGCTGCGCGCCGTGCCCGGCGGCGTGCTCGAACGCGCCGGGCAGACCGAGGCGATCGTCGACCTCTGCAAAGCAGCCGGCCGGTTCCCCGCGGGCGTCATCTGCGAGATCATGCGCGAGGACGGGAGCATGGCCCGGCGCGCCGACCTGGACGGTTTCGCGGCCGAGCATGGCCTCAAGATCGTGGCCATCACCGACCTGATCGCGTACCGGCGCCGCAGCGAGCGCCTGGTGGTGCGCGGCGCGACCACCACGCTGCCGCTCGACGAGGGCGTGGTCACCATCCACGCCTACGAGGACGTCATCACCGGGGCCACCCACGTGGCGCTGTGCTGGGGCGACGTCACCGATGGCGAACCCGTGCTGGTGCGCGTGCACAGCGAGTGCCTCACCGGCGACGTCTTCGGCTCGCAGCGATGCGACTGCCGCGCCCAGCTCGACCGGGCCCTGACCATCATGGGCGAGGCGCGTCGAGGCGTCCTCGTCTACCTGCGCCAGGAGGGGAGGGGCATCGGGCTGCTCGAGAAGCTGCGTGCCTACGCGCTCCAGGACCGCGGGCTCGACACCGTGGAGGCCAACCAGCACCTCGGCCTCCCCGTCGACAAGCGCGACTACGGCATCGGCCAGCAGATCCTCGCGGACCTCGGCGTCAAGCGGATGCGCATCCTCACCAACAATCCCAAGAAGCTGTACGGGCTCTCCGGCTACGGCCTCGAGGTGGAGGAGATGCTCCCGCTGGTGGTGCCCCCGACGGCCCACAACCGGCGCTACCTCGAGGCCAAGCGGACCAAGCTCGGACACCTTCTCGACCCGGAACAGATGGACGCCGGCTAGCCTCGCGGGAAATGCCGATCCGGGCGCTGCGCGGCGCGATCCAGGTCGACGCGGATGACCGCGACCTCATCCTCGCCGCGGTCGCCGAGCTGGTGCAGGCTGTGGTCGATCGCAACGGGCTGACCACTGACGACCTGGTGAGCCTGGTGTTCACGGCCACGCCCGACCTCACCGCCGAGTTCCCCGCCTACGCGGCGCGACGGGCGGGCCTCACCGACGTGCCCATGCTTTCGGCCACCGAGATCGACGTGCCCGGGGCGATGCCGCGGGTGGTCAGGGTGCTCGCCCACGTCGAGACGTCCCGCACCCGCGCCGAGCTGCGCCACGTCTACCTGCGCGGCGCCGCGACGCTGCGCACCGACCTGCCCCAGTGAGGAACCACGCGGCGTCGCCGCGCGGCGCGGAGTCGCGCCGAAGAGTGGGGTGTGTCAGGTCGAATTGATTTCGACCTGACGAGGGGCGAGAAACTGTCTCGCCCCTGTGAGAACCCGAGGGCACCCACGCGGCGTCGCCGCGTGGGACCATGCGCGCGTGGATGTGAAGACCGGCAAGCTCGACGCCACCGGGATGCGGTTCGGCATCGTGGTGGGGCGCTTCAACGACGTGGTGTCGCAGCGCCTCCTCGAGGGCGCGGTCGACACCCTGCTCCGCCACGGCGCGCGCGACGCCGACCTCGTCGTCGCCTGGGTGCCCGGCTCGTTCGAGGTCCCCGTCGCCGCCAGGGAGCTGGCCGAGCACGGCAACGTCGACGCGGTCGTCTGCCTCGGAGTGGTGATCCGCGGCGAGACGTCGCACTACGACCTGGTCGCCGGCGAGGCCGCCCGCGGGGTCGGGTCCATCCACGCTGCCACCGGCGTCCCGGCGAGCTTCGGCGTGGTCACCGCGGAGAACCTCGAGCAGGCGCTCGACCGTGCCGGCGGCAAGGCCGGCAACAAGGGCGCGGACGCCGCCATGGCCGCGGTGGAGATGGTCAGCCTGCTGCGCGCGATCCGGCGGCCCCGCCCGGCGCGGCGCAGCGCCGCCTCCTGAGGGCCCCGGGCAACCCACGGTGCGGATCGTCTCCCTGCTGCCCAGCGCGACTGAGATGCTCTTCGCCGTGGGCGCCGGCGACGAGGTGGTCGCGGTCACCCACGAGTGCGACCACCCCGAGGCCGCGCGCCGGCTGCCGGCGGTGACCCGCAACCTCCTCGAGCACGAGGGACAGGCCCCTGCTGCGATCGACCGCCACATCAGCGCTGCGCGCCACCACGGCTCGAGCATCTACGCGCTCGACGAGGCCGCGCTCGAGCGGCTCCATCCCGACCTCATCGTCACCCAGGAGCTGTGTGACGTGTGCGCCGTGGCGTACCGGGAGGTGGCGCGTGCGGTGCGGCGGCTTCCCGGACCCGTCGACGTGCTCTCCCTCGAGCCTGCCTGCCTCGATGACATCGTGGCCACGGCGACCACCCTGGGCGACGCCACCGGCCACCCCGACCGGGCCTCGCATCTGGCCGGCGAGTTGCGCGACCGCCTCGCCGCGGTCGACTTGCTGGCCCGGCCCTCGACGCCCCCAGTGACGGTGTGCGTGGAGTGGACCGACCCGATCATGGCCGGGGGCCACTGGGTGCCCGAGATGGTGGAGCGGGCCGGCGGGGTGGACCCGCTCGGCAGGCGTGGTGAGCCATCGCGGTACGTCGAGTGGGAGGAGGTGCTGGCGGCGCAGCCCGAGCTGATGGTGCTGATGCCCTGCGGTCTCGGCCTGGAGCGCAGCGTCGCGCTGGCGGCGGAGATCACCGGCCGTCCGGGCTTCGCCGGCCTCCCCTGTGCCCGGTCGGGCCGGGTGGCGGCTGTCGACGGCTCGAGCTACTTCAACCGTCCCGGGCCGCGGATCGCCGACGGCCTCAACATCCTCGCCGCCCTGGTTCGCGCGGAGCCGGGGTCAGGCCTCCCGCAGGGAGCGGCCTGGGTACGGCCGGCTCAGCGGGCGGCCTTGGCCTGAGTGCGCACGCAGCGAGTGCAGACCTTTGCCTTGACCAGCCGGCCGGCGCGAAGGATGTGGACCGACTGCAGGTTGGGCATGAAGCGTCGCCGGGTGTGTCGCTTGGAATGGCTGACGTTGTTGCCAGACATAGGGCCCTTCCCGCAGACCTCGCAGCGCTGAGACATGGTGTTGTGATCTTCCCGGAAAACGGCCCAGCGCCGAAAACGATGGCACCGCGTACTAGAATTGCGCCCCGCCACACACGTGGCCTTGGCGTGCTCCCGGACAGCGACCGGGCGGTCGCCGAGGATAACACAAGGCCGCGGCGCGGCTTATGGGATCCGACGTGACGAGCAAGGTCAAGGCACCGCATGCCCTCACCCGGACCGAGAGCCTCGGCCGGATCGAGGTGTCGCCGCGCGTGGTGGCCTCGATCGTCGGGCACGCCGCCAACGAGTGCTACGGCGTGGTCGGCATGGCCGCGCGCGGGCTGCGCGACGGCATCGCCGAGCGTCTCAACCGCGAGAACGCCCACCGCGGAGTGGAGATCGAGGTCCGCGAGGGCGGCATCCAGATCGAGCTCTACATCATCGCCCAGTACGGCACTCGCATCAGCGAGGTTGCCCACAACCTGATGAGCGCGGTGCGGTACGCGGTGGAGAAGTCGCTCGGGCTGCCGGTGCTCGCAGTCAACGTCAACGTCCAGGGCATTCACCTCGAGGACACCGTCAATGTCCGCTGAGGCCGGTTCGAAGCTCACGCTGCTCCGCGAACCGGTGCTCACCGTCGGTGGTGTCGAGCTGCTCGCCGCCCTGCGCAACGCGCTCGCCTGGCTGCAGGCCAACCAGGAGGAGATCAACGACCTCAACGTCTTCCCTGTGCCCGACGGCGACACCGGGTCGAACATGTACCTCACGCTGCGCTCGGCTGTCGAGGAGGCGCAGTCGGCGACCGACCCGACGTCTGCCGCGGCAGTCCTCGGGCGCCGCCGCCCACGGCTCGCTGATGGGGGCGCGGGGCAACAGCGGGGTGATCCTCTCGCAGGTCCTGCGCGGCCTCGCCCAGGGAGTCGGCGCGCAGACAGCGGCTGGACGCCGCGGCGTGGGCGCGCGGCCTCGGCGAGGCGCGCACCGTCGCCTACAAGGCGGTCATGAAACCGACCGAGGGCACCATCCTCACCGTGGTCCGCGAGGCCGCCGAGGCGGCGGCGCGCGCAGCCGAGGACAGCTCCGACGTGGCCACCGTGTTGGAGCAGGCGGTGCGCGCCAGCCACGCCGCGGTGGAGCGAACCACTGAACAGCTCCAGGTGCTCCGCGACGCGGGCGTCGTCGACGCCGGCGGGTTCGGCTTCGCGGTGATCCTCGAGGGGTTCAGCCGGTCGATCACCGACCCCGCCTCGGCGCAGTCGCCACCGGTCGGGCCCGCGGCGCCGCTCCGGCGAGGACCGCGTCCAGGTTCCCTTCGCGTCGCAGGACACCGCGGGGCGGCCGTCGGTGCGTCGTGGCGCGGCAGCGGTGGAGATGAAGGAGGAGGGCTGGGGCTACTGCACCGAGTTCCTCATCCACGGCCCCGGCCTCGACCCCGAACGCGCTGCGCGATGAGCTCGGCAAGCTCGGCGAGTCCGCGCTCGTGGTCGGCGACCCCGAGCTGGTGCGAGTCCACATCCACACCGCCGAGCCCGCGCCGCTGATCGCCCTGCGCGTCGTCGCGCGGCCGGCTCAGCAAGCTCAAGGTCGAGGACATGTCGGCGCAGCACCACGACGTGCTCGACCGGGCCGACGCCGCCGAGCGGGCGGCTGCGGTCCGGCGGACAAGCGCCGGCAAGCCGCGACAGACGCTCCGCGCAAGGCGATCGGGGTGGTGTCGGTCGCGCCCGGCCGTGGCTTCCGCGACATCCTCGCCAGCCTCGGCGCCGACGCCGTCGTCGAGGGTGGCCAGACGATGAACCCCTCCATCGAGGACCTGCTCAACGCCGTGCGCGCGGCGAACGCGGAGAAGGTGGTGCTGCTGCCCAACAACGGCAACGTGATCCTCACCGCCGAGCAGGTCGACGGCCTCATCGACGACTGTGAGGTCAAGGTGGTGCCGACGCGCAACCTCCCCCAGGGCATCAGCGCGCTGCTCGCCCTCGAGCCGGACGCCGACCATCGACGCCAACTGCGAGCGGATGACTGCCGCCATCGAGCACGTGCACGCGCTCGAGGTCACTCGCGCGGTGCGCGACAGCACCGCCAACGGGCACGAGATCAAAGAGGGCGACGTCCTCGGCGATCCTCGACGACGAGATCCGCGAGGTCGGCGCGGATGAGCCCGCGGTCATCGAGGCGGTGCTCGGCTCGGTCGAGCCGCGGCCCGAGCTGGTCACCGTGTACCGCGGCGGGGACGTCACCACCGACGACGCCGACGCCCTCGTCGAGGCGCTGCGCGCGCAGGTTCCCCGACACGGAGTTCGAGCTCCACGACGGCGGCCAGGAGCACTACTCCTACGTCCTCTCGCTCGAGTGACGTGCGTGATCACGGATCGTCACCGACTCAACGTCGGACATCCTGCCCGCCTGAGGCGGAGCGGCTCGGCATCGACGTCGTGCCGCTGACGGTTCGCTTCGGCGAGGAGCAGTTCCGCGACGGCGTCGACCTCGGCCCCGACGAGTTCTACCAGCGGCTGCCCGACCACGCCGGTGCAGCCGAGCACCTCGCAGCCCACGCCCGAGCAGTTCGCCGCAGGTGTACCGCAGCCACGCTCGGCGCCGGCGACTCGCGTCGTCTCACGTCCACATCTCCGAGAAGCTCAGCGGCACGCTGCAGTCGGCGACGCTCGCCGCCCAGGAGTTCCCCGCCGGGTCGGTGCGCGTCGTCAACTCCGATCACGGTCAGCGCCGGCATCCAGTTCCTGGTCCGGGCCGCGCTCGCCGACGTCGCCGAGGGCTGCGACGCGGACGAGGTCGAGCGCGAGGCTGGTGGCCCGCCGCGGCCGGGTGGCGGTGTACGTCCTTCTCGACACGCTCACCTACCTGCAGCGCGGCGGTCGCATCGGCGCGCGCCCAGGGCCTGGTCGGCGGCATCCTCAACGTCAAGCCCCTGCTCTGCGTGCGCGACGGCGAGGTGCACCCCGAGGCGCGGGTGCGCAAGCGGCAGCAGGGCATCGACAAGATGGTCGAGATCGCTGCCGCCGAGCGCCCGCTGGACGCGCTTGCCGTCTTCCACTGCGGCGCCCCCGAGCTCCTCCCGCTGATCGAGCCACGGCTGCGCGCCGACAACCCCGGCCTCGAGCCCATCGTCGGCCAGCTCGGCGCGGTGGTGGGCACGTACAGCGGGCCCGGCGGCGTGGGGATCGCTCTGCTCAGCGCCGGCTGAGCGGCCCGCGGGCGATCTCGGACGGACGCGAGGGCGGTCTATAGTCGAGGGCGATGGCCCCAACGAGCACGCCGGCACGGCTTGCCGCGATCTCGCCGTCCACCAACGTGGCCGAGCTGGCCGGCATCGGCACCGGCACGCGCGCCGCGTCTTGAACGGCTCGGCATCACCACGGTGCGCGACCTTCTCTTCCACCTGCCCCGCCGCTACGAGGACACACGCGCGATCACCCCGGTGGCCGAGCTGCGGCCCGGCGAGGTGCAGACCTCGCGGTCCGGGTGCGTCTCCAGCGTGTCACCACGTCCCGTCGGCCTCCGTACAGCGCATGGTCCTGGTCGAGGCTTCGCTCGTGGACGGCGCCGACGTCGGTCTCCGCCGTCTGGTTCAACCAGCCCTTCCTGCGTGAACCAGCTGCACAGCGGCAGGAGCTGCTGGTCAGCGGCAAAGTGGAGCGCGACGCGGACCGGGCCGGAGTTCCGCAACCCCGACGTTCGAGCGGGTCGGCGCCGGCCAGCGCCATGTCGGCCGGCTCGCCCCCGTCTACCCCGAGACCGACGGGCTCAGCTCCGCGCAGCTGCGCAGCTGCATCGAGCCGCTGCTGCCGCTCACCGACTCACTGCCCGACCGGCTGCCCCCGGTGGCTGCGCGCCGCGGAGCAGCTGATGCCCATCGGCGAGGCGCTGCACCAGGTGCACTTCCCCGACGACGAGGAGAGCCGCAGGCGGCGCCCACGAGCGCATCGCCTTCGAGGAGCTCTTCCTCCTCCAGCTGGCCGCTCAGCGGGCGCGCCGGCGCCGGCTGAGCGGTGTGGGGGTCACCATCCCGTACGACGTCGAGGTGGCCCGGGCCTTCGCGTCATCCCTGCCCTTCCGGCTCACCGACGGGCCAGCGCGTCGCCGCCCACCAGGTGCTCACCGACATGGCGGCAGCGGCGCCGATGAACCGGCTCCTGCAGGGCGACGTCGGCAGCGGCAAGACGGTGGTCGCGGCGATGGCCGCGCTGATGGCACACCGCGCCGGCTTCCAGACGGCGGTGATGGCGCCGACGGAGATCCTCGCCCGCCAGCACCAGGCCACCCTGACCGCGCTGCTCGCACCGCACGACATGGCACCGCGGCTGCTGGTCGGCGAGCACCCCGGCGCGGGCCGGGCGGAGATCCTCGAGGCGATCGCCAACGGACGGGAGACCCTGCTGGTCGGCACCCACGCGCTCATCGAGGACGACGTGGCGTTCAGCGACCTCGGGCTGGTGGTCGTCGACGAGCAGCACCGCTTCGGGGTGGCCCAGCGCCAGCGGCTGCGGCGCAAGAGCGCGCTGGCATGCCGAACTTCCTGGCGATGACCGCGACCCCGATCCCGCGGTCGCTGGCCTCACCGTGTACGGCGACGTCAACCATCAGCGAGCTGCGCGAGATGCCGCCCGGGCGGTCCCGGTGGCCGACCCGCGTGGTCGCCACCGCACGCAACGGGACGACGCGTACAGCGTTCATCCGCGAGCAGGTGGCCGAGGGACGCCAGGCGTTCGTCATCTGCCCGCTCATCGAGGAGAACGACAAGCTGGGCGTGCGCAGCGCGACCGTCGAGTACGAGCGACTGCGCGACCGAGGTCTTCCCCGACCTGCGCGTCGAGCTCCTCCACGGGCGCATGCCGTCGCGGGAGAAGGAGGAGCGGATGGGCCGCTTCGCCAGCGGCGAGGCCGACCTGCTCGTGGCCACCAGCGTCATCGAGGTGGGCGTCGACGTCCCCAACGCCACGATCATGGTCATCGAGGGCGCGGAGCGCTTCGGCCTCGCCCAGCTCCACCAGTTCCGCGGCCGCGTCGGTCGGGGCGAGCACCCGTCCTACTGCCTCCTCTTCCAGGGCAGCCTCGACGACGAGGGCTCGCAGCGGCTCGAGACGGTGGCGTCGACCCAGAGCGGCTTCGAGCTCGCCGAGGCCGACCTGCGCCTGCGCGGCGCCGGCGACGTCGCCGGCCTGCGCCAGCACGGCCTCCCCGAGATGCTGGCCGCCGACCTGCTCGACGTGGCCCTGATGCAACGCGCCCGCGGCGCGGCGCGAGCGCTGGCTCGACCACGACCCCGACGCTGACCGCGTACCCACCGCTGCACGAGGCGATGAACGGCTACCGCGCCGTCTTCGACCTCGACTGACGTGCGGGTTCATGCCCACCACGGCACAAACGCGGATCACCGGCGGGGAGTGGCGGGGCCGCCTGCTGAGCACCCCGCGCGAGCAGATCCTCCGGCCCACCGCGCGCGATGGTGCGCGAGGCGCTCTTCAACATCCTCGGCGACGAGGTGGTCGGCGCCACGGTCGTCGACCTCTATGCCGGCGCCGGCACGGTCGGCTTCGAGGCGCTGTCGCGGGGCGCCAGGGCGGCGGTGTTCGTCGATCGCGACGAACGCGCGCTCGCGCCACGTCCGGGCGACCGCCGCGAGCCTGCGGCTGCGCCGACCGCTGCCGGGTGATCCGCGCCGAGGCACTGCGCTGGGTGCGCTCGCGGCCGGCCGAGCTCGCCGCGGCCGACTCGTCTTCGTCGACGCCCCCTACCGCGATGACAGCGTGATGGAGGTGCTCGACGCGCTCGGCGATGCTCCGCCGCGCGTTGTGGTGTGCGAACATCACCGCGCCCGGTCGCTGCCCGACCGCGTCGGCGGGCTCGCCGTGGTGCGCCGCGGTCGCTACGGGATCACCGACCTGAGCGTTCTGCGGCCGGCCGTCAAGGAGGTGAGCACCGGTGGCTGAGCGGATCGCGCTGTACCCGGGCAGCTTCGACCCGATCACGCGCGGTCACCTCGACATCCTCGAGCGGGCCTGCCTGATCTTCGACCGCGTCGTCATCGGGGTGCTGCAGAACCCGTCGAAGACGCCCCTGTTCACCACCGAGGAGCGGGTCGACCTGATCCGCCAGTCCATCGATGGAGACGCCTGCGTCGAGGTGGGCACCTTCGAGGGGCTCACCGTCGACTACGCGCAGCAGGTCGGCGCCATCGCCATCGTGCGCGGCCTGCGCGTCACCAGCGACTTCGAGAACGAGTTCCAGATGACGCTGATGAACCGGCGCCTCAACCCCGACATCCACACCGTCTTCCTGATGACCTCGTTCAGCAACGTGTTCATCTCCTCGTCGATCATCAAGGAGGTGTTCCGGCTGGGTGGCACAATCGACGACGCCGTGCCCCCCGCGTGCGCGGAGGCGCTGCGCCGCAAGTTCGCCAAGGATTGATGAGATGAGCGCAACCCCACCGCCGGCCGGCGACGAGCTCGGCACAGTTGTCGACATCGTCGACACGCTCGAGGAGCTGGTGGGCAGCGCCCGCCGCCTGCCGTTCACCCCGAGCGTCGTGGTCAACGAGGAGGAGATCCTCGAGCTCGTCGACCGCATCCGGGTGGCGCTGCCGGACGACCTGGTCACCGCGCGGCACACGCTCGACGAGAGGGACCAGATCCTGGAGCGCGCCGAGCACGAGGTGGGCGAGACGGTCTCTCGCGCCGAGGAGGAGGCGGCGCGGGTGGTCAGGGAGGCGCAGGCGCAGGCCTCGTCGCTGGTCGAGGAGCACGCCATCGTGGCCGCCGCCACCGAGCAGGCCCGCGCCCTGGTCGCCGATGCCGAACAGCACGCCGCGGCGCAGCGCACAGCGGCGGACGACTACGCGCGTGAGGTCATGCAGCGCCTCGAGGAGCAGCTGGATCGCTGGCTGGGCACCGTGCGCGAGGGCCTGCAGTCGCTCCCGCAACCGCCCCGGCCGCGAGGTCGCCGGCGCAAAGCGCTGACCGGAGAAGCGCGCCGGCGGTGACGCCGGCCGTTGGACTGCGCCTATACTCCGCCGTGGCGCTTCGCGACATTTCGCGCGCCCGCAACTCCCGGAGAGATCATGCCGGTCCCCAAGCAGAGAACCTCAAAGCGCCGGCGCGACATGCGCCGCTCCCACCACCGCCTCGACATCCCCGCGCTCAACCCGTGCCCGCAGTGCCGCCAGCCGCGCCTGTCGCACCGCGTCTGCCCCAACTGCGGCCAGTACGACGGGCGCGAGGTCATCGTCACCGAGTGAGTCGCGCGGCGCTGCCCGAGCGCCTGCGATCGTCCGCCCCGTGACCCGCGCCGCGCTCTGCTTCCCCGGCCAGGGAAGCCAGGGCGCGGGGATGGCGAACGGCCTGCTCGACGAGCCCCTGGCGCGTTCGCTTCTCGCGGCGGCAGCGGACGAGGGCCTCGACCTCGCCGGCGCGCTCGGCGGGCTCCGACGAGGCGCTGCGCCCCACCGAGGTCGCCCAGCCGGCGATCACTCTTCGTCGAGCTGGTGCTGGCCGCCGGTCTGCCCCGCCGACCTCGACGTGGTCGGGGTCGCCGGCCACTCGGTCGGCGAGTACGCAGCGGTCAGCGTCGCCGGCGCCTACACCCCGGAGGACGCGATGCGCATGGTCATCCGCCGCGGCCGCGAGATGGCAGCGATGAACGAGGGCACCATGGCGGCCGTGATCGGACTCGACGTCGACGCCGTGTCGGCGCGGTGTGCGCCGAGGTCCGCGCCGCGGGGGAGGTGGTCGTGATCGGCAACCTCAACGCGCCGGGCCAGGTGGTGGTCAGCGGGATCGTCGACGGCGTGCGACATGCCGGCGAGCTGGCCCGAGAGCGGGGCGCCACGCCGGGTGATCCCGCTCAACGTCAGCGGCGCCTTCCACTCGCCCCTGATGGCGCCGGCGGCGCAGCGGTTCGCCGAGGTCATCGAGGCCACGCCTCGCCATGCCGCTGCGCGTACCGGTGGTGTGCAACGTCGACGGCACCGCGGTCTCGCAGTCGCGACGACCTGCCGCCGCGGCTGGCGCGCCAGCTCGAGTTGCCGGTGCGCTGGATCGACTGCGTCACCACTCTGGTCGGGCTGGGCGCAGAGGTGCTCGTCGAGGTCGGCCCGGGAGCGGTGCTCAGCGGCCTGGCCCGGCGCATCGACCCCGGCGTGCGCACCGCCACGGTCAACGACCTCGCCGGGGCCTCCGCGCTGGCCGCGTTGTGGACCGCCCCGGCATGAACTCCCAACCGCTGGCCGGGAAGGTGGCGCTGGTCACCGGCGCCTCGCGCGGCATCGGCCGGGCCACGGCCCTGGCCCTGGCCGACGCCGGCGCCGCGGTGGCGATCGGGTTCAGCGCCAACGAGGCGGCTGCCGACGAGGTGGCCGACCTGATCCGCGACGGAGGCGGCGGGGCGGTCACGCTCGGAGCCGACCTCGCCGACATGGCGGCCGCGGCGGCGCTCGTCGAGCGCACCATCGCCGAGCTCGGTGCGGTGGACATCGTGGTCAACAACGCTGGCATAACCCGCGACAATCTGGCGGTGCGCATCAGCGACGCGGACTGGGACGACGTCCTCGCCGTCGACCTGAGCGCGGCGTTCCGCATCTGCCGCGCCGCGCTGCGGCCGATGCTGCGCCAACGCGACGGGAGGATCATCAACATCGCCAGCGTCGCAGGCGTCGTCGGCAACCCGGGACAGGCCAACTACTCTGCCGCCAAGGCGGGCCTGATCGGGCTCACCAAGGCGCTGTGCCGCGAGGTGGGCTCGCGAGGCATCACCGTCAACGCGGTCGCCCCCGGGTTCATCGCCACCGACATGACCAGGGCGCTCGGCGACGTCCTCGACTCGGCGGTCGCGGCGGTGCCTCTGCGCCGCCTCGGCAGCGCTGAGGAGGTGGCCGCCGCGGTTCGCTTCCTCGCGCTCCCCGAGGCCGCGTACATCACCGGGCACGTCCTGCACGTGGACGGCGGGCTGGCGGCCTGACACACCGTTGGAGACACCCGTGCCCGACGACCGCCAGGAGCCCGGCCGCCGCGCTGCCGAGCCGGCGCCCGGCAGGCACCCCGCGCCGTCCGCGCCGCCGCCGCTCACCCCGCAAGGGCGGCAACACCGGCGGACGTCTCCCCGGCCCCCGCGCCTCAGCCGGCGCCTCCGGCCTTCGTCGACGGCGCCTCCGGGCGCTACGCCTGGACGCCCCCCACCCCGGGCTCCGACGCTATCGTTGCAGCAAACCAGCAGCCGGCCCCGGCCGCCCCGCCCACAGAAGGAACCATTGATGGCAGATCTCAGCTTCGATCGCTTCAAGACGATCGTCGTCAGCCAGCTCGGCGTCGAGCCGGACCAGGTGACGCCGGAGGCGTCGTTCGTCGAGGATCTCAACGCGGACTCGCTGGACCTCGTCGAGCTGATCATGGCGTTCGAGGAGGAGTACAAGATGCAGATCTCCGACGAGGACGCGGAGAAGATCGGGACGGTGGGCCAGGCCTGGGAGTACATCCAGGAGAAGGTGGGCGCGACCTTCTAGAGGCGCAGCCGCCCGGAGGTGGCGCCCGCCGCCGAGACGGCGCCGGCTGCGCGGCCGGTCGCGGAGGCCGCGCCACCCGCCAGGCGGCGGCAAGGCCGCCGCGCCGCTGCGGGGCTCAGCGCCGAGGAGATCGCCGGCTTCGAGGCGCTGCAGGAGCGCATCGGGGTTCGCTTCCGCCGCCTCGAGCTGCTCCGCGAGGCCATGACCCACGCGTCGTGGAACAACGAGCGCGGCGAGCCCGAGCGGCCCGGGCCACGACAACGAGCGCCTCGAGTACCTCGGCGACGCGGTCCTCGAGCTGGTCGTCGGCGAGTACCTCTTCCGTCGCTTCCCCGCGCTACGACGAGGGCCAGCTCACCCAGCTGCGGGCCGCGCTGGTCAACACCGTCTCCCTGGCCCGGCTGGGCGAGCGGCTCGACCTCGGGCGAGACGCTGCTGCTCGGCAAGGGCGCGGCCAAGACCGGCGCCCGCAAGCTGCCGTCGCTGCTCGCCAACGCCTTCGAGGCGATGACCGGGGCGATCTTCCTCGACCAGGGCTACCGGGTGGCCACGCGCGTGTTCATCCAGAACATCGGCGACCTCGCCGACTGGACCGACGAGAACCACAAGGGCCGCCTCCAGGAGGTGTCCCAGGAGCGGACCGGCCTGCCCCCGGTGTACCGCGTGACCGCCGAGGGTGGGCCCGGCCACCACCGCTCCTACTCCGCCGAGGCGGTGGTGGGCGGTGCCGTCGTCGGCACCGGTCGCGGTCCCACCAAGCAGGCCGCCCAGCAGGCTGCGGCACGCGCCGCGCTCGACAGCCTCGCCAAGGCGCCGGCCAACGCCGCCGCACGCGCCGCCGGGGCCGCGCGCCAGGCGGCACGGGACGTCGCCACCGAGCCGGCCCGGGTGCGCCGGCGGGTCGCCGAGGTCGCCGCCGACCGGGGTGCGACCGCGGGCTCCGGCCGCGACCGCCGTCCCGCCGCCGCAGACCGGGGCTCCGACCCGGGCCAGGGCAGGCGTCGCGGGCTGCTGGCCACCCTGCGGGCGGCGGCGGACGTGATCGTCGGCGTGCGGCGGGAGGAGGCCGAGCCCGAGCCGCCGCCAGTGGCGCCGCCGCCGGCGCGCAAGCGCACCCGCCGGGGCCATCGTGGCGGCCGTGGCCGCGGCCCCGGCACAGGGGCGACACCCTCGTGACCCGCAGATATTGTGGTCAGGTGAACGGCATCACACCACATGTTGACGTGGAGGCCCGCAGGCCCGGAGAATCGGCCGGATGAGACTGCGCCGCGTCGTCATCTCAGGGTTCAAGACCTTCGCGCGCCGCAGCGAGGTCGGCCTCGAAGCCGGCATCACCGCCATCGTCGGCCCCAACGGCAGCGGCAAGAGCAACCTCGTCGACGCCATCCGCTGGGCGCTCGGCGAGACCAACGCGCGGGAGCTGCGCGGCGCCCGCATGGACGAGGTCATCTACTCGGGCGGCAACGGCCGCGCACGCATGGGCTTCGCCGAGGTGGAGCTGATCCTCGACAACGAGGAGGGCCGGCTGCCCGTCGACGACATCGAGGTGTCGGTGAGCCGCCGGGTGGTGCGCCATGGCGACAGCGAGTTCCGCCTCAACGGCGACCGCGTCCGCCTGCGCGACATCGAGCGGGTGCTGGGGACCACCGGGCTCACCCAGAGCGGCTACGCGGTGGTGGCCCAGAACGACATCGACGCGATCATCGAGGCCACCCCGGCGCAGCGCCGAGCGCTGGTCGAGCAGGCTGCCGGGGTGCGATCGCTGCGGGCGGCCTGCGAGGACGCCCTGGGCCGGGTCGGCCAGGCGGAGATCACGCTGCGCCGCTTCGAGGACCTCCTCGCCGAGACCGAACCCCGGCTCGCCGAGCTGGCCGTCCAGGCCGAGCTCGCCCGCGAGCAGCGCGAGCTCACCGACCAGCTCAGCACCTGCGGGGCTCGCTGGCCCGGGAGGCGTGGCGCGCCGCCCGCGCCCAGCTGCGCCAGGCGCGCCGCCGGCTCGACGCCGCCGAGCACCGGCTCGAGGCCGCGGCCACCGCCGAGGCGGCCTTCGCCGACACGGCTCGCCGGTCACCGGGCACGCCTCGAGGAGCAGCGCGACGCCCAGCGCGAGGCAGCGCCGGCCTCGAGGCGGCCCGCCTGTTCGCCGAGCGGGCGCCGGCGACCAGCAGCGCAGCCTCGACCGCGCCCGTGCCGGAGCCCTGGCTCGGGCCGTCGCGGCCGCCGAGCTCCGCGCCGCCACCGCCGAGCACGAGGAGCGCGCCGCTGAGCTGGCCGCGCTCGTCGAGGGCGAGGGTGCCGGCCGCCGGGCTGGCCGCGGACATCGAGCGGCGCCGGGCCGAGGCCGAGCGCGCCCAGCAGGCCGCCGACGCCGAGCAGCGCAACGCCGAGGCGGCGATGGGTGCCGCCGAAGCGGCCCTGCGCGCCGCCGAGGAGGAGCACGTCGAGGCCGACGCCGCGGTCCAGCGCAACGCCGCCCAGCTCCGCCTCTTCGGTGACGTGGCTGAGGCCCTGCGTGAACGTGTCGAGAGCGCGACCGCGCAGGTGGCCGCCCTCGAGCGCGAACTGGAGGAGGCCACTCCGGCGAGCCGACCGCGACGACGCCGCCGTGACCGACGCCGAGGCGGCTGCGGCGGCGGGCGACGCGGCACTGGCCGCTGCGCGCGCGGCGCCTCGACGAGGCACAGGTCGCTCTCGACGAGGTGCGGCAGGCGGCACGCAGCGCGCTGGCGCGCGCGTCGGTTCTCCGTGGGCAGGTCGAGGGCGCCCTCGGCGGCCGGGGGCGATCGCCGCCGCGGTCGCTGTCGGCGACCTCGAGGCCCGCCGCCTGGTCGATTCCTTCACGGTCATCGACCCGGCCGACGGCCCGGCCGTCGAGGCGGCGCTGGAAGCCCACCTCGGCGCCTGGCTCGTGGCCGACGTCGACGCGGCCGCGTCGGTGCTCGACGCCGGCTCGGCCCGCGAGGAGCTGCTCGCCATCGGGGACGAGGTGACGGCCGCCCCGGCCGCGCCCGCCGGGGCTCGTGCCGCGCTGTCGTGCGTCCGGGCGAAGGCGGGAGCGGCGCCGGCCTGGCGCACTGCCTCGCACGGCGCCTGGCTGGTCGCCGACGCCGCGGCCGGCCGCCGGGTGGTCGCGGCCGTCGGGGGACGAGCCATCCTGCCCGACGGCACCGTCATCAGCGCAGCCGGGGCTGCGCGGCGGGGGCCGGCCGGGGCGGACGCTGGAGCTCGCCGCCGACGAGCGCGAGCGCCGCCGCAGCCGCCGATGAGGCGATCGCCGCCGAGCGCGCCGCCGAGGCCGCGCGAGCATCGGCCGCGCGCCGACCTCGCCGAGGCGGAGGCGCCCAGCGTCGGACTGCCGAGCTGGGTCCAGGCGGCCCGCGATCAAGGCTGTCGAAGTCCAGCGCCCGCGCCGCCGCCGCCGCCCAGGCGCTGGGCGGCCGAGCGGCGCCGCCTCGACGAGCGCGCAGCGCGGAGCTTGCGGCGCGCGACCTCGAGCGCGAATCACTGGCGGGTGCCGACCCACCGCCGCGTGACGGCTCGAAGACACCGCCCTGCGCCTGGCGACCGCTCGCTCGCCGCGCCGACCAGGCGCGCCAGGCCGCCGCGGACGGCACGGGCGGCGGCAGGCGACGCGGCCGCCGCCGTCCGCGCGCTGGAGGTGGAGACGGGCAGGGCGGCGGCCGAGGTCGCCGACCGGGTGCGCCGTCTCGACACCGCACGCACGGCCACCGACGTCGCCGCCTCGCGACGTGCGCGGCGCGGAGCTGCGCGTGCTGGCGCCGAGCTCGACGTGCTGGCGGCGCTGGCGCATGGCGCGCGCCGCCCGGGCCGTCGTGGCCCGCAGCGCCGACGCGGTTGCGCAGGCGTTGGCCGGGCTGTCGGCGACCGCGCCCGACCTCGCCGAGAGCGAGCGCGCCGTTGCCGCCCTGGACGCGGAGCGCAGCGAGGTGGCGGTGGTGCTGGCCCGCGCCCAGGATGAGCGTGCCGCCGCCGAGCTCGAGGTCGCCGCCGCCGCCGAGCGCGTCGCCGAGCTGGCTGACGCGGTGCGCGGTGACGAGGAGGACGAGGGCCCCGAGCCGCAGGCCGGCGACGCCGACCGCGCCGAGCGCGAGATCGTGCGCCTGGAGCGCCGGGTCGCCGCGCTCGGCCCGGTCAACGCGCTGGCGCCGGAGCAGCACGAGCGCCTGGCTGCGCGTGTCGCCGTGCTCCGTGCCGGGCGTGACGACCTCGGCAACGCCTGCGCCGACATCCGCGCCATGGCCGCGCGGCTCACCGCCGCCATCGACAGCCGCTTCGAGGCGGTGTTCGGCGCTGTCTCGGTGCACTTCCACGACCTCTTCGCCGAGCTGTTCCCGGGTGGCCGCGCCACCCTGCGCCGTGAGGAGCCCGATGCCGATGTTGTTGCCGATGCAGGCAGAAACTCGACCGCGCGCGCAGGCGTCGAGATCCTCGCGCAGCCCCCGGGCAAGCGTCTGCAGCCGTTGAGCCTCTTCAGCGGCGGCGAGCGGGCCCTGACCGCGCTGGCCGTCATCCTGGCGCTGCAGCAGGTCAACCCGTCACCGTTCTACGTCTTCGACGAGGTCGACGCGCCGCTCGATGACAGCAACGTCCTCCGCTTCACCAGGCTGCTCAAGCGCCTTGCCACCACCCAGCAGTTCATCGTGGTGACCCACAACCACATCACCATGGCCGCCGCCGATGCGCTGCACGGCGTGACCAGCGACGGCGACGGGGTCAGCTCGGTGATCAGTGTGCGCTTCGACGCCGGAGACGGGGGAGACGGTGCCGGAGGGCCACGTCGTGGGGCTGCGCCAGTCGACCATCCGCGCCGCGGTCTGAGCGCTCGACCATGAGCGGCGAGGTGGTCTCCCGCGCCCATCGCGAGGCGTGGTGGCGGCGCATGTCGCGGCGCATGGACCGCGCGTCGCTGGCCTTCAGCGAGCAGGTGCGCGACGCCGTCCTGCTGCGCCGTGACCTCGACGACGCCTTCTACGACGACCTCCTCGAGATCCTGGTCGGCGCCGACGCCGGGATGGGAGTGGCGGAACACCTGGTCACCTCGCTGCGGGAGCGCGTGCGCCTCGAGCGGATCGCGACCGCGGAGGACGCACTCGACGCGCTCAAGGCGGAGATGCTGACGATGCTGACGGCGCGGGACCGCAGCCTCCACCTCGATGCCCGGCCCAGCGTGGTGGTCGTTGTCGGCGTCAACGGCAGCGGCAAGACCACCACCCTCGGCAAGTTCGCCCACCGGCTCCGCAACGAGGGACTCACGCCCCTGGTGGCGGCGGCCGACACCTTCCGCGCAGCGGCGATCGACCAGATGCGGGTGTGGGCCGACCGCAGCGGCACCGACGTGGTCGCTCACCAGCCGGGTGCCGACCCGGGCGCCGTCGTCTACGACGCCATCCAGGCGGCGCTGGCGCGCCGCGCCGACGTCGTGCTCGTGGACACCGCCGGCCGCCTCCACACCAAGAGCAACCTCATGGCGGAGCTCGAGAAGGTGCGCCGCGTGATCCAGCGGGCCATCCCCGAGGCCCCCCACGAGACGCTGCTGGTCATCGAGGCGCCCGACCGGGATGAACGCCATCGCCCAGGCCCGCGCCTTCCACGAGGCGATGCACCTCACCGGCATCGTGCTCACCAAGCTGGACGGCACCTCGCGCGGGGGCACCATCCTGGCCATCGAGGCCGACCTCGACGTGCCGGTCAAGCTGGTCGGCCTCGGCGAGGGCATCGACGACCTCAACGTCTTCGACCCCGCGGCCTACCTCGACGCGCTGTTCGCCGGCGTGCTGGACGTGCCCGCGCAGGCATAGCCAAGCTCCAGAGCGGATCGTCTACCAGGGGAGGCGGCTGGCAAGGGACATCTCCTTGCTGCTCAGACAGGCTTCGGCGCCATTGGCGGCCGAGCCGAACGCTGCTCGCGTCCGTCTCGACCTCGGGCGCCTGCAGAACTCGCCTCAAGGAGACGTCCCCTGCCAGCCTCTCGTCAGTCGATGACTTGCCTCTGTTAGCATGTCAAGGCTTTGTCCTTGACACGTACTCGCACGCCCGCCGCTCCCGCCGGCCGACCACGCCGGCCGACAGCGGCTCTTCGACGTGTACGGCGCCGTGCTCACCGCCCATCAGCGCGAGGCGTGCCGGCTGCACCTCGACGAGGACTGGTCGATCACCGAGCTGGCCGAGCACCTGCGCTGCAGCCGCAGCGGGGCGCACGACCTGGTGCGCCGCGCCCTTGCTCAGCTCGAGAGCCTCGAGGCGCGTCTCGGCCTCGCCGCCGAGCTGTCCCGCCGTGACGCGGTCGAGGCGGGGCTTCGCGCCCGCGTGCAGGCGCTGGACCGGGGCACCGCCTGATGTTCGAACTCGCTGTCGGACCGGCTCGGCGACGTCTTCAAGCGCTTCTCCGGCAAGGGCAAGCTCAGCAAGGACGACGTCGAGGCCGGGCTGCGCGAGGTGCGCATGGCGCTGCTCGAGGCCGACGTCAACTTCAAGGTGGCGCGCGCCTTCGTCGAGCGCATCCGCGAGCGCGCCGTGCAGACCGAGGTGCTCGAGTCGCTGACCCCGGGCCAGATGATCGTCTCGATCGTCAACGAGGAGCTGACCGCGCTCCTCGGCGGTGAGCAGCGCAAGCTCCGCTACCAGTCGCAGCCGCCGACCGTGGTGATGCTGCTCGGCCTGCAGGGCAGCGGCAAGACCACCACCGCGGCGAAGCTCGCGCTGGCGGTGCGCAAGGAGGGCCACCGCCCGCTCATGGTGGCCGCCGACACGTACCGGCCTGCGGCCGCCCAGCAGCTCGAGCGCCTCGGCAAGGACAACCAGGTGCCCGGTGGCGATGCCCGACGGCAGGGCCAAACCACCGGAGCTGTGCAAGCGCGGGGTCGACGAGGCGAAGCGGCTCAACTGCGACGTGGTCATCCTCGACACCGCCGGGCGGCTGCAGATCGACCAGGCGATGCTCGACGAGCTCAAGGAGATCCGCCGCAGGGTCACCGTGCACGACACCGTGCTCGTGGTCGACGCCATGACCGGCCAGGAGGCGGTCAACGTCGCCAAGGCGTTCGAGGAGGCGGTTGGTGTCGACGGGGTGATCCTCACCAAGCTCGACGGCGACGCTCGCGGTGGCGCCGCGCTCTCGATGCGCGAGTCGATCGGCAAGCCGATCCTGTACTGCGGCATCGGCGAGAAGGTGTCGGAGTTCGAGGCGTTCGCGCCCGACCGCATGGCCTCGCGCATCCTCGGCATGGGCGACATCCTCACCCTCATCGAACGCGCGCATGAGCACGTCGACCAGGCGCAGGCCGAGCAGATGCTCGAGCGTTCGTTCGCCGGCAAGCTCACCATGCAGGACTGGCTCGACCAGATGCGCCAGGTGCGCAGCATGGGGTCGCTCGAGGGCGTGCTCGGGATGATGCCCGGCGGCAAGAAGCTGCTCGCCCAGGCCCAGCAGCAGGGCGGCGCCGTCCCCGGCGAGCAGGACCTCGCCCGCATGGAGGCGATCGTCCTCTCCATGACCGCCCAGGAGCGCCGCCACCCCGAGGTCATCAAGGGGTCGCGCCGCAAGCGCATCGCCGCCGGCAGCGGCACCTCCATCGCCGACGTCAACAAGCTGCTCAAGGGCTTCGACCAGATGCAGTCGGTCATGAAGATGCTCGGCGGCGGCAAGGGCACCAAGGGCGTGCGCGGCAAGGCCCGCATGCTCAAGCAGCTGCGCAACATCGACACCAGTCAGCTTCCGTTGTAGGAGGCCGGTACGCCGGCCACAGAGAAAGGAGACGTTTTGGTCAAGATTCGCCTGAAGAGGATGGGCGCGAAGAAGCGACCCTTCTACCGGCTCGTCGTCGCCGACTCGCGCAGCCCGCGCGACGGCCGCTTCATCGAGCTGCTCGGCTTCTACGACCCGCTGCCGAACCCGGCCAAGGTGCAGATCGACGCCGACAAGGTGCGCGAGTGGATCGGCAAGGGCGCGCGGCCCAGCGACGCCGCCCGCGCGCTGCTCGTCGAGCAGGGGATCCTCGCCAAGGTGCCCCGCACCTTCAAGCCGGCGCCGGAGCCGAAGGCTGCGCCGGTCGGCCTCGGAGACCCCGGGGGCGCCGGAGGAGGTCGACGCTGTTCCCGCCGAGGACGCGGGCCGGCCCGTCACCGAGCCGGCGGCAGCGCCAGAGACTGCCGAGGAGGCGGTCGACGAGCCCGCAGCCGACGAGCCGGCTGCGACGCCGTCCCCGACCGACGAGGCCGCGGAGGCGGAGGCGGCGCCGTGAGCGACTACGCCGACCTGACCCGCTTCATCACCGAGCACATCGTCAGCAACAAGGCGGCCATCAACATCCACTCCGTGCCGCGGGGACGCACCACCATCATCGAGGTGACCGTCGCCGAGGAGGACATGGGCAAGGTGATCGGCAAGGGTGGCCGCAACATCGAGGCGATCCGTGCGGTGGTGCGGGCCGCCGGCCTGCGCAAGCACGAGCGCGTGCAGGTGGAGCTCGCCGACGGAGGGCGGCATGCCTGACATCGAGTCGCCCGCATCGACGATGGCAGCACCGTCGCTGCTTCGTGTCGCCCACGTGCGCCGGGTGCACGGCGTGCGCGGCGAGGTGCGGGTGCAGATGCTCGGCGGCGACCTCGGACGATTCTCGCCGGGGACAGCCCTGATGAGCGAGCGGGGCCGCCGCCGCCTCACCGTGGCGTCGTCGCGACCGCTCGGCGGCGACGAGATCCTGCTGGCATTCGAAGAGCTCTCCAGCCGCGAGGCTGCGGCGGCGCTGACCGGCGATTACCTGTGCGTCGAGCGCTCCCAGGCACGTGCGCTGGGTGACGACGAGTGGTTCATCTGGCAGCTGGTGGGCCTGCGCGCGGTGTCGGCGGAGGGCGACGACCTGGGCGTGGTGCGCGACGTCGAGCAGCAGCCGGCCAGCGACGTCATCGTGGTCGGTGCCGGCGCAGACGAGCGTGCGCTACCCGCTGGTGCGCGAATGGGTGCGGGCCGTCGACGTCGCTGCCGGGGTGGTGGTGGTGACCCCGTGGCCCGAGGAGGAGGCGTGATGCGCTTCGACGTCCTCACCATCTTCCCGGCTGTGTTCCCGGGGCCACTCGGCATCGGTGTGGTCGGTCGCGCCATCGACTCCGGCGCTGTCGAGCTGCACGTCCACGACCTGCGCGACCACGCCACCGACAGGCACCGCCAGGTGGACGACATGCAGTTCGGCGGCGCCGGGGGCATGGTGATGAAGCCCGAGCCGATCGTGCGCGCGGTGCGTGCGCTGCGCGACGCGGTGCCCGGGGTGCGCTGCCATCCTGCTCTCCCCGCAGGGACGTGTCTTCACCCAGGACGTCGCCCGCGAGCTGGCCGCCGAGTCCGCGGTGCTGCTGGTCTGCGGGCGCTACCAGGGCGTCGACGAGCGCGCGCGCGAGGATATCGGCGAGGAGCTGTCGGTCGGGCGACTACGTGCTCAGCGGTGGCGAGGTCGGCGCGATGGCGGTCATCGAGGCGACCGCGCGGCTGGTGCCCGGCGTCGTCGGCTCACCGGAGTCGCTGGAACAGGAGACCTTCAGCAGCACCGTCGGCGGGGGCCTCGAGCCACCGCTGTACACCCGTCCCGCGGACTTCGAGGGCCACGAGGTTCCCGCGGTGCTGCGCAACGGCGACCACGCGGCGATCACCGAGTGGCGCCGTCAACAGAGCGAACAGTCAACCCGGCGCCGCCGACCAGATCTGGTACGGTTGCGCGCGGTTCCCGGAGGAAACAAGTGAATGTCATCGACCTGCTCCAACGCGAGCAGGAGAAGCCGGAGGTTCCGGTTCTGCGCTCCGGCGACACCGTGCGCGTGCACGTCAAGGTCGTCGAGGGCACGCGCGAACGCATCCAGGTGTTCGAGGGCGTGGTCATCGCCGTCAACGGCACCACCGGCCTGCACACCAGCTTCACGGTGCGCCGCGTGTCGCACGGCGTCGGTGTCGAGCGCACCTTCCTCGTGCACTCGCCGCGGCTCGACAGGATCGAGGTGCTCCGTCATGGCGACGTCCGCCGCGCCAAGCTCTACTACCTGCGCGAGAAGGTCGGCAAGCGCGCCCGCATCCGCGAACGCCGCGAGCCGATCGGGGGCTCGTCGATGGTCAGCCGCCGTGAGACCGAGCTGGCCGGCGAGCCGGCGGACGGCGAGCTCGTCGACGACCTCATCGACGAGACCCCGGTGACCGACGACAGCGTCGAGCTGGGTGACGAGGCAGCGGACGAGGCGCTCGCGGACGAGTCGACAGTCGCGCCGGTGCCTGCTGTGCACGCCGAGGCCGAGCCCGTCGCGGCCGGCGACGCGGAGACCGACAACGGCTGACCGCGTCCGGCGAGCGCCGGAGCAGCTGCCCCCGGCGCGGCCACTGCGCGAACGGGTCGGCCATGCCGGCGAGAACCTCGCGCTGCATCACCTCAAGGAGCAGGGCTTCCGTATCCTCGCGCGCGACTGGCGCAGCCGGATCGGCCAGATCGACATCGTCGCCGAGGACGGTGAGACGCTTGTGCTCGTGGAGGTCAAGGCACGGCGCGGCGTCGCGTTCGGGCTGCCCGAGGAGGCCGTCGACGCACGCAAGCGGCAGAAGCTGCGCATGTTGCTCGAGACCTACCGCTCGGCCACCAAGCGCCAGAAGCAGCCGTGCCGCATCGACGTGCTCGGGCTCATGCTCGACGACCACCTGGCGGTCACCCGCTGCGAGCACATCAGGGACGCGGTCCAGGACAGCTGACGGCGGGAAACGTGGTCCCAGCTGGGCCACATCTCACGTATCGGATGGCCGCGCAACGGACGTGACGCGTCGATGACGACGCGGTGCGTTGCCACCGATATCGCGGGCGGTGCAGTGCGCGCGGCCTAGCGTCTTGGTTGTCGGCTTCCGAAACGGCAAAACCCTTGCGAGGGGGTGACGCAAACCCACGGGTCTCGGTGACGAGACAGCCGAGGTACCGAAGAAGCAGAGAAGGAGCCAACTCACCAGAGGTGAGCCAATGGCCTCCGACTCCGTTCGACCACGCCCGGGATACCGCAACTGGCTGTTCGCAGCCGTCCTGTCCGGCACCGTCGCGGTGACCCTGGGGACAGGCCTCAACGTGGGCGTCTCGTCCGCGGCGCCCATCGCCGCCGCACCGAGCCATGTGCACCAGAGCCTGACCGCGTATACCGTTCCGCACACCACCCCGGTGGCGACCGCGACGCCGGCGCCCACAGCGCCCGCAGCTCCCCCGTCGACACCGGCGCCGGTCCAGCGCGCCGCCGTGGTCCGCGCCGCCGCTCCACACGTGGCCCCCGCACCGGTGTCGTACCACAACCGCCTGGTCAGCTCCGACGGCACCCTCAACACCTACGTCGGCTACTACAGCGACTGCAGCGGGCGCACTGCGCTGACCCACTCGTCGGCGGCGATCGACACCTGCGTCGGCGGTCGCACCTACTTCGTCGGACACAACCCCGGCGTCTTCACGCCACTGTTCCACATGGGTGTGGGCACGATCATCACCTGGTTCGACGGTGGCGGCAACGCCCACCGCCTGCGCATCATCGGCGTCCGCACCTGGTACCGATCCTCCGGTGTGCCCGGCCTGCTCGGTGGCGCCGTCGCCCAGTTCCAGACCTGCATCACCTCCGACGGCTCGGTCGAGCGGATCATGGACGCCGCCCCGGCCTGAGACGTCAGAGGCCGGGATGTTCAGTCCCTGGGTTCAACCCTGCGCAAAGCTGAGCGCCCACCAGATCAGCGGCACCTGCAACGGCAGGCGCAGCCACGCCAGCACGGCGCTGTTGGCGGGGAACCCGGCGTCACCGACGCCGCCATCGAGTGCCATCTGCACGTTGGCTGGAAAGACTGCGATGAGAAGCGCAGCGGTCGCGTAACCACCAAGTCTCCGCGTTCTCGGCACCAGCAGGAGCAGTGCGCAAGCCATCTCGGCGACGCCGCTCACTGCGACGACCTCTGACCGCCGCGACGCCAGCGCCCCGGGCACGATGCGCTCGTATGGCCGAGGCACCACGAGGTGCAGGACCCCTGAACCACCGACCAGGGCGGCCAGGCCCGCGAGCGAGAGACGTCGGCGTCGACCCATGGGCCAACCCTAACCAACGAGCGGGCATACCTACACATGCATGGAGTACTACAATATGGTGTATGCTCGCCCGCGCCACCGCCTGCAGCGTCCACGGCCTCGCCGGCGTCCCGGTGATGGTCGAGGCGGACATCGCCAATGGCCTGCCCAACTTCACCATCGTGGGCCTGACCGACCGGGCCATCCAGGAGGCGCGCGAGAGGGTCCGGGCGTCGATCCGCAACGCCGGCTTCGAGTTCCCGCAGAGACGTCTCACCGTCAACTTGGCGCCGGCCGAGGTCCCCAAGGAGGGCACCGGCTTCGACCTCGCCATCGCCATGGCGATCCTCTGCCTCGGCAACCAGGCACCCTGCGGCTCGACGGGCTCGCGTTCATCGGTGAGCTCGCGCTGGACGGCAGCGTGCGGCCGGTCACCGGCGTGCTGCCGATGGCGCGGTGCCTGCGCGCGGCGGGCGTGCGCCGTCTGGCCGTCGCCGAGGAGAACGCTGCCGAGGCGGCGCTGGTCGAGTCCCTCGACGTGGTCGGCGTCTCGTCGCTGCAGGGGTGCGTCGCGCACCTCGACGGCAGCGCCCCGCTTCCATCCGCCACCGCGGCACGGCGCCGCCGGTCGAGGACAGCACCGACCTGCGGAGGTGCGCGGGCAGGACCAGGCCAAGCGCGCCCTGGAGATTGCTGCCGCAGGTGGCCACAACCTGCTCATGGTGGGCCCGCCGGGAAGCGGAAAGACCATGCTGGCCCGCGCCTTCTGCTCGCTCCTGCCCGACCTCGACAGCGACGAGTCGCTGGAGGTGGCGGCGCTGTACTCGCTGCGCGGCGCGCTGCGCGAGCGGCCTCCGACCGCGACCCGCCCGCCCTTCCGCGCGCCTCATCACTCCGTGTCACGCGCGGGCCTCATCGGCGGCGGCAGCGGGCTGGCCCGCCCCGGCGAGATCAGCCTCGCCCACCACGGCGTGCTCTTCCTCGACGAGGTCTGCGAGTTCTCGCGAAGCCACCTGGAAGCCCTGCGGCAGCCGCTGGAAGAGCGCACCGTCAGCGTGGTCCGATCGCGCGGAGCCGTCCATTTCCCCGCGGACTTCGTGCTCGTCGCCGCCGCCAACCCGTGCCCGTGCGGACACCTCGGCGACGAGGTGGGTTGCAGCTGCACACGGCGCGCGCTCGGGGAGTACTCGACCCGGCTGAGCGGGCCCGATCCGCGACCGCATCGACCTGGTCATCAGTGTTCCCCGGCAGCGCTTTGGCGAGCTCTTCAGCGGCGGCGCCGGCGAGTCCTCGGCCGCGGTGCGTGAGCGTGTCCAGGCCGCGTCGCGCATTCCAGTGGGCGCGCCACCCCGGGACTGTTCGACGGCGGTCGCGCAACGCCGCTCTCGACGGGCGGGTGTTGCAGGACACGGCCTGCGCGACCGCGGGCGCCACCCGGTTGCTGGCCCTCGCAGGCGAGCGCATGCAGCTCAGCGCGCGCGGCTTCTTCCGAGTGCTGCGCGTGGCCCGCACCATCGCTGACCTGCGTGGCTCTGGTGAGGTCGGCGAGGCGGACGTGGGCGAGGCGCTGCGCTTCCGCGGTGAGGCGCCGCGCCGTGATGGCGGCGACCACCGCTGCAAGGCGGCTCGACCGGGGCGCCCCGGGCTGGCCGGAGCGGCTCGAGCACCTCGACGCCCCACCCGCGACGCTGTGGTTGCGCGGGCAGCTGCCGCCGCCGGACGCACCGTGCGTTGCCGTGGTCGGCTCGCGACGGGCGACGCCCGGCGGAATGCTCACCGCGCGCGACATTGCCGCCGACCTCGCTGCTACAGGTGTCGTGGTGGTCAGCGGCATGGCCCGCGGCATCGATGCCGCCGCTCATCGCGGCGCACTCCAGGGCCACGGCGCCACCGTCGCAGTGCTCGGCTGCGGCATCGACGTCTGCTACCCAAGCGAGCACGGTGAGCTGCGCGACCAGATCTCCGCACACGGTTGCGTGGTCTCCGAGGACGGTGGCACCGAACCGCCGCTGGGCTGGCGATTCCCGCTGCGCAACCGGCTCATTGCCGCGCTCGCCGAGGCGGTGGTGGTCGTCGAGGCGACCGCCCGGAGCGGTGCCCTGAGCACCGCTCGCTGGGCGGCCGACCTGGGTCGAGAGGTGCTGGCCGTGCCGGGCTCGATTCGCAGCCCGAGCTCGGCCGGCACCAACTTCCTGATCCGCGACGGCGTGCGTCCCTACCTGGGCATCGCCGACCTCTTCGAGGCCGCTCCGCGGCTGCGCCGAGCACTCACGGCGGCGGCGCCGAGCTCGCCGGCCCAACCCGGCCCGGGCAGCCTGGCGGCGGGTGACGAGCCCCTGCTCGCCCGGGTCCTCGAGAGGCTCGGCCCCGACCCTGTCCACCCCGACGACCTGGCCGCCGCGCTCGGGGTCGGGGTGGCCCCGCTGGCATCGGCGCTGACCACCCTCCAGCTGCGCGGGGCGATCACCGATGTTTGCGGAGGGCGGGTTGCGCGTACCTTTTAAGGAGCCGGCCCGGCGTCGCGACCCCCGGGCGGCGCTTCCGACCCGTTGTTATCATCGGCCGGCCCCGGGGCCCGCCGGCCGCCCCCGCGCCCCGAGGCGCGACACTCCCCCTGAGATGCCCAACCGCCTGATCATCGTCGAGTCCCCGTCCAAAGCACGCACCCTCGCCAAGTTCCTCGGCGCCGGGTACACGGTGAAGGCGTCGATGGGACACGTCCGCGATCTCCCCAAATCGAAGATCGGAGTGGACATCGAGAACGGCTTCGTGCCCGAGTACCAGGTGATCAAGGGCAAGGAGAAGCAGATCAAGGAGCTGCAGGCCGCCTCACGCAAGGCGGACAGCACCCTTCTCGCCGCCGACCCTGACCGCGAGGGTGAGGCGATTGCCTGGCACATCGCGCAGGCGCTCAAGCTCGACGACCCGGACCGCGTGGTGTTCCACGAGATCACCAAGGGGGCCGTGGAGGCCGCCCTCGCCGAGCCGCGGAAGATCGATCGCGGCCTGGTCTCAGCCCAGGAGGCGCGCCGGGTCATCGACCGCCTGGTCGGCTACAAGCTCAGCCCGCTGCTGTGGCGGAAGGTCCGCACCGGCCTCTCAGCCGGGCGTGTGCAGTCCGTGGCGGTGCGTCTGGTGGTCGACCGCGAGGCGGAGATCGAGGCGTTCGTCACCAAGGAGTCGTGGACGGTCGACGCCATCCTCGAGAAGGAGAAGGCCACCTTTGCGGCGCGGCTGGTCGGCAGGCGCGGTGACACGCCCGCGGCCGACGTCGACAAGCTCGAGCTCGGCACGGAGGCTGAGGCCACGGCCGTCGCCGAGGCGCTCGGCATCGACGCGCAGGGCCACCCCACCGCGGCCACCCCGCTTTCACCGTCGAGGGCATCGAGAGCAAGGAGACCTCGCGGCAGGCTCCCATCCCGTACACCACCAGCACGCTGCAGCAGGACGCCAGCACCCGTCTGCGCCTCTCCCCGCGGCGAACCATGAGCCTAGCCCAGCAGCTGTACGAGGGCGTCGAGCTGGGCAGCTCCGGCCCCGTCGGCCTGATCACCTACATGCGCACGGACTCCACGCGGATCAGCGACGTCGCCAAGGCCCAGGCCGCCGGCCACATCGTCGCGCAGTTCGGCAAGCAGTACCTGCGCAGCGGCCCGGTCCGCCAGCGTGCCACCGCCGCCAACGTCCAGGACGCGCACGAGGCGGTGCGTCCCACCGATGTGACCAGGACCCCGGAGTCGCTCCGCGACCAGCTCGACCCCGGGCAGTACCGCCTCTACGACCTGATCTGGCGCCGTTTCATGGCCAGCCAGATGGCCGCCGCGCGGTTCCTCAACACGCGCGCGTCGTTGGCAGCTGGCGACTACCTGTTCCGCGCCAGCGGCTCGGTGCTCCAGTTCGACGGCTTCCAGCGCGTCTGGAAGCGCGACGAGGAGAAGGAGCGCGAGGAGCACGTCCTGCCCGCGCTCGAGACCGGCGAGCGGCTGCCGTGCGTCGACTTCCGTCGCGAGCAGCACTTCACCCAGCCGCCGCCGCGCTACACGGAGGCGTCCCTGATCAAGGAGCTCGAGGAGCGTGGCATCGGCCGGCCGTCGACGTATGCGCCGACCATCGAGGTCATCGAGGAGCGCAACTACGTGCGCCAGGAGGAGCGCCGGCTCCACCCGACCGAGCTCGGCAAGACAGTCGACGGTGTGCTCCGCGAGCACTTCCCGGCGATCGTCGACGTGGCGTTCACCGCCGAGATGGAGAAGCGGCTGGACGGCATCGAGGAGGGAACGCGCGAGTACGAGCCGACCATCCGCGAGTGGTACGACCCCTTCGCTTCGACGCTGAGCAAGGCCGAGGCCAACATGGAGCGCGTCAAGGTGCCGGCCCGTGACACCGGCGAGGTCTGCCCGCAGTGCGGCGAGGGATCGCTGGTCGTCCGTGAGGGCAAGTTCGGCGAGTTCACCGGCTGCTCGCGCTACCCGGAATGCGACTACATCAAGGACCGCAAGGCCGCCGCCGAGCCCACCGGGGAGATGTGCCCCGACTGCGGCAAGCCACTGGTCCTCCGCCAGGGTCGCCGCGGTCCCTTCGTGGGGTGCTCCGGCTACCCGACCTGCCGCTACATCAAGGGTGACGCGCCCGCGGTGGCCGCCGACGGAAGCCCCGCTCCCGCGACGGCTGCCGAGGAGCTCGGTGCCTGTCCGGACTGCGGCAAGCCGCTGGCCCGGCGCAGCGGACGTCGTGGCAGCTTCGTCGGCTGCACCGGGTACCCGTCGTGCAAGTACATCCAGCCCGGCTCGAACCAGGCCGGCAGCGGCGCCGCCGCCGCCGCCGAGCCCACCGGCGAAAGCTGCCCGGACTGCGGCAAGCCACTGGTCAAGCGACAGGGACGGTACGGTCCCTTCGTCAGCTGCTCTGGCTACCCGGGCTGCAAGTACCGGCCGCCGAAGGGCGCGGCAGCCGAGAAGGTGGGGGCCACGTGAGCGAATTTCACGCCACGACGATCGTGGCGGTGAAGCGGGGCGGCCAGGTGGCCGTCGCGGGTGATGGGCAGGTGACCGTCGGGGACGTGGTCATGAAGCACCGCGCCGTCAAGGTGCGTCGCCTGTTCAACGAGCGCGTGGTCGTCGGCTTCGCCGGGACCGTGGCCGACGCCTTCACCCTCTTCGACAAGTTCGAGCAGCACCTCGAGAAGCACCAGGGCAACCTGCTGCGCGCCGCGGTGGGCCTCAGCAAGGAGTGGCGCACCGACAAGTACCTGCGCCACCTCGAGGCGATGCTCATCGCGGCGGACGACCAGCGCCTGCTCCTGCTCAGCGGTGACGGGGAGATCATCGAACCCGACGAGGACATCACCGCGATCGGCAGCGGCGGCCCGTTCGCGCACGCGGCGGCGCGGGCGCTGATCGAGAACACCGACCTCCCCGCCGCCGAGGTGGCGCGCAAGGCCTTGGAGATCGCCGCACAGCTGTGCATCTACACCAACGACCACATCTCGGTGGAGACCCTGGCCACCGCGGAAGCGCCGCCCTCGTGAGTGACCCGATCCGCGTCGTGCACGCGGAGCCCGACCCGCAGGTCGTGCCACCTGCTGGCGGCCAGGGCGCGCTGCTCACCACCGCGTCGCCGCCGCTGAGCGAGACCGTGCAGTCAGTTGACGGTGCTCCGGCAGGAGTGGCCGCGGGCAACGCGGAGGCGCCGTCACCAGAGCCTGCTACCGAAGGCGGCGCCGAGCCGGCCGAGGAGCTCCGCCCGGTCGAGATCGTGCGTCGCCTCGACGAGTACATCATCGGCCAGCAGGCTGCCAAGCGATCGGTGGCGATCGCATTGCGCAACCGGATCCGTCGGCAGCGCCTGACCGACGAGATGCGCGAGGAGGTCCTGCCCAAGAACATCCTCATGATCGGACCGACGGGAGTCGGCAAGACGGAGATCGCGCGACGCCTGGCGCGGCTCACCAACTCGCCGTTCCTCAAGGTCGAAGCCACCAAGTTCACCGAGGTCGGCTACGTGGGTCGCGACGTCGAGTCGATCATCCGCGACCTGGTGGAGCAGACGATCACCGAGGTGCACAACGGCCGCATCGCCGAGGTGGAGGAGCGGGCCCGCGCAGCCGCCACCTCGCGCATCGTCGACGTGCTGGTCGAGGCTGAGCAGAGCGCGCAGCGACCGGCGAAGGCGATCCACGACACCGACCCGCAGTCCGCCTCCGCTGTCGACGACGACGTGACCGGCCAGCGCCGGCTCCGCCTGGTACGCCGTCGCATCGAGCGCCGGCTGGCGGCGAGCAAGCTCGAGGACAAGCTCATCGACATCGAGGTGGAGGAGCCGTTCCAGCCCGCGCTCGAGGGTTTCGCGGGCACCGGGCTCGAGGAGGTGGGCACCTCGCTGTCCGACTTCTTCTCGCAGATGGCTCCGCCGCGCAAGCGCAGCAAGCGAATGACCGTGGCTGACGCGCGCACCGCGCTCATCGAGGAGGAGACCGACCGGCTCGTCGACATGGACCGCGTCTACGACGAGGCGATCCGCGACGTCGAGGACGACGGCATCGTGTTCATCGACGAGGTCGACAAGATCTGCGGGCAGCACAGCGAGCACGGGCCTGACGTCAGCGGCGAGGGCGTGCAGCGCGACCTGCTCCCGCTGCTCGAGGGGTCGACCGTCAACACCCGCTACGGCCCGGTCCACACCGACCACATCCTGTTCGTCGCCGCCGGAGCGTTCACCATGTCGCGCCCCAGCGACCTCATCCCGGAGATGCAGGGGCGGTTCCCGATCCGCGTCGAGCTGAGCACGCTCTCGGAGGCCGACCTCGAGCGCATCCTGGTGGAACCGTCGAACGCCCTGACCAAGCAGTACACGGCCCTGCTCGGCACCGAGGGCGTCGACCTGCGCTTCAGTCCCGCGGGAATCGCGGAGATCGCCCGCCAGGCGCACGCGGTCAACGAGCAGGACGAGAACATCGGGGCGCGCCGGCTCTTCACCATCCTCGAGAAGGTGCTCGAGGAGATCTCCTTCCGCGCCGAGGACTTCACCGCCATGCCCGTCGAGGTCACCGCCGAGTACGTGAGCTCGCGCCTCACCGACCTGGTGCGCAACGACGACGTGCGCAAGTACGTGCTCTGAGGGCCGGCGCCACCGGGAAGACGGAGGGCGGCGAGAGCACATCTCCTTGCTGCTCAGACAGGCTTCGGCGCCAGTGGCGGCCCCTTCGCGAGGGCGGTTTCAGCCGGTGAGCTTCAGGGTGTGCTCGACCATGAGCGTGAAGTCGGCGGTCATGTCGGGAGTGCCCGCGTTCTGAGAGTAGATGGCCGCGTAGCTGCGACCGTTGGCATAGATGACGTACACGACCTGTTTCTCGCCGGCAACGATGCCCTGGCCCCCGGCGGCCCAGGTGCCGGTGTACCGCATCCCGCTCACGCCATCGACGGTGACTGCTGTTCCCGCTCCCAGCGGCGCAGTGCCCTCACCGGGAAAGCTCGCCGTCATTGCGACCAACTCGGTCGCGCTGGTCGCCCACGGCTGACTGGAAGAAGACGAGCAGTTCGCCGGTGTCGCCCACCAACGGGCACTGCTGTCCAGCAGCGCTTATCTGATCGAGCCAGACCTCAGCGGCACAGTTGTAGGTGACCCGCAGCGTCCCGGGATAGCGGAAGCTGAAGCGTCCGGCGACATTGGAGACGGTCGCCCACGCAGCGGTGGGGTCCGGAGTGGTGGCCGTGGGGGAGGGGCTGCTCGTGGCTGTGAGGGTGGGCACGGGCCGCGTCGACACGGCAGCGCGCTCCCACAACCGCAGAGAGTCGCGGCGCCAAGCGCAGTCGCCAATCGAGAGCCGGACAGATCGGGGCTTCATGGTGTGGGTGCAACGTGGGAGGGGAGTGACGGTTATGGCCACTTCACGGCTGCCTGCTAAACTTGATCCCATCACACACGCCTCGGCCACGTCCTCACGGGTGCCCTGCTCTGCAGGGTCGTGACGGCGGCATATCCGAGGCGGAGGAACACACCAACACGAGGAGGCACGCCATGCCGGCGGTAACCCTCCGCCAGCTGCTCGAGGCCGGGGTCCACTTCGGCCACCAGACCAGCCGGTGGAACCCCCAGATGCGCCCGTACATCTTCACGGCGCGCAACGGCATCCACATCATCGACCTGAAGCAGACGCAGACGCAGCTCGACGCCGCCTGCGCCTTCCTGCGCCAGCTCGTCGCCGACGGCGAGAAGGTGCTCTTCGTGGGCACCAAGAAGCAGGCGCAGGACGCCATCGAGGAGGCCTGCGGACGCAGCGGCCAGTACTACGTCACCCATCGCTGGATGGGCGGCATGCTGACCAACTTCCCGGTCATCCAGCGCCGACTGCGCCGCCTGCTCGACCTGCGCGCCATGCAGGAGAAGGGCGACTTCGAGCGCATGGGCACCAAGGAGGCCAACGTGCACCGCGACGACCTCGACCGGCTCGAGGCCAACTTTGCGGGCATGGTCAACATGAAGCGCGTCCCCGGTGCGCTGTTCGTCATCGACTGCAAGAAGGAACGGCTGGCGGTCAGCGAGGCCAACAAGCTGGGCATCCCCATCGTCGCGATCGTGGACACCAACTGCGACCCCAACGAGATCCAGCACGTGATCCCCGGCAACGACGACGCCATCCGCGCCTGCAAGTTGATCGTCAACACGCTCACCGACGCGATCCTCGAAGGCCAGCAGCTGCTCGGCGAGCGCGAGCTGCGCGAGCAGGAGGAACTGGCCGCCCGTGAGCGCGAGGAGCGTGAGGCGGCCGAGCGTGCCGCCGCAGCCGAGCCGGCGGCTGCCGAGGCCGAGGCCGAAGGCACAGCCGAGGTGGCGCTCGAGGAGTTCGCGGGCGCAAGCGCCGCCACGACGCCGGAGAAGTCCTGATGGCTGAGGTGACCGCGGCCCAGGTCAAGGCGCTGCGCGAGGCGACCGGCGCGGGAATGATGGACTGCAAGCGTGCCCTGGTCGAATGCGCTGGGGACATGGAGAAGGCCAAGGACTGGCTGCGCGCCAAGGGCATGGCCCGGGCCGCCGACAAGGCCGGCCGCACCGCCAACGAGGGCATCGTGGAGGCGTACGTCCACGGCGGAGGCGTCTCCGGCCAGAAGCTCGGTGTGCTCGTCGAGGTCAACTGCGAGTCCGACTTCGTCGCCAAGACCGACGACTTCCGCCAGCTCGCCAAGGAGCTCGCGCTCCAGGTGGCGGGGCGGGCGCCGCTGTTCGTGCGTCGCGAGGACGTGCCGCCGGTGGTGGTCGAGCGCGAGCGCGCCGTGTTCCTCGCACAGGTCGTTGACAAGCCCGCCAACATCCAGGACAAGATCGTCGAGGGCAAGCTCGACGCGTACTTCGGGGAGATCTGCCTGCTCGAGCAGCCCTATGTCCGTGACGAGAAAGGCAAGAAGAAGGTGAGCCAGCTGATCAGCGAGGCTGTCGCCAAGCTCGGCGAGAACATCACGGTCGCACGCTTCGCCAGGTTCCAGGTGGGGGAGAGCGCAACTGTGACCGGCGACCGCTCCACGTCCCAGGAGGACGGCGCCGCCGCGCCGTCGGCGAACTGAGCGGCCCGGTCGAGGTCGCCGGCCTGGCCGTCGCCGGTCACGGCGCCGCCGGCGCGGATCCGCTGCCGGTCTACTCGCGCGTCATCCTCAAGCTCAGCGGCGAGGCGCTGCTCGGCCACCAGTCGACCTTCGGCATCCACCACGGCACCGTGCGCCGGATCGCCGAGGAGATCGGCAAGGTGCATGCGCGCGGTGTGGAGATCGCCGTGGTCATCGGCGGCGGCAACATCGTGCGCGGCATGGAGGCGAGCACCCACGGGCTCGACCGCGTGGCCGGCGACTACATGGGGATGCTGGCGACCGTCATCAACGCGCTCGCCCTGCGCGATGCGCTGGAGCGTCTCGACATCCAGACGCGGGTGCAGTCCGCGATCGCGATGCAGCAGGTGGCGGAGCCGTTCATCCCACGCCGTGCCATCCGCCATCTCGAGAAGGGCCGGGTGGTGATCCTGGCCGCCGGCACCGGCAACCCGTTCTTCACGACCGACACCACCGCAGCGCTGCGGGCCGCGGAGATCGGCGCCGACGTGCTGCTCAAGGCCACCAAGGTCGACGGCATCTACACCGCCGACCCGCTCAAGGACCCGTCGGCCACGCGCCTGCACCACCTCTCGTACATGGAGGTCCTCAACCGCGGCCTCGAGGTGATGGACAACACCGCGCTGACGCTCTGCATGGACAACGCCACCCCGATCGTGGTCTTCGACCTGCTCGCCGAGGGGAGCATCGAGCGCGTGGTCCTCGGCGAGGACATCGGCACGCGCGTCGACGGCCAGGGCGACGGCGCGTGAGCGACCGCACCCGCTCCGAGGACTCGCAAGCCCAGATCAAGGAGCGACTCGACGACGCCACCGTCCGCATGGACAAGAGCCTCGAGTCCCTCCACAAGGAGCTGGGCGGCATCCGCACCGGGCGTGCCACCCCGTCCCTCGTCGATCGCATCCAGGTCGACTACTACGGGACGCCGACGCCCCTGCAGAGCATCGCCGGGATCACCGCGCCCGAGGCGCGGCTGCTGCTCATCCAGCCATACGACCGCAACTCGATCGCCGCCATCGAGAAGGCGCTGCAGAAGAGTGAGCTGGGGCTGAACCCGAGCAACGACGGCCAGGTGATCCGCATCGCGATCCCGCAGCTCACCGAGGAGCGGCGCCGCGAGTTCGCCAAGGTGGTGAAGCAGCGGGCCGAGGATGCCCGGATCGCAGTGCGCAACATCCGTCGCGACGAGGTGGACCACCTGCGCAGGCTCGAGAAGGAGGGACACGTGTCCAAGGACGAGATCGAGCGCAACATCGCCAACGTGCAGCACATCACCGACAGCTTCATCGGCAAGGTTGACGATCTCGCGCAGAAGAAGGAGGCTGAGATCCTCGAGGTCTGACCTCGGGCCAGCCTGAGCTCCCGAAACCGCGCTCTGGAGCGAGGCGTTCAGTACACAGACATGCAGCGACCGCCAGCGCCAGCCGCCATCCCCGAGCCGTCCAGCCCGGAGCTACCCCGCCACATCGGGATCATCATGGACGGCAACGGTCGCTGGGCGCGGCGCCGCCATCTTCCTCGCGCCGCCGGTCATCGGGCAGGGGTGTCGACCATCCGTCCGGTGATGGAGGCATGCCACGCCGCCGGCGTGCACATCCTCACCCTCTACGCGTTCAGCACCGAGAACTGGTC
The DNA here is from genome assembly GCA_963717185.1 of Candidatus Dormiibacterota bacterium. Taxonomy (GTDB): domain Bacteria; phylum Chloroflexota; class Dormibacteria; order Aeolococcales; family Aeolococcaceae; genus Aeolococcus. The sequence goes on along the minus strand of CAVQVY010000031.1, from coordinate 51,203 downwards.
CCGGCCTCGGCATGAGGTGGCGGCGCTGATGCAGCTCTTCGGCGACACCATCGACTCCGAGGTCGGTGAGATGCACGCGGAGGGCATCCAGATCCGGGCCATCGGCGACCGCACCAAGCTGAGCCCTCGCCTCCAGGAGAAGGTGGCCGCGGCGGAGGAGCTGACCAGCGCCAACACCCGGGCCGTGCTCAACGTGGCGATCAACTACGGCGGGAGGCACGAGATCGTCGCCGCCGTCCGCGACCTCGCCAGCCGCGGCGTCGACCTGTCCGCCCTCGACACCCAGACGCTGGCGGGGGCCCTGTACACCGCCGGCCTGCCCGACCCCGACCTGATCATCCGCACCGCTGGTGAGATGCGCATCAGCAACTTCATGCTGTGGCAGGCGGCGTACGCGGAGATCTACGTGACCGAGACGCTGTGGCCGGACTTCGACGCCGCGGCCATCGAGCACGCCCTCGCTGCCTACGCAGGACGGGATCGTCGTTTCGGCGCCGTCCCCGAGGCGCACGCCCGGGTGGAGGAGGCGATCGTGGCGCCGGCCACGCTCTGAGCGACGCGTCGCTGGCGGGTGAGAGCCGGGTGGGCGTGACGGCTGCCCCGCCGGCGACCCCCGCGGCCACCAACGCAGCCGTGCGCTGGGTCTCGGGGGTGTTGCTCCTGCTGCTGGTTGCCGCCGCCATCGCGGCGGGCGGCTCGGTCTTCGTCGCCCTTCTCGCCGCCGCTGCCGCCGTCGGGGCCTGGGAGTTCGCCGGGCTGGCCGGCCGGCTCGACGCCCGCCCGCCGCTGTGGCTGGTGCTGCCGCTGACCGTGTGGCTGACCATCCGCTACGCGGTCCCGGGCTCCCCGCCGGCGCTCGACATCGCGCTGGGGGCGGCGCTGGTCGCGGGGCTCACCGGCCTGGTGGTGTCCGGCTCGAGCTGGCGAGGCTGGATGGCCGCCGTCGCGGGGGCCGTGTACGTGGGCTTCTCACTCGGCTTCTACGTCGCGCTGCTCAACTGGCGGCCGGCCGACCATGGCTTCGGCATCGAGGTCCTGGCCGTCCCCGTGGCGGCGGTGATCGTGTGCGACACGTCCGCCTACCTGGCCGGCACCGCCTTCGGGCGCCACCGGTTCTTCCCCCAGCTCTCCCCGCGGAAGTCGCTGGAGGGGTCGGTCGCGGGACTGGTCGGGGCCGTGGCGATCGCAGCGCTGCTGGGGCGCCTGCTGCTGGGGATCACGCCGTGGCTCGGTGCGGCCGAAGGGCTGCTGGTGGCCATCGTGGCCCAGGCCGGCGACCTCGCCGAAGTCGGCGCTCAAGCGGCAGGGCGGGCGCCAAGGACTCGAGCAACCTCATCCCCGGCCACGGCGGCCTCCTCGATCGCCTCGACAGCCTGGTCCTGGTGGCCCCCGCGGTCTACTGCTTCTACCGGCTGATCTCGCTCGGGTGAGGGCTCAGTCCCAGAAGGTTCGCGGAGAATGAGGCCGTGACCACCACCCCCGGGCTCGAGCGTCCGCGACGCCGGGTCGTCCTCCTCGGCGCCACCGGCTCCATCGGGCGGCAGTGCGGCGACGTCCTCGAGCGCTTCCCCGAGCGCTTCGAGCTGGTGGGCGCGGTCGCCGGCAGCGACGTCGCCGGGCTTGCCGGCATCGTCGATCGCTTCCGGGTGGCGCGCTCGGCGGTGGTGTCCCCGCCAGCCGGCGTCCGTCTCCCCGCGGGGATGGGGGCGGGCCCCGACGCCGTCGCCGAGGTCGCCGCCATGGACTGTGACGTGGTGTGCGTCGCCATCCCCGGCGCCGCAGCGCTTGCGCCGACCCTGGCGGCGCTCGACGCCGGCCGCACCATCGCCACCGCCACCAAGGAGGTGCTGGTGATGGCCGGCGAGCTGGTCAGGGCCCGCGCCGCCGCCGCGGGGGCGCGCATCCTGCCCGTCGACAGCGAGCACAGCGCGCTCTGGCAGTGCCTCCGCGGTGAGCGCGCCGACAGCGTGCGCCGCCTGGTGCTCACCGCCAGCGGTGGTCCGTTCCGCACCCGCGACCCGGCGACCTTCGCCAGCGTCACCGTCGAGGAGGCGCTGCGCCATCCCACCTGGAACATGGGCCCGAAGGTCACCATCGACTCGGCCACCATGATGAACAAAGGCCTCGAGGTCATCGAGGCCCATTTCCTCTTCGACGTCGCCTACTCGAGCATCGCGGTGGTGATCCACCCATCCAGCATCGTCCACTCCTTCGTCGAGTTCATCGACGGCGCGGTGATCGCCCAGCTCGGCGTCCCCGACATGCGCGTCCCCATCGCGCTGGCCATCGCCGACGGCGAGCGACTCCCCGGCATCGCCCGGCCAGTGCAACTCACCGACGGGGCGCCACTGGAGTTCTTCGACGTCGACGCCGCCCGTTTCCCCGCGGTCGGGCTGGCTCGGACGGCCGGAGAGAGCGGCGGGATCGCGCCCGCCGCGCTCAACGCCGCCAACGAGGTCGCGGTCGCGGCCTTCCTGGACCGCCGCATCGGCTACGACGCGATCGTGCCACTGGTGGCCGAAACAGTGAGGTCGGCGCCGTCGGTGGTGTCGCCGTCGCTCGACGACATCCTCGACGCCGACACGTGGGCGCGGGGGTTCGCGACGGGGCGATTGGGCGAGGTCGCCAGCCCGGCATGATCCTGGACGTCCTCGCCGTGGTCGGCGCGATCATCCTGGTGCTCCTCTCGGTGGTGCTGGTCCACGAGGGTGGCCACTACCTGGTCGCCAAGCTGAGTGGCATCCGCGTCGACGAGTTCTCGGTCGGGTTCGGGCCGCGCATCGCGCGCCGAACCATCGGGGAGACGACGTACTCGCTGCGGGCCATCCCCGCGGGGGGTTACGTGCGCATGGCCGGCATGCTCGGCCTGGAGGGCGAGGCTGACGCCGGCGAGCGCAACTTCTACCGGGCGACGATTCCCAAGCGGCTGGCCACGATCCTGGCCGGCATCCTCGCCAACATGGTTTTCGCCGGGCTGCTGTTCACGGTCATCTTCGCGTGGCCCAACGCCTCGCACATCCAGCCGGGCGCGGCGGCGCAGCTCGCCGGCCTCCACGACGGCGACGTCATCGTCAGCGTCGACGGTCAGCCGATCCGCCACGACACCGCGGCCGACGTCTCCAGCGACCTGCACGCCGCCACGGCTCGGGCGAACGGGCGGCCGATGACGGTCGTGTACACCAGCGGCGGTTCCACGCACACCATCCAGCTCACCCCGTCCCTGATCATCGTGAACGGGGTTCAGCCGCCGCCGACCGCCTCCCCCGGCACGGCTCCCACCGCGGCGCCCAGCGCAGGCGCCACCCCGGCCACCCCCGCCACCATCCCCGTCGGCGTCGAGTTCGTGGTCACCGCCATCAACGGCCACCCGGTGACCCCGGGGGACCCGGCTGCACTGCTCGCCGGCGGGACGACGTCGCTGTCGGGCTTCGTGATCAACGATGACGGGACCCGCGGAATGACGTACACCGACGTGCGCGTCTCCGGGGTGCAGGACGGCAGCGGAGCCGACGGCGCCATCCAGGCGGCCTGGCGGCTCGGGATCTCCCCGAACTTCGACGGCGAGCCGGTCACCCAGGCGCTGGGCGACGGCTTCGGCCAGATCCCCACGTTCGTCACCACCACCGTCAAGGACCTCGCCAACCTGGTCACCAACCCCAAGAGCGGTGGGATCACCGGCCCCCAGGGGCTGTCGGGGCCCGTCGGGATCGTGCGCCAGACGGTGACTGCGACCCACCAGGGAGGCCGGTCGCTGGCCTACTGGATCGCGTTCATCAGCATGAACCTGGGGCTGGTCAACATCCTGCCGATCCCCTTCCTGGACGGTGGCAAGGCGGTGCTCATCCTGCTGGAGGCGGTGCGGCGGCGGCGGCTCGACCCGCGGCGCGAGGCCCTGGTCTACGCCGTCGGGCTCGCCATCGTGGTCGTCTTCGTCATCTATGTCACCATCGGAGACGTGAGCAGGCCAGGATGAGCAGCGTCATCAACCGCCGCCCCACCGTCCCGGTCAACGTCGGCGGCGTGGTCATCGGTGGCGCTGCGCCGATCCCGGTGCAGACGATGACCAAGACCCAGACCGAGGACGTCACGGCACCGCTGGCGCAGATCGAGCGGGCCGCCAAGGCCGGGGCCGACATCATCCGGGTCACCTGCGACACGCCGCGAGGCGGGCGTGGCGCATGCGCGAGATCGTCAAGGGCTCGCCGATCCCGGTCATCGCCGACGTGCACTACGACGCCCCGCTGGCGCTGCGCGCGCTCGAGGCGGGCATCGCGTGCCTGCGCCTGAACCCAGGCAACATCACCGACCCGACCAAGGTGCGCGACATCGCCCGGGAGGCGGCGGCGCGCGAGGTCCCGATCCGGATCGGCGTCAACAGCGGGAGCATCCCCCAGCGCAAGGACCTCGCCCGCGGGCGCGGGCTCACCATCGACGAGACCGCCGAGCACATGGTCGAGGCAGCGCTCGGGCACATCCGCATCCTCGAGGAGCTCGACTTCCGCAACATCAAGGTGTCGCTCAAGGCGAGCGACGTGCTCACCAACATCGCGGTCAACCGCAAGTTCGCGGCGCTCGGCAACCGCTACCCGCTGCACCTCGGCCTCACCGAGGCGGGCCCGGTCGAGTCGGGCAGCGTCAAGAGCGCGATGGGCATCGGCATCCTCCTCGCCGAGGGCATCGGCGACACCATCCGCGTGTCGCTGGTCGGCGAGCCCGAGGACGAGGTGCGCGTCGGCCGCCAGATCCTCCAGAACCTCAGCGAGAAGGGCAGCGGGCCGAACCTCATCGCCTGCCCCACGTGTGGACGGCTGGAGATCGACATGTTCCCGATGGTGGCCCGGGTCGAGGAGGCGCTTCGCTGAGGTGCGCCGCACCATCAACGTGTCGGTGATGGGCTGCGTGGTCAACGGCCCCGGCGAGGGGATGCACGCCGACATCGGCATCGCCGGCGGCCGCCAGAAGGGCATCCTCTACCGCGGCGGCAAAGTGATCGCCTCCCTCCCGCAGGAGCAGCTGATCGAGTCGCTGATCACCGAGCTGAAGGCGATCGCGGCAGAGGACGCGCGCCTGATCGCGGCCGGCGAGCCGCTGCCCACCGGCCTCGGCGACGGCGAGCCGGTCCTGAAGCCGCTGACCATGGCCACCCCTGGCCCGTTGCGGAGAGCCGTCGGAGCCGACACGCGAGTTGGGGGAGCCCGAGGGAACGCAGTCCCCCCTCGCCTGGGGGGAGCCCGAGGGGAACACGAGTCCCCCTTCGCCTGTGGGGTGCCCGAGGGGGACGCAGTCCCTTCGTCTAAGATGAGCCCAGCGGGGACAGGCGGGTTCCCGCGGGCTCAGGACTTGCCGCCGCAGCGAGACGACTCTCAGTGAGCACCCTGCGGTACATCCTGGACAATTGGGACACACTCGGCCCCCAGGTGGTCGTCCATCTCGAGACCGTGGCGATGTGCATGCTCATCGCCGAGCGTTGCCGGCATCGTACTCGGCATCGAGGCCGCCCGGTCGGATCGGTTCGCCACCGTCATCCTCGCCGTCACCAGCACCATCCTGACCATCCCCAGCTTCGCGCTGTTCGGACTGCTCTCCATCTGGCTCGGGTTCGGCTTCCCGCCGGTGATCGTGGGCCTGGTCATGTACGCGCTGCTGCCCATCGTCCGCAACACCCGGGCGGGCATCGCGGCCGTGGACCCGGCGGTTGCCGAGGCGGCGCGCGGGATGGGCATGAGCCCGTCCCAGGTGCTCACCCGCATCCAGCTGCCCCTGGCGGTCCCCGTCATCCTCGGCGGCCTGCGCCAGGCGACGGTGATGATCGTGGCCGTCGCCACCGTCGGCGCCGCGATCGGCGCCAACAACCTCGGCGCCGCGATCTTCTCGGCGCTCGGCCGCGACACGGTCACCATCGAGCAGGTCCTCGCCGGGATCATCCCGGTGGCGCTGATCGGCATCCTCGCCGACGCGGTGCTGGCCGACTGTCCAGCGCGTCCTCAGCAAGGGCCGCGTCACCGTGGCGGCGACGTGATCACCTTCGACCGCGTCACCAAGCGCTACGGCGACACCGACGCCGTCCACGAGCTCTCGCTGGAGGTCCCATCCGGGCGAGATCGTCATCTTCGTCGGGCCGTCGGGATGCGGCAAGACCACGTCGCTGAAGATGATCAACCGGCTCATCGAGCCCACCTCGGGCGTGATCAGCATCGACGGCCAGGACACCGCGCGCCAGGACGTCAACGAGCTGCGCCGCTCGATCGGCTACGTCATCCAGCAGATCGGGCTCTTCCCGCACTACACGGTGGCGGAGAACGTGGCCACGGTTCCGCGACTGCAGGGATGGGACAAGCAGCGCATCGCGGCACGAGTGTAGGAGCTTCTCGACCTGGTCGGCCTGCCCGGCCGCCGACTACGCAAAGCGCCTGCCGGCCGAGCTCAGCGGCGGCGAGCGCCAGCGCGTCGGCGTGGCCCGCGCCCTCGCGGTCGATCCCAACATCATGCTCATGGACGAACCCTTCGGGGCCATCGACCCGATCGCACGGGAGCGGCTGCAGAACGAGCTGCTCCGGCTCCAGAAGCTGGTGCGCAAGACGATCGTCTTCGTGACGCACGACATCGATGAAGCGATCCGTCTCGGTGACCGCGTCGCCCTGTTCTCCAAGGGCGGCCACCTCGAGCAGTACGCGACACCCGCCGAGCTGCTGGCTCACCCGGCGTCGGACTTTGTCGCCGACTTCCTCGGCGAGGCGCGCATGGTGCGGCGCCTCTCGCTCATCAAGGTCGGCGACATCAGCCTGGCTGCGCTCAACGGGGCGCCCCGCCGGCGCGTGACCGTCGACGCCGGCGCGACGCTGCGCGACGCGCTGGACGCCGTGCTCCGCGCGGACGACGGGCGTGTTCTTGTGCTGGGATCGAGCGGCGCCCTCGGCGTCGTCGACGCAGACGTCATCAGGCGCGCCTCGCAATGAGCGCAGCTGCCCTCGAACGCCACCACGGCATCGACCTCGCCAGGGTCCGGCTCTTCAGCATCCCCATCGCTGTGCTGGTCGGGTTGGCGCTGGCCTCGGCGCTGTACCAGACCATCAGCGGCTCCATTGCGGACAGCCAGATCATCAACTACGACTTCCTCTCGACCAAGCTCATCGAGCACCTGGTGCTCTCAGGGGTGTCGTTCGGGATCGTGGCCGCGCTCATGGTCCCGCTCGGCGTGCTGATCTCCGGTGCTGGCCGAGCCGTGCGACTCCCGGTGTTCCTGCTGGCCAACGTGGGGCAGGCGGTGCCCGGCATCGGCATCCTGGCGCTGCTCTACGCCTTCCTCGGGCTCGGCCAGGAGCCGACGATCATCGCGCTGGTGATCTACGGCGCCCTGCCGGTGCTGCGCAACACCGTCGCTGGGATCCAGGGCGTCGACCCGGCCGCTGTCGAGGCCGCGCGAGGCATGGGCATGACCCGGTGGCAGGGCATGTACCGCGTGCAGCTGCCGCTCGCGTCCCCGCTGATCTTCGCCGGGCTGCGCACCGCGCTCGTGCTGGTGATCGGCACGGCTACACTCGGGAACTTCATCGGAGGAGGGGGGCTCGGTGACGTGATCGCCTCCGGGATCAACATCTCCAACCGAATCATCTTCGTGGGAGCGGTCATGGTGTCCGCTCTCGCGCTTCTAGCCGACTGGGCGCTCTCGCTGGTGGAGCGCATGACTGTGCCGCAAACCGTCACAACGTGATGGAAAAAACGTGATCGACAGGAGACCCCGATGAACCGGAAAGCAGTGGCAGCGATGGTGCTCACCGTCGCAGGGACAGTGGCGTCCTGTGGGAGCAGCAGCAACAACACGACGAGCAGCAGTGGAGGAGGGGGAGGACCGAGCGCGTCGGCCGTGAAGTTCTGCATCCTCTCGGAGTTCCGCACCAGGCCCGACGGGCTGCTCGGGCTCGAGTCGAAGTACAACCAGGCGTTCAGCAAGGCGACCTACACCGACATCGGCAACACCGCCGAGAAGCCGATCGCCAACGGGCAGTGCACCGCGGGTGAGGTGTTCACCACCGACTCCGCGATCGCGGCGAACAACCTGTATGTCCTGCAGGACGACAAGAACCTCTTCCCGCCGGACAACGCCGGCCTGGTGGTCAAGGCCAGCGTGCTGCAGGCCCACCCGGCGATCGCCAACCTGATGGCGCCGGTCGCCGCCAAGCTCGACATCGCCACCATGGTCTCGCTCAACGGGATGGTCGAGCTGCAGAACATGAAGGTCGAGGACGTGGCCAAGACGTGGCTCACGCAGAACGGCTTCCTGGCCTCGAGCTACACGGGAGGCGGTGGCACCAACGGCTCCGGGACGGGCTGCGCGACGGCCTCCGGCTCTGATGGCGGCGGCGCCCACGTCAGCGTCGGCGTCAAGGGCTTCGCCGAGGAGGAGCTGCTCGGCGCCATGACCAAGCTGGTCCTCGAGGCGCACAACTTCGTCGTCGACGACACCTTCCAGGCCAAGGACAAGGCACTGGGCCAGGCGCTGACGGCGGGCTCTGTCGACATGATCTGGCAGTACACCGGCACCGAGCTCACCGACTACCTCGGCCTCACCACCGGTTCCTTCCCGACGGCGCTGGACGCCGCGTTCAACTTCGTCGCGCAGAAGGACGCGCCGAGCGGGCTGTGCTGGACCTCGGAGACCAAGTTCACCGACACCAACGGCGTGGCCATCAAGTCGTCCGACCGGGCCGACCTTCGGCGACACGCTCTCAGCCTTCGGCGCCTACCTGGCGTCGCACTAGCCGACCCGGCAGAGCAACCGGCTCCTCGGTCACGGTGACCAGTGAGGAGCCGGTTGCGAGGCCGACCCTATACTCGGCCGCCATGGCCACCGAGCGCCGCGGCAAGCAGATCGCGTCGAAGAGCGAGGACTTCGACCGCTGGTACGTCGACGTGGTGCGTCGCGCCGAGCTCGCCGACTACGCGCCCGTGCGCGGCTGCATGGTGATCCGTCCGTACGGCTACGCGTTGTGGGAACGGACGCGTGACGCGCTCGACGCCATGATCAAACGCACCGGCCACGAGAACATGTACTTCCCGCTGCTCATCCCCGAGAGCTATCTCGCCAAGGAGGCGCAGCACGTCGAAGGTTTCGCTCCCGAGGTGGCGTGGGTGACCCACGGCGGCGACAAGGAGCTGGAGGAGCGGCTGGCGATCCGCCCCACCAGCGAGACGATCATCTGCTCGATGTACGCGGACTGGATCCACTCCTGGCGCGACCTCCCGGTGCTCATCAACCAGTGGGTCAACGTGATGCGCTGGGAGAAGCGCACCCGCCTGTTCCTGCGCACTTCCGAGTTCCTCTGGCAGGAGGGGCACACCTTCCACGCCACCGACGAGGAGGCGGCGGCCGAGGTGGACACCATGCTCGAGTGCTACCGCGAGCTCGCCGAGGACTGGCTGGCGATGCCGGTGATCAAGGGGCGCAAGACGGAGTTGGAGAAGTTCGCCGGCGCGCGCTATACCCTGAGCATCGAGGCGATGATGTCCGACGGCTGGGCGCTGCAGGCCGGCACCTCACACCACCTGGCGCAGAACTTCACCACCGCGTACGGGATCACCTACAGCGACCGCGCCAACACCGAGCAGCACCCGTTCCAGACCTCGTGGGGCCTGTCGACCCGCATCATCGGAGGGCTGATCATGGCCCACGGCGACGAGGCCGGCCTGATCATCCCGCCGCGGGTGGCGCCCATCCAGGTGGTGGTGGTGCCGATCGCACGCAGCCATGACGAGGACTCCGCTCGGCTCGTCGAGGAGGCCTGCGCACGGATCGAGCGCGAGGCCGGCGCCGAGGTGCGTCTCCGCGTCGACCGGCGCGACGGCCTGCGCCCGGGCGAGAAGTTCGCGCACTGGGAGCTCCGCGGCGTGCCGCTGCGCATCACCGTCGGCGCCAAGGACCTGGCCGGCGGCAACGTCACCGTGGTGCGCCGCGTCGACGGTGAGCAGAGCCTGGTGCCGCTCGACGGGCTCGGCCCCCGGCTCGGCGACCTGCTCGGCGACGCCCAGTCGGCGATCCGCTCGCGAGCGGAGGCGCTGCTCGACGAGCGCAGCGTCGACGTGGCATCCCTCGACGACCTGGTCGCCGCCTTCGCCGAGCAGCCGGTGTTCGCCAGCGGTCCCTTCTGCAACCGGCCGGAGTGCGAGGCCGCGGTCAAAGGGGCGGTCCACGCCGCCACTGTCCGCAACCTCCGCGCCGACCGCTCCGCCCACGGTCAGCCGTGCCTGGCCTGCGGGGAGCCGGCCGAGGATGTCGCGCTGATCGCTCGCGCCTACTGAACGCTGCCACGATCCTGTCGCAGGGCCGTGGATGAGTACGGCCGCGAACAGACGGATTTCGCCAAACGCCGCACGCTTCTGGCCTGAGGGGTAGGGACCCCTCACGTTCCGTCAGGAGGCCACCCGCCGTGCAACGCGCCGACCCCGTCAGCGCCGAGTTGCTTGCGCGCGCGCAGCCCGGGTCGCACCGGCCGACGATCGTCCGAGCCGAGTTCCGCCAGGGACCGGGCCCTGCCGATCGCGGCAGCCAGCGCCCAGGCGATGCTGCTGAGCATGCTCGAACTCTTCAACGAGTCCGAGGAGATGGACGGCCCCCTCCAGCAGAGCCTCGACATGGTGACCAGCGCGCTGGACGGCCGGGTCGGAGAGATCTGGCTGGTCAACGGCGAGAACCGAGAGGTCGAGCTGCGCTACTCCTCCTCCGCACGATCCCCTGAGGCGAACGCGTTCGCAGCGGCCGGCAGGGGCTTCGTCGCCGACACCGGGCCGGAGCTGGTGGCTCGGGTGCTGAAGTCTGGGCGCGTTGCCTCGATCGGGGCGTCCGTGGAGAGGTCGGCGCGCGACCGCGCCAGCGTGGCTGCTGGGCTGGGGATCCGCGGCGCCATCGCGTTCCCGCTGCGCACCACCGGCAACGGGGTCATCGCCGTGCTGGCGGTGTACCGTCCCACGGTCGACCGGCCGTCCAAGCAGGTGCATGACGCCGTCGCGGTGGCATGCCATCACATCGCCCGGTTCCTGGAGCGGGTGAGTGCTGAGGGCGCCGTGCATGCGGCTGCCCGTGAGCTGTCCGCCCTGGCCTCCACCGACGCTCTCACCGGGCTGAAGAACCGGCGCGAGTTCGACCGCGCGCTGCGGACGGTCCCACGCGAGCCATTCGCCATCCTCTCCCTCGACGTCGACCGCCTCAAGGAGATCAACGACACCCACGGCCACGCCGCCGGCGACGCCATGCTCAGGACGGTGGGGACGACGCTCGGGCTGATCGTGCGCGGCTGGGACGTGATGGCGCGGGTGGGTGGTGATGAGTTCGCCGCGCTCCTGCCCGGCGTGGGGGTCTTCGGCGCCACCCTGGTCGCCGAACGCATGCGCACCGCGATGCACTCCCTGACGGTGCCGGGCGGCACGGTGAGGATCACCGTGGGCTGGAGCGCCGCGCCGGCGGGCGCCGACCCCGTGTCGGTGTGGCAGCGGGCCGACGAGAGCCTGTACAACGCCAAGCACGCCGGCGGTGACCGCGTCGAGGGCAGCTCCTACGAGCGCGGCGAGGCGGGCGACATCGCCGATCGCTCCTACTCGGACGTGGTGATGCGCATCCTCGAGGGCGGCCCCCTCGACACCTTGTTCCAGCCGATCATCAACCTGTTCGACGGCTCCGTGATCGGCTACGAGGCGCTCGCCCGTCCCGAGGGATTCGCCGCGATGGACTTCGGTCGAGGCGGTCTTCGAGGCCGCGCGCACGGGTGGCCAGATCCGTGACCTCGACTGGACCTGCCGGCGCCACGCCGTCGAGGACGCCAGGTCCCTGCCTGGGCATGCCGCGCTCTTCCTGAACATCAGCGCCGCCGCGCTCCTCGATCCGATCCACGGGGTCGACCAGCTGCTCCTGCTGCTCCATGCCGCGGAACGGTCACCACAGAGCGTGGTGCTCGAGATCACTGAGCACGAGCGCATCCGCGACTACGAGATGCTCAGCCGCGTTCTCGCGTCGTACCGCGTCGAGGGCATCCGCTTCGCGCTCGACGACGTGGGCGAGGGGCACTCGACGCTCGAGCTGCTGGCCGCGTCGGCGAGCGAGTACCTCAAGCTGGGGCGCAGCCTGACCATGACGTCGAGCCGCGTCGGCTCACGCGCGGCCATGGATGCGACCATGGCGTTCGCTCGCGCCAGCGGGGCGACTGTCATCGCCGAGGGTGTCGAGAACGAGTTCGTCGCCGACCTCATGAAGGCCGCCGGCGTCCAGCTGGGGCAGGGGTTCGGGCTGGGCAAGCCGACCTCTGTCGCGGACCTCGAGGACGTCGGTGCCGCGCTCGAGGGCCGCGCCGCCCTCAGCGCGCTGCGCCCCAGGAAGGTCTCCGCCCAGCCTCAGTAGGCTCGGGAAAGGGTCCACTGAGTTCGATCTGCCTGGACACGGGTACCATGGCGAAGGAGATGGCGATCGACGAACTCCTCTCCAAGGCCTCGTACCTCCGCGACGACGAGCGGGAGGTCCTGCGCCGCGCCTACGCGCTCGCCGAGCAGGCCCACGAGGGGCAGTCACGGCTCAGCGGTGAGCCGTATGTCACCCACCCGGCGGCGGTGGCCGGGATCCTCGCCGACCTCGGCCTCGACACCGACACCCTGGTCGCAGCCCTGCTCCACGACACCGTCGAGGACACGGAGGTCACGCGGGAGCAGCTGAGCGAGGAGTTCGGCAGCCACGTCGCCAAGCTGGTCGACGGGGTCACCAAGCTGGGCAAGATCCACGTCCACACCCGTGAGCAGGCCCAGGCGGAGAACATCCGCAAGATGCTCATCGCCATGGCCGAGGACATCCGGGTGGTGCTGATCAAGCTCGGCGACCGCCTGCACAACATGCGCACCGTCGGCGCCCACAACGAGGAACGCCGGCTGCGAATCTCGCGCGAGACCCTCGACATCTACGCCCCCCTGGCGCACCGGCTCGGCATCTGGCAGATCAAGGGCGAGCTCGAGGACCTGGCCTTCGCCCAGCTCGACCCCGACAACTACCACGCGGTCGCCGCCAAGGTGAGCAAGGCCGCCGCGGAGCGGGGCAGCTTCATCAGAGACGTCACCGAGATCCTCCAGCGCGAGTTCGATCGACTGGGCATCGCCGCGGAGATCTCGGGCCGGCCGAAGCACATCTTCAGCATCCACGACAAGATGGAGCGCTCCCACAAGGACTTCGACGAGATCTACGACCTGATCGCGCTGCGGATCATGGTCGAGAGCATCAAGGACTGCTACGGGGCGCTCGGCACCGTGCACTCGCTGTGGAAGCCGATCCCGGGGCGCTTCAAGGACTACATCGCCATGCCCAAGGGCAACGGCTACCAGTCGCTCCACACCACGGTGGTGTCGCACACCGGCGAGCCCATGGAGGTGCAGATCCGCACCCAGGAGATGCACAGCACGGCCGAGTACGGCATCGCGTCCCACTGGCGCTACAAGGAAGGCGCGCAGCAGACGCGCTTCGACGAGCGCTACGGCTGGCTGCGGCTGCTCATGGACTGGCAGAAGGAGGTGCTCGACGCCGAGGCCTTCGTCGACACCGTCAAGGTGGACATCTTCCAGGACGAGGTGTTCGTGTTCACCCCCAAGGGAGACGTTCGTTCGCTGCCGACCGGGAGCACGCCGGTCGACTTCGCCTACCGCGTCCACACCGATGTTGGTCATCACTGCATCGGCGCCAAGGTGAACAGCCGCATGGTGCCGCTCGACTACAAGCTCGAGAACGGCGACATCGTCGAGGTGCTCACCACCAAGGGCGCGCATGCGCCGAGCCGCGACTGGCTCAACTTCGTCAAGACCAGCAGCGCCAGGGAGAAGATCCGCAGCTGGTTCAAGAAGGAGCGCCGCGAGGAGAACGTCCAGAAGGGTCGTGAGCAGCTCGACAAGGAGTTCCGCCGGCTCCGCCAGCAGCCGCTGAGCTCGCTCAAGGAGGATCGCCTGCTCGAGCTCGCCGAGGACTTCAAGTTCAACACCGTCGACGATTTCCTGGCAGCGGTCGGCTACGGCGACGTCAGCGCGCGCGGGGTGGTGCTGCGCTACAGCGACCGCGAGTTCCCCGACCAGGCCAGCGAGACCACCGTCCTGGGGATCCCGCTGACCAGCGCCAGCCCCAGCACCAACGGGCACGTGCGCGTCCACGGCATGGGCGACATGCTCACCACCCTGGCGCAGTGCTGCAAGCCGCTCGCCGGCGACACCGTGCGCGGCTACATCACGCGCGGCAAGGGCGTCACGGTCCACCGCGCGGACTGCGTCAACGTCCGCAACGCCGCCGACCCCGACCGCATCGTCGAGGTCGAGTGGGAGCGCGGCAACAACCAGGTCTACCCGGTCAACATCAAGATCGAGGCCTGGGACCGCACCGGGCTCCTCCGCGACGTCGCCGCGGTCATCGCCGAGTTCAAGGTCAACCTCTCCGGCGCCGACGTGCAGGTCTACGACGACCGGACCGCGGTGATCTCCACCGTCGTCGAGATCGCCAACCTCACCCAGCTCAGCCGCCTCCTCGAGCGCCTCGAGGGCGTCCGCGACGTCCACACGGTGGCCCGCGAGTTCGTCTGACCCTGCGCAGCGTTCCGAGTTGCTGTCGCTACGGCGGACGAGTCTCCAGGAAGGAGGGGTGGGCGGCATCGCTCCGGTCGCAGGAGCTCGCGGCCGCATCAGAGCCCCCCGGGCTTCGCCCGGGTCGGTCTCTTCGTCTGCTCGCAACAGCTCTCTCCGCGATGCCGCCCACCCCTCTTGGTGGCTGCCACCGACACAAGCGTCACTCCCCCGCGAAGGCAGGGGACCGGCGGGTCCTCGCGCGCCCGCAGAGGCCGTCCCGTCAGGGAAAGCCGGGGAGGATGACGTCACGGAGAGAGCTGTGTGCGAGCAGCGAGGAGACCGACCGGGCGAAGCCCGGGGGCTCCGAAGCGTCCGTGAGCTTCTGCGACCGGAGTGACGTCGTCCTCCCCGGCCGCCGCTTGCCGGAGCCGACCGCCTTGCTCGGGGGAATCGGAGCCGCCGGTACACTCGGGCGGCCATGACCCCGATTGCGCCCCCGCGCGGAACGAAGGACCTGCTTCCTGATGAGGCGCCCGCCTGGCGGTGGCTGCATGAGACGCATGCCTCGGTGGCTGGGCGCCATGGGTACCAGCTGATCGACACCCCGGTGTTCGAGGCGACCGAGCTGTTCTCGCGCGGGGTCGGGTCGGGAACCGACATCGTCGACAAGGAGATGTACACGTTCGCCGACCGTGGCGGGCGGTCGATGACGCTGCGGCCGGAGGGCACCGCGCCGGTGCTCCGTGCTGTGCTCGGCGCGCGTCTCGAGCAGCAGCGGCGCCCGGTGCGCGTGCACTACGCGATGTCGATGTTCCGCTACGACCGTCCCCAGGCAGGGCGCCAGCGGCAGTTCAACCAGGTCGGGGTCGAGGTCATCGGCGAGCGGGACCCGTGCTACGACGCCGAGGTCATCGAGGTGGCGTGGCGGTTCATGAGCGAGCTCAAGGTCGAGGGCGTCGACCTCCAGCTCAACACGCTCGGCGACCGCGATGACCGGCTTCGCTACCGCGAGGCGCTGGTCGCGTACTACACGCCGCTGCGCGACCAGCTGTGTGACGACTGCCAAAGACGCCTCGACGTCAACCCGCTGCGCCTGCTCGACTGCAAGAGGGACGCCAGGTTCGTCGCCGATGCGCCGCTGCTCGGCGACCACGTCAGCGCGGCCAGCGCGGAGTACTTCGCGTCGGTGTGCCGCCACCTCGATGACGCGGACATCCCCTACACGCACAACCAGCGCCTGGTGCGCGGGCTCGACTACTACGCGCACACCGCGTTCGAGTTCTGGCACTCCTCCCTGGAGGGCGCCCAGAATGCGCTCGGCGGCGGAGGGCGGTACGACGGTCTTGCCGAGGAGCTCGGCTTCCCCGCAACCCCCGGCGTCGGCTACGCACTCGGCGTCGAGCGCCTGCTCAAGGTGGCCGGCGAGCAGGGCAGCGCGCCCTCAGCGCAGCCGCCCGCGCAGCTGGTGATCGTCACCACCGGGAGCACGGACGCTGAGGCACGCAAGCTGGCGCGCGAGCTGCGCAACCGCACCTCGGTGGTCACCGACCTCACCGACCGCCGGCTCGACAAGAAGCTGCGCGACGCAGACCGTCTCGGCGCGTTGCTGGCGTTGCTGGTGGGCCTGCCCGAGGGCATGGTGCTGCGCAACCTGCGCTCTCGCGAGCAGCAGGTGGTGACCGAGGACACCGTGCTCGAGGCGGTGTCCGCCGAGCTCCTCGAGGCCGCCAAGGAACCGGCCGGGTGAGCGTCACCCGCACCGCATGCGGCACGCCCCGCGCCATCGACGCCGGGGACGAGATGACGGTGTTCGGCTGGGTGGACCGGCGCCGTGACCACGGTGGCCTCATCTTCCTCGACCTCCGCGACCACAGCGGGATCCTCCAGGTGGTGATCAACCCGGAGACGGCGCCGCAGGCGCACTCCAACGCGCATGGCGTGCGCCTCGAGTACGTGATGCGGGTGCACGGCACGCTGCGGGCGCGCGAGCCGCACAACGTCAATCCGCGTCGCGACACCGGCGAGGTGGAGCTGTATGCCGACGAGTGCGAGGTGCTTTCGGTGGCCAGGACTCCGCCGTTCCCGGTCAACGAGGAGACCGACGTCGACGAAGCGCTGCGCCTGCGCCACCGCTACCTCGACCTGCGTCGCTCGCGGCTGCAGCGCAACCTGCGCAGCCGCGCCCGCTTCATCGCAGCGCTGCGCGCGGTCATGGTGGAGTCCGGGTTCACCGAGATCGAGACGCCGATGATGATCCGGGCGACACCGGAGGGAGCGCGCGACTACCTGGTGCCAAGCCGCCTCCAGCACGGCAGCTTCTACGCCCTGCCGCAGTCGCCGCAGCTGTACAAGCAGCTCTGCATGGTGGCCGGGCTCGACCGCTACTTCCAGATCGCTCGCTGCATGCGCGACGAGGACCTCAGGGCCGACCGCCAGCCCGAGTTCACCCAGCTGGACATCGAGATGTCGTTCGTCGACGAGGAGGACGTGTTCGCGGTCCTGGAGCGAGCCATCTCGTCAGCGTGGTCGGCGAGCGGCTTCCGCGGGAGCATCACCACGCCGTTCCCGCGCATCACCTGGCACGACGCCATGGACCGCTTTGGTGTCGACAAGCCGGACATGCGTTATGGGATGGAGCTGCACGACCTGTCGGACGCGGTGCGCGGCTCCGGCTTCCGCATCTTCGCCGACGCGCTGAGCGCGGGTGGCGTGGTCAAGGGCATCGCCGTCCACGGCGGCGCCGACCTCACCCGCGGCGACATCGAGGGGCGGCTCACCGACGTGGCGCGCACCTTCAAGGCGCGCGGGCTCGCCTACATGTGGCGTCGCGAGGACGGCTGGCAGGGCGGCATCGTCAAGTTCTTCAGCGCCGATGAGCTCGAGGCCATCGGCTCCGCGACCGGTGCACAGGTCGGCGACGCGGTGCTGATGGTGGCCGACAGACCGGAGGTGGCAGCGGCGGCCCTGGGCGCGCTGCGCAACCACCTCGCCCGCGAGCGAGCGCTGGCCGACCCGGAGGCGCTGGCGATGACCTGGGTGACCGACTTCCCGATGTTCGAGCGCGACCTCGAGAGTGGCGAGGTCACCCCGCTGCACCACCCGTTCACCATGCTCCACCGCGACGACGTCGACCTGCTGGAGACCGACCCGCTGCGCATCCGTTCGCGCGCCTACGACATCGTGCTCAACGGCCGGGAGATCGGCAGCGGCAGCATCCGGATCACCGACCCGGCCATCCAGGCTCGCGTCTTCGCCGCCATGGGGATCGACGCGCAGACGGCCGACCGCAAGTTCGGGTTCCTGCTCGAGGCCTTCCAGTACGGGGTGCCGCCCCATGGTGGTTTCGCCGCCGGGATCGAACGCCTGGTGATGGAGGGCCTGGGCGAGGAGAACATCCGCGACGTCATCGCGTTCCCCAAGAACCAGCAGGCCCAGGAGCCGATGACCGGCGCGCCCGCCGCGGTGGAGGAGGAGCAGCTGCGCGAGCTGGGCCTTCAGCTGCGCCCGGCAACCGCTGCCCTGCGGGTCGAACCGTCACGCAACGGTGAGGGTTGAGGCGCGGGAGCCTGAGGTAGGATCGTCCACGGCACCCCGCTGGTCGCAGCCATCCACATGCGGCTGGACCAACATCAAACGCATCGGGAACCTCATATCGATCGCTGGACCCCGGGCCTCGGCACCGTGCGCGTGGAGGGGGGAAGGCGACGTGCGGGATCCCACCTGGTTAACCGGGCTCAGCCCCGGGAGGGCGCGGCCGGCGGGTGCCAGTCCCACCCCGGACGGGTGACGCCACATGCCTCGGTCCCGGCCCGGCGGGTGGGCTCGCTAGGCTGCCCGGTGAGCCCCGGCATCGTCCTCGCTGTGTTGATCGCGGCCATCGGGGCTCAGCTGACCAGGCTCCTGGTGCCCCGGCGGGGCAACTACGTCGTCGCCCTGGTCTGCGCTGCGGTGGGGCTGCTCGGCGCCGAGCTTGTCGCCCTCGGCGGTCACGGTGGGCCGTCGCTGGGCACCATCCACCCCGTCGCCGACGTGGTCGGGATCGCCGTCGCTGAGGTGATCGGGCTGGTGCTCGCTGCCCCGCGCCGCCTGGGTCGCGGATAATCCCGCCAGCACCCACTCTTGGAGCGCCACCCTGCGTCTTCCCCTGCGTGCCTCGGGCCTGCTCGCCGCCGCCGCCGTGGCCGGCGCGATCGTGTACTGGCGCGCCAGCGATCGCCAGCGCTCCCGGCGGCTGGCTGAGGAGATCGACGCCGGCATCGAGGAGGGGCGCGAGGCGGCCGGCGCGCTACTCGAAGGCTCGGATGACCGCGGCCAGCAGTTTGACCAACAGTGACAAGGGGTACTTCACAAGCAGGATGACACGGACCACGTCGGAGCTACGTCTGCCCGCCGACCCCACCTACATCGTGGTCGCCAAGCGTGCCGCCTCGGCCTTCGCCGCAGTGGCCGGCTTCGACGTCGAGGCGGTCCACGACCTGACCATCGCCGTCGCGCAGGCGTGCGAGAACGCCATCGCCTGCGCCGCGCGGGCGGGCGGGCCGGGGGCCGGGCAGATCCGCCTCACCTTCGCCGTCGAGGGCGCGCGCCTCGAGGTGCAGGTGCAGAGCAGCTGCACCCGCCAGGCGCTGGCGGAGGCGGCAGCCGCGCAGGAGCGGATGGTGGCCACGGCGGTCGAGCGGGAGCGCCAGGAGGTGGCCGCAGCCACCGACCTCGCGCTGCGGCTCATGGGGCTGTTCGTCGACGACCACAGCTATCGGGTCGACGAACGCACCGGCGGTCTGCGCGTCCGGCTGACGAAGTACAAGGCTTCGTGAGCCGCCTGCCCCGTGACGACGGGGCGGCGGCACCGGCGAGAACCCGGACCATCCCCAAACCGGCGCCCAGCGAGCGCCGCGAGCTGGTGCGACGCCTCCTCCGCGAGTACCGCGAGAACCACGACCCGGCGGTCCGCGACCGCCTCGTCGACCTCAACTCCGACCTCGTGCACTTCATCGCGCGCAGGTTCGCCAACCGGGGCGAGCCGCTCGAGGACATCGAGCAGGTGGGCTTCCTGGGGCTGATCCACGCCGTGGAGCGCTTCGACCCGTCGCTGGGGAACGAGTTCAGCACCTTCGCGACGCCCACCATCATGGGCGAGATCCGGCGGTACTTCCGGGACCGGTCGTGGGCGGTGCGGGTGCCGCGCCGCCTCCAGGAGAACCTTCTCCGTGTCAACGCTGCTGTGCAGACGCTGACCGGCGAGCTGGGACGGGCGCCCAGCATCAACGAGATCGGCGAGCGGGTCGGGCTCGAGCCGGAGGACGTGCTCGCCGCGCTGGAGGTGTCGCCGGCCCAGCACACCGTGTCGCTCGAGGCGGCGCCGGCCGGTCGCACGGACGAGGCGGTCACCCTCGGCGACCGGCTCGGCACCGAGGACAGCAACCTCGACCGGGTCGAGATGCGCTCCCTGCTCGAGCAGGCCATGGCTCACCTCAACCCCCGCGAGCGCGAGATCATGGCGCTGCGGTTCGTCGAGGAACTGCCTCAGACCGAGGTGGCCAGGCGTCTCGGCATCTCGCAGATGCACGTGTCGAGGCTGCAGCGCGCGGCCGTCGAGCACCTCCGCCGCGAGATGGGTGACGCGGCCATCGTCTGACCGCGCGAGGCGGGCGCTGCCGTGGTAAGTGGGTACAATTGCGCCGATTCCCAGCAGTCATCGGCTCGCGCCCGCGGGCCCCACATGGACGGGCGTTGCGCACCAACGAGATCCGGGAACGCTTTCTCAGCTACTTCGAACACCACGGACACCATCGTCTGGCGAGCGCCTCGCTGATCACCCACGACGATCCGTCCCTGCTCTTCACCGTGGCCGGGGTGGTGCCGCTCAAGCCGTTCATCACCGGTGAGGTGACCCCGCCGTCGCCGCTGCTGGTCTCCTGCCAGAAGTGCTTCCGCGGCCAGGGGCTGCGTGACGACATCTCCGAGGTGGGTGACGACACCCACCACACCTTCTTCGAGATGCTCGGCAACTGGTCGATCGGCGGCTACTTCAAAGAGGGCGCGATGCGGCACGCGGTCGAGTTCCTCTCCAGCGAGTGCGGGCTGGCCGTGGACAGGCTGTGGGTGAGCGTGTTCCCCGACGACGTCGAGTCGGAGCGGCTCTGGCGAGATGCCATCGGGGTGCCCGCCGAACGCATCGTCCGCGTCGCCGACAACTGGTGGCAGGCCGGTCTCACCGGCCCGTGCGGCTACGACAGCGAGATCTTCTGGGACCGCGGCGGCCCGTGCAGCTGTGGACGCGCCGACTGCCGCCCGGACGACGACTGCGGCGGCAACCGCTGGGTCGAGATCTGGAACCTCGTGTTCATGGAGTTCGACCAGGACGAGGCGGGCAACCGCGCACCACTGCCGAGGAAGACGGTCGACACCGGGATGAGCCTCGAGCGGCTCGCCGCGGTGGTCCAGGGGGTGGTCAGTGACTACGACACCGACGTCTTCGCCGGCATCGTCGCCTCGTTCGCGGAGCGGGCCAGCGACAGCACTCCCTCGGCGGCCCGCACCACCAGCCTCAACGTCCTCGCCGACCACGTCCGGGCGGCCACGTTCCTGGTCGCCGACGGCGTCCTGCCCGGCACCGAGGCGCGCGGCTACGTGCTCCGCCGCGTCATCCGCCGGGCCGCGATCCACGGCCGGCGAGTCGGGCTTCAGGGCGGCCTGGCGCCGAGCGTCGCAGCAGTGGTCGACGCCATGGGCGACGCCTACCCGGAGATCGCCGAGAATCGCGAGCTGGTGGAGAGCACGCTGCGGATCGAGGAGGAGGCCTTTGCCCGCACCCTCGACGCCGGCGCCGACCGGCTCGGAGCCCTGCTCGAACTCCGGGTCCGGAACCATCCCCGGCGAGGAGGCGTTCCGGCTGCATGACACCTTTGGCCTGCCCATCGAGCTGACCGTCGAGATGGCCGCGGAGCGCGGGGTCGCCGTCGACCGGCCGGGGTTCGAGGCCGCCATGGCCGAGCAGCGCGCCCGCAGCAAGGCGGGTCGCGTCCGCGTCGGCTTCGACGGCGGACCGCAGCTGCCCGACACGCTGTTCGTCGGCTACGACGTGCTCGAGACGCCGGCCACGGTCCTGCGCATCGGTGGCGACGAGGCCCGCGAGATGCTCCCCGCGGGGGCGGAGGACGGCGTCTTCCTCGACCGCAGCCCGTTCTACGCGGAGGCGGGCGGCCAGGTCGGCGACACCGGCGACCTGCTCTTCGACGGCGGCCGTGCCCGGGTGCTCGACACCACCTACGCCGGCCCCGCCCGGGTGCACACCGTCCGCGTAGAGGAGGGGACCCTCGCCACCGGCGCGGGCGTCCGCGCGGTCGTCGATGCGCAGCGGCGCGCCCAGGTGGCCCGCCACCACAGCGCCACCCACTTCCTCAACCAGGCGCTGCGCGAGGTGCTCGGCGGCGGAGTGGTGCAGCGCGGCTCGTTCGTCGGGCCCGACCACACCACGTTCGACTTCTCCTTTCCCAGAGCGCTCACCCCAGAGGAGCTGCACGACATCGAGTCGCGCGTCAACCACCACGTCAGGGCCGACCTGGAGCGCAGCGTCGACGTCATGTCGCTCCCGCAGGCGCGCGCCAGCGGCGCCATCGCGCTGCTCGACGAGAAGTACACCGAGAACGTTCGTGTCGTCGACTTCGGCGGCTGGTCGCGCGAGCTGTGCGGTGGCACGCACGTCCACCACGCCGGCGAGGTCGGGGCGGCCATCATCGTCTCGGAGAGCAGCATCGGCCAGGGAGTGCGGCGCATCGAGATGGTGGTCGGCGAGGCGGCCGAGCGCCGCTGGCAGGAGACCGCGGAGCTCGCTGCTCACCGCGGCGCGGGCGCTGCGGGCGCGGCCCGTCGAGGTGCCGCAGCGCGTCGCCGGCCTGCAGGAACAGCTGAAGGCGGCGCGCCGCGAGCTCGAGGATGCGCGCCGGCGGGGCGCCGGCGGCGCCGCCACGGCCGGCGCCACGGTCGAGGAGGTCGGGGGGCTGCGCTACGCGTCGCTGCTCGTCGACGGCGAGGCCGGCGCCGGCCGCATCGTCGAGGTGACCGACCGTCTCTTCGCCGAGCAGCTCGGCGGCGACGGCATCGCGGTGGTGGCCGGCAGCTCGGCCTTCGCGGTCAAGGTCGGTCCCACCGCCCAGAGAGCGGGGCTGCGCGCGGGTGACCTGGTGCGCGCCGCGGCCGAGGTCACGGGCGGCCGCGGCGGTGGACGGCCCGACTTCGCCCAGGGAGGGATCAAGGACCCCTCCCAGCGCGACCGGGCGCTCGCGCTGATCCGCGAGACCGTCGGCCGCCAGGCCGCGGGGACCGCCACATGAGCAAGCGCAAGTTCTCGCTGCTGCGCCGGCGGGCCGAGTTCAACACCCACTACACCATCCTCGACATCGGCACCGAGTTCGTCAAAGCACTGGTCATCAAGCGCGAGGAGGACAAGGGCATCGTCATCGGGGCGTCGCGCATCCGCCAGCAGCTCACCGACATGCAGGGCGGCGCGGTGGCCGACATCCAGTCGGTGATCGACAACTGCGACCGCGCGCTCACCGAGGCGGAGGACATGTGCGAGGTGGTTCCCGGACAGGCGGTCATGGGGATCGCCGGCGAGCAGGTGCGCGGCTTCAGCACCACGATGACCATGCCCCGCCCGCAGCCCCAGGCCCGGATCACCCAGGCCGACCTCGCCGCGGCGCTGCAGGCGGTGCAGCGGCGCGCCCTCAAGGAAGCGGTGCGGCAGATGTCGCACGAGCTCGGCGTCGCGGAGGTCAACGTCAAGCTGGTGCACAGCACCATCACCTCGGTGCGCATCGACGGCTACTCGGTCAGCAACCCGGTGGACTTCCAGGGGAATGTTGTGGACATCACCGTCTTCAACACCTTCGCACCGCTGCACCACATCGGCGCGCTGCAGACCATCGCCCAGGAGCTCGACCTCGAGGTGGTGGCCACGGTCGCGGAGCCGTACGCGCTGGCCCGCGGCTGCAACACCGAGGACATCGAGGCCCGTGGCGCCATCTTCATCGACGTCGGCGGCGGCACCACCGACGTCGCCCTGGTCCGCAACGGCGGCATCGAGGCGACCCGGATGTTCGCGCTCGGTGGCCGCTCGTTCACCAAGAGGCTGGCCGGGGAGCTGCAGATCTCGATGGGGGAGGCGGAGCGGTACAAGCTCTCGCACGGTGAGGGCCGGCTCGCCCCGGAGCAGCGCGCCCTGGCGCGGCAGGCGCTGACGCCCACCGCCGAGGTCCTGGCCCAGGGGGTCGCGCTGACCCTCGAGGAGCTCGCCGGCGGTGAGACCCTGCCGGCCACCATCTGCCTGGCCGGGGGCGGGGCGTCGCTGCCCGAGGTGGCCGAGCAGCTGGGTCAGCTGGACTGGGCCGAGAGCCTGCCCATGCCCCACGCCCCCTCAGTGCGCGTGCTCGGCCCCGAGGACGTGCTCCGCGTCTTCGACAGCACCGGCCTGATGGTCGGCAGCCAGGACGTCACCCCGATGGGGCTCGCCCACCACGCCATCTCGCTGGAGGACGAGGCCGACCAGCCGCTGGGCGGCCTGATGCGGCGCGTCCTCAAGACCATGAAGGTGTAGGCCGGTGCCGCAGGTCATCTACACAGAGCCGAGCGACGAGATCGTCGACCTCGTCGACAGGGTCCGCAGCTCGCCGGAGACCGACGTGGCGCTGGTGCTCAACCCGGGAACCACCGGGATGCAGACGCCGCTCAACGTCCGCCTGCTCCGCCAGCTGGGGACGCGCTCCGGCAAGACGGTGTCGGTGATCAGCGGCGACCCCTACATCCAGGAGCTCTCCCGGGTCGGAGGCCTGCCCACCTATGCGTCCGTGCCCGCATTCGAGCGCGGCATCCAGACGGTCCGTCCGCACACCGAGCGAGGGCCCGGTCGAGATGGCCGGGGCAGCCACCGGGCTGATGCCGCCCGGGCCCCCGCCGCCTCCGCCCCGGACGGCGGGTGGAATGGACGCGGCGGCCGCGGGGGCGCGGAGCCGGCTGGCGGGACGGCGCAGGCCGGCGTACTTCGTGGCCGCGGGGCTGGTGATCCTGGGGCTCATCCTGCTGTTGGTGGTGGCGCCGTCGGCAAAGATCACGATCAGCCTGGCCGGGACGCCGCTGAGCGCCAACCCCACCATCCAGGGCAGCCCCGACCCCACCAACGGCAGCCAGCCCGACCACGTGGTCACCTCGGTGGTCACCAGCACCCAGTCCTCGCAGTTCACCGCCACCCCCACCGGCAAGCAGGCCGGTGGCCGCGACGGCGGCGACCGCGACGATCACCTTCTCCACCGACCTGCCGGCGGCGCAGTTCGACGTTCCCAAGGGCACGGAGTTCGACACCCAGGATCCCACCCCGATCCGCTTCTACTCGACCGCGGACACGCTCATCTGCGTCGGTCCCAACGGCACCACCCCGCCGAACTGTCCGCCCGGCTCGAGCAGCTCCGTCACGGCCCAGGACGGCACCGCCGAGGCCAAGGGTGACGTCGCCGCCAACACCATCACCAAGTGGCCGCAGGACCCGTGCCCCATCGCCCAGCCCTCCAGCCCCCCGCTGCAAAGCCAGCGACCTGACCGAGACCAACCCGGCCCCGGCCACCGGGGGCGCCGACGCCAAGACCAACACCGTGGCCAGCCAGACCGACGTCGCCGGCTGGACCGCCCAGGTCACCTCGAGCGAGCAGACCCTGACCGCCCAGACCAACCAGGACATGCAGAACAAGGCGTCGGGCAAGTCACTCGCCAAGGACCCCGGCGGCAACGGGGTCACGGTCGCCTGCGCGGTGACCCCGCCGCTGCCCGCGGTCAACGGGGTCTTCGCCACGACCCAGGAGACCGTCACCTGCAACGGCAAGGCCGCCACCTACAACCCGAGCGACGTCACCGACGACGTCAAGGCCGACCTGCAACAGCAGGTGGCCCAGGGCGACACGCTGGCCACGGACGCCATCAACTGCACCAAGACCGCGGTGACGCAGGCCGCCGACGACGGCACCGTGGTGCTCAGCGTGCAGTGCACGAGCTTCTCGCGCCCGGCGATCGACCTCAACGCGCTGAAAGGCCAGCTCACCGGTCACAGCCCGGGCGACGCCAAGAACATCATCGAGCACCGTTTCAACCACGTGAAGGACGTGGTCGTGTCGCAGTCGCCGATCCCCTTCTTCTGGCTGCCGCTCTTCGCGGGGCGGATCGAGATCGACGAGTTGACCGGCCCATGACCACCCCAGCGCTGGGCGTCGACGTCGGCACCGTGCGGGTCGGCCTCGCAGGCAGCGACGAGACCGGGCATGCTGGCGACGCCGCTGCGCACGGTGCCGCGTCAGCCGGCAGCGCGCCTGTGGCGGAGGTGAGCGAGGTCGTCGACGAGCGGATGCCGGCGTGCATCGTGGTCGGGCTGCCGCGCCGGCTCGACGGCAGCGAGGGTGAGTCCGCAGCCGATGCGCGGGCGGTCGCCGACCAGCTGCACAAGCGAACCGGGCTGCCGGTGGAGATGTGGGACGAGCGTTTCACCACCGTTGCCGCGGAGCGCAGCCTCATCGCCGCGGGTCGGCGGCGCGCCCAGCGACGTCGCACCGTGGACGCCGTGGCGCGCCCATGCTGCTGCAGAGCTGGCTCGACTCGCGCGCCAACACGACGCCGCGGCGGTGAGGCGCCGGCCGCTCGGCCGTCGCTCCGGCGTCGTCTTCGCGGTCGTCGGCATCGTCATCCTGCTGCTGGTCGATCGCCGGTGGCACCCTGCTCTACGGGCGCAGCCAGCTCGACCCGCCGGCGAGCACCGCGGGCGCCTAGGTGACGATCACCGTGCACAGCCGGCGAGCAGCTCGACCCACTGGTCAAGGACCTCGCCACCCACGGGCTGATCCGCAGCGCGTTCTGGTTCGGCTGGTTCGCGCGCTCTCCAGGGGCTGGGGTCGCGGCTGGTCGCCGGGCAGCTTCGTCCTCGACAACGCCATGAGCGCCAGCTACATCGTGCAACGGCTCGAGGGCACGCCCCAGGCCGACACCCACCAGCTGCTGCTCACCGAGGGGCTGACCGCCGGCCAGATGGCCGCCAAGGTTGCCGCCGCCGGCCTCGGCATCACCGCCGCCCAGTACCTTGCGGAGGTGCGCACCGGCACCTTCAACGAGCCCTTCCTCGCCGGCCGTCCCGCAGGCGCCTCGCTGGAGGGCTTCCTCTTCCCCGACACGTATGACGTCCCCGACCACGCCAGCGCACACGACATCGTGCAGATGCAGCTCGCCGACTTCGCCAACAAGGCGATGCCTCATGCTCGACGGCCTGTCGCCGCAGCAGCTCTACGCGACGCTCACGGTCGCGTCGATCGCTCGAGCGCGAGGCGAAGTTCGACGTCGACCGCCCGCTCGTCGCCGGGGTCGTCGACAACCGCCTCGCCAACGGCCAGCTGCTCCAGCTCGACTCGACGGTCACGTACGGGCTCGGACTCAGCGGCGGCTCCCTCACCGCGCAGCAGCTGGCCACCGACACGCCGTACAACACGTACATCCACACCGGGCTGCCACCGACGCCCATCTCCAACCCCGGCGTCAGCAGCATCACCGCGCGCCGTGCACCCGGCCAACACCCCGTACCTCTTCTTCCTCTCCGACTGCAGCGGGCACAACCACTACAGCGTCACCGAGCAGGAGCACGAGCAGCAGATCAACCAGTACCTCGGCAAACCGTGCTGACGATGGACCAGTTCCCCCTCTGCCTGATCGGCGAGGGCATCGCATCCTCACCCAGCCGTGCCATGCAGGAGGCGGCGCTGCGCGCCAGCGGGCGGGAGGGGACGTACGAGCATCGTCAGCGTCGGCCGCGCCCCAGCTGCCCGGCGTTCTCGCCGACCTGCGCGCCGGGCGCTGGCGCGGCGCCAACGTCACCATCCCGTACAAGCTCGCACTCGCCGCGGCATGCGACGAGCTCGCGCGGCGACGCGCTGCTGACCGGCGCGGTCAACACGATCACCGTGACCGCCGACGGGCGCCTGATCGGTGACAACACCGACGCCGCCGGCTTCGAGATCGCGCTCAGTGGCCGGCCTGTGGCCGGTCGCCGGCAGCCGCGCCATGGTGGTCGGCGCTGGCGGGGTGGCCACCGCGGTGGTGCTCGCGCTCAGCCGCGTGCCGGTGGAGCGCACCACGGTGGTGGCCCGCCGCATCAACGCGGCGCGGGCTCTGATCGACCGGCTCGCCGGCGCGGCGTCGACAGGTGACATCGCCGTCGGGCTCTGGGACGAGGACTACCTGGAGCGACTCGTGGCCACCGCCGACATCGTCGTCAACGCCACCTCCGCGGGCTTGCGCGACATGCCGTTCACTCCCGCCCGCCTGCAGGCGTCGTGTACGGTCGCCGACGTGCGCTACCGGCCCCGGCCCGTCGACCTCGTGGCCGCGGCGCCGGAGGTGCGGGCTGCGCAGCTGCGACGGCGTCGACATGCTGCTGCACCAGGGCATGCTCAGCTTCCGCCGCTGGACGGGCGACGAGGAGCCGCCGTACGACGCCGCCCGTGGCGCGCTGACGGACGAGCTCGGCGCATGAGCGCCGCCGCCGCGGCGGTCGCCGCCCCGGTCGGGGCCGTGGTCGGGCTCGGCGCGGGCTGGCTGTCGGTCAGCTCGAGCGCATCGAGCGCCTCCAGGAGGAGGACCGCGAGGATCGCGACGCGTACGAGCGCGACGTCGCGGCGGCGACGCTCAAGGCAGCCGAGGCGGGCGAGGCGCCCCCAAAGGCCGAGGCGTGGCCCGAGGAGCGCTACGGCTGGACCTGGCTCGAACGCGTTCTGTCCCCGTTGCTGGCGGCGGTGGGTTCGCCGCCTTCGCCGCCCACGACCCCTTCGACAGCGGACTGGTCATCCACCTTTTGTGGGTGGCGCGTCTTCGTGCAGATCGTCGGCTTCGACCTCAAGCACCGGCTGATCCTCAACCGGGTCACCTACCCGGCGATGGTGGTGGCGGTGGCGCTGTCACCCGTGTCGCCCGGCCTCGACCTCTGGCGCGCCCTCGCAGGGGGTGTCGGGATCGGCCTGTTCTTCCTCATCCAGAACGTCATCTCCCGAGGAGGCATCGGCCTGGGTGACGCCAAGCTCGGCGCCCTGGTCGGCGCCCTCTGCGGGCTGGGCCTCGACCTCCACCACATCGGCGCTGCCTACGCGGTCATCTACGCGATCTTCCTCGGTGGCGCGGTGCGCTCTCCTCCTGCTCGTGCTGCGCATCCGCAGCCTCAAGGACCCCATCCCGTACGGGCCGTTCCTGTGCGTGGGGGCCGCTTCATCCTGTTCTGGGGTCCCTGATCGGCGCGGAGATGGGCGCTGCGGCCGCCCGCTCCTAGAATCGCCGGATGTTGAGGTTCCTCACCGCCGGCGAATCGCACGGTCCCGCAGCTGACCGTGATCCTCGACGGTGTGCCCGCCGGCCTCGAGCTCGACGCCACGCGCGACCTGGAGCCCGACCTGCGCCGCCGCCAGGGCGGCCACGGCCGGGGCAAGCGGCAGCAGATCGAGAGCGATTCGGCGGTGATCAGCGGCGGGGTGCGTGGCGGCCTGACGCTCGGCTCGCCGATCGCGCTGGCCATCGTCAACCGCGACTGGGACAACTGGAGCGCCCCGATGCAGGTGGAGGCCGAGGGCTTCACCAAGAAGCCGGTGACCCGCGTGCGCCCCGGCCACGCCGACCTCGCGGGCATGCTCAAGTACGACCTCGACGACGCCCGCGACGTCCTCGAGCGCGCCTCCGCTCGCGAGACCGCGGCGCGGGTCGCCGCCGGGGCCGTCGCCAAGGTCCTCCTCCGCGTGGCCGGGACCCGGTGAGCTCGCAGGTGGTGCGCATCGGGGAGGTGGTGGCCCCGTCGGTGTCGACCGACGACGCAGCCGTCGAGTCGTCGCCGGTTCGCTGTGCCGACCCGGCCGCCAGCGCGCGATGGTGGCCGCCATCGACGCCGCGCGCGCCGCCGGTGACACCCTCGGGGGCACGGCGCTGGTCACCGCCCACCACGTTGTGGCCGGGCTTGGCAGTTACGCGCAGTGGGATCGCCGGCTCGACGGGCGCATCGCGCAGGCGATGTGCAGCATCCCGTCGGTCAAGGGCGTGGAGCTGGGCGACGCGCTGCAGGCTGCATCGAGCATCGGCTCGGCGGTCCACGACCGGCCGGCGTGGTCGAGCGAGCGAGGGTTCCACCACCTCAGCAATCGCCAGGGTGGGCTCGCCGGCGGAGTGAGCAACGGCGAGGACGTCTGGGCGCGGGTGCACTTCAAGCCGATCTCCACGCTGCTCACGCCGCTGCGCAGCGTCGACGCGCGCACCGGCGAGGAGGTCAACGCCCACTACGAGCGCAGCGACATCTGCGTGGTGCCGGCCGGGGCGGTGGTGGCCGAGGCGATGCTCGCGCTGGTGCTCGCCGATGCGCTGCTGGAGAAGTTCGGCGGAGACTTCGGTGCGCGAGCTCACTCGCAACCTCGAGGGATACCGCGCGACGCTGGGGCGGCTGCGGTGACCACCCTGGGCCATGTTGTCCTGGTCGGCCTCCCCGGCAGCGGCAAGAGCACCGTCGCCCCCCTGCTGGCGCGGCGCCTCGGGCTCGGCTGTGTCGACACCGACGCTGACGTGGAGCGGCGGCTGCGGATGAGCGTCGCGCGCGTCTTCACAGAGCTGGGAGAGGCCAGGTTCCGCACCGAGGAGCGGCGCTCCGCCGAGGTCGCCCTCGCCTCCGCCGAGCCGCTGGTGATCGCGGCCGGCGGCGGCCTGATCGCCCAGCACGGGGGCGTCGACGTCCTCGAGCGCCTCGCCACCATGGTGTGTCTGGACGCGCACGACACCCTGCTGGCCGCTCGGGTCGGCGCGGAGGGAAGGGAACGGCCAGTCCTCGAGGGCGCCCCTGCGGCCACGCTGCACCGCCTGCGCGCCGCGCGCGCCGCCGCCCACGGCCGTGCGCAGCTGCACGTGCCGACCGACGGCCGCACCCCCGAGGAGGTGGCCGACGCCATCGCCGACGCGCTGTCCGGTGCGGTGCGGGTCGCCACCACCCGCCCGTACCTGGTGCGCGTGGGCGCCGGTGCCCTCGATGCCGTCGGCGCGCACGTGCCTCCGGCGGCGCGGCGCGTCGTGCTCATCGCCGACGAGGCGGTGGGGCGCGTCGCCGAGGCCATGGCGGTGCAGCTGCGTCACAGCGGGCGCACGGCGATGGTGCACCCGGTCACTGGTGGGGAGCAGGCCAAGCAGTGGAGCGTGGTCGGGGGCCTGCTGGAGCGCTGCAGCGACGCCGGGCTGGAGCGCGACGACTGCATCGTGGCCGTCGGTGGCGGCAGCGTCGGCGACGTGGCAGGGCTGGTCGCAGCCACGTACATGCGCGGCATCGCCTGGGTGGTGGTGCCCACCACGCTGCTCGCAATGGTCGACAGCGCGGTGGGCGGGAAGACCGGTGTCAACCTGCGCCGCGGCAAGAACCTCGCCGGCGTGTTCTGGCAGCCGCGCGCAGTCCTGTGCGACCCGGAGGTGCTCGACACCCTCGGCGACCGAAGCTTCCGTTCGGCGTTCGCCGAGATCGTGAAATCCTCTATGGTCGGCGGCGGCGCACTCGCCGAGGTCGTCGACCGGCGGCTCAGCGCCGCCCTGGAGCGCGACCGCGACGCGCTGACCGACCTGGTCCGCGCCTGTTGCGCGCTCAAGGCCGACGTCGTGGCCGGCGACGAGCGCGAGTCAGGCCGGCGTGCGATCCTCAACTACGGACACACGGTGGGACATGCGGTGGAGGCACTGACAGGGCTTGGCACCGGCCTCGACCACGGCGAGGCGGTGGCCTTCGGCATGCGTGTCGCCGGCGCGCTCAGCCTTGTCCAGGCGGACTGCCCGCGCGCGGACATCCAACGCCAGGACGAGCTGCTCGACGCCTGCGGGCTCTCACAGCGGCCCCGCCTGGCGGTCGCGGACATCGCCGAGCAGCTGGGCGCCGACAAGAAGGCGCGCGGCGGCGTGGCGCGGTGGGTGCTGCTGCGACGCCGTGGTGACCCGGTGGCGGGCATCGTCGTCGACGCGGAGGCCGTCCGCACCGCTCTGTCGGAGACGCTGGCGGCATGAGGATCCTGGTGCTCAACGGGCCCAACCTCGGCACCATCGGACGCCGCGAGCCGGAGGTCTACGGGCGCGTGACCCTCGCGGAGATCCACGACCGCCTTCGGCGCGAGGCCGAGGCTCTCGGCGTCGACATGCGCTGGGAGCTGAGCAACCACGAGGGGGCGCTCATCGACATCATCGAGGAGGAGAGTGGCCTGGCGGACGCCGTGGTCATCAACCCGGGTGGGCTCGCCCACACCAGCGTGGTGCTCGCCGACGCGCTGCGGGGATTCGACGGTCCGGTTGTCGAGGTGCACCTCAGCAACATCCTGAGTCGCGAGGAGTACCGTCGTACCTCACACGTCGCCGCGGCGGCCACCGCGGTCATCACCGGCGCCGGGGCCGACGGGTACGTGATGGCACTGCAGTCGGCGGTGCGACTCGCCGGCGAACCACCCACGGAGACACAGCGATGATCAGTGCGGGCGAGCTGAGACCGGGCAACACGGTGGAGCGCCAGGGCGAGCTCCTCCAGGTGCTCGAGTTCGCCCACAACAAACAGGGTCGCGGCACCGCCATCGTGCGTGCCAAGTTCAAGAACCTCCAGACCGGCGCGGTCACCGAGGAGACGTTCCGGCCGGAGGAGAAGTTCGGACGCGCGCGCGTCGAGCGCAGCGAGGCGCAGTACCTCTACCAGGACGGCGACGACTACGTGGTCATGGACACCGCCACGTACGACCAGTTCCCGCTGACGCCGGCCCAGCTCGGCGACGCCCGCCGCTACCTCAAGGAGAACGACAACCTCTTCCTGCTCACCTACGACGGCGCAGTCCTCGGGATCGACCTTCCCACGTCCGTCGAGCTGGAGGTGACTCAGACCGACCCCGGGTTCAAAGGAGACACAGCCAACGCGGCATTCAAGCCGGCCACGCTGGAGACCGGGCTGGTCGTCGACGTGCCACTGTTCGTCAACGAGGGCGACCGCGTCCGCGTCGACACGCGCACCGGGAAGTACGTGGAGAGGGTGTGATGAGCGAGATGGCGCCGAGCATGGAGATCGACGACGGCGGCCGCGAGTCGCTCGGCGTCACCAGGGTCGCCAACGACGTCGTGGCCTGGATCGCCGCGCTCACCGCGCTGCAGGTCGACGGCGTCCACGCCATGTACCGTCCGGGCGGCCAGTCGATCGACCGCATCCTGCGCCGCCGTGTCGCCCACCGCGGCGCCCGGGTCGAGCTTCGCGGCGACGGGCTGCGCATCGACCTGTGGATCGTCATGGAGGCGGGCGCCAACGTGGCCGCGGTCGGCGCCGAGGTGCAGGGCGCTGTCGGTGACGCCATCCGCCGGATGCTCGGCCTGCCGCTCGCCGCGGTCAACGTCTTCGTCAGCGAGGTCGTCTTCACGTGACCACGACCGCCGGGGGTGGACGCCGCCGGCGTGGGCGCGAGCTGGCACTGCGTGTGCTGTTCGAGCTCGAGGGCACTGACAAGGACGCCGGCGCCTCGCTCGCCTACCAGGCCGAGGAGGTCGGCGCCACCGCCGACGTCCGCGCCTTCGCCGAACGCCTGGTGCTGGGCTGCCTGGAGAACCGTGAGCGCATCGACGCGGCGCTCAGCGCCGCCAGCCGGTGGTCGCTCACCGACGTCGGCAAGGTGGAGCGCGCTGTGCTGCGGCTGGGCACGTGCGAGCTGCTCGACAGCGACGGCACCCCGGTGGCCGTGGTGGTCGACGAGTTCCTCGAGCTGACCCGCGCCTACGCCGGCGACGACGCGGTGCAGTACGTCAACGGTGTGCTCGGGCAGATCGCGCGGGAGCGGGTGTGAGCGCTCGCGCCGCGTTCAGCGTCACCGAGCTCACCACCCTGGTCGGCAACGCGCTGGCAACACGACCCGAGCTGGAGGACGTGCTCGTCGAGGGAGAGATCAGCAACCTGACGCGACCGGCGTCGGGCCACCTCTACTTCACGCTCAAGGACCGGTCGTCGTCGCTCGGTTGCGTGTGCTTCCGCGCCAACGCGCTGCGGATCCCGTTCGCACCGGAGAACGGGATGACCGTCGTCGCGCACGGCCAGGTCAGCGTGTACGCGCAGCAGGGCAGGTACCAGCTCGTCGCCGACCGCCTCGAGCCGAGCGGGGTCGGGGCGCTCGCGCTCGCGGTTGAGCAGCGCAAGCGCGCGCTGGCTGCGGAGGGCCTGTTCGACCAGCGCCACAAGCGACCTCTGCCGCTCCTGCCCGCCCGGGTCGCCGTGGTCACGTCGCGCACCGGCGCCGCGCTGCGCGACGTCATCACCGTGCTCGGGCGCCGCGCCCCCTGCGTGGACGTGGTGTTCTCGTCGGCCACCGTGCAGGGGGACGGCGCGGCCGAGACGATCGTGTCCGCCCTGGCTCGCGCCGGCCGGGCGCGCGGGGTCGAGGTGGTGCTGCTGGTCCGTGGGGGCGGCTCTCTCGAGGACCTGATGGCGTTCAACGACGAAGCGGTGGCGCGCGCGATCCGCGCCTGCCCGGTCCCGGTGGTCTGCGGCGTCGGTCACGAGGTGGACGTCACCATCGCCGACCTGGCGGCCGACCACCGCGCGGCGACGCCATCGGCCGCCGCGGAGACGGTCGCGCCGAGCTGCGGCCAGCTCCTCGGTGAGCTCGCCGGCCGTGAGCACCGGCTGCGCGACGCGCTGCGCCGTGAGCTGAGCCACAAGCGCGAACGAGCGCAGCGACGGTTCAGCCGCCTCGACCAGCTGTCGCCGGCGGTGCGCATGTCGCGGATGCGCCAGGACCTGCGTGCGCGCGACGTGCGCCTCCGCGGCGCCCTGGTCGCCGGCGTCAGCCGGCGGCAGCGCGAGCTGGAGCGGGCCCGGGGAGCGCTCGAGGTGCACTCCCCACTGCGCGCGCTGCCCATGCACAGAGAGCGCCTGGCGGCGCGCACCACCAGGCTCGAGGCCAGCAGCGCGAATGCGCTGCTCACCCGCCGGCGCCACCTCGATGGGGTGGTGGGACGCCTCGACGCCCTCTCGCCATTGCGGGTGATCGAGCGCGGCTACTCGATCACTGTCGACACAGCCACGGGCCGTGTCCTGACGGCGGCGGCCGGCGTCCAGCCCGGGGCGGTGTTGCGCACCCGCCTGGCGCAGGGCAGCCTGGTCAGCGAGGTGCTGCCCGGCGGGGTCGAGGTCACCGCGGATCGCGAACGAATGTACGATGACGAGCCGGGACAGCGAGCCACCAGCGAGGATGACCATGGCTGACGACCTCTCCGCCCTCAGCTACGAGGCGGCGCTGAAGGAGCTCGACGAGATCATCGCCCGTCTCGAGCGCGGCGACGTCGAGCTCGAGGCCGCGATCGCCGCGTACGAGCGCGGCGCCGCCCTGACCCGGCACTGCGCCGACCTGCTCGACCGCACCGAGCAGAAGATCACCCAGCTGGTGGTGGGGTCGGCGGGGGAGGTGGAGCGGCCGTTCCAGCCCCCTGCCGACCGCGCCGAGAGGCCGGCGGCGGCGGCGCCCGCGCACACCGCGTCCGCCGGCGCCGAACAGCGCCTCTTCGGCGACCCGGCGCCCACGGCGGCGGTGCCACGGGGCGTCCCGGTCGACCCCGACGACATTCCTTTTTGAAGGCAGATACGCTGCGCTGTGTAGGATACCGACCGCATGACCACGCTGCCGCGCTCCCGCCTCGACGATCTCCTCGTCGAGCGTGGC
This sequence comes from Candidatus Dormiibacterota bacterium, assembly GCA_963717185.1. Lineage (GTDB taxonomy): Bacteria > Chloroflexota > Dormibacteria > Aeolococcales > Aeolococcaceae > Aeolococcus. The sequence continues at coordinate 15,885 of CAVQVY010000031.1, read as the reverse complement.
CTGGCGGGAACCAGGTCGAGAGCGCAGGCGCTCGTCGCCGCCGGGCTCGTCGAGGTGGACGGCGTGCGCGCTGAGAGCGCCGCGCTGGCGGTCGGGACGGACGCCGGGGTGCGGCTCACGGATCGCCGCCACCCCTGGGCTGGGCGCGGCGGGCTGAAGCTAGACGCCGCCCTCGACCACTTCGGCGTCGACTGCACGGAGATGGTGTGCCTCGATGCGGGCGCCAGCACCGGCGGCTTCACCGACGTGCTGCTGCATCGAGGCGCCGCCCTGGTGTACGCGGTCGACGTCGGCCACGGCCAGCTGCATCCCCGGCTGGCCGCGGATCCCCGCGTGCTCGTCCTCGACCGCACCAACATCCGGACCCTGGCCGCCCTCGAGGGGCCGGCCCCGAGCCTGGTCACCCTCGACCTCTCCTTCATCTCGATCCGGGCGGTGCTCCCCAACCTCGCCCTGCTCGCCCCCGCGGCCGAGGTGGTGGCGCTCTTCAAGCCGCAGTTCGAGGTGCCGCGTGACGCGGTCGAGCGCGGCGGCGTGGTGCGCGACGACGGTGCCACCGCGACCGCCCTGGATGGCTTCCAGCGGTGGGCCACCGCGACCCTGGGGGCGTCGATGCTCGACGAGCCCGTCCGCGCCGGGGTTCGCGGCGCCAAGGGCAACCAGGAATGGCTCGTCCACCTGCGGCTGCCGGGCGAGCAGCGATGAGCGCCGAGATCGGGTTCCTCCTGCACCCCGGTGAGCAGCACGCCGTGCAGGCCGCGGAGGCCCGTGCCCGCGAGCTCGGCTACCAGGTGTGGACGGAGGTTCGTGAACCGGAATCGAAGCTCGCCGAGCACGCGGCGGCGACACAGCTCCTGGTCACCATCGGCGGCGACGGCACCTTCCTCTACGGCGCCCGTCTCGCCGCACCCCACGGGATCCCGGTGATGGGCGTCAACCGCGGGCGCCTGGGCTTCCTCACCGACGTCGAGGTCGCCGACCTGCCGAGCGCGCTCGAGGCCTTCGCCGCCGGGCACTTCCACACCCAGCGCCGATCCATGCTCGAGGCGTCGGTACCCGGCGACGAGCAGACGGCACCGTGGCAGACCCTCGCGCTCAACGAGGTCGCGGTGAAGTCGAGCGGGGTGGCGGTGGCCCGCATCCGGGTGGAGCAGGACGGCGAGCTCCTCGGCGACTTCGACGCCGACGGCGTGGTGGTGGCCACCGCCACCGGCTCGACCGCCTATGCGCTGAGCGCCGGCGGTCCCCCGATCGACCCGCGCGTGCGGGCGATCGTGGTGGTGCCGCTGGCGCCGCATGCGGTCATCACCCGGGCGATCGTGCTCCCGGAGGTCGTCACCCTGCGCATCACCGTCGAGCGCGGCCGGGTCAACGTCGCCGCGGACGGGATCTCCGAGATCCGCCTGCGCGACGGCGCCGAGATGATCGTCCGCCCCGGTCCCGAGCTGGCCTTCGTCCGCTTCGACAACTCGCCCTCGTTCCTGCGCCGCCTCCGCGAGAAGGTCCGCTTCGGGTTGCCGCTCAAGGACCTCGAGCGGCCGGCGCTGATGCGCCCCGCGGACAGCGAGGAAGGCCCGCCCGCCGCCGGGGCCGCCCGGTGAGCCTGGTCGAGCTCCGCATCCAGGGACTCGCCGTGTTCGACGAGCGCCGTGCTCCCGTTCGGCCCCGGCTTCACCGCCCTGACCGGTGAGACCGGCGCCGGCAAGTCGGTGTGCATCACCGCGCTGCGCCTGGCGCTTGGGGGATCGCGTCGACGGCGACCCCGTCCGCGCCGGCGCAGCCACGGCGCGCGTAACCGCGGTCTTCGACGACGTCCCTGCTGGCCGTGCGCCAGCGTCTCGCGCGGCGTCGGTGTCGCGCCGCCGACGAGCTGACCACGCTGTCGCGCGAGATGAGCAGGGCGGCCCGGGGCTCGTGCCGGGTCAACGGCGCCGCTGGTGTCCCAGGCGGTGCTGCGCGAGGTGGGGGAGATGCTCGCCGAGGTCACCCTCCAGGGAGCCAGCCAGCGGCTGCTGCAGCGAGGCCGCCAGCGCGACCTGCTCGACCTGGCCGCGGGCGCGACCGCGCTGCGCGACGAGGTGCGCCAGGCGGTCGCCGAGTGGCGAGCCGCCCAGTCGGCGCTGGACGAGGTGCGCCGCCGCCAGGCGGCCGGCGCGGCGGAGGTGGAGGCGGCGCGCCAGCTGGTCGCCGACCTCGGCGCCGCTCGACTCGTCCGCCGGTGAGGACGAGCAGCTGGCAGCCGAGCGGCTGCGCCTGCGCAACGCGGCCGCGCTGAGCGCCGCGTCGACGAGCTCCGCCGCGCCGCCGCAGGTGACGAGGAGATCCCCGGGGCCGCCGACCTGCTCGCGGCGGCGATCGACGCGCCGGCGCCGCTGGCCGGCGTCGACCCGGTGCTCGACGACCTCGCCGCGGAGGCCACCGACCTGCTCGACCGCCTCCGGGAGCTCGGCGCCGCCGCCCGCGGCCACGCCGACTCGATCGGCCTCGACGAGTCCCGGCTCGGCGAGGTGGAGGAGCGCCTCGACCTCCTGGCCAGGGTGCGGCGCCGCCACGGCTCGATCGAGCAGGCGCTGGCAGCTCTCGAGGCGGCTCGCGACCTGCTCGCCGCCGGTGAGGACGGCGGCTCGCGGCTGGCCGCGGCAGAGGCCGAGGCGAGCGCCGCCAGGAACCGTGCCGGCGAGCTGGCCCTGCGCTCTCGCGAGCGCCGCCGCCAGGCGGCACGCCGCCTCGAGCGCGACGTCGACGCCGCCCTGCACCTCCTCGAGCTGCCCCACGCACGGTTCCGCGTGGTGCATCGAACGACGCGCCGACCCAAACGGCGTCGACGTGGACGGGGCGCTGGTCCACTGTGGGCCGGCCGGGATCGACGAGGTCGCAGTTCCGGCTCGCCACCAACCGCGGAGCTGCCCCGGCATCGCTGGACGAGGGGCCGTCCGGCGGCGAGCTCTCCAGGCTGGTGCTGGCGCTGTCCGCGTGCGTGACCGAGACAGGCTCGCCGCTGCTCGTCCTCGACGAGGTCGACACCGGCATCGGCGGCGAGACCGCGGCGCGGGTCGGCGACCTGCTCGCCGCCACCGGTCGCCGGCCGCCAGGTGATTGCGGTCACCCACCGCGCCGAGATCGCCTCGCGCGCCGCCGGCCACCTCGTGGTCCGCAAGCAGGACACCGCGCGCGGCCCGGTGGCGCGGGTCGAGCCGGCCGACGGCGACGACCGGCTCGCCGAGATCGCCCGGCTGATGTCGGGGCGGGTCACCGACGCCGCCCTCGCCCGCGCGGTCGAGCTGCGCGGCGAGGCGGTCGAGCACCATCGCGTCGCGGCCGCGGCGCGTCCCGGCGAGCCCGGGCCGGGAAGGCCTGATGGATCGGCTGAGCGCCGATCCGTACCATGCGGAGCGACATGGTCGAGAACCGCGCCGCAGGCGGCTCGTCGCGCCTGCCGAGCCGGGCGAGGCCGACCCCGCAGTGCCGGTTCCCGGTCGATGTGCCCGGGCTTCAACGGCACCCTCGAACAGCTGGTGGTCCGTGCCCAGCGCGGCGAGGTGGACCTCGACGGCATCGCGGTCGCCGAGATCACTGGCGCAGCTTCCGCGCCCGCATCGACGCCGCCGGCGACCAGGCCGACCTCCGCGAGATGGCCGACTTCCTCTCCCTGGCGGCGCGGCTCGTCGCGCTGAAGGCGGCGCGCCTCAACCCGGCGGAGAGCGGCGGCGCTCGACGACGCCGAGGAGGAGCTGGGCGACGACGCCGGACGGCGCCTCACCGAGTACCGGCTCTTCAAGGCGGCCGCCGAGGCGCTGCTCGCCGAGGCCGCCGAGGAGGGAGCCCGCAGCTTCCTCGGCCTGGTCGCTCCGGAGGTGATCCCCGTCGAGCGGCTGCGCATCCCTCCCGAACGCCTCGCCGCCGCCTTCCGCGAGGTGCTCACCAGGCTCGAGCGACGACCGAGCCGCTCCCGATCGGCGCGATCACCTTCTCGGTCGACGAGAAGATGGACGAGCTGCGCGCCCGGCTGCGCGACGGCCGGCTCGCATTCGAAGACCTCTTCACCGCGGTCGCCACCAGGCTCGAGGCGGTGGCCTGCTTCCTCGCGCTCCTCGAGCTCCTCCGCCTCGGCGAGGCCGTCGTCGACCAGGAGGAGCCGTTCGGGCCGATCACGGTGCGCGCCGGTGGATGAGATCGAGGCCGACGTCCAGGACGACGACGAGGAGACCTTCGAGCTGGCCCTCGACGTGTTCGGGCGCGCCGTCGTCCCTGAGGCCGTGGCCGACGCGGAGCCCGAGGACCTGGCAGTGGCGGTGGAGGCGGTCTGCTTCTCCCTGAACCGGCCGGTGACCCTGGCGGAGGCCGCCGCCATCCTCGGCCGGACCCCGTCCGCGGTCGCCGCCGCCGCCGAGTCGCTCGCAGGACAGCTGCGCGGGCGTGGGCTGATGCTGCAGCGCCACGGCGACCAGCTCCAGCTGGTGACCCGCCCGGAGACCGCGTGGGCTGTCCAGCGCGCCCTCCAGCCCGAGCGCCCGACCAGGCTGAGCCGCCCAGCGCTCGAGACCCTGGCGATCGTCGCCTACCGCCAGCCCCTGACCAGGGCCGGCATCGAGGCCATCCGCGGGGTCAACTGCGAGGCGGTGCTCGAGAGCCTCGAGCGGCGCGGCCTGGTCGCCGAGGTCGACCGCCAGGACACCCCCGGCCGCCCACGGCTCTTCGGCACCACTCTGCGCTTCCTGCAGATCGTCGGCCTCGAACGCATCGATGACCTGCCTCCGCTTGGCGACACGGAGGCGGCGGCAGCGCTCGCCACCAGGGCCGCCGCCGGCGACGGTGGCGCGACGCCGTGACCCCCGCGGCGGCCGCCTCGGCCGAGAGGCTCAACCGCTTCCTGGCGCGGCGCGGGGTGGCCTCGCGCCGCGCCGCCGACCAGCTCATCGCCGCCGGCCGGGTGCGGGTCAACGGGTCGGTCGCCGAAGTTGGCGCCAAGGTTGACATCAACGCGGACACCGTCGAGGTGGACGGCGCGGTCGTCGCCGCCGACCTGCCGGGCACGGTGACGCTGGCCCTCAACAAGCCTGCCGGGGTGCTCACCACCATGAGCGACCCGCAACGCCGGCCCACCGTGCGTGACCTCGTCCCGGACATCGCGGGGCTCGTCCCCGTCGGCCGGCTCGACGCCGACAGCCGCGGGCTGCTCCTGCTCACCAACGACGGCGAGCTGGCCCACCGGGTCGCCCACCCGCGCCACGGTGTGCACAAGACCTACCGGGTGACCGCGGCCGCGGCGCTGACCGATGCGCAGCTCGAGCAGGTCCTCGCCGGGGTCGTGCTCGACGACGGCATAGGTCGCGCGCTCGAGGTGCGTCGCATCGGCGCCTCCGTCGCCGAGGTGGTGATGGGCGAGGGACGCAAGCGCCTGGTGCGACGCTCTTCGCCGCCGTGGGCGGCGAGGTCGTCGACCTCTGTCGCACCAGCGTCGGCCCGGTCGCGCTCGGCGACCTTCGCGAGGGGGAGACGCGAGTGCTCGACGAGGCCGACATCGACGCCCTGCGCAGCGCCGCGCGCACGCACCAGCGGTGAGCAGGGCACGCGTCGTCACCGTCGACGGCCCCGCAGGAAGTGGCAAGTCGACGCTGGGGCGAGCCCTGGCCATCGAGCTGGTGCTGCCGCTCATCGACACCGGCCTCTTCTACCGCGGCATCATGGTCGCCGCGGTGCGCGCCAATATCGACGTCCACGACAAGCGCGCGCTCGCCGAGCTGGCGCGGCACACCGTCGTCGAGGTCGACACCGATCCCAGGTCGGACGGTGACAGCGTGGTCGTGAACGGCGTTTCCGACAGCGCCATGCTCCGCGATCCAAGCACGCCGGCCTGCTGGCCGCGATCTCCAGCACGCCGGCGGTGCGCGCCGCCGTCCTCGAGCCGCAGCGCGCGCTCGCCGCCGACGGCGCGGTGGCCGTGGGGCGCGACTGTGGCACCGTCGTCTTCCCTGACGCGCCGGTGAAGTTGTACCTGGTCGCGCCGGAGTCGGTGCGCGAGGAGCGCCGTCTCGCCGCAGCTGCGCGCGCGCGGAGCGGCCGCCGACGACCGCGTGCTCCGGGCCGAGGTCGGCGACCGCGACCGCGCCGACACCGATCGGGCAGAACTCGCCGTTGCGCGCGGCCGCCGACGCGCACATCATCGACACCGCGGCGATGGACGTGCAGACCATGATCGCCCACGCTCTCGCGCTCTGCCACCAGGCCGGCCTCGACCCCGCCCGAGCCCGGTGATGTACTGGTTCCTGCGCGGCATCATGCGCGTCCTGGTCGCCACCATCCTCGCCGGCCGGGTGCACGTTGAGGGACTGCACAACGTTCCCGCCCACGGTGGCGCGCTGCTGGTCGGCAACCACGTCGGCACCATCGACCCCCCGCTCACCGGCTCGCTGATCTCGCGCCTCGACGTCCACTACATGGCCAAGAGCGAGGCGTTCGAAGACCGCCGCGTGAGCTGGATCTTCCGTGGCTTCAACGCCTTCCCGGTGGTGCGCGGCAGCGCCGACCGCACCGCCCTGCGCTACAGCCTCGAGCTCCTCCACGATGGGCACGTGGTGGTCGTCTACCCTGAGGGGTCGCGGTCGCCCGACAGCCGGCTGCGCGAACCGCAGGCCGGGGTCGGTTTCCTGGCACGCCACGGCGGCGTCCCGGTCATCCCGGTCGCGGTGTGGGGCACAGAGAAGGCGCTGGCGCCCGGCAGCAGGCGGATCCACCGCGCCGACGTCCACGTGCGCTTCGGCACGCCCGTGGCGCTGCCCGGCGGCGGCGCGGGCACACATCGCGACAACCGCGCGGTCGCGGCCGCGATCATGGAGGCCGTCTCGGCGATGCTCCCGGAGCGGTACTGCGCCGCGCAGCCGCCCGAGGCGCCGGCCTCGACGCCGGCCGCCTGAGGCGGGAGTGACCCTCACAGATTTCGTCGCATTCGACCTCGAGACGACGGGCCTCTCACCCAAGAGCGACCGCGTGCTCGAGGTCGGCGCGGTCCGCTTCGACGCCTCGATGCGGCGGCTCGCCGACCTCGAGGTGGTCGTCGACCCGGGGGTGCCGATCCCCCTTGCCGTGCAACGCCTCTGCGGCCTGACCGACGCCGACGTGGCGGGCGCACCCGCGCCCGTCGAGGGTGTCGCACAGCTCGCCGACTTCTGCGAGGGCGCCGAGCTGGTCGCCCACGGCGCCGGATTCGACCTGACCTTCTGCGCGGGCCTGGTCCCGGGCGCGTTCGGGGGCAGGCGCGTCCTCGACACGCTCGAGCTGGCGCGCATCCTCCTGCCCACGGCGGTGTCGCACAGCCTGCCCCTGCTGAGCACCGCCATCGGCATCGAGCACCGCAGGCCGCACCGGGCGCTGAGCGACGCGTCCGCGACCCACCTGCTCTTCTCCCGCCTGCGCGAGGCGGCTGAGGCGCTGCCGGTCGCGGTGCTCACCCAGATGCGCCGCGTCGCCGCCGCGGCGGGCGGCGAGCTGGCGCTGTTCTTCGAGACGGTGGTCGGCGGTGACGGCGACCCCGCACGACGAGCCTGGGCCGGCGCGCAGCGCTCGGCGCCGCCGCCGCCGCCCGCCACCGGGCCGCCGCCGCCCGACCTCGTGGCTGCGGCGACCGCCATGCTCGGCCCCGGAGGTGCGCTGGCCACAGCGGGGGAGGGGTACGAGCTGCGCGAGGCCCAGCTGCAGATGACCCGCGCCGTCGCCCAGGCCCTCGAGCGGCGCCGGCGGCTCATCGTCGAGGCCGGCACCGGGGTCGGCAAGTCGCTGGCCTACCTGCTCCCGCTCGCGCTCCAGAGTCGCAACGGGCGGCGAGCGGTGGTGGCCACCCGCACGGTCACCCTCCAGGAGCAGCTGATGGAGCGCGACCTGCCGATGGTCGAGGCCATGGTCGGCGCCCCGGTCCCGGCCGCTCTTCTCAAGGGCCGCAACCACCAGCTCAGCCTGCGCCGCTGGCAGCGCTTCCTGGCGGGCCCCGACAGCGGGCCCCACGGCCCCGACCTCGACCGGGCCCGGTTCAAGCTCAAGCTGCTCGCCTGGCTTGCGCAGACGGAGCAGGGCGACCGCGCCGAGCTGCACCTCAACGGGCACGAGGAGGCTCTCTGGCGCCACGTCGAGTCCGACGGTGGCGACTGCCTCGGGTCGGCCTGCGCCAACTGGCAGGACAACCGCTGCTTCATGGTTGCCGCCCGCCGCGTCGCCGAATCCGCGTCCATCGTGGTCACCAACCACGCCCTGCTCCTCGCCGACGCGGCTGCCGGCGGCCAGGCCCTGGGCGACCACGACGCCCTTGTCATCGACGAGGCCCACCACCTCGAGGCGGCCGCGACGGAGCAGCTCGGCGTCAGCCTGCGGGCCTTCGACGTCACGGTGGTGCTCGACCGGCTCGGGCCCGCCGGCGACGAGCTGGGCACGGCGCTCGAGGCGGCCAGGGAGGCGACCACACGGCTCTTCGGCGACGTCAAGGGCCGCATCGGCGAGGTCCTCGGCGCCGACCACAGCGGCAACGCCACGGTCGGGCTGTCAGAGGAGACGCGCGCGGCCCATGGGCACGCCATCCTCCTCCGGTCTGCGGAACACGCCATCACCCGCTGGCGGGCGGCTGCCGCGCTGCTGCGCGACCCCGAGCTGGCGGGCTCCGTCCAAGCGGACCTGTTCCCACAGCCGGAGCGGGCGGAACAGGAGCGCCTGCTCGCCGCCGCCGCCCTCGACGAGCTGGCGATCGCCGTGGAGCGCGTCCTGCTCCGCCCTCGGGAGGGCCACGTCGCCTGGCTGGCAGTGCGCGCCGAGCAGGGCGAGCTGCACGAGGCGCCGGTCAGCGTGGCCGCCAGCCTGCGCGAAACGGTGTTCACGCGGGCGGACACCGTGATCGCCACCTCGGCGACGCTGGCCGTGGGCGGCGACTTCGCGTTCACCAGGGACCGGCTCGGCCTCGACGGCGCCGACGAGCTGCTGCTCGGCTCGCCGTACGACTTCCTGTCCCAGGCGCTGTGCGTCCTGCCGTCCGACGTGCCCCCGTACGACGACCCCGACCACGAGCGCGCGGTGGCCACGCTGGTGGGCGACGCGGCGGAACGGCTCGGTGGCAGCACACTGGCGCTGTTCACCGGCTACAACCCGCTGCGGCGGGTGCACGCATTGCTCGGGCAGAGGCTGGAGGCGAGCGGCATCGCCCTGCTCGGCCAGGGCCTGGACGGCACCCGGCGGCAGATCCTCGCCAGCTTCCTGGCCAACCGGCGCACCGTGCTGCTCGGCACCAGCAGCTTCTGGGAGGGGATCGACGTGCCCGGCGACGCGCTCCGCTGCGTGGTCATCGCCAAGCTGCCGTTCGCCGTGCCCACCGACCCCCTGGTGAGGGCCCGCACCGAGGCCCTCAGCGACCCCTTCGGCCAGTACGTGCTCCCCCAGGCGGTGCTGCGCCTGCGCCAGGGGTTCGGCCGCCTGATCAGGCGCGGATCCGACCGCGGCGTGGTGGTGCTGTGTGACGAGCGGCTGCGCAGCCGCGAGTACGGTGAGCGCTTCCTCGCCGCCCTGCCCCCGGCGGCCGTGGCGACCATGCCGGTCGCGGACGTGGGGGAGGCGGTGGCCGGGTTCGTCCTCCACCAGCGTGTCCCGGTCATGACACGAACGAGCGCCCCACAACGACAATCGGAGCAGGATCACCATATGCACGAGGACCCCGCATGACCATGACCGAGGCGCCTGCGGCGGCGCACCCGGTGGCGGTGCCCACCCCCGAGCCGGCGCCGACGACGGTGAGGCCACAGGCCGACCACACCGACGTGGTGGTCGCCCTCGCCCAGGTCGCACCCCGCCTCGGGGAGGTGGCCGCCAACCTCGACCGCCACCTCGAGCTGATCGACGAGGCCGCCGCCGCCGGGGCAGCGCTGGTCGTCTTCCCCGAGCTGTCCCTGACCGGGTACTTCCTCAAGGACCTCGTCCCCGAGGTGGCCCTGCGCGAGCAGTCGGATGAGCTGCAGCGCCTCGCGGAGGCAGCGCGCGGCGTCGACGTGGTCGCCGGCTGCGTCCTGGAGAGTGAGGACGCGCGCTTCTACAACGCCTCCCTCTACCTGTCCGCTGGTCGCATCCACCACGTCCACCGCAAGGTGTACCTGCCCACGTACGGCCTGTTCGACGAGGCCAGGTACCTGGCCCAGGGCGACCGCTTCCGGGCCTTCGCGGCACCGCTCGGCGCGGCCACGCCCCCGCGGCCGTGGCGGGCGGGGATGCTGATCTGCGAGGACATGTGGCACCCGACCGCCGCGGGGCTGCTGGCCCGCGAGGGGGTGGAACTCCTCATCTGCCCGTCGGCGTCCCCCGGCAGGGGGGTGGTGCGGGGCCACGCGCTCGGCACCGCGCGCAGCTACGACGCCATGACCCGAACCTACGCGCAGCTCTTCACGTCGTACCTGCTGTACTGCAACCGGGTGGGGTTCGAGGACGGCATCGGCTTCTGGGGCGGCTCGCGCTCGGTCGGGCCCGACGGCCGCCTCCTCGAGGACCCCGCCGGCAGCGACGAGTGCCTGGTGCTGCACCGGCTCGACCTCGCAGCGGTGCGGCGCGCGCGCATCACCAACCCCCTGCTCCGCGATGAACGACATGACATCAACGACGCCGAGACAGACCGTCTCCGACATCGACGCGCTCTCGATTGACAGCGACGTCGTCCGCGACATCCTCGTCGGGTTCGTCCGCAACGAGGTGCGCAAGGTCGGCTTCGAACGCGTGGTCGTCGGGCTGTCCGGTGGAGTGGACTCGGCGCTGAGCGCTGCCATCGCGTGCGCGGCGCTCGGGCCGGAGAACGTGCTGCCGGTGCTGATGCCGTACCGCACCTCGTCGACCGCGTCCGAGGCCGACGCGCGGCTGGTCTGCGACCGGCTGGGGATGACCCCCAACGTGGTCGACATCTCGCCACAGGTGGACGCCTACTTCGAGCGATTCCCCAACGCGGATCGTGCCCGGCGCGGCAACAAGATGGCGCGGGAGCGCATGAGCATCCTGTACGACATGTCGTGGGCCCACGATGCGCTGGTCATCGGGACCAGCAACAAGACCGAGCTCCTGCTCGGCTACGGCACGCTCTTCGGCGACATGGCCAGCGCGCTCAACCCGCTCGGCGACCTCTACAAGACCCAGGTGTTCGCGCTGGCGAGGAGTGTCGACCTCCCGCAGCAGGTGATCAGCAAGGCTCCCAGCGCCGACCTGTGGGAGGGGCAGTCCGATGAGCAGGAGCTGGGCTTCGCGTACGAGGCGGTCGACGTGCTGCTGTACCACATGGTCGACGAGCGTCGCACCCGCGCCGAGCTGCGCGCGCTCGGGTTCGACGACGGCTTCATCGACCAGGTCGGCCACCGGGTCAGGACCAGCCAGTACAAGCGGCGCCCGCCGATCATCGCCAAGCTGTCGGCGCGCACCATCGACCGCGACTTCCGCTACCCCAGGGACTGGGGTACTTGAGCGGCGCCGGCATCGGCCTCCTGCACGTCGTCGCCACGCCCATCGGCAACCTCGAGGACATCACCCTGCGAGCCCTGCGCGTGCTCCGCGAGTGCGACGCGGTGGTCGCCGAGGACACGCGGCGCACCCGCCAGCTGCTCACCGCCCACGGCATCTCGCGCCCGCTGCTCTCGCTGCCCGCGCACGACGAGGCCCGGCGGGTGCCCGCGCTGGTCGCCCGCCTGGCCGCCGGCGAGACCCTGGCGCTGTGCACCGACGCCGGCACGCCGGTGGTGAGCGACCCGGGAGCGGGGCTGGTGCGGGCGGCGCGCGAGGCGGGCGTGACGGTGGTCTCGGTGCCCGGCGCATCCGCGTTGACAGCGGCGCTGGCGGGCAGCGGGCTGCGCGGTGACCGCGTGTGCTTCCTCGGCTTCCTGCCGCGCAGCCCCGGCAAGCTGCGCCGCACCGTCGATGCCGGCCTGCTCGCCGACTCCACCGTGGTGTTCTACGAGTCGCCGCTGCGGCTGGCGCGCACCCTCGCCCTGATCGCCACCAGCTGCGGGCCGCGTCCGGTGGTGGTGGCGCGTGAATTGACTAAAGTCCACGAGACCTTCCACACGGGCACCGCGGCAGCACTGGCCGAGACGTTCGCCGCCCAGCCGCCTCGGGGCGAGTGCACCGTCCTCATCGGAGCCAGCTGACGTGACCCGGCCACCTCACACCTTCTATGTCACGGCGGCGATCGACTACGTCAACGGTGACCCGCATCTCGGTCATGCGTACGAGAAGATCGGCTGCGACGTGCTGGCGCGGCACCGGCGGCTACGCGGGGACGACGTCCGCTTCACCGTCGGCAGCGACGAGCACAGCCAGTCGGTCGAGCGGGCCGCACGCGCAGCGGGGATGGAGCCGGCCGACTTCTGCACCCGTCAGGTCGAGGCGTTCAAGACGATGATGCGTGCCTTCGACATCGAGCCGACGAGCTTCGTGCGCACCAGCAGCGACGCCAACCGGCGCACAGCGGAGACGCTCTGGCGCGCCGTCGCCGACTCCGGGCACATCTACAAGGACTGGTATCGCGCCTGGTTCTGCCCGTCGTGCGAGCAGTTCTACACGGAGAAGGAGATCGTCGCCGGGATGTGCCCCGTCCATGGCCGCCCGGTGGAGTGGGTCGAGGAGCAGAACTGGTTCTTCCGGCTCAGCGCCTTCGCAGAGCCACTGCTCGACCTCTACGAGCGCGAGCCGGGTTTCGTGGTCCCGGTGGCGCGCCGCAACGAGATGCTCAGCGTCATCCGTGGCGGGCTCACCGACATCAGCATCTCGCGCGGCTTCTCGAACTGGGGGATTCCCGTCCCCGGGGACGAGTCCCAGGTGATCTGGGTGTGGCTCGACGCGCTGCCGGCGTACATGACCGGCGTGGGCTACCCCGACGGCGAGGAGTTCCCGCGCTTCTGGCCGGCCGACGTCCACGTGGTCGGCAAGGACATCACCCGCTTCCACTCGGTGATCTGGCCGGCCATCCTCATGGCCGCAGGCTGCCGCTGCCGCGCAGGGTCCACGCCCACGGTTTCGTGACGCTTGCCGGCGAGAAGATGAGCAAGAGCCGCGGGATCTTCGTCGAGCCGATGCAGCTGGTCGACCAGTTCGGCAGCGACGCGGTGCGCTGGGTGCTGCTCAGCGAGGTGCCGTTCGACCGCGACGGTGACTTCTCGATCGCCAAGTTCGTCGACCGCTACAACGCCGACCTGGCCAATGACTACGGCAACCTGGTGTCGCGCACCACCAAGATGGTGCAGCGCTACTTCGACGGCCGCGTGCCCGCCATGGCCGGGCGCGCGCCCATCGACGACGAGCTGCGCACCACCGCCGCCCGCGTGGTGCCGGTGTACGACGCGGCCATGGACGCGCTGGAGTTCAGCGAGGCGATGGCGGCCGCCGCGCAGCTGGTGGGCCGGGCCAACAAGTACATCGAGGAGACGGCCCCGTGGACCCTGCACCGCGAGGGCGACTCGCGCCTGCAGACGGTGTGCGCCGAGCTGCTCGAGGCGGTGCGGGTCTCGACCATGCTGCTGCATCCCGTGATCCCCCGGGCCACGGCGCGCGTCGCGCAGGAGATGGGCATCCAGCTCGAGGGCGACCTGAGCGAGGAGCTGCGCCGCTGGCCGGCGCTGTCCGAGGGCGCCCCGGTCCTGGTCGGCGAGATCCTCTTCCCCCGCCTGGACCGCGAGGTCGCGCTGACCAGCGGATGAGCGACGCCGCGACCGCCCGGCCCCTGGTCGACACCCACTGCCACCTCGTGGTGCTCGATGAGCGCGACCTGCTCGGCGCAGCGCTGGAGAGCGCCGAGCAGGCCGGGGTCACCCAGATCGTCAGCGTGGGCCTCGACCTCGAGGACTCGACCGCAACCGGCTGCTGGCCGAGACGCACGACAACGTGTGGTTCACGGTGGGATGGCACCCGCACCAGCGCCACGCCCCGGATGCGATCGAGGTCCGCGCCCTCGAAGAGCTGCTGGGCCACCCGCGTGCGGTCGCGGTCGGCGAGATCGGGCTCGACCTGTATTTCCGGCCCGGCTATCACGAGACCCCGCTCGACGAGCAGCAGCGCGCCATGCACACCATGATGGAGCTGGCGCAGACCCACGCCAAGCCGGTCGCCGTGCACGACCGCGACGCCCACGCGGAGGTCCTCGAGGTGATCCTCGCGCACCGCGGCGTGCGCGGCGTCATGCACTGCTTCAGCGGCGACGAGGCGTTCGCTCAGCAGTGCGTGGACGCCGGCTACGCCATCTCCTTCTCCGGGATCGTCACGTTCCCGCGCAGCGAGGCACATGCAACGGCTGCCGCCGCCGTCGGCGAACACGACTACGTCGTCGAGACCGACTCGCCCTTCCTCGCCCCGTTCCCCACCGTGGACGCGCCCAACCTGCCCGGCTACGTCGCCGCGACGGCGGCGGGGTGGCGGAGCTGCGGGGTGTCGACGAGGCGAGCGTGCGCGAGCAGACCACGGCAACCGCACGCCGGCTCTTCGGACCTGCCCGGGACACGTGATGCGCCGACCCGGTCGCGCTGCCGCGCCCTCGACCTCTGCGACCCGCGACGCTGCACGCGGTCGCCCGCCGGGTGGGGCTGGTCGCCAGGCACCGGTTCGGTCAGAACTTCCTGGTCGACCGCGCAGTGCTCGACGACATCGTCGCCGCGCTGGCGGCCGGGCCGGCGACGAGGTGCTCGAGATCGGCCCCGGGCATCGGCACGCTGACGGGCGAGCTGGCTGCGCGCGCGCGCCGAGTGATCGCCGTCGACCTCGACGAGCGCTGCGTGGCAGCCACCCGGCCCACCCAGCGCGAGCGCGCCAATGTCGAGGTGGTCGAGGGCGACGCTCTGCGCGTCGAGCCTCGAGGCGCTGGGTCTGGGGGAGGGCTGGCTCGCCGCCGGCAACATCCCCTACAGCATCACCACCCCGCTGCTGACCCGGCTCTTCGAGATGGCGTGCCGCCGAGGCGCGGTGTCTTCCTGGTCCAGCGTGAGGTGGCCGCGCGGCTGGCTGCCGGACCCGGCGCGTGGAGCCTGGCCACGGTGGCGGTCCAGCAGCGTGGCCACCGTCGAACGTCTCACCAGCCAGGCGTGGTTGACGCTGTCCGGGTTGAGGTTGCCGAGGTTGACCGCCACCTGGAAGCCGGCGGCGAGTGTCATCACCACAAGCGTCGGCATGATCAGGACCATCATCGGCATGAACTTCGACGCGAACTCAGCACGCGCGGGGATGGAGAGAACGGCCGAGGTGGGGCCGATGACGAAGCCGACGAAGAGGTCGATGCCCGGTCCACAGGCCACCGCCCGCCACGTGGTAGAACATCAGCGCCCAACTGCCAGTTGGCGGCGATGGAGACGACCAGCACGACGAGGATCGCCCCCGACAATGGGGAGCCCACGGAGCGGGACGATCTGGATGGCCCGGCGCGGCGCCGCGCTCGGCTGCGCAGAGGGCGCCCCCTCGTAGGTCATGACGGCCACTGACCGATCCTCCGTCTCGCGTCTGACGCGGCCATATTCTGCCACCACAACGCGGGGGCAGCGGTTGCCCCCGCGTCCCCTCCATCTGTCAGCTGGTGGTGGTGCCGCCGGTGAGCGGGGGGCTCAGCGGGTTGAGGATCGGCTGGCGCTGGGCCTGTGCTGGGCTCGGCTCCTGGTAGTCGGCCTCGTTGAGCTTGCCCACCGTCGACTGTCCGATCGCCGCGGCGAGCAGTGAGCCGACGGCCACGACGACCAGGTTGACGAGGACGGCGACGAACCCGATGTAGATCTTGCCGCCGTAGCCGAAGTCGTGGAGGCTGGAGATGAACTTCTCCTGGATCAGCGCCCCAGGTGCCGACGCCCATGCCCGCCGCCCAGCCGGCCACCATCGCCCAGACGTTGAGGCGTTTGACATAGAGCGCCACGATCG
>CAVQVY010000030.1:0-3424 GCA_963717185.1 Candidatus Dormiibacterota bacterium | reverse complement strand
ACGCCAAGGCGAGCGAGCTGCTCGGCTGGGAGCCGACGACCGATTTCGAGACGATGATCCGGCTGATGGTCGACGCCGACATCGCGCTGCTCTCGCGTTAGCTTAGCTACTTGCCCCGGATTTAGTCGGAGGTCTGTCTGCCTCGTTTAATGAAGAGAATTGGCCTTGCAAATGGCCTGTTTTCTGGTTGGGCCGGACGCACATGTTGAGGCTGTCGGGCGGGCAGGTCGAGTCGTTGTGGGACGAGGTTTTGCCGGTTGGGGGTGCGGGAGTTGCCGGCGGATCTCGCGGCGTTGGACGTGTTGCTGCGCGACCGGGCGTTGGTGACGCCCTCCACGATCGCCGAGCTGGATCGGCTCGGTCTACACCCACGCGAGGTCGCACTCGATGGCGGCTTCCGGGCGGCGTGATCGAGCAGGCGCTCACCGGTCTGGCCCCGGACCGTAGGTTCATCGCCGGCGGCCAACAGCCCTGGTCGCGGCGCACCCAGCGCCGCCTGGCGCGCTACCGCGTGGGTTCCGAAGGCCGCATCAGCCACCTCAAACGCGAATACGGACTCGACCGATCCCGGCTCAAAGGGCGGGCACGGAACACGAGCCCGGAACGCCGGGGCAATCGCCAGCTACAACCTTGACACCCTCGCGATCCGGACCACCTAAAACCATCCACCAGCTCGACCAGAAACGAGCACGATTTGCCCGGAACGGCCGCGTTGACAACCAACGCGGCCGTTCTGGTTCTCAGCCGTTATCCGAGGAAAGTAGCTAGCGGCCCCACCGAGAGGCCGGGCCTGGCGCCATCTTGCGTCCGGAGGCGCTACGCTCGCATCCGTGGCCATCGCCTCCACCGTCGACCGCATCACCGAGCTGCTCGGCGAGGACGCCGACTCGCTGCTTGACCACCGCTGCGAGACCATCGATCGCTCAGCGCTGCATCTCCCAGGACCCGATTTCGTCGACCGCGTCCTCGCCCTGACCGACCGCAGCAACACCACGATGCGCAACCTGCAGCACGTCTTCGGCCACGGCCGGCTCGCTGGCACCGGCTACGTGAGCATCCTCCCCGTCGACCAAGGGATCGAGCACAGCGCCGGGGCAAGCTTCGCGCCCAACCCGATCTACTTCGACCCCGAGGCGATCGTCGAGCTGGCGATCGAGGGCGGCTGCAACGCGGTCGCCTCGACGCTCGGCGTGCTCGGCGCCGTCAGCCGCCGCTACGCCCACCACATCCCGTTCATCGTCAAGCTCAACCACAACGAGCTGCTGACCTACCCCAACCGCTTCGACCAGGTGATCTTCTCCAGCGTGCAGCGCGCCTGGGATCTCGGCGCGGTCGGCGTCGGCGCCACGATCTACTTCGGCAGCGAGGAGTCCACGCGCCAGCTCGTCGAGATCGCCCACGCGTTCGAGGCGGCGCACCAGCTGGGGATGTTCACGGTGCTGTGGTGCTACCTGCGCAACCCCGCCTTCAACCACGACGGCGTCGACTACCACCTCTCCGCCGACCTCACCGGCCAGGCCAACCACCTCGGCGTGACGATCGAAGCCGACATCATCAAGCAGAAACTGGCGGAGAATAACGGCGGCTACACGGCCCTCGGCAAGGGCTACGGCAAGACCAACGAGCTCGTCTACTCGAAGCTGACGACGGACAATCCGATCGACCTCTGCCGATACCAGGTTGCGAACTGCTACATGGGGCGCGCCGGCCTGATCAACAGCGGCGGCGCCTCGGCGGGCGCGACCGACCTCGCCGACGCGGTTCGCACCGCGGTGATCAACAAGCGGGCCGGTGGGATGGGGCTAATCACCGGCCGCAAGGCGTTCCAGCGATCGATGGACGAGGGCGTCGAGATCCTCAACGCGGTCCAGGACGTCTACCTCGCCGAAGAGATCACCGTCGCGTAGAACCAGACGGCCTGGTCGTCGGGCGAGGCGCTATCGAGCCGCGGCCGTGGTCCCGCCCGGCGCACGGGAGCTGCGCAAGTGCGGCGCCAGGGCACGCCCGCACGCGATCGCACCGATCGCCGCAAACACCATCAGCGCAGGACGCGCGGGAACCGAGTAGCGCCCTTCGACGTTGAAGATGACGTGGAGCAGCGAGAGGTAGACCGCCACCACCCACAGCGGCCAATTGCGCAGCAGCGTGCCGCGGCTCCCCACAGCGCCAATCAATACCAGCACGAGCAGGATCAGATACTGAATCCAACCAAGGAGATGGATGAATGCCTGGTGCTCGACCGGGGGAAGTCGGCCGGCTGCCACAAATAGACCAGCCGCCGCGGGATACCCCCAAGGATCTTCGTCACGGATAAGCTGGCGAATATTGTGTCGGCCGCCCGTCGGTAGGCGGCATCGGCGGCCACGTCCTTCTTCGGCCCCGGCGGCCCCGGAACCGTGCTGTAGATCGCCGAGACCTGGTGCAGATATTTGGTGAAATCGCTGCTCGTGAACGCATCCGAGATCCTGCCCGCATACTGATCCGCGGATGCGAGCAGGGTTACTCCCGATCCGGCGGTGAACGGGATTAGCTTTCCTGTGACATCAGCGTTGCGAATCGTCCACGGCGTCACGGCAACGGCGAACACGGCGACGACGATGACCGGGCGGACCCAGCGCTGAAGTGACCGGACGCCGCCCTTCCCCTTCACGAGCAGCACGACCGCGACGATCGCGACCAGCGGTGAGAACTCCGGGCGCACATAGGCCAGGGCCGCGATGGACAGCCCCAGCCCGGCCACCGACGCGAGCGATGCCGGCGCTCGGCGGGTCGCTCGGATCATCAGAAGCACGACGAGCGTCGTCAGCAGGCATGTCGTGACCTCGCTCAGGTGATATGACGCGAGTCCCAGCAGCGGCAGATAGGTGGCCGTCACGGAGCGCGGATACCCACGCCGTTAACTTGTCGGCGACCTCGCGGGCGATGGCAAACACCAGGCGGGCCGTCACCGCGACCATCGCGAATTGGGCGATGCGCACCATCAACACCGGGTGAAAGCCGACGTAGTCGATGATCGCGAGGACGAGCGGGTAACCGGGAGTTCGTGTGACGTTGGCCAGCAGCGGAGGCGAGGACGAAGCCGAGAACGCCCCGTGGAATATGAGGTTGCGTGCGAGTCGATCGAATACCGGTCCGTCACCGCCGCTGATCGGCGCGCTCCCCATGCCAAGGCCGGCCAGGATCACGATCGCCTCGACGGCGACGACAGCGAAGCACCAGAACAACGGGCTCCTCAACAGGGGGGTTGAGGCTCGAAGCTATCTCGCTTGACGGGAGCAGACGTGCTCGCGTGCTCGGTCACCTTGGGAACCGTATCTGAGGCCCCAGACCCCCCCGCGCGTGACAGCGACTGCGCTACGCATCCGTGACTCCAGCTCCCTCAAACCGGGCGGCGACCATCTGGGCCATCGCCGTTCGAAGCCGA
>CAVQVY010000029.1:0-89976 GCA_963717185.1 Candidatus Dormiibacterota bacterium | reverse complement strand
TCGGCACGGTGGCGTGCGCGTCGAGCGAGAACAGCGACCGCCCACACACGAGGAGGCCGAGCGGGAGCACGGCGCCGATCCCCACCAGCGCCGCGGTTGGGCCGCCCAGGTGAATCAGCAGAGTGGTGATCAGCGATCCCACTGCCAGGCCGGCCATGGTCACCCCCTCCACCACGCCGAAGATCCGGCCGAGCAGCTGGGCCGGGACGGCGCGCTGCAGGAGCGTGCGCGTGGCCACCTCGAGCACTGCAGCACCCATACCGGCCACGGCGAGCAGGACGGCCGTGACCAGGACGCGCCCGGAGAAGGTGGTGAGCGCGATCCCGGCGCTCACCACTAGGCTGGCCATCAGGATCGGCATCGCGAGTCGCCGCCCGACGAGCAGCGCCGTGATGCCGCCGGCGACGACGCCGCCCGCACCGAACGCCAGGTTGAGGTATCCCGCCATGGCGGGGCCCTGGTGCAGGACGGTGAGTGCCAGCACGACGAACAGGACGTCGAGCGCGCCGAGCACCACCCAGCTGAGCGAGATGATCGTGACCAGCAGACGCGGATGACTCTGCGCGACAAGCAGTCGAAGCCCGGCGATCACGTCGCCGAACGCGGTGGTGGACGGCTCGTCCGCATCGTCGACTGCCAGCGGCGCCGCGCGCACGCGCGCCACCAGCGCGGCACAGACGAATCCAGTCCCTGAGCACACCGCGAACACCGCACCGGCACCGCCGACCCCGAGCAGGGCGCCGCCATCCTCCGGCGACCGCGATCGCCACGCTCTCGGTCCAGCCTGTGACGACATTCATCGCGGTGAGCTGCTCGGCGTGGTGGACGAGCGCCGGGAGCAACACCGCCTGCGCCGGACGTGTCGCGGCGACCGCGGTCGACGCCACCACCGCGGCCGCGTACGCCACAAACGCGCTCTGTCCGCTCAGCAGGGCCGCGGCCGTCACGCCCATGGCGATCGCCTGCACCAGGTATCCGCCGATCAGCAGCGTCGCGGTGACCGCCGATCGGCGATCGTCGCGATGAACGGCGCCAGCAGGCTCGGTGGCACCGTCTGCGCCACCACGATCAATCCCGCCGCGGTCGCGCCGCCCTGCTGGTACGCGTACACGAGCATCGCGATCCACACCGCGTATTCGGTGACGACGAACAGCGTGTAAGCGCCGGCGACGCGCAACAGCGTTCCGCTGCCCGCGATGACCCGGATCACCGCGGCCAGGTCGCGCACGCGGCGAGCATACAGGGCGGTCGGCGGCCCGAATGCCGCCTACGCCGCGGCGGCTGACGCGCGGCGAACGGACCTCAGCGGCGGCGCCGGCCCTCCGTCACGCCGATCAGAAGGAGACCGACGACAACCAACGCGCCCGCCGGCACCCACGGCACGTCCGCGCCCACCGCGGGAACCGACGTGGCCACCGCCAGCGTCGCCGCGGCCGAGCGCTGGCCAGGAACAACGGAGTCTGGTTTTAGCGGGCGGTGATGCTCTGCGAACCAGCCGTCAGGTTCGACGTCGTCAGCGTCGCGGTCGCGTTGGCGGCGAGGGTTGCCGTTCCGAGCAGCGTCGTTCCCTCGTAGAACGACACCGTCCCCGACGCCGGGCCCGGGATCAGCTGAGCGGCAGTGACCTTCGCGCTGAGCGTGGTTGCGGTGCCGGCTACGGCGGTCGATGGGGCGGTGAGCGCCGTCGTCGTGGCCACCACCTCGAAGGCGCCGATGTCGCAGTGCGTGCCCTGCGGACGATGTGCGCCGCGCTGGTCGATCCCACCGGCGCCGGGCGTGGTCCCGCTGCTCGCGGCCGCGCAGACGCTGTCCGAGGCGCCGAAGATGGCCGGGCTGCCCGGGTCGAGCGCAAAGGTCTGCGTCAGGCCGCCGTTCTTCTGCAGGGATCCCAGCAACGGGTCGCCGTGCTGGGCGTTCGTGGCGAAGCCGCACGACGTGCCCTGCTCGAGGTTGTTGCCGCCGTCTGTGATGGTGCCGGCGCAGTTGTTGGGGGTGTTCCCGGACACGATCGTGTTGGTGATGCTCGTCGATGCGCCAACACTGGTCGCCTGCACGGCCGCGAACCCCGAGGAACTGGTGTCGGCAGTGATGGTGTCATTGACGAGCGTCATCGTGGCGGCGCTGATCGCAAAGATGGCGCCCCCGCCGAGTGCGGACGCCGTGTTGCCGGCGATCGTGCTGTTGATCGCGGTCAGCTTCGCGACGGTGTTGTCGTCGATGCCCCCGCCTTCCTTGCCGGACGTGTTGCCGCTTATCGTCGTCCCCAGCAGGGTCAACGCCGACGTGGTGTTGTTGTCGATGGCGCCTCCGCCATTGTCCGCGGTGTTGGCCACCAACGAGTTGTTGTTGAGTGTCACGGTCGCACCGCTGTTGACGTCGATGGCGCCGCCGTAGCCGTCTCCCCGGAGTTTATGGACGCCATCGCATGGCCGCCGGTCAGGGTCAGGTCGTTCAGCGTGGCGCTGATCCCGGGAGTCTCGATGAGAAGCACGCGGTCGGTGCCATCCTGGTGGATGACACTGCTGCCATCGAGCTCACCGTTGATGGTCACGCTGGACTTGGTGCCGGTGATATTCAGGGACCCATTGCTGAGGTTGAGCGGGCCGGCGACGTCGATGTTGATGATGAAGTCGCCGGCGCCGGCGTTGGCGTAGGTGATGGCCTGGCGCAGGCTGCAGGGGTTGCTGCAGGTGGGGTTGGCCGTTGTGAGGTCACTTGCGGTGGTGACCGCCAGCGACGTGGCTGCGTACGAGCGCAGCGGGCTCAGGGACATCGCCGCGGCAACCATGCCCAGGACCAGGCCGGCCGCGGCCAGAGGCGGCACGACGCGCAGTCACAGTCATTGTCATCTCCGCTTGGTACGCCGGATCCCTTCTCGACGCGGCATCCTACCTCAGCGGTCACAACCCACCGCGATCGACAGCGCGTCGCAGATTGAGCTCATGGTTCGGCCGCTCGCACGTCCAACCCGGCGCACCAGACGAGATCGCCGGACTAGCTGCACATTGTCGAGATTGGCAACGCAGTCGGCGCGCAGCCCGTCCGCCGCGCTCAACGGCACCTCCGTGGACAGACCGCGAATCGTTGACGTGACCGGAGCTGCGATCACGGCACGGAGCAGGCTGCCGAGCGGATCACGAGTTAGGACGATCACCGGTCGCACCTTGTCCAGACGCGCGAGCCACACCTCGCCGCGCCGCGGTGCCGGGTCACTCACGCGAGGTCGTCTGCGTACAGAGCCTCCCAGTCCGTGTCGTCCTCCTGGTCGCTGTCAAGCACGTCAGCGAGTGCCAGTTCGGCGTCCGTCGGCGGCGTGCGCCGGTACGCGGCGACGTCCTGCCGCGTTCGCTCCGCGCGGATGAGTTGATCGAGCGCGAGGTCGATGACCTCGGACGTCGACGTGGAGCCCGTGAGCGATCGCGCTGCCTCCGCCTTGTCGCGGCTCAGGGTGATGGTTACCTTCTCTCGCGCCATACTGGACACCATACCAGTTGGCGGTATGGCTGGTATGGCACACCCTTTTTCGCGCGACATCCCACCGCGACAGCCAGCTGTCGCCGGCCACCCGCAGCATCGCGGCATGGACACAGTCTCCGGGGTGGTCATCGATCGCCTCCCTCCGCTTCGCCAGGTCCAACCCGGAGCTGGTCCGCTTTGCACGCGACGGGGCCGACCGCGTCGGCGTGCCGGTGGATGACCTGCTGCGCGACGCCATCGAGCGCGTCATCACCCTCCGCTCCGCCGAGCGGGCCGACGTCCCCGCCCACGCCGGCCGGCCTCTTCTGCGCGCGATCTGATCGCGCTACGAGGCGTGGTTGAGGATGACCAGGAAGTTCGCCGAAGCTGGAGAACGGCTCCGGCGGATTGGTCGTCTCCCTGGTGCTTCGTGTCGATTTCAGGCGATCGCTGCGTCGTCAATGACAGAGGGCGGCCAACCCGGGCGCTCCGATGACAACACGGAGGATCACCGATGTCGAACTACGTATTCCTGCTCTGGCAGGACGTGAGCAAGGGCGAGCAGCCCGGGACCCCCGGGTTCGACGACGCAGAACGCCGCGTACGGCGCGCTCCAGGAGGAGCTCATGAAGGCCAACGCGTTCAAGTCCGGCGACCCGCTGGTGCCCGGCGACGCAGGCCAGGTGGTGCGCGTGCGCGACGGCAGGACCGAGACGAGCCGGGGCGGCTTCGCCAGCGGCCCGGAGCAGCTCGTCGGCTACTACGCGCTCGACTGCAAGGACGACGCCGACGCGGCCGCCTGGGCGGCGAAGATCCCCGCCGCGGCCAAGGGCGCGATCGAGGTCCGGCCCGTCATGGCGATGTAGCGAGGCCGACAGGGCGGTCCCGCGCACCGTCGCCGGGACCGCTCGCCTCGTGTCGTGCCATCGCCTGCGGTTCTCGCCGCGCCCTACGATGTGGCGTGCACACCACTCACTCTCGAGGTCACGACCGTGAAGTACATCCTGCTGATCCGCTCCCCTGCCGACACGCAGGAACGGCCGGCCGACATGCTCCCCCGCCACGCGGCGTTCGCCGAGGCGACCGGCCGAGCGCGGCAAGCTCGTCGACGGCGCCGAGCTCGCCGACGTCTCCACCGCCACGACGCTGCGCCGCCAGGGCCCCGACACCATCGTCACCGACGGGCCGCACGCCGAGACCAAGGAGCACCTCGGCGGCTACTACCTCATCGACTGCCACCGACCTCGACGAGGCGATCGAGATCGGTCGCGATGTGCCGCTCGTGCGACGGCGCGACGCTGGAGATCCGCCCGCTTGTCGAGCACTGAGCCTCCCAGCGCACCTGCGATCGCCGCCGAGGAGGCGCTCATCGGCGTCTTTCGCGGCGAGGCGGCGCGGATCGTCGCCACGCTGACGCGTCTGCTCGGCGACATCGACCTCGCCGAGGACGCCGTGCAGGAGGCGCTCGCCGCCGCGGTTGAGCGGTGGCCGCGCGACGGCACGCCGGACCGTCCCGGCGCGTGGCTGATGACCACCGCGCGCAACAAGGCGCTCGACCGCCTACGTCGCGAGCGCACCCAGGCCACCGCTCGCGAAGCAGCGCTGCGGTCTGAACATCGACGACGACGTCGACCCGACATCGCCGTTCGACGGCACGCCCATCCCCGACGACCGGCTCGCGCTGCTGTTCACGTGCTGCCATCCGGCGCTGGCGATGGAGGCGCGCGTGGCGCTGACGCTGCGGCTCATCGGCGGTCTGACCACGCCGGAGATCGCGCGTGCCTTCCTGGTGCAGGAGTCCACGATGGCGCAGCGGCTGGTGCGCGCCAAGCACAAGATCCGCGCGGCGCGCATCCCCATCCGCGTGCCGCCGCAGCCGCTGCTCGCCGAGCGGTTGCCGTCGGTGCTCGCGGTGATGTACCTGGTCTTCAACGAGGGATACCTGGCGAGCAGCGGTGACGACGTGGTGCGCCGCTCCCTCTGCGACGAGGTCGATCCGCCTGGCCCGGCTGCTTGCCGCGCTCATGCCCGAGGAGCCAGAGGTGGCCGGCCTGCTGGCGCTGATGTTGCTGACCCACAGCCGTCGTTCGCAACGTCAGGGCGACGGCGGCGAGCTCCGCCTCCTGGCAGACCAGGATCGCTCGCGATGGGACCGCGCCATGATCGATGAGGGCGGCGCGGTGCTGGAAGCTGCGCTCGAGCACGGCCGCCCCGGTCGGTACCAGGTGGAGGCTGCCATCGCCGCTGTTCACTGCGAGGCGGTGTCGACCGAGGCGACGGACTGGGCACAGATCTCCGCGCTGTACGCCACGCTGCGCGAGCTCGCGCCCTCGCCGATCGCGGCGCTCAACCACGCGGTCGCCATCGCCGAAGCGGGTTCGCCGCAGGCTGGCCTCGCGCTGGCCGACGACGTCGCCGAGGCGCTCGACTCCTATTACCTGCTGCATAGCACGCGAGCGGAGCTGTTGCTTCGCCTTGGAAAATCCTGTGAAGCTGTCGCTGCATACGACCGGGCGCTGGACTTGGCCGGCAACGATGTCGAGCGCGCCCACCTGCTGCGCCGCCGCGCCGAGGCTGCTCGCTGAACGTCGGCACGAGTCGCCATCTGGTACACACGAAATAGACTCGCTGCATGGCTGAAGAACACGACACCCAACCCGTCGACGTCACCCACCTCCACACCTGTGGCCACTGCGGCAGCAGCGCCATCCAGGACCAGCTCGAATGGCCCGTCGGTCCGCTCGGCGGCAAGCAGGCCTTCGAGGCGACCTGCCCGAATTGCGGCAACACGATCCAGGTCGATGTCCAGGACGACGAATGGGTCACCGACAAGCTGGTCCACGAGGGACAGGCGCACACCAACTGAGCGGCAGCGCCGGCCGTCCTAGCGAGACGCGCCCGGCGTCACCAGTCCGCTCTCGTACGCCAGCACCACCAGCTGCGCACGGTCGCGAGCGCCGAGCTTCGACATCGTCCGGCTCACATGCGTCTTGGCGGTCAGCGGGCTGAGGAACAACCGCGCGCCGATCTCGTCGTTGGTGAGCCCGGCCGCGACCAGTGTCATCACCTCACGCTCGCGGTCGGTGAGCTCGGCCAGCTCCACGGGCGGCGCGCTCAGCGGCGGTGAGCGTGCGGCGATGTCGGCGATCAGCCGCCGGGTGATGCTGGGCGAGAGCAACGCGTCGCCGCCGGCGATGATGCGCACAGCCTTGAAGAGCTCCGCAGGCTCGGTGTCCTTGACCAGGAACCCGCTCGCACCGGCGCGCAGCGCCTCGTAGACGTATTCGTCCAGCTCGAAGGTGGTCAGCACCAGCACGCGCCGCCGGCCAGGTCCGGCGATCAGCGGCGATGCGCCGCGTCGCCTCCAGCCCGTCGACGCCCGGCATGCGGATGTCCATCAGCACGACGTCGGGTCCGGTCCGCATCAGCGTCACCGCCTGCTCGCCATCGCCGGCCTCGCCGACCACCTCGATGTCGTCGGCGGAGTCGAGCAGCATCCGGAAGCCCGCGCGCACCAGCGCCTGGTCGTCCGCGAGCAGGACGCGGATCACGCCCCCGTCCGGGTCGGCAGTTGCGCACGCACCGCGAATCCACCGCCTGGCGCGAGCCGGCCTCGAGCGATGCCGCCCACCGCCGCGGCGCGCTCGCGCATGCCGACCAGCCCGTGTCCACCGCCGACTTCCGTCGCTTCGCCGTTGGAGGAAGCGCCGCGACCGGTGTCCGGACGTTCACGCGCAACCACCCGTCGGCTCCACGCCAGCGCTACGGTCGCGTTCGCCGGGCCCGCGTGCCGCACGGCGTTGGTCAATGACTCCTGGATGATCCGGTACGCCGCCAGGTCCACGGTCGATGGCAACCGCCGTGGCGTTCCGTCGACCCGTACGGTCGTGGGCAGACCGGCGCTGTTGGCCGTGCCCACCAGCGTGTCGAGCATCGCCAGCCCCGGCGCAGGCTGTGTCGGCTGGTCTGCCTCATCCGCCTGCCGCAGCACGTTGAGGATCGAGCGCATCTCGCGCAGTCCCTCTTTGCTGGCGACGCGGATCGCGTTGAGAGCCTCGACAGCGCGGTCCGGCTGGTCGGCGGCGACATGCGCAGCCGCACCCGCCTGCACGTTGATCATCGACAGCGTGTGCGCCACCGCGTCATGCAGCTCGCGCGCGATGCGCAGCCGCTCCGCGTCGACCCGTCGCGCCGCCTCCTCCTCACGCGTGCGTTCCGCCTGCAGGCGCGATCCTCGACTGCGCGCAGGTACGCGCGCCGGCTTCCCAACGCGATACCAAGCACTGTCGCGACAGCCACCAGCCCGGGAATGAGAATGAAGCCACCGCCGAACGGGCTGAAGGGGTTGAACGGCGGCCCGACGCCACCAGCAGCGCGATCAGGGTCACCACCCCGGCGACGATTGCGTGCCGGAGCGAGCCCATCGACGCCGACCGTGTACAGCGCGATGAGCACGTCGAGCAGCGCCGTTCCGTTCTCGTAGCGGAGCATCGAAACAGCCACCACGCAGGCCAGCGAGACCGCCGAGCACCTGCACGGGGTAGTGGCGCCGCCATGCCAGGCTGAGCGCGGCTGCCGCGGGGAGAAGGAACACCGCCCAGCTGGCGTTGCGGGACGACCGGGTGGCCACCTGAGGCAACGATCTCGCCGATATCGTTGACCCGCGAGACCGCCTCGCCGATCGAGCCGGCCAGCGTGACCGCGGTCATCGCCAGCGCCACGATGATGTCCGCGACCCAGACCGCGGCTCGCGGGCGGCGGTTGCGCAGCAGGTATTCGGCGATCATCGGACCAGCGTACGGCTCCGCGAGGCCGCTGGCGTCCCTCCGGGGAAGGCCGCTGACTACTCCCCTGGGAGTACGTGAGCCACCGGACGGGCACCGAGCGCAGTACGGAATTGCCTGCGCTGGGCGGACGACGCCGCGATCAGCGCGGCCGAGACTGACCAGCGTCGGTCGCAGTGAGCGGCCCCACCACGAGGAGGTAGGACCCGATGTCCCGCATCACCCGGTTGGCGCTCCGCCACAAGCGTCTCGTCGTTCTGTTCTGGGTGGCCGCCGCCGTCGCCGGCGCGATGACCGCGGGGCTCACCACCTCGCGCATGTCCAACAGCTTCTCGATGCCCGGCCAGGCCGCGGTCGTCGACTCGCGCATCGTCTCGCTGTACGGCAGTGGCGGCGGTCAGACGCCGCTCGTCCCGGTGCTCACCGCACCCGCGCGGCAGCACATCACCGACGCAGCCGTTGCGGCGTCCACCGCGCAGATCTTCGATGCCGCGCGCATCAACTCAACGGTGCGCGTCGTCGACTACGCCAACACGCATGACGCCGCGTTCATCACCAGCGACGGACGCTCGACGTTTGCGCTCGCCTTCCTTCCGCCCGCCAACTACGACGGCTCCGGCGGCATCGAGCCGAACGTGATCCGCGCCGTCCAGGCGGCGACTCCCGGCGGTTGGCACGCCGGCTTCACCAGCATCAACCTGTTGAGCACGCCGCCGGCGGCGCAGAGCGCGGGCACCAGCGTCCTCGTCGAGGCGATGGTCGGCGGCCTCGGCGCGTTGGTCATCCTCGCCTTCGTGTTCGCCAGTTTCCTCGCCTTCCTGCCGCTGGTCATGGGCGCGACGTCGGTGCTGTCAACCTTCCTGCTCGTCCTCGGACTTACCGCCATCACGCCGGTGAGCATGATCGTCGAGTTCCTCATCGGTCTCATCGGGCTCGGTGTGGCGATCGACTACTCGCTGCTGGTCGTCAGCCGCTGGCGTGAGGAACGCGCCAACGGCCTGGACAACGGCGCCGCGGTCGAAGCCGCCATGGCGCACGCCGGACGGGCGGTGATCTTCTCCGGCCTGACCGTCGCCGTCGGGCTTCTGGCGCTGATCGTCATCCCCGTGCCGATGCTGCAGAGCGTTGGCTTCGGTGGCGTCCTGGTGCCGCTGGTCTCCGTCGCGGTCGCGATGACGCTGCTGCCCGTGCTGCTCGCCACCGTCGGCCCGCGGCTCGACTGGCCGCGCCTGCGCACCGAGCGCAGCGCCAGCCGCGTCTGGTCCGCGTGGGCGCGCTCGGTGTACCGCCGCCGCTGGGTGGCCGCATTTGCCGGCGCCGCCATCCTCGGGCTCCTCGCCTTCCCCGCGCTGTCGCTGCAGCTCGGCGAACCGGCCAGCACGTCGCTGTCCACCAGCGGTCCGGCGCGCGACGCACTGACCACGCTGACCAACGGCGGAGTGCCCAGCGGCGTTCTCACGCCGATGGAGGTGCTCACCACCGGTTCCACCGGCGCGCAGCCGACCGTCGCTCACGTTGCCGGTGTCGACGCCGCCGTGGTGGCTTCGGACTGCTACGTCGCGCGTCCAGCGCTCTCATCACCGTCATCCCTGTGGCCGAGAGCAGCCTCGGCGCCGGTCAGGACACCGTCCGCAACGTGCGCACGGCGATCGCCGGCAACCCGACGGTTGTGGGGGTCGGCGGTGACGGCGCCGAGATGATCGACTTCAACAACGCCGTCTACGGCAACTTCCCGCTGATGCTGACGCTCATCGCCATCGGTACCTTCCTACTCCTCGCCCGTGCGTTTCGCTCGGTGCTGCTGGCGCTCAAGGCGGTCGTCTTCAACCTGGTGTCATTGGCCGCGGCGTACGGCGTGCTCACGTTCGTGTGGCAGCAGGGTCATGGCAGCGACGCCATCTGGGGCATCCCGGCTCGGGAGCGATCACCATGTGGGTGCCGCTGATGGTGTTCGCCTTCCTCTTTGGTCTCTCGATGGACTACGAGGTGTTCATCATCGCCCGCATCCGCGAGGCGTACGACCGCACCGGCTCTGCGCGTGAGGCGGTCGTCGAGGGCATCGGTCGCACCGGCCGGCTGGTGACCAGCGCAGCTCTGATCCTCATGCTCACATTCCTATCGATGTCGAGCGGACCCGAGACGGACATCAAGATCCTCGCCACCGGACTCGGCGCCGGCATCCTTGTCGACGCGGTCATCGTGCGCGCGCTGATGGTGCCCGCGATGGTCGCGCTGTTCGGTCGCTGGAACTGGTGGTTGCCTGCGCCGCTGGCGCGCGTGCTGCGCGTACGGCCGTCGGCGGTGGGCCGGCGTACCCCCAGGCCGGCGCGGGTGCTCGAGGCGGCGTAACCGCGACCGCAAGGAGCAGACGCGATCGGGCCCGCCTCCAACGCGGAGGCGGGCTCTTTCGCGCGCGTGCGGGTGCGGGTGCGCGGGCACTCGCGCGTACGCGTGGGCGCGTGCGCGCGTGGGCGCGAGCGCGCGCCCGCGTGGGCGCGAGCGCGTGCGCGCGGGCGCACGAAGGCCTGCCCGAACCGTTACCGCTGTGCTGCCGCCGCCTTCGCGAAGGCGTCCAGCGAGAGCTGCCACCCGTCCTGCGCGCCGACCATGTCGCGATGCTGCTCCCAGCCTTCGCCGTGGGCATCGAGCTTGCTGTGCTCGAGCACGACGTGGGTGCGATCGGGACCGTCGGCGGTGAACGTCACCTCGACCTGGCTCGTCTTGTCGGGGTCGGTCTCGATCTGCCACTGGCTGCTGATGTCCCAGCTGAACACGAGCCGGTTCGGCGGGTCGTAGGCGAGGACCCGGGCCCAGCGCGTCTCGTTGCCGTCGGTGGTGCGGTCGTAGATGCTGCCGCCGACGCGGGGCTCGAACACCATCTCGGCGAGCTCGCCCTCGATGATGTGGTGCGTCTCCGGCCACCATGTGCCCATCTTCTGTGTGAAGACGTCGAAAGCGCGCTCGATGGGTGTGTTCACCGTCACTGCTGTGCGGACGGTCGTATCGGCTGCCTGTGTGGTCATGGTCTCTCCTCCTCCATGGTCTCTGCCGCTTTCTTGAATGCGTCCAGCGCCTGGTTCCAGAACGGTTCGAAGTACGCGCGTAGCTCGGCCACCCCGTGTGGATCGAGGCTGTACACGCGCCGGTTGGCGACCGGCCGGTCACGCACCAACCCAGCGTGCTTGAGTACCCGGAGGTGCTGCGACACGGCGGGCCGGCTCACCGGCAGGTCGCGCGCGATGGCACCGACCGCCAGCGGTCCCTGCGCGAGGCGCTCGAAGATGGCCCGGCGGGTCGGGTCGCCAAGGGCGGTCAAAGGGTCTGCGTTAGCGAGCACTTACGGTAAGCATGGGCGCACATTGGCCCTTGCGTCAAGCGACACTTGCCGTGCCCGCGCTCTTGGGAACCTCCCAGCGTTCTCGGATGGCGCGCGCAGGCGGCGGCTGCATCCTCATGTCAATCGATCCGGACACCACGGGTCCACAAGAGACAAGGAGAACGCCGTGACCACCACCTGGCTCGTCGTCAACGTGGCCCTCATCGCCGCTGTCGCCGCCGTCGTCGCCATCCCCGCCGTCGTCATCCCGCTGCGGCTCAGCCGCGAGCACACGCCCGTCTCTTCGTGTGACCCCGGAGCAGCGGGCTGCCGTGCGCGGCCGCTGGGCCAGGGATGGTCAGCTGCGCGTGGCTGCCTGACAACACTGCCCCCTCCCTTCCTCCGGAGGCTGTAGCCCGCTGACGCCGGAGCGTCGCGGGCGCGGCCTCTCGTTGTGTCATGGCCTCCCGGTCACGTCACGGGCGCTGCCTGTCAGGATTGCTTTGCCAGGAGGCACCCGTTCATGAACCTCTCCCGCTTCCTTTACCGAGCCGCTCGCGCGTCCCGCGACATCGAAGCCGTCAGCAGCGGCAACCCGCGGCGGATCACGCGTCGCGCCAAGAACAGACTGATCGGACGCGCCCTGGGCCGCGCCGGCGTGTGGCGAAGGCTCTGGAAGTAGCTCCGTGCTTGACACCTTGAGCGGCCTGGCGTGTGCGGCGGCGAAGCGGTACGTGCAACTGTTCAGCGACGCGTACTACACGGTCACCACGCCACCCTGAGCGAACCTCGCGTTTCTCAGCTACTCCCAAGGAAGGTCGGAGGTTGGTCTGAGGCGGCGGCTGCATGCTGCTGTGAAGTCGAACTGAACAGACGGGTTCGATGTCAACCGGCACAGGAGAGTCGCCATGACAACTGGATGGCTGATCATCAACATCGCCCTCATCGCAGTCGTCGCCGCGATCGTCGCGGTGCCCTCGGTGCTCATCCCGCACCTGCTCCATCGCGCCGCCGAGATGGAGCATGCGGCCGTCGCACGATTTGAGGGACATGCCAGGCGCACACGCGAAGCAGCGTCTGACCGCGAGGGACGCGAGGCCGCCTGACAATCCGACAATACCGCGGAGGCCGCGCCCGGACGCCATCCCCAACTGGCGCCGCAGGGCGCGGCCTCGATCTTTTCGGGGGCTAGCAGTACATCCGCAGTGTTCCTCGCTCGCGCGTGCGCCGCCATACGTGCGCGCTACGCCCGTACGCTCGCGCACGCCGCGCGTGGCGGGCGCAGCGCGAAGTACCACCATCAAGCGGACAGGACGCGGACAATGCGCATATAGCAACAGGGATTTGCCGCGTGACAGCACTTGAAACCGAACGGCTGTTCGCATACCATTGGACGCATGTTGGCGACCATCGAGAGCGCGACCGCCGGGCTCACGCAAGCAGTCAACGATCTTGCGGCGGAGACGATCGACAACCTCTCCGAGCACGCCATCGGCGACGACCTCGTCGCCATCCGTCGTCAGATCGATCGCCTCGAGGCCGAATTCATCCGCCGCGTCTACGGCTTCGACCACAACAAGGGAGCCATCGCAGAAGGCGCGGTGAGCACGGCGTCCTGGCTGCGCAGCACATGCGGCATGAGCGGAACTGCCGCCACCGACCGCGTCCGCATGGCTCGTGCGCTCCACGAGCTCCCGCAGGCCATGGAGAGCTTTCGTGCAGGGCGCTCCCCCGTACACCAACGTATCCCTCATCGCGCGCCTCGCGGAGAATGTCGGCGTCGAGGCGACGCGCACAGTTGAGGAGACACTCGTCACCGCCGCGGAGAAGCTCGACTCGGCGCGGATGTGGTCCCTGACGGAGTTCACCCGCTACCGTCTCGACGCCGACGGCGCGCTCGACAAGGCCAATCGGGATCACGATCGTCGCTGGTTCGCTTGTGACCAGACATTCGGTGGCATGTTCGCGCTGCGCGGCGAGCTGGACGCTGAAGGCGGCGCCATCATCAAGACCGCCCTCAGACGCTCTCAGCGCACCGGCCGGTCCCGATGATGACCGCACCGGCTCCCAACGTCGTGCCGACGCCCTGGTGGACCTCGCGTCACGCCAGCTGAAGAACGGCGGACTCCCGACGACCCACGGTCAGCGTCCCCATCTCACTCTCACGGCATCGCTCGAGAGCCTTCGAGGGGATGAGGGTTCTCTCCCCGCCGAACTGCGCGGCGTCGGCCCGATCCACGCACAAACAGCGCGACGGATCGCCTGCGATTCTGTCGGCACGCTCGTCACCACCGACAGCGACGGCAGTGCCCTCTCTGTCGGTCGCGCCAGCCGCTCCATCCCGGCGCCAATGCGGACAGCACTGGCTCGACGGGACGACGGGTGCCGCTTCCCTGGGTGTGACCGCCCGCCGGAGTGGACGGATGGTCACCACGTCAAGCACTGGGCCAACTTCGGCGCGACAGAGGTGTCCAACCTGGTCCTGCTCTGCCGGCGGCATCACCGCATGGTTCACGAACGAGGGTGGGACCTCAGCCTCGGCGCCGATGGCACGGTGACTGTCCAGGAACCGCACGGCAGACCTATCACTGTCCGCCGTCTGTAGCGCAATGCCGCGAACCTCGCCCCCCGTCGAACGCACGCCGCGTCGAACGCGCCGCGCCCGCCGCGAGTGCGACGGCGTCACGGCCAAACCCCGCCGCCCGATAGACTCGCCTCCGAATGGGTGACCTGCGCTACGCCGACGCCGGGGTCGACATCGACGCGGGCAATCGCGCGATCGACCTCATCCGCAAGGCGGTGTCCAGCACTCACACCCCCGCGGTCCTGGGCGGGATCGGCGCCTTCAGCGGCCTTTTCGAGCTCGACGTCACCCGCTGGAACCGTCCTGTGCTCGTCTCCAGCACCGACTCGGTGGGCACCAAGGTCAAGGTCGCCATCGCCACCAACCGCCACCGCGGCATCGGTATGGACCTCGTCAACCACTGCATCAACGACATCCTCTGCTGCGGCGCGCAACCGCTCTTCTTCCTCGACTACTACGCCACCGGCAAACTCGTCCCCGAGCAGCTCGCCGAGCTGGTCGACGGCGTCGCCGCCGCCTGCCGCGACACCGGCACAGCACTGGTCGGCGGCGAGACCGCGGAGATGCCCGGCGTGTACGCGCTTGGTGACTACGACATCGCCGGGTTCATCGTCGGCGCAGTCGAGCGTCAGGCCATCGTCGACGGCTCGCGCGTCGAGGCGGGCGACGTTCTGCTCGCACTGCCGAGCAGTGGCCTGCACACCAACGGCTACTCACTGGTGCGCCACATCGTGCTCGAGCGCGAGCTCGACTGGAACGCCGCCCTTCCCGGCACCGACGCTCCGCTCGCCGATCTCCTCCTCGAACCACACCGTTGCTACCTGCAGGCCATCAACGAGCTGCGCCACGCGGTCGACATCCGCGCGATGGCCCACATCACCGGCGGCGGCCTCATCGAGAACGTGCCGCGCGTGCTTCGCGCCGGTCTCAGCGCCATCATCGACCGCTCCAGTTGGGAGATCCCCACGCTCTTCACCGCCATCGAGCGCGCCGGCGGCGTGATGGCCGAGGAGATGTGGCGCACCTTCAACATGGGCGTGGGCATGGTGGTCGCGGTGCCGCGACAGCAGGCCGACGCCGTCACCAGCGCCGCGGGCCTCCCCGTGTGGCGCATTGGCGAGGTGGTCGAATCCAACGGCGGGGAGCGCGTCCGCGTGCAATGAGCGAGCCCACCCGCGTCGCCGTGCTGGCGTCGGGAGCCGGCACCAACCTCGCGGCGCTGATCGAGGCAACCCAAACCGAGGGCTTCCCGGCGACGGTCGTGCTCGTGGCCAGCAACCGTCGCGAATGCGGCGCCCTGGACATCGCCCGCGCCCGCGGAATCGAGGCACTCTCGTTGCCCATCAAGGAATACGGCGGTGACGCCACAGCCCGCGATGCAGCCATCCTGGCTGCCCTCCACGCCGCGCGGGTCGGCCTCATCGTCTGCGCGGGATACGACCGCGTGCTCAGCGACGACGTCCTTGCCGCCTACCCCGACGCCATCCTCAACATCCATCCGTCGCTGCTGCCGGCGTTCGGCGGCGGCATGAACGCGGTGGAGGAGGCGCTCGTAGCCGGCGTCAAGGTCACCGGCTGCACCGTGCACCTGCTGAAGGCCGGCGCCGTCGACGCGGGACCGATCGTGCTGCAGGCCGGCGTCGCGGTGGAGGAGGGCGACGACGTCGACACGCTCCGCGCGCGCATCCACGAGCAGGAGTGGCGTCTCCTTCCGCAGGCGGTGGCGCTGTGGGCCACCGGTCGCCTCCAGGTCAGCGGCTCCAAGGTGCGCATCCTCGCCCAGCCCCGCCAGCGCCAGGGCGTCAGCTGATGCGCGCGCTGCTCGGTGTTGCCGACCGCACCGGGCTGCTCGAATTCGCGCGCGGCCTGCGCGAATGCGGTGTCGACCTCATCGCCACCGACGGCACGCGCCGTGCGCTCGCGGAAGCGGGGATCGAGGCAACCGCGGTCAGCGACGTCACCGGCTTCCCGGAGATGCTCGACGGCCGCGTCAAGACCCTCCATCCCGCAATTCACGCCGGCATCCTCGCCCGACGCGACGTGCCCGAGCACATGGCCAAGCTCACCGAGCACGGCTTCACCCCCATCGACATCGTGGTGATCAGCCTCTACCCGTTCGTCGAGACCGTTGCGCGCGGCGCCGACGCGGCCACCACCATCGAGAACATCGACATCGGCGGTCCCACGATGATCCGCGCCGCCGCCAAGAACAGCGCCTCCGTCG
This sequence comes from Candidatus Dormiibacterota bacterium, assembly GCA_963717185.1. Classification (GTDB taxonomy): domain Bacteria; phylum Chloroflexota; class Dormibacteria; order Aeolococcales; family Aeolococcaceae; genus Aeolococcus. Next base: position 73,612 of record CAVQVY010000029.1, on the reverse strand, counting down.
CGGTGGTCATCTCGCCGTCGCAGTACGACGAGGTGCTCGCCGAGCTGCGTGCCGGCGGTGCCATCTCGCAGCAGACCCGCGATCGGCTCGCAGCACGAGCGTTCGCGCACACCGCCGCATACGACACCGCCGTCGCGGCCTACCTCGCCGGCGAGCTGAAGGACGCCGACTCGACGCCACCCGAGTACACCATCGGCGGCAGGCTCATCGACGAGCTCCGCTACGGCGAGAACCCTCACCAGCGTGGCGCGCTGTATGCGATCCCCGGCGCGCCCGGTGGTGTCGCGCACGCGCGCCAGTTGCAGGGCTCACCGCTGAGCTTCACCAACTGGCTCGACGTCGACGCCGCACGACGGCTCGTCTGTGATTTCGACGAGCCCGCTGCAGCCATCATCAAGCACACAAACCCCTGCGGCTTCGCGGTGGGCAGTGATGCCGCAGATGCCTATCGGCGTGCGTTCGAGTGCGACCCGCGCTCGGCGTTCGGCGGCATCGTCGCGATCAATCGCCCCCTCGACGAGGCCACCGCCGACGAGGTCGCCAAGACGTTCCTCGAGGCCGTCGTCGTGCCCGCGATCACGCCCGGCGCAGCTGACCGCCTCGCCAAGAAGGAACGGCCGCGCATCCTGGTCGTCGAGCGTCCCTCGTGTGCGGAGCAGCGCGACGTGCGCAGCGTCGACGGCGGCCTGCTCGTGCAGACCATCGACCGCGTCAACACCGACCGGACAGCGATGTCGGTCCCCACCGCGCGTCAGCCTGACGAACAGCAGTGGCATGACCTGCTCGTTGCCTGGCGCGTGTGCCGTCACGTCAAGTCCAACGCCATTGTCATCGTCCGCGATGGGATGGCGGTCGGCGTCGGTGCAGGTCAGATGTCGCGCGTCGAGGCGGCGGAGCTCGCCGTGCAGCGCGCCGGCGATCGCGTCTCGGGCGCAGTCGCCGCCTCGGACGCGTTCTTCCCGATGCCCGACGGGCTCGAGACGCTTGGAAAGGCCGGCGTCGTCGCGGTCATCCAGCCGGGCGGCTCCAAGAAGGACCCCGATGTCACCGCCGCGGCCGACGCCCTGAACATGGCGATGGTGCACGCGGGAGAGCGCCACTTCCGGCACTGAACGCGGCGGACAGACGCTGAGGGGCGGCCACTTCGGCCACCCCTCAGGTCACCCCCCTGCTGTTCCCCTATCCGCTGAAGTTATCCGCTGAAGTTCGCTGGTCCGTTCCAGTGGCCGGTGTACCACGCTTCCATCAGGCTCTGCCCGGCGCCCTGCCAGAACACCAGCTGCGTGGAGCCGTTGGGCGTGACCATCGCGCTGGGTGCCGACGTCAGCGGACCGGCGCCGCCGAGTTGCGAGTCAGTGATGTCGAGTGGCCCATTCCAGCGCGCCCCGGCCCACCAGGCTTCCATCAGCCGTCCACCGGCGCCCTGCCAGTAGACGAGCTGCGACGAGCCGTCTGGTGTGGTGGTGACGCTGGGCGAGGAGGTCAGCGGGGCAGCCCCGCCGAAGACCGAGCCCGTCACATCCAGCGGTCCGTGCCAGCCGTTCGAGTACCAGCCCTCAACGAGGTGGCCGCCCGCGCCCTGCCAGAAGAGCAGCTGTGTCGAACCGTCGCGCGTGACGGTTGCACTCGGCGCCGCGCCGGTCGTCGCGGCCCCACCGAGCACGGATGTCAGGTCGAGCGGACCGTTCCATCCACCGCCGGCGTACCACGCCTCCATGATGTGGTTGGCGGCGCTGCGCCAGTACACGAGCTGTGCCGAGCCGTCAGGAGTCACAGCCACTGTTGGCGACGACGCCAGTGGTGCGGCTCCGCCGAGGCTCGAGCCGGTGATGTCCAGCGGTCCGTGCCACGAGCCGGCCGCGTACCACCCCTCGTAGAGATGGCCGCCCGCGCCCTGCCAGAACACCAGCTGGGTCGAGCCATCCGCGGTCATCGCTGCGCTCGGAGCGGAGCTCAGCCGCGCCTGGCCACCGAACGCGCTCGCCGTCAGGTCCGCGGGACCATGCCAGGAACCGCCCGAGTACCAGGCCTCGAACAGGTGATTCGCCGAGCCCTTCCAGAACACCAGCTGGGAGCCGTCGGGCGCCACCGTGACGCTGGGCGCGCCGACGTTCTTCGCGGAGAAGGCAGGCGGCGGTGGCGGCGGAGCAGCGGCGGTCACCGTGACGGTGACAGCTGAGCTCGTGGAGCCCGTGTGGTAGGCGTCGCCCGAGAACACAGCGCTGATGCTGTGGCTGCCTGCGCCGCCGTAGGTCTGGGTGCAGGTGGCCGAGCCGCTCGACACCGGCTGGGACTGGCACCCTGCGATGGCACTGCTGCCGTCACTGAAGGCGACGCTGCCACCGCTGGCCGCCGGGCTGGTGGTGGCGGTGTAGGTCACCGGCTGGTTGGTCCCGACCGGGTTCGGTGCCGCGCTGACACTGGTGGTGGTCGCAGTCCGGTTGACGTACTCCACCGAACCGATGTCGCAGCCGCTGCCCTGGGGGCGCGTCGCGCCACGCTGATCACTCGTGGTGCCGCAGCTGGCGCTGGGGATCGCATTGACCACCGGGCTGCCCGACGCGGGAGCCATCGTGTGGGTCGGGCCGCCGTTGTCCTGCAGCGTTCCTAGCTGAGGATCGGTGCTGTTGATGGAGCCCGTCCCTGTGAAGCCGCACGAGGTGCCGTCGTCGAGGTTGTAACCCCCGTCCGTGATCGTGGCGTTCCCGCTGCAGTTGGCGCTGCTCACGCCATTGGCGACGATGCTCTGGCTGATCGTGGTCACCGTCGTGGGCGCGGTTGCAGGCGGCGTTGCGGTCGGCTGGAAGACGTGCAGGTCGGCGCCACCGCCGGCTGACGAGTTCCCAGACAGCGTCGTCTCCATGATGGTCATGGTCCCGTAGTTCTGGATGCCGCCGCCGCCATTGGCGCCGGCCGTGTTGTTGTACAGCGTGTTGTTGGTGACACTCATCGTTCCTGCATTGGCGATGCCGCCTCCTTCAATGGCCGAGTTGCCCGTAAAGGTGTTCGCGGTGATCGTGTCACTGCCCCCGGCCTGGTTCTCGATGGCACCACCACCGTAGGGGCCGTTGCTACCGCCGAAGCTGCTGGTGCTGTTGTTGGTGAAGGTGCTCTGGGTGACCGTCAGGCCATGGCCGCCGACGGTGGCCTCGTCCTCGATGGCGCCGCCTTCTATGGCGCTGTTGCCCGTGAAGGTGCTCTGGGTCACCGTCGCGTTGCCACTGTCGTGGTTGTCGATCGCCCCGCCTCCCACAGCGCCGGCTCCGTCGTACGGGGCCGTGTTGTTCAGGAAGGTCACGCCGGTGACCGAGAGCTGCGAGCGGTTGAGGATGGCGCCGCCACCGTGCGGCTGCGCATCAGCCCGTCCGTTGCTCAGCGTCAGGTTGTTGATCGCCAGGCTGCCCCCGTTGTCCACGATGATGAAGCGGAAGTCCGGGGCCGAGGCCGACCTCGTGATCGTCGCTCCATTGCCGTTGATGGTCAGATTGCCGGTCATGTCCGGCAGGGCATCCTCTCCGTCGGAATTGTTGTTGGCTGCGGTGAACGTGTACGTGCAGCCGGGGGCCAGGTTGATCACACCTCCGTCGGTCCCGCCATTGGCGGCTGTGACCGCGGTGACCAGGCTGGCGGCTGAACACGCGACGTTGCTTGCGAATACGGTCTTGGCGCCGCTGGCGCCCGCCACCGTCGTGATGCCCGCGGTGGCGATCACCGTGAGCAGCACCCTGGGTGCAGTGGCACGCACGAATGTCATGATCCCTTCCTCGAAACGCGATTGAATACGGCCTTCACCTGGTGTCCCCCTTTTCTCGTTGTCCCCTAGGACAAGCCTAGGGACAGCCCGATTGCGCTCAATCCGGCCGGAGTCGTAGATCGCCTACGCCAGTTGCAGGGACGCCGGAGCTCTTCACATCGCCGAATCGGCTGCCAGGTCGCCGTGTCGTATACAGCCGGCTCCCAGCACGCGTTCAGCGCACCCGCACCCCGCCGATGACGACCGCGGCGGGCTCCGCCAGCACCTCGGGGTCGTCGCGCGGGTCCGCGTCGTACGTCACCACCGAGGCCGGCGCTGCGGCCACGTCATTGCCCAAGAACCGCATCGCCGACACCGTCGCAGCACCCAACGCCGCCGCCGGCGCCACGCCGCATTCCACAAGCAGCGCCACCTCGCGCGGGATGGACCCGACGACATCGCTGCCGGTCAACACCGGCACCCCGATCGCGATGGCGTGTGCCAGCAGCTGCCCGAAGCGCTCACGACGGTCCGCCACCAAGCGGCGCCGTTCCGGCGCAGCATCGGGTGCCAGCGACAGCACCGCGCACAGCGTCGGCGTCCATGCGGTTCCGCGTGCGGCCATATCGTCGAGCGTGGCCTCGTCGAGCGCCGTGCCGTGCTCGACCGAATCGATCCCCAGGCCCACCAGCGCCGACACCACAGGCGTGGTCACGTGCGCGGCCACTCGCCCACCGGCCGCGTGGACCGCGCCGACGAGTTGCTGCACCACGGCGAGTTCATATGTCTGCTCCGCCGGCGCCGAGGCCGACACTGCAAGCGCCGCAGCGGGGGGAAAGTCCGCCACAAGCTTCGCCCACGTCGCTCCCGCAGCCAGCTCGCTCAACGCAACCGAGACCAGCTCCGACGGCTCAACAGGAAGGTGAACCGCCTCGAAGTACTGTCCCGGCGGCGCGAGGTGGCGTCCCGCCGCGACGACGAACGGCCGGCCCGGCACGCGCGGCAGCGACAGTACGACGTCGGGTGCGCCGCCTGCGTCGCGTACCACGCCGACCCCGTCGCGCGCGTAGCGGACGCGGTTCCGCTCCGCGTCCTCGTGGCCGAGCGGCAGGGGGCCGTCATCGCCATCAGCGAAGCTGACGTGGCTGTGGGCATCGACCAGCCCGGGAGCGCGAAGCCACCGGGCAGCTCCACCGCATCGGCCACTCGCGCAGACGTCCAACCACCGGCGGTCAGCCACCGCTCCTCCGGATCCGCGCCGTCGGGCAGCATCACCGCCCGCACCAACCAGTCGGTCACACGACCACTCCGCTCTCAGCCCTCACCGAACGCAAGCCCCTCCTGCTTGCGCCCCTCAGCGGCGAGATCCATGAATCCGTAGGTACCGTCGCCGAGGAGCTCACGAGCGGCGCGGGTCACAGCCCCGAACGCGACGTGGCTGAACCCGCCCCCGATGGAGATGCGCGCTACGCCGGCCGCGGCCAGCTCGGCGACCGGCGGCAGGGCGGGGACGACCAGCACGTTGACCGGCCCTGCCACGGCGTCGACAAGGCGCCGCACGTCAGCGATGCTGCGCAGCCCCGGCGCGTACAGCACATGCGCGCCCGCCTCCTGGTACGCCACCAGGCGCGCGATCGTGTCGTCGAGATCCGGGTTGCCGCGGATGAGGTTCTCGGCGCGGGCGGTCAGGACCAGTCCCGGCTGCACGTTGGCCGCCTCGACCGCCGCCGCCACCCGCTCGACGGCGATTCCGGGGTCATAGATCGACCCGTCGCGGCCACCCGAGAAGTCCTCGATGGAGCACCCGGCCAGTCCAGCCGCTGCCGCCGCCCGCACCGTGGCGTACACCCCGTCCGCATCTCTGGCGAAGCCATTCTCCAGGTCGGCGGAGACTGGCACGTTCACGGCGGCCGCAATCGAGGTGGCGTGGGCGAGCGCCTCCTCACGGCCGATCGAGCCGTCCGGCAGCCCTCGCGTGGCCGCGTAGCCGCTGCTCGTGGTCGCCAGGGCCTTGAACCCAAGCGAGGCCAGGACCCGGGCGCTGCCGACGTCCCAGGGGTTGGGCATGAGCAGCGGCCGGCCGCCGACGTGGAGGTCGAGGAATGCCGCGCCCCGGCCGGCGTTCGCTGTCACGGCTGGTACGAACCCGAGGTCGGTGCGCTGTCTGCGGCCATCCCGCGTAAACGTACCCCGTCGGCCGGCCCCCTCGCGTACCCGCGCTCGGCGAAGTCCCGGCCGGGGTTCAGCCGCCCCACAGGCCCCTCTCAGGCACGCCCGGGATCATGGCCGCACGGTCCACGGCGGCTCCAACCGGCGTCATGTACACGAAAGGTCGCCGTTGGATGCTCCGTTTCGCAACAGGCCCCATGTCAATGAGCCCGCCGCGGAGCGGGCCGAACCATCGCCACAGGGATACCACCAGATGTCCGCCCAACTGGCCGCCACACCTCCCATCAACCCCGACCTCATCGCCCGCGCCGGGCGGGAGATCTGGGACCGCCGGATCACCTCGCTGCGGCGTCGGGTCGAGGGGACGCGCATCCGTCGCCGCATCAAGGCGATCGATTCGCTCATCGATCAGCTCGAGGAGCGTCACCTCACCGGCGAGCGTTCGTTCGACAGGGGCCTGAGGCAGCGCCTCTACCGCCTCGAGGACGAGGTGGGAATGCCGCTGCCGCGCAAGGCCATTCGCGCCCGGAACACAGTGCGTCTCCACGCCGCCCTTCTCGACTGGCAGGAGCAGCTCCTGGATTCAATGGTCCCTGAGCGCAAGCACTTCCCCGACGCTCACGACAACGACTGGGCAACGCCGCACCCCGTCGGCTGGTAGGTTCCCCGCCACCTCAGCCGCGATTCGCCTTCGCCTTCGCCTGGTCCTCGACGCAGTACCGCGCCGCCGGCATCGCCTCGAGCCGTCCCTCGGCGATCGGCTTGCCACAGATCTCGCAGCTGCCGTACTTGCCGGCGTCGAGTCGTTCGAGCGCGGCTTGGAGCTCGACCAGCTCGCTCTCCACGCTCTGCAGGACACCCAGGTCGAGCTCGCGTTCCAGCGTCTCGGTCGCCTGCTCGGCGGGATGCTGATCGGTGCTGGAGAGCTCGCGCTCGGCAGCCTCCTGCGCCGAGGTGCTCAACCGGGACGCCGCGTCACGCACCTGGGTGAGCCGCTCGTACTCGGCACTCAGTCGCGCGCGGGCCTGTTCGCTGTCCATGGTGTCTCCCTGGGTTGATCGGGCCGCGGCGGCGCCACATTGTCAGCGCTGGTACGCCAAGGCGCAACCGTCCGAGCCGGACCAGCACAGAGCAGTCCGCCACCGAGCGTACCGATGGCGACCAACGGCGCCCGCCATACTCCGGGCAATTCGAGGAGGAAGCCATGAACACGTTTCGCGTGGGCCAGGACGTCACCGTGCTCAACGATTTCCTGGAGGTGCCCGGCCTGGGCTTCCTGCCGGTCAACGCGTTCGTGCTGCATGCGCGCGAGCCGGTGGTCGTCGACACGGGGCTCGGCCTGCCCGACCGCGACTTCCTGGCGACCCTCAGCACCGTGATCGACCCCGCGACGGTGCGCTGGATCTGGCTCACCCATCCCGATCGCGACCACACCGGTGGTCTCTTCCAACTACTCGACGCGGCTCCGCAGGCCCGACTCGTGACCACGTTCGTCGGCGCCGGCATCATGTCGACGGAGCGACCGCTGCCACTCGACCGCGTGTACCTGCTCAACCCCGGGCAGAGCCTCGATGTCGGCGACCGCACGCTGCACGCCTTCCGCCCGCCGCTGTTCGACAACCCCGCAACCACCGGATTCTACGACGACAGCTCGCGAATCACCTTCAGCTCGGACTGCTTCGGCGCCCCGCTGAGCAGTCCTGAGTTCGCTGTCTGCCACGACGTGCGCGAGGTTCCCGCGCCGGAGTTGCGCGGCGCGCAACTGCTCTGGACCGCGGTCGACAGCCCGTGGGTGCACCAGGTCGATGCCGCACGCTACATGGAGACAGTGCGGGCGATGCCGTTCGCACGACTCCAGCGCCATCTTCAGCACGCACCTCCCGCCGGCTCTCGACATCTGTGACACGCTGACCGAGATGCTCGCCGCGGCGCCGCAGAGCGGTCCGTTCGTCGGCCCCGATCAGCAGGCGCTCGAGGCGATGCTGGCCAGCTTCCAGCCGGTGGTCGCGGCCAGCTGAACCCGCGCGCAGGAAGCGCCGCACCCACGGCGTAGGGCGCGAAGAAAACCCGCTATTCCTCGGGCGCCAGCCAGACAACCGCGAGCGGTGGCACGGTCATCAGCGCCGATTGCTCGAAGCCATGCCAGTTCGCCGGCTCGGTGTACACCCGGCCCCAGTTGCCAACGCCGCTGCCGCCGTAGTCGGCCGCGTCGGTGTTGATCGACCTCACGCCACGCGCCGGCGCGGGGCAGCCCGACCCGGAACCCCTCGTACACCGCGGGCGAGAAGTTGGCGACACAGGCGGCGCCGGGGTGGCCGTGCGCGTCCATGCGCACGAAGCTCACCACGCTCTGGTCGACGTTGCCGGCGTCGATCCAGCGGAATCCCTCGCTGTTGCCGTCCACCTCCCAGAGCGCGGGGATCTCCGGTAGACGCGGCAGAGGTCGGCGACGAGTCGCTGCATGCCGGCGTGCTCGGGCTCGCTCGAGCAGGTGCCAGTCCAGCGAGCTGTCGTGGTTCCACTCCGCCCACTGCGCGAACTCGCCGCCCATGAAGAGCAGCTTCTTGCCGGGGTGCGCCCACATCCAGCCGAACAGCGCGCGCAGGTTGGCGAAGCGCTGCCAGCGGTCGCCCGGGCGTCTTGCCGATCAGCGAGCTCTTGAGGTGCACGACCTCGTCGTGCGACAGCGGCAGGATGAAGTTCTCCGCCCATGCGTACCAGACGCCGAAGGTCAGCTGCTGCTGGTGGTAGCGACGGAAGATCGGGTCCTTGCTGATGTAGTCGAGCGTGTCGTGCATCCAGCCCATGTTCCACTTGAAGGTGAAACCCAGCCCGCCGCTGGCGGTCGGCCGTGACACCGCCGGCCACGCGGTCGACTCCTCGGCGATGGTCATCACCCCGGGGTGGCGGCCGTGCACCTGCTCGTTGAACTCGCTTGATGAACGCGATCGCCTCGAGGTTCTCGCGGCCGCCGTACTGGTTGGGCACCCACTCGCCGGGCTTGCGCGAGTAGTCGAGGTACAGCATCGACGCCACGGCGTCGACGCGCAGCCCGTCGACGTGGAACTCCTCGATCCAGTACAGCGCGTTGGCGACCAGGAAGTTGCGCACCTCGTTGCGCCCGAAGTTGAACACCAGCGTGCCCCAGTCGGGCTGCGCGCCGCGGCGCGGGTCGGCGTGCTCGTACAGCGCGGTGCCGTCGAACCGTGCCAGCGCCCATTCGTCGCGCGGGAAGTGCGCGGGCACCCAGTCGACGATGACGCCGATGCCGCGCTGGTGAAGGTGGTCGACGAACCAGCGCAGGTCGTCGGGCGTCCCGTAGCGCGACGTCGGCGCGTAGTAGCTGCTCACCTGGTAGCCCCACGAGCCGCCGAAGGGATGCTCGGCGATGGGCAGCAGCTCGACGTGGGTGAAGCCCATGCGCTCGCAGTGCTCGGCGAGCTGCGCGGCCAGCTCGCGGTAGCTCGAGCACCGCGCCGTCGGCGCCGCGCCGCCACGAGCCGAGGTGCACCTCGTAGATGGACAGCGGACGCGACCGTGGGGTCGACGACCGCGCGGCTGTGCCACCCACTCGCCGTCGCTCCAGCGTGCGTCGACTCGGTGACCACGCTCGCCGTCGCCGGCGGAGCCTCGGCGGCGCGCGCCAGCGGGTCCGCCTTGAGCATGATGCGGCCGTCGGCGCCGATGACTCGGAACTTGTAGCGCATCCCGGCGCCGACGTTGGGGATGAAGATCTCCCACACCCCGCTGGCGCCGAGCGAGCGCATCGGCAGGGTGCGCGCGTCCCAGCCGTTGGTGTCACTGACCAGCGACACGCCGCGCGCCAGCGGCGCCCACACCGCGAACGCGGTGCCGCGCACGCCCTGGTGGTCGATGACGCGCGCGCCGAGCCGCTCCCAGAGCCGGTAGTGCGTGCCCTCGCCGATGAGGTGGAGGTCGAGCTCCCCGAGCGTGGGCAGGAAGCGGTAGGGGTCGTCCACCTCCCACTCCGAGTCGGCGGTGCGGTAGCGCAGCCGGTAGCCGGGGAGCTGCGGCGACCGGCACCTCGCGCCTCGAACAGCCCGCGCGTCGTCGACGCGCTTCATGCGCACCACGCCGCCGGGGTGCGCGACCGACACCTCGAGCGCGTCGGGGTGGAAGGCGCGCACCACGGTGACCTCGCCCGCGCGGGTGCGCGCCGAGCAGCTGGTGCGGGTCGCGGTGCACGCCGTCGACGAGGCGGCGCGCCTCCTCGGCGAGGTCCGAGGCGGTCGGTGCCTGGCGTGGTGGTCACGCGGTCGCCTCGAGCAGGAAGCCGAGTGGCACCGACACCCACTGCGGGCGGTGGGCCAGCTCGTAGCCCACCTCGTACACGGCCTTCTGGATCTCGAAGGCGCGGCGCAGCGTCAGCGCCGCACCGGCGTCGGGGAGCAGCGCGGCTGCCCGCGGTGCGCTCGACGTACGTCGCCCAGAACGCCTCGCGGTTGGCGGCCGCCCAGGCTGCGGCCGTGCGCGGCGAGATGCTCCCACGCCGGGTCGTCGGCGTTGGTGCGCTCCAGCAGCGCGACGGCGGCGGCGTAGTCGAAGCGAGCGCAGCATGCCGGCGACGTCGCGCAGCGGCGAGTGGCGACGGCGGCGATGCTCGACAGGCCGGCGCGGCTCGCCCTCGAAGTCGAGCACCGTCCAGCCGGCGTCGGTGCGCAGCACCTGGCCGAGGTGGTAGTCGCCGTGGATGCGGATGGCCAGCCCGGGCGCGCTGCAGCGTGCGGATCGCGGCGATGCGCGCCTCGAGCGCGGCACGATGCGTCAGCGAGCTCCTGCACGGCCGCGTCGCCGCCGGCGATGAGCGCGTCGAGCTCGCCGAGCGATCTCGTCGGCCCACTCGCCGAGCAGCGCGCGGGTGATCGGCTCCGGCGGCGAGGTCGGGCCGCGCGCGTCGGCGAGCGCGAGGTGCATCTGCGCGGTGATGTCGCCGAGCCGCGCGGCGTCGGGGGTGAAGCTGCCGCCGGCGTCCTCGACCGCCTGGGTGCGCTGCGCGGCGTCGCCGGGGTCGTGCTCCTCCGCGTCGGCGTACAGGTCGCGCAGCGAGGTCAGCGCCAGCGTCCACCCCTCGGTGCCGTTGTGCAGGTACTGCTGCGCCAGCGCCAGCAGCGCGCCGTGCGGCTGGTCCTCGCGCTCGTAGTGCAGCCACGCCTCCGGCGGCGCCAGGTGGGCGAAGCCGGCCGTCTGCGAGCGCGCGGGTCATCTCCAGCTCGACGGACGGCTCGAACGCCAACTTGCGCATCACCTTGAGGAGGTGGCTGGCCGCCGACCACCAGCGACGTGTTCGACTGCTCGCGCGCCAGCGGGCGATGTCCGGTGACCGAAGCGTCGAGGCCGCCGCCGCCGACGGCCAGCCGCCCGTTGCGCAGCTGCACCGGCTCCCCGCCGGCGATGATCCGCCACAGCGGCGCGGCCGTGCGCGCGTCGGCGAGGGCGTCGAAGACCAGCGTGCTCGTCGTCCTCGTGGATGACCGCGGCGGGGTCGCTGGGGCGCAGCGCGTGTGGCGAGCCCACCGCCACCGGCACGTTGTACGTGGTGCGCGTCGCGTCCTCGTCGCTCCACGCGCGACGACGCACACGGCCACATCGGGCTCACCCTCGGCGATCACCGACAGCTCCTCGCAGTGCACGGCGCGGATCTCCCGGCCGCCGCCGTACCAGCGCTGCCGCGGCAGCCACGCGGCCAGCGCCTCCTCGAGGACCTCGCGCGCCACGCCGACGTCGATGGTGCCGTTCACTCCTGCGGCTCCTCGACGGTGAACCAGTAGAAGCTGTGCGGGGCCAGCGTCAGCAGGTAGGGCAGCTCGCCGATGCGCGGGAAGTGCACGTGGCCGAGCATCTCGACCGGCGTGCGCCCCTCGAAGCGGCGCAGGTCGAGCTCGACCGGCTGCGCGAAGCGCGAGAGGTTGTTGACGCACAGCACGATGTGGTCGTCCAGGGTGCGCAGGAACGCGAAGATCGAGGGGTTGGCGGCGTCGAGCGCCTCGAAGGTGCCCTCGCCGAACACCGCGTAGCGCTTGCGCACCGCCGACGAAGCGGCGCATCCAGTGCAGCAGCGACGACTCGTTGCGCATCTGCGCCTCGACGTTGACGGCGGAGAAGCCGTAGACCGGGTCCATCAGCGGCGGCAGGTAGAGCCGCGCGAAGTCGCTGCGCCCGAAGCCGCCGTTGCGGTCGCCGTTCCACTGCATCGGGGTGCGCACCCCGTCACGGTCACCGAGGTAGATGTTGTCGCCCATGCCGATCTCGTCGCCGTAGTAGAGGATCGGCGAGCCCGGCAGCGAGAGCAGCAGGCCGCAGAACAGCTCCATCTGCCGGCGCCCGTTGTTGAGCAGGGGGCGAGGCGGCGCCGGATGCCGAGGTTGAGCTTCATGCGGGGGTCGGACGCGTACTCGCCCCACATGTAGTCGCGCTCGTCGTCGGTGACCATCTCGAGGGTGAGCTCGTCGTGGTTGCGCAGGAAGATGCCCCACTGCGCGGTCGACGGGATGTGCGGGGTGCGCTCGAGGATCTCGGTGATCGGGTAGCGCTGCTCGCGCCGCAGGGCCATGAACATGCGCGGCATCAGCGGGAAGTGGAAGCACATGTGGCACTCGGGCCGTTCCTCGGACCCGAAGTAGTCGATGACGTCCTCGGGCCACTGGTTGGCCTCGGCGAGCAGCACCTTGTCGGCGTACTCGCTGTCCACCGAGGCGCGCAGGTCGGCGAGGAACGCGTGCGTCTCGGGCAGGTTCTCGCAGTTGGTGCCCTCGCGCGCGAAGAGGTACGGCACCGCGTCGAGCCGGAACCCGTCCATGCCGAGGTCGAGCCAGAACTTGACCACCTTGAGGATCTCGGCGCGCACCTCGGGGTTGTCGTAGTTGAGGTCGGGCTGATGGCTGAAGAAGCGGTGCCAGTAGTACGCGCCGGCCTGCTCGTCCCACGTCCAGTTGGACGTCTCGGAGTCGACGAAGATGATCCGCGCCTCCTTGAAGCGCTGGTTGCTCTCCGACCACATGTACCAGTCGCGGTACGGGTTGTCCGGTGAGGAGCGCGCCTGCTGGAACCAGGGGTGCAGGTCGCTGGTGTGGTTGATGACCAGGTCCATGATCACGCGCATGCCGCGCTCGTGTGCCTTGGCGACGAACTCGCGCACGTCGTCGACGCTGCCGTAGTCGGGGTGCACGTCGTAGTAGTCGCTGATGTCGTAGCCGCCGTCGCGCATCGGGCTCTGGTTGAAGGGCAGCAGCCAGATGCAGTCGACGCCCATCCACTCCAGGTACTCGAGGTGGTCGATGAGCCCGCGGAAGTCGCCGACGCCGTCGCCGTTGCTGTCGGCGAAGGCGCGCACCAGCAGCTCGTAGTACACCGCGCGCTTGAACCACAGCGGGTCGGACTCCGGCACCGGGTGCGAGGGGGCGCCGGTCGCCGGGATCGGGTCCGCCTCGACGTCGTCGGGCTGCGGCAGCGTCCGCCGCCGGCGTCCGGTGGCCGTCACTGCAGCGGCTCGCAGGTGGAGCACGTGGGCGGGCTGGTACGCGGGGTCCAGGCGCACGTAGTTGGCGGGGCCCCACCACGTGTACGTCGCGCCGGTCAGCTCGTCGTGGGCGGAGAACGGGCGCGTCAGCCGGGATGCCCAGCGCCTCGAGGTCGAGCCAGGTGGTGCGCCTCGTGGGCGGAGTAGCGGGTCGAGGTTGACGATCACCAGCAGCACGTCGCTGCCATCGTCGCTCATCCGCGAGACGCAGAGCATGTGTTCGGAGTCGATGTGGTGCACGCGCAGGGTGCGCAGCAGGGCGATCGCCTCGCGGTGACGGCGCCGGATCCCGTTGACCGGCCGCGACCATCGGCGCCAGCGAGCGCGGGTCGTTCCAGTCGCGGATGCGCACCTGGTACTTCTCGGAGTTGAGGTACTCCTCGCTGCCCTCGCGCACCGCGATGTTCTCGTACAGCTCGTAGCCGCTGTACATGCCCCACGACGGGGCCGTCAGCGCGGCGAGGATGAGCCGCAGGCGGAAGGCGGGCGGGACCGCCGTGCTGCAGGAACGCGTGCAGGATGTCCGGCGTGTTGACCCAGAAGTTGGGCCGGAAGTAGTCGACCATCTCGGTCGACGACAGCTCGGTGAGGTACTCGGCGAGCTCCTGCTTGGTGTTGCGCCACGTGAAGTACGTGTACGACTGGCGTGAACCCCACCTTGGCGAGCCGCTTCATCATCGGCGGGCGCGTGAACGCCTCGGCGAGGAAGAGGACGTCGGGGTGGGCGCCGTGCACCTCGGCGATCAGCCACTCCCAGAAGGCGATCGGCTTGGTGTGCGGGTTGTCGACGCGGAAGACGCGCACCCCGTGCGAGATCCAGAACAGCATCACGTCGCGGAGCGCGTCCCACAGCGCCTCGCGGTCCTCGGTGTCGAAGTTGATCGGGAAGATGTCCTGGTAGCGCTTGGGCGGGTTCTCCGCGTAGCGGATGCTGCCGTCGGGGCGGTGCCGGAACCACTGCGGGTGCTCGGTCACCCAGGGGTGGTCCGGGCTGCACTGCAGCGCGTAGTCGAGCGCCACCTCGAGGCCGGCGCTTGCGCGCGGCGGCGACGAAGCGCGTCGAAGTCCGTCGATGGTGCCGAGGTCGGGGTGGATGGCGGTGTGGCCGCCGGCGGCGCGAGCCGATCGCCCAGGGGCTGCCGGGGTCGCTCGGGCCCGGGCATCAGGCTGTTGTTCGGGCCCTTGCGATGGGCGGTGCCGATGGGGTGGATCGGCGGGAGGTAGACGATGTCGAAGCCCATCTCGGCGATGCCCGGCAGCCGGGCCGCGCGCGTGCGCAGCGTGCCCGGGCGGCGCGCGCGCCGCGCCCTCCGAGCGCGGGAAGAACTCGTACCAGGCGGAGAAGGCGCCGAGCTCGCGGTCGACCCAGAGCGGGAACGGCCCGGCCGACACGTCGCCGCGCTGCGGTCGACGGTGCGGCGCATCAGCGCCACCGCGGCGAGCCTCCGCCGCGGCGGCCGACCCGCAGGCCGCGCTCCCGACGTCGCAGCGCCTGGGCCCAGCGCCGCCAGCGCGCGCCGGTCGGCGGCGCCGACGTCCGCACGCGCGGCTCGGCGCTCGGCCATCAGCGCGCCCTCCTCGAGCTCGAGCGCCACGTCCTGGCCGTCGTCGAAGCGCAGGCGCAGGTCGCGCAGCCAGCTGCCGTAGTCGTCGGGGACGCCGACCACCTCGAAGCTCCACGGGCCCACCTGCGCGGGGACGAAGCTGGCTGCGGTACACGGTCGTTCGCGGCCGGTCGAGCGGGAGCTCCCGCCAGCCCGCCGGGGCCTGCCGACGCCGGCCGCCGTCGCGCCCGAGGCGGTCCGTGGCGCACCCAGGCGAGCAGGAGGTCGTGGCCGTCGGCGATGAGCGATGGCGCTGACCTGCAGCGGGCAACCCCGACCGCGGCCTTGGCGGGATGAGCGCCACCGTCGACGGCCGGGCGCACGCCCTCGATGACCACCCGTCCCACGGCTGCGGGCACGCCGATCCTCCTGTCCAAGCTGGCGGGTGTCAGCCTAACGGCCCTGTCCGCGTCGGCGGCGACCAGGGCCTCCGGTGTCAATGGATCCCGGACGACAGACGCTCGGTCCCCTGGCGGGGACAAGCCTCAGGCCCGCGATGAGCCCGAACTGACGGCCAGTTCATGCCGTCATCAGAATCTGCGGTCTTGACGGCGATGCTTCAGCGCTTCCGTGGTTCCGGCCAGGCGTTCGCTGTGATGGCGCACAACCACAACCTGGCGCGGATGCAGTTCTCGTTCGGGGCGGCCTGGACTGCGGAATGGGCGTTCACGGTGGCACTCGGGGTGCTGGCGTTCCGCAACGGCGGGCGCTCGCCGCGGTCGGCCTGGTCAGCTTCCTGCGCATGGCGTCCGCCCGCCCTGCTGGCCCCCCTCGCGAGCACGCTCGCCGACCGCTTCGCGCGCGACCGGGTGCTGATCTGGTCGAGCCTGCTGCGCGCCGCGGCCACGGCGCTGGCGGCGCTGGTCCTCGTCAGCCGCGGGCCGATCGCGGCCACGTACGCGCTGGCCACCCTCGCCGCGTGCGTCTTCATCCTCTTCCGGGCCGCGCCATTCGGCATTGCTGCCCGCCCTCTCCAGCACGCCGTTGAGCTGACCAGCGCGACCATGGCGCGTGGCCTCGTCGACTCGATCAGCACGCTGGTCGGCCCCCTGCTCGCCGGCCTGCTGCTCAGCGTCACCAGCGTGGCGGCCACCTTCGCGATCATCGCGGCGCTGGCGGCTGTCGTCCGGGGTGCTGCTGGTACGCCTCTCGTTCGAGGCGCCACCGCGCCACGCGCCCCCGCCGCTGCGCCGCATCGTCGCCGAGACCATCGACGGCTTCCGCGCCATCTCTCGACACCGCGACGCCGCGCTGCTCTTCGGGCTGGCGCTGGTGCAGACGTTCACGCGCGGCTGCCTTCTCGTCTTCCTCGTCGTCATCGCGTTCGACCTGCTCCGGACCGGGCAGGTCGGCGTGGCGCTGCTCACGGCGGCGGTCGGGGCCGGCGCCACCCTCGGCTCGGCGGGAGCGCTGGTGATGGTCAGCGGCCGCCGCCTCGCCGCCATCCAGGGGATCGGCGTCGCCCTGTGGGGCTTGCCGCTGGTCCTGTGCGGGGCGCTTCCGTATGCGCCGTTTGTCGTGGCGCTGATGTGCGTGATCGGGATCGGCAACGCGCTCGTCGACGTCGGCATCTTCACCCTGCTGGGGCGGCTGGTCCCGGAGCACCTGCTGGGCCGTGTGTTCGGCACGCTCGAGAGCCTGATCGCGCTGACGGTCGCGGTGGGGTCGCTGATCACCCCTGCGGTCATCGCCGTGGCTGGTCTGCGCGGAGCGCTCGTCGTGGTGGGCGTGCTGGCGCCTCTGGCGGTTCTGTTTGCGTGGCGGCGCCTGCGCAGCATCGACCGGTCCATCGTCGTCCGCGACGAAGAGATCGGCGTGCTCAAGCGCGTGGCCATGTTCCAGCCGTTGCCGCTGCCGATGATCGAGACGCATGGCCAACCACGTGAGCCACGGCGAGGTCGCCGCCGGGGTCGAGGTCTTCCACCAGGGCGACGCCGGCGACCGGTTCTACGTGATCGAGGACGGCGAGGCCGACGTGATCGGCGACGGCCGGCTGGTCAGGACGCTGCGGACTGGCGAGTGCTTCGGAGAGATCGCTTTGCTGCGCGACACCCCGCGCACCGCCACTGTGCGGGCGCGCACCACGCTGCAGCTGTACATGCTCAGCCGTCCGGACTTCCTGCTCGCGGTCAGCGGCTACTCGGCAACCGCGCGCGGCGCGTTGAGCCTCCTCGATGACAGGCTCGCGGCGTTCACCCCGGGATCGCCGTATGGCTAGCCGCTGCGCTCGGCGGCCCGTTGGCTCCTCCGCGACGCCCGCGATCGAGCGGGGGTCGCCGCGCCCGGTCGCCGCGTAAGGTGACGGCATGTCCCGCTATCGATGGGCGCTGACCGGGCTGGCCGGGCTGGTGATCGCCGCCCTGCTGGTGACCACGCTGGTCCGAAGCGCGCCTCCCACTGCCGCCACCGGCAGCGGCAACGCCGCGCTCATCCCCACCGACCAGCGCATGGGCGCGGCCGAGTTCACCGGCCTGGACGGCTGGATCAACAGCCCGCCGCTGACAGTCAAGGGCCTGCGCGGCAAGGTCGTGCTCGTCGACTTCTGGACCTTCTCGTGCGTCAACTGCGTGCGCACCATCCCCCACCTGCAACACCTCGAGCAGGCCTACGGGAATCGCGGGCTGGTCATCGTCGGCGTGCACTCGCCGGAGTTCGACTTCGAGAAGGTGCGCGCCAACGTCGTCGGCGGCGGTGCACCGCTTCGGGGTCACCTGGCCGGTCGCGCTCGACTCCGAGATGAACACCTGGAACGCGTACGGCAACCAGTACTGGCCGGCCGAGTACCTCATCGACCAGTCTGGCCAGGTGGCCTACATCCACGACGGCGAGGGCGACTACGACGTCACCGAGTCGGCGATCGCCGCCCTGCTCGGCATCAACGCCGCGCCGACCCCTGTCGCCGCCACGCCCGACATCAGCTCGGAGACGCCCGAGCTGTACGCCGGCAGCGAGCGCGGCCAGCTCGGCAACGGCGAGAGCTACGCCGCCCAACGGAGGCACGATCAACTACGGCGACCCAGGACACCACGACCGATGCCGACCGCATCGTGGTCGGCGGCACCTGGGCGGACCGCGGCCAGTACCTGGTGTCGAAGTCGCCGGGCCACGTGCTGCTCAACTTCGCAGCTCGCGACGTCTACCTGGTCGCGGGCCCGGACTTCGGCCACGGTCCACGTCACGCGTCACGGTCGACGGCAACCCGGTCAGCGCGCAGCAACGCGGCCCCGACCTCTCCGCGTCCGGCCTCGACGATCAGCAGCCAGCAGCTCTACCACGTGCTCCAGGGCGAGGGCGGCGACCGCCACCTCTCGACATCGCCGTGCCCGCCGGCTTGCGGCTGTACACCTTCACCTTCGGCTGACGTGCTCAGCATCGCGTCGCTGCTGGCGACCTTCGTCGCCGGGCTCGCCTCCTTCCTCGCGCCCTGCTCGGTGCCGCTGCTGCCCGCCTACCTCTCGGCGGTGAGCGGCGCCGCAGCCGCCGACCTCGCCGACCCCGCGCGCCGTCGTGACTTCCGTGGGCGGCTGGTGGCCGGCTCGATCCTCTATGTCGCCGGCTTCACCACCGTCTTCATCCTGCTCGGCATCGGCGCCGCCGGCATCGGCCACTCGGTGCGCCAGGTGGAGCGCGCGGTCGAGATCGCCGGCGGGATCCTGCTGGTGTTCTTCGGGCTGGTGGTGGTCGGCGCGCTGCGGCTGCCGTTCCTGGAGCGGGTGCGCGGGCTGTCGCTCCCGGATCGCCTGCGCGGCCGTGGCGTGGTCGGCGCGTACCTGGTGGGCATCGTGTTCGGGATCGGCTGGACGCCGTGCGTCGGGCCGTACCTCGGCGTCGCCTTCGTGCTCGCAGCGAGCAGCGCCCATGTGCTGTCCGGCGCCGCCCTGCTGCTCGCCTACTCGATCGGCCTGGGGCTGCCGTTCGTGCTGATCGCGCTGCTCTGGGCGTCGCTGCCGGCGCTTCCCCGGCGGGTGGCGCGGCTGGCCGGGCCGGTGACCCGCGTCGGCGGCGCGCTGACGATCGCGCTCGGCCTGCTGCTGCTGAGCGGCTGGTACACGCACCTGACGTCGTACCTGGCGCAGATCTCGACCCCCAGCTGAGACCCGAGCGGATCTCAGCCGGGGGACCCCGGTGTTTCCACAGGGGCGGGGCAGATCCCCGCCCCTCGCATGGTCGGAATGAATCCGACCACGCTCACCCCGACCCCTCGGCGCGCCTCGCGCGCCGCTGTCGCATCCGCGACGGGACGACGCGGCGCGCTCCCTGCCGCTCGCGCCGAGTGGGATGATCGAAGCTGTCGCGGAACAGCACGGAGGCAGATGGCGGTGAGCAGCGCGGATCGCTTCGGCGCCCGGGCCAGCCTGGCGGACGGCGTCGAGTACTTCGCACTCAACCGCCTCGCCGAGAGCGGCGTCGGCGACCCCTCGCGGCTGCCGATGACCGTCAAGATCCTCCTCGAGAACGCGCTGCGCCACGCCGGCGCGCCCTTCGCCAACGAGGACGACGTCGCCGCGCTGACCGCCTGGGACGGCAAGCGGCCCGAGGAGGACCGCGAGCGCCCGTTCGTGCCCTCGCGGGTGCTGCTCCAGGACTTCACCGGCGTGCCCGCGGTCGTCGACCTCGCCGCCATGCGAGCGGCCATGCAGCGCGCCGGCGGCGACCCGGGCCGCATCGATCCGCTGGTGCCGGTCGACCTGGTCGTCGACCACTCCGTGCAGGTCGACGCCTTCGGTGACGCGCAGGCGTACGGGCGCAACATCGAGCGCGAGTACGAGCGCAACCGCGAGCGCTACATGCTGCTGCGCTGGGCACAGCAGGCGTTCAAGGGCTTCCGCGTGGTGCCGCCCGGCATGGGCATCGTCCACCAGGTCAACCTCGAGTACCTCGCGCGCGTCGTCCAGGTTCGTGACGAGGATGGCACCAAGGTGGCGCTGCCCGACACGCTTGTCGGGACCGACTCGCACACCACCATGGTCAACGGCATCGGCGTGCTGGGCTGGGGCGTCGGCGGCATCGAGGCCGAGGCGTGCATGCTCGGCCAGCCGCTGTTCCTGCTCTCGCCGGTGGTGGTCGGGGTGCGCTTCCACAACGCGCTGCCGGTGGGCACCACCGCGACCGACCTGGTGCTGACGCTCACCGAGATGCTGCGCAAGCACGGCGTGGTCAACAAGTTCGTGGAGTTCTGCGGCGCCGGGCTGAGCTCGATGACCGCCGCCGACCGGGCCACCCTCTCCAACATGGCCCCGGAGTACGGCGCCACCGCGTCGTTCTTCCCGGTGGACGCGGGCACGCTCGAGTACCTGCGCCAGACCGGCCGCGACGAGGAGCACATCGCCATCGTCGAGCGCTACGCGCGCGAGCAGGGGATGTTCCGCACCGACGAGTCGGAGACGCCGGTGTTCAGCGAGATCCTCGACCTCGACCTGGCCTCGATCGTGCCGTCGGTCGCCGGCCCACGTCGCCCGCAGGACCGCGTCGCGCTCCCCGGCGTGTGGGACTCCTTCACCGCGGTGTACGGCGGCGGCGGCGACGACGACCCGCAGCGCAACGGCGACCTCTCCCGGCTGGTGGAGGAGGGAGGCAACCCCGCCGGCGAGAACGGCAAACCCGAACCCGTCGCCGCCGCAGCCGGCAACGGCCACAGCGCGGCCAAGCTCGCCGACGGCGCGGTGGTGATCGCCGCCATCACCTCGTGCACCAACACCTCCAACCCCTCGGTGATGCTGGCCGCCGGACTGCTCGCACAACACGCCGTCGAGCGCGGCCTCACCGTGGCGGACCACGTCAAGACGTCGCTGGCGCCCGGCTCGCGGGTGGTCACCGACTACCTGCGTCGCGCCGGCGTCTCCGATGCGCTCGACACGCTGCACTTCAACACCGTCGGCTACGGCTGCACCACGTGCATCGGCAACAGCGGCCCGCTGCCCGAGGAGGTGTCGCAGCGCATCGAGTCCGAGGACCTGGCGGTGGCCGCAGTGCTCAGTGGCAACCGCAACTTCGAGGGGCGCATCCATCCGCAGGTGAAGGCCGCGTACCTCGCCTCGCCGCCGCTGGTGGTGGCGTACGCGCTCGCCGGCACCGTGGACATCGACCTCACCACCCAGCCGCTCGGCCGCGGCAGCGACGGCGCCGACGTGTTCCTCAGCGACATCTGGCCGACGGCCGAGGAGATCGCCGACGCAACCAAACGCGGGCTGCAGCAGTCCATGTTCCACGACGAGTACGCGCGCATCTTCGACGGCGACGAGCACTGGCAGAAGCTGCCCGCGCCGGCGGGCGCGATGTTCGACTGGGAGCGACGACTCGACGTACGTGCGCGAGCCGCCGTTCTTCGCCGACGCCGCGGAGGAGCCCAAACCGCCGGAGGCGATCGAGAACGCGCGCGTGCTGGCGTTGCTCGGCGACTCGATCACCACCGACCACATCTCGCCGGCGGGCAGCATCGCGCCGACCTCCCCGGCCGCGCAGTACCTGCGTGAGCACGGCGTGGAGCTGCGCGACTTCAACACCTACGGCGCCCGGCGCGGCAACCACGAGGTGATGATGCGCGGCACCTTCGCCAACATCCGCCTGCGCAACCTCCTCGCCGGCGGCAAGGAGGGTGGCTGGACGACGCACCTCGACAGCGGCGAGGTGATGTCGATCTACGACGCCGCGATGCGCTACGCGGAGGAGAAGGTGCCCCTGATCATCCTCGCCGGCCGCGAGTACGGGTCGGGGTCGTCGCGTGACTGGGCCGCCAAGGGACCGATGCTCCAGGGGGTGCGGGCGGTCATCGCCCAGTCGTTCGAGCGCATCCACCGCAGCAACCTGGTGGGGATGGGGGTGCTGCCGCTGCAGTTCCGCGAGGGCGACTTCAGCCGCAGTCGCTCGGCCTCGACGGCCGGGAGCGCTACACCATCAAGGGCGTCGCCGACGCGGGACCCGGCGCCACCATCGAGGTCACTGCCGCCGGACCCGATGGCGACACCACGTTCGAGACGCTGTGCCGGCTCGACAGCGCCACCGATGTGGACTATTTCCGCGCCGGCGGCATCCTCACCCACGTGCTTCGTCAATTGATGGCCACCTGATCGGACATTGGCTCAACAACCCTTGACACTTCTTTCGTGCGCGACAGTCGACAGCAGCGTCCCGGGCCGCGATGCTTAGGCGACAGGTCTGGTGCGTTTGCTGCATTCACCATCGTCATCATCAAGGAGATCCCTCCGCAACATGAAGCGTCTCTCCCTCGCGTCCTTCCTGCTTGTTGCCGGCGGCGTCCTCATCCTCGTCGGGCTCCCGCTGCAGTGGACCAGCGTCTCCTTCCCTGACCACACCATCACAGCGATGCGTGGCATCGACTACGCGAGCTACGACGTGGTCACCACCATCGTGCTCGGCCGTGGCGCTCATCGCCGTGGCCTTCGCGGTTGTCGCCGCCAGGCGATGGGGCCCGATGATCGGCGTCATCGTCGCCGTGCTGGCGTGCCTGTGGGGCGCGCTGGTGGTGGTGGCCGCGGCCAACCCGGCGGCGGACAGCACCGCGCTGGCTGGGGTCAACGTCTCGATCGGCCTGGGGGCGTACGCGGTCGCGGCCGGTGCGGCGCTGGCCCTGGTCGGTTCCCTTGTGAGTTTCCGCGGTCGCACCGTCTCCGTCGTTCCGACGGGGGTTGCGTCGAGCGTCTGACAGAGGGCGGTTCCCGCCCGGGAGGGGCTAGGCTGTGGTCCGGCGACAGGGAGCTGTCGCCGGCCACGGTCAACCTCAGTCCATCCTTCCCGCCCTGTCGAGGAACGCCGATGAAGCCCGCCCCGCGTCGCTGGCAGGTGTCTGACGCCGCGCCACTGCCCGGACATCCACCGCTGCTCGGCCGCATCCTGGCCGCGCGTGGCCACGACGACACCAGTGCCGCGACGTTCCTCGATGGCGCGGCCACCTTCCATGACCCGCTCGCGTTGCGCGGCATGGCGGCCGCGATCGACGTGCTCGGCGCCGCCATCCGTGGCGGCGAACGCATTGCGGTGTATGGCGACTACGACGCCGACGGGGTCACCGCCTGCGCCATGCTGAGCCGCGCGCTGCGCACCGCCGGTGTCGACGCGGTGCCGTACATCCCCAACCGGATGAGCGAGGGCTACGGGCTGCACGGCGCCGCGCTGGCAGAGCTGCACGCGCAGGGCGTGCGCTGCGTCATCACCGTCGACTGCGGCACCAGCAGTGTCGACGTCGCCGCCGCCCGGCCACAGGGCATGCGCCTGGTGGTCACCGACCACCACCTCCCGCTCGCGCCCGACGGTGCACCACCCGCGCTGGCGCCCGCTGACGCGCTCATCAACCCCAAGCAGCCCGGCTGCGAGTACCCGTTCGACGGCCTCGCCGGAGCGGGCGTCGCCTGGAAGCTGCTCGCCGCGCTCGAGTCGGCGGGGCTGGTGCTCCCGGGCAGCACGGACGAGGGGCTCGGGCTCGCCGCGCTCGGCACCGTCGCGGACATGATGCCGCTGCGCGGTGAGAACCGCCTCATCGTCCAGCGCGGGCTGCCCCGGCTGCGCGACCACGCCGGCATCCGCGCCCTGTGCCAGGCGGCCGGGCTGGCAGCCGAGCTGCGCGCCAGCGACATCGGCTTCGGCATCGGTCCGCGGATCAACGCCGCCGGGCGCATGGAGGACGCCCGGCTCGCGCTCGACCTCTGCCTGTGCGACGACGAGGACGAGGCATTCGAGCTGGCCACGCGACTCGATGCGCAGAACCGCGACCGGCAGGCCGCCGTGGCGATCGCCATGGCGGAGGCGGAGGCGATGGTGGCCGACCTGCCCGACGACGCGCCGGCGATCGTGCTCGGCAGCCCGTCGTGGCCGATGGGCATCGTCGGGCTGGTGGCGGGGCGGCTCACCGAGCGCTACGCGCGGCCGAGCTTCGTGGTGTGCCTCGACCCCGCGGAGGCCAAGGGTTCGGCGCGATCGATTCCCGGCGTGCACATCGTGGAGGCGCTGGACGGCGCCGCGTCGACGCTGCTGCGTTACGGCGGCCACAAGGTGGCGGCCGGCTTCAGCCTCGAGGCGGCGCGCTTCGACGAGTTCGCCGACGCGGTCCGCACGGCCGTCGCGGCCCAGCTCGGCGACGCCCCGCGCGAGCGCGTTGTGGCCATCGATGGCGACATCACCACCGCCGAGTGCATCCCAGACACGTGCGACCTGCTGGACATGCTCGAACCGTGCGGTCAGGGCAACGCGGCCCCGGTCCTGGCGATGCGCGACTGCACGGTGCTGTCGACCAGCACCTTCGGCGCCAACTCGCAGCACCTGCGCGTGGCGCTCAGCGACGGCGACGGCATCGTCGAGGCCATCGCCTTCTTCAAGCCGCAGCTCGCCGACCACCTGCCGCGCGGGCGCCGCGTCGACGTCTGCATCGCGCTTGAGCGCGACGAGTGGCAGGGGATGGTCCGCGTGCGCGCCCGCCTCCGCGACATCAGGCCGGCGCGCATCGAGCCGGCGGTCGAGCTCGTGGGGACGCCGGTGCAGCCGGTCGTGGCCGCCGGGCCGCGGTGATTCGCGGGCGCGGGCCCAGGCGCCAACACAACACGCTCGGCCTTCGCGAGGGCTAGCATCCCCCGACGGACGGCCGGGGTCCGCCCGCACGACAGACTGGAGGAACGGACATGGCTCTCGCTCTCTACTTCTCGCCCAGCTCTTTCACCCCCGAACGCTACGACGACACAATCAAGCGACTCGAAGCGGCCGGCGCCTCGGCGCCTGCGGGTCGGCTCTATCACTGCGCGTTCGAAGCCGACGGACTCATCCAGGTGTTCGACGTCTGGGAGTCGCAGGAGGCCTTCGAGGCGTTCGGTGCGACGCTCGTGCCGATCATGACCGAGCTCGGGGCCGATCCCGGCACGCCAATGATCTCGCCCGTGCACAACATCATCAAGGGCTGAGCTTCGCCCGTCCATTCCGGCGTTGGGTACGCCACCGCGCACCAGACCTCGCCGGGAATGCGTAGGCTCCGGGCAGATTCGGCCTTTCGGCCGGCACACCCGAGCGAGGGGAGGACACCCATGCCCACAGTGATGGGGCACCACGACATCAGCAAGGGCAAGGACCACTGGCTCAAGTCCGGCAAGCGCGAGGAGTTCTTCGGGCCCCTCGGCGTGACCAACATCCGCACGTTCGTCGACCCGCAGAACCCGAACCACGTCGGTCTGCTGATGGATGTTGCCGACATGGACGTGCTCACGGGCGCGATGCAGTCCAAGGGGGCAGCCGACGCGATGGAGCACGACGGCGTCAAGCCCGAGACTCTGGTGATCCTTGTCGAGGAGAACGCCGGCTAACCGCTGCGGCTGCGCCGCCGCCGTACCGCGACGAAGAGCACGGCGGCGGCGCCGGCCACGAGCAGCAGCGCTGACAGGGGTGCCTCGGGCGCATTGGTAGGCGGCGGAAGATCCGCGAAGACGTCGAGCCAGTGACGCTGGCCGTCGGCGTCGATCCAACCGCGCGTGTTCCGGTCGGGCGTCGACTGCGCCCCGCCCGAGAGCGACATCCACGACGCCGGCGTGACCACCGTCCCATTGGCCAGCTGCACGGCGGTCGCCGGTCCGCTCGGCGTGAACACGGTGTTCACCGCGCAGCCGATCAACTCCGGGCCGCCGAGCGGGTCGCGCGACAGCACGCCGCCGGGCAGCACGTACCGCCCCTGCTCGATGTCCTCCGCTGGCAGCGATGTGCCGTCGAGCGTGTCGAGGATGGGGACCGCGGCCGCGCCGATGGTGTCGGCGGCGCCAGAGCTGGCCGACTCCGAGTTGTCGGAATGTCCGCAACCGAATCGGTCGGTGCCGTCCGCGGCCGGGTTGCTCTGCGGGTACTCACCGGGCACACCGACACCGTTGCCGCACGGGAAGATGTACCCGGTCATGTCCTCACCCAGCCCGTCGATGAACCGGTACGGCGTGTGCATGTGGGGCATCAGCCACGGCGGCAGCGCGTAGGGGTTGCCGCTGGCGCAGCTCAGCGCCGGCGACGCCGGGCCTCCGCAGTCACCGCTGGTGTTCGGGTCCGGGCATGGCATGTCCTCCGGTCCGAGGAAGCTGCGCAGGTACGTGAAGGGGAACACCTCGCCTGGAATCGAGACGAACGTTCCGTCGCCGATGCGGAACGCGGCCACCTGGCTCTGGATGTAGGTGGCCGTGACGTTGCCGGTGGGCGGCACCGGTATCGCCTGCGTGCACCCCGGGTCGGCATAGCCGGGCCGCTCGGCGAAGACGCCCGCCAGACCGGCGACGTCGAAGAGCGCGTTGGTCACCAAGATGCAGGCGTTGGCTCGCGCCCCGGCGATGTCGGTTGTGGCGGACTGCGTCCCAGCGGACAGCGCGCTCTGCACCGCGCTCGCCAGCTGGGTGCCCAGCGCCACGTCCTCGGTGTAGTAGCCGAGCTGCACCGCGGTGGACTGGTCGGCGGTGAACAGCGTGCGGCAGCCGGCGGGATGGCCGGCGTCGACGAACTGCTGCGGGGTGCGGCTGAGCGCCGACGGGAACACCTGCGGGGTCTCGTTGCTGCCCACCGACCCGGCCATCTCGATGGCGACGCCGCCGTAGTCGGTCTCCAGCTGCTGCCGGAACCAGTACGGCCAGTCCGCGGTCAGCCAGGTTGTCTCCTGCTGGAGGGTCGTGGGCGACGGTGCGTTGGGATCTGCCGCGCTGCCGCCGTTGAAGCCGAGCGTCTCGGCGTGCTGGCTCACGTCTCCGAGGGTGACGATCACCTTGCCGGTGGCGGTGTTCACCGCCTGCAGCGTCGGCACCAACTGGTCGTCGACGAACGGGTACGACGAGAAGCACTGCCGGAAGGTCGCCGGTTCGATGGCCTCGCCGTAGGTGATCGTGGCGGGTTGCATCGCCGCGTAGGCGTTGACGATCGCGGTCGCCGCCTGCTTCTCCATGAACGAGATGAAGTAGTCGTTGGCGCTGGAGGTGGCGCTGTTGACGCCGTACAGGCCGATGGTGTCCGGGGCACTCTCGTCGTGCGTCGACGAGATGAAGACGTCGTTCGGGTTCAGGCTCGCGCCGGCGGGCAGCATCTGGCCGACCATCGTCCGGATCGCCTGCAGGTAGACGTTGAACGCACCCTCGTTGTCGAGGACCTCGACCGCGATCGTGCGCGTGCCGTTGCCGACCACCATGGCGCGCGCGCCGACGGCGTCGGCGACGTAGCTGTAGTAGCGGGGCGCATTGCCGCCACCGCCGATGAAGTTGCCGTCCCAGCGTCCGTCCGCGTTGCAGTCGAGATAGTTGTCGCCAAGGTCGTAGTGGCCGTCGCTGTTGCTGTCGACATACGGCTCCTCGAATGCGAAGAGCCGGCTGCCGGTGTACAGCGTGGCGTCGGCAGCGCCGCCGCAGTCCGCCGGGTCGACGAATCCCGTCGGGGCCGCCACGCAGTGGTTGGCCGAGGGCGTGCCGTTCGGTCCGCAGTACGGCGTGTAGCTCTGCACCGCCGCGCCCACCGTGAACACGGCCGGCGCCGCGTGGACCACCGCCGGCACCGTCGCCCGGCCGGCCGAGGCGGCCATGGCCAAGGTCGCTCCCAGCGCGATGAACGCGGACCCTCGTCGGGTGTTCACCAACCCCTCCCTTCCTGAACCGTGGGGGAGTGTAACCGGTCCCCGTAACGGTTGCCGCAAAGGTATCGTTCTGACCACACGCGTTGGTCTGCGGCAAAGAGACGCCGCGCCGCGCGCCGGAGGTCGTCGTGTTCAGGGGGTTCCCGGTCCTGGCGCTGCGCCGCATCGGGCGTCGTTGGCTGCCGTTCGCGTCGATCCCGCTCGTGCTCGCCCTGGCCCTCGGGGCACTCGCCCTGCGAGCCCAGCCCCACCCGGTGGCCTCCACGCTCCCGCCGTGCAGCACGCCTGACACCACCGGCACCTCTTGTCCCAGCCCTTCCGCGAGCGCGACCGACAGCGCAACCGCCACCGCGACCGACACCCCGTCGGCCACCCCCACCCCGACCGCGGCCGCCACCGCCGACCCCACGGCCACCGCCACCGCCCGTCCCACGCCGCGCCCCACGCCGGCGCCGTTCCCGTCGACGGGCGAGAGCGCAGTGCTGATCCCCTGCGGCGCCGTGGCCGGTGACGACGTCGGGCGCTCGGTGGCCATCACCCCGGACGGCACCGAGGTCGTGACCGGCGCGATCAACACCCACAACCGCGACGGCGCCGCGTACGTCCTCACGCGCGCCTCGTCCGGGTGGCAGCAGGACGCCCGCTTCACGGTTGCGGATGCGCCCGAGGGAGCGTTCGGCAGCGCCGTCGCCGTCAGCGCCGACGGGAACACGGTGCTGGTTGCGGCTCAGCTTGCCGGCCAGGGAAAGGTGTACGTCTTCTCCAACGGAGCGGGCGGATGGACGCAGAGTGCCGAGCTGCTCCCGACCAACACCCGCGTCAGCAATGACACCTTCGGACATTCGCTGTCGCTGAGCGCCGACGGCAACACCGCCGCCATCACCGAGCCGGGCTACAGCGACCACGGCAGGGTGTACGTGTTCACCCGGTCAGCGTCGGGGTGGACCGTCGCCACCACCCTGGCCGCGGATTCCCCCCAACCCAACGACGGCTTCGGCATCCAGCTGGCGCTCGACGCGGCGGGGACGCGGCTCCTTCTCGGCTACCCCGCACAGTTGTCCGCCTCGGTGCACGACCTGTCCGGCGGCGACCAGGACGCGCACCGCGACGCTGACCGTCACGGGCTGGTCGTTCCCTGGGCCGCGAGGTGGCGCTGAGCTCGACGGCAACGCCGCGCTTCGCCGTCGACAGCGACTTCACTCGAACACTGCCGCGGTGCAGGCGTTCCGCGACGGGTGGCACGTGGTCGACGCCGGCGAGCTCCCGGACCGACGCCGACCAACGGTCGTTTCGGGGTGGCCCTGGCGCTCGCTGCCGATGGCTCGCGTGCGCTCGTCGGTGACTACGGTCCCAGCCTCCAGGCAGGGCACGGCCTTCACCGCCGACGCCTCTGCGGCCTCATGGGCCAACCAGAAGCAGCTGCACAACCCAGCGCCGTTCCCTACGCCGCCTTCGGCGAACGCCTCGCCCTGGATGGTCGGGTCAATCGCGGCCAGATCGGCGCCAACGCGTTCGGCGACAGGGGCGCGGTGGTCATCTTCGAGGCACCACGCCGAACCCTCCGCCCCAGACCGTGCACCGCTGAGCTCGACCCCGCCTTTACACCCACCCGCCCAGGTGCTAGCGTCGCGACAACGACCGTCCGGCGGCAACGCCGGGGCGCTTCTCCACCTCACGTTCCCGCTGCGTCACTGGCCGGGTCGCGCAGGGAGATCCAGCAGTGCCGATCGGACGTCGATCCCCAGCATGGTGGTGGCCGGCACCGGCTCGGGGGCCGGCAAGACCACCGTCGCGCTTGGGCTGGTGGGCGCGTTCCGCCGCCGCGGACGCACCGTGCAGACCTTCAAGGTGGGCCCGGACTTCGTCGACTGCGCCTACCTCGCGCACGCCAGCCGGCGGCCGTGCCGCAACCTCGACTTCGTGGATGCTCGGGCGCGACGGCGTGGTCCGCTCGTTCGCCCACGGCGTCGCCGAGGCCGACTGCGCGGTGGTCGAGGGGACCATCGGGCATCTTCGACGGCCACGGCGGTGATGCCGACGCGGCCCAGGCCGCGGCCGGACGGTTCCCGGGGAGCACGGACGAGCTGGCCCGGCTGATCGGCGCGCCGGTGGTGTTGGTCATCGACGTGGCCGACTGGCGCGGAGACGGCCGCAGCGGTGGCGCTCGGGGTCAGGCAGCTCGACCCTGAGCTCGACCTCATCGGGGTGATCCTCAACAACGTGCCCAGCGACTACCGCCGGCGCGTCGTCGAGGACGCCGTCTGGGACTGGGCCAAGCTGCCCGTGCTCGGCGCCCTGCCGCACCTCGAGCACGTGCAGATCCCCGAGGTGCGCACCGGGCTGCTGCCACTGATGCAGAACCCGCACGTCGACTCCGCGCTCGACGCGCTGACCGCCGCCGTCGAGCGTCACTGCGACCTCGCGCTGATCGAGCGGCTGATGGCGCGCGCCAAGCCGTGTGCACTCGTCCCAACGGTCACCGCCCGCAGGCGGTCGGCGGTGCTCCCGTGCGCGTCGGTGTCGCGTTCGACGACGCCTTCTGCTTCTACTACGCCGAGAACCTCGAGCTGCTCGAGGAGGCGGGAGCCGACGTGGTCACGCTTCTCGCCGCTCGAGGACCGCGCCCTGCCGCGCGACCTCGACGCCATCTACATGGGCGGCGGCGTCTCCGAGATGTTCGTGCCGCGCCTGGCCGCGAACCACTCGTTCATCGACTCCCTCCGCCGCGCCCACGCGCGGCGCGTGCCCATCTACGCGGAGTCGCGGCGGGCCTGCTGTACTGCGCGCGCACCCTGCACACCAGCGACGGCGGCGTCCACTCGATGGCGGCGCTGCTCCCGCTCGACGTCGCTCTCGAGGCGGGCCTGCTGCACACCGGCTACCGCAACCTGCGCGTCGCCGGCGACGGCCTGCTCGGCGACGCCGGCACCGCCCTGCGCGGCCACGAGTTCCACTTCGCGCGCCTTCTCGCCGGCGCCCAGGCCGGCACCCATGCGTACTCGATGCACGACGTCGAGGGCGAGCCGCTCGGCTGCGAGGGCTGGAGCACGCCCACCCTGCTCGCGTCCCTCGTGCACCTTCACTTCGGCCAGGACCGCAGCCTCGCCCACCGCTTCGTCGAGGCCGCCCGCGACGGGGCGCGGCGCCGGGAGCTCCAGGCCACCGCCTCCTAGACTGAGGTCGCCGCGGGGGCCCGGTGTAAGGTGATCGGCATGCCAGAAACCCGGCCGTCCACCGTCGGCGAGCTGCGCCGCACCGAGTACCGCGTGCTCCCGGTGCGCGCCGAGCTCCGCCGCAACCTCATCCGCCGCCTCGCCGCCGGCGACACGCTCTTCGACGGCATCCTCGGATACCAGGAACTCGGTCATCCCCCAGCTCGAGAACGCGCTGCTCGCCGGCCAGGACCTGATCCTCCTCGGCGAGCGCGGCCAGGCCAAGTCGCGCCTGCTGCGCGGCCTCATGCGCGCTCCTCGACGACGCCATCCCCGCCATTGCCGGGCTGCGAGATCAACGACGACCCGTACCAGCCGCTTGCCGGCGCTGCCGCGAGCTGGTCGCCGAGCACGGTGACGACGTGGCGGTCACCTGGCTCACCCCGGAGATGCGCTACAGCGAGAAGCTGGCCACCCCGGACACCTCGATCGCCGACCTCATCGGCGAGGTCGACCCGATCCGCGTCGCCGAGGGCCGCTACCTCAGCGACGAGCTGACCATCCACTACGGGCTCATCCCGCGAACCCATCGCGGCATCTTCGCGATCAACGAGCTGCCCGACCTCGCCGAGCGCATCCAGGTGGGGCTGCTCAACATCATCGAGGAGCGCGACGTGCAGATCCGCGGCTACCGGCTGCGCCTCCCGCTCGACGTCTTCGTGGTGGCCACCGCCAACCCCGAGGACTACACCAACCGCGGCCGGATCATCACCCCGCTCAAGGACCGCTTCGGCGCGCAGATCCGCACCCACTACCCGCTCAGCGTCGAGCACGAGATCGCCATCGTCGACCAGGAGGCGACCACCTTCGACGACATGCCGGTGCCGGTGCACGTGCCCCACTACATGAAGGAGATCGTCGCCGAGTTCACGCAGCTGGCGCGCCGCCACCCGCAGGTCAACCAGCGCAGCGGCGTGTCGGTGCGCATGTCGATCGCCAACCAGGAGAACCTGGCCAGCAACGCGCTGCGCCGCGCGCTGCGCACCGGCGAGAAGGAGGCGGTGGCGCGCATCAGCGACCTGCCCGCGCTGACCGCCTCGAGCGCCGGCAAGCTCGAGCTGGAGACGCTCGACGACGGCGACGACAGCGCGGTGCTCGACAAGATGCTGCGCAGCGCCTGCCACAACGTCTTCCGGCGCCACTTCAACGCCGGGGAGTTCGCCGAGCTGGTGCAGCGCTTCGAGCACGGCGGCTTCACCGTCGAGGTGGGCGACGCGCTGTCGGCGACCGCCTACGCCGCCGCGCTCAGCGAGCTGCCCGGCATCGACGCCGCCACCACCAAGCTGGGCGAGCCGGCCAGCGCGGCGTCGCGCGTCGCCGTCCTCGAGTTCATCCTCGAGGGGCTGCACCGCGGCAAGCGTCTCAACAAGACGGAGATGGACGGCACCGCCGTGTACGGCGGGTGAGCACCCACCGCTTCAGCGCGTGGGACGGCACCCAGGACCCGCTCGGGCCCGACGTCGAGGAGATCTTCAACCGGCTCAGCGAGGACGTGTTCCACGGCTGGGACTTCGAGACCGCGCTGCGCCGCATGCTCAGCCAGGGCTGGCGCGACCGATCGGGCCGGCGCCTGATGGGCCTCGAGGAGATGACCGAGCGGCTGGCGCGTCAGCGGCGCAGGCAGCTCGAGAAGTACAGCCTCGACGGCGTCTTCGACGACATCACCGAGAAGCTCGACAACGTGGTGCGCATGGAGCGCCAGGGCATCGACGAGCGCGTCGCCAACGTCGACGAGGAGTCGGCGCGACGCATCCTCGACCGCGTCGCCGCCAAGCGCCGCGAGCAGCTCGACAACCTGCCCCGCGACCCCGGCGGCGCGATCCGCGAGCTGCAGGGCTACGAGTTCATGGACGAGCGCGCGGAGAGCGCGTTCCAGCGGCTCCTCGAGGAGATCAAGAAGGGCGTCGTCGACACGTACTTCAAGGAGATGACCGCCCAGATGCAGGCGATGTCGAGCGAGGACGTCGCCACCCTGCGCGCCATGGCGCGCGACCTCAACCGGCTGGTCCGCGAGAAGCTGGAGGGCGTGCCCGACGCGCAGCGCCAGCGCAGCTACGAGAGCTTCCTCGAGAAGTGGGGCCGGCTCTTCCCCGACGCGCCGCCGAAGGTGGACGACTTCCTCGACGAGATCACGCGGCAGATGGCGCGCATGGACTCGCTGATGCGCTCGCTGTCGCCGGAGATGCGCAGCCAGCTCGGCGACCTCATGGACGCGGTCTTCGGCGATCCGGACCTGCAGGCCGAGCTCGCCGAGCTCGGCGCCGGCCTGGAGATGCTCTCGCCGCGCGGCGGCCTGGGCTCGCGCTACTCGTTCTTCGGCGGCGAGCAGCTCCCGCTCGACGAGGCGATGCAGCTGATGGGCCGCCTGCAGTCGATGGAGGAGCTCGAGCGCAGCCTGCGTGAGGTGTACCGCGGCGGCCAGGTCCCGCCGGATACCCGCAGCCAGCTGCGCGACATGCTCGGCGACGACGCCGCGCGCAGCCTCGACCAGCTCTCCCAGATGGCACGTGAGCTCGAGGCGCGCGGCCTGGTGCAGCGCGACGCCGACGGCCTGCGGCTCACCGCGCGGGGCATGCGCCGCATCGGCCAGAAGGCGCTCGGCGACCTCTTCGCGCAGCTGCGCAAGGACCGCTTCGGCGAGCACGCGCTCGCCGCGCCGCGGGCAGCGTCGGCGAGCGCGCCGAGGACAGCAAGCAGTACGAGTTCGGTGACCCCTTCGACCTCGACGTCGAGCGCACCGTGATGAACGCCATCCAGCGCCAGGCGTCCGAGGGACGCCGCGCGCGGCCGGCGCTCCCGCGGCTGCAGCCCGGCGACTTCGAGGTCCACCGCAGCGACGCGCTGACGCGCTCATCGACAGTGCTGATGCTCGACATGAGCCGCAGCATGCCGCTGCGCGGCTACTTCTACGCCGCCAAGAAGGTGGCGCTGGCGCTCGAACTCGCTGATCCGCAGCCAGTATCCGCGCGACTCGCTGCACATCATCGGCTTCAGCGACATCGCCCGCGAGATCAGCTCGTCTGACCTGCCCCACCTCAGTGTCAACGAGTACGTGTACGGCACCAACATGCAGCACGGGCTGATGCTGGCGCGGCGGATGCTGGCGCGCGACTGGCGCGCCAACAAGCAGATCATCATCGTCAGCGACGGCGAGCCCACCGCGCACATCGAGAATGGCCGGCCGGTGTTCTTCTATCCGCCGCTGCCGGAGACGTTCGAGAAGACGCTCATCGAGGTGCAGCGCTGCACCCGCGAGAACATCGTGATCAATACCTTCATGCTCGAGTCCAACCACCAGCTGGTGCAGTTCGTCGACGAGATGACCCGCCTGAACCGCGGCCGCGCCTTCTTCATCAGCCCCGACCGGCTCGGCGACTACGTGCTCGTCGACTACGTCGCCAGCAAGCGGCGGCGCGCCGCCTGAGCGTGGCCGGCGACTTCCCCGGCGACCGCGCCGCGTTCGCGGAGCGCCTCCGACTCCAGGTGGCGGCGCGGTACAGCGGCACCACCGTCGAGATCGACCCCGCGCGCTACTCGCTGCGCGTCCACCGGCCCCGGCATCGACGTCACCCTGCCTCTGGCCGCGCTGCACAGCGCCTGCGAGCGGCAGCCCGCGCGCACCGCCGCGCTGATCGCCGACTTCGTGCGCTCGGCGGAGGCGAGCATGGTGCCGCAGGCGGCGGAGGCGGTGTCGCTGGCGCGGGTGCTGTGGTGCGTGCGCAGCCACCGCTACCTCGAGTGGCTGGCGCGCAGCGAAGAGCTGCTCACCGAGGACATCGGCGCGGACATCGTCGCCTTCATCGCCGAGTTGCTCCCGGGCCAGGTGATGCGCGGCGTGCCTCGTGCGGAGTGGGAGGCGGCGGGCATCGACGAGGCGGCGGTGCGGCGTGCCGCCGACGAGAACACCAGGAGCGCGCTTCGCCAAGGTGCTCGAGCGCATCGCCGCCATCGAGCGCATCCCCGGCGACGGCTGGCGGCTGGCCGGCGACTCCCTCTACCAGGGAAGCATCGTGATGGTGCCGGCCCTGCTCCGCGCGCTGGTGGAGCGCTCCGGCGGCGACATGCTCATCGGCCTGCCCGACCGCGCCGTCACGCTGATCATCCCGGCCGCGCTGCCCGCGGCCGAAACGTTCGCGCGGCGGGTGCTGCAGGAGTGGCGCGAGTCGATGAACCCGTGCTCGCGCGAGGTGCTGCGCAGCGACGGCGCCACGCCTCCGCGCCGTCGAGCACGCGCGCCGCACCACGTCGCTGCTGCCCTGGCTCAACGACTGAGCGGCGAGCCTCAGGCCCGCGGCACCGCCGGCGGTCGGCGCGTCGATCACGCTTGCGCGCCTCCTCGCGCCGCGCGGCGATCACCGTCATCGCCGCCAGCGCGGCTGCGCCGAGCACGCCGCCGCCGATGCGCACGGCGCTGCGCAGCGCGTCACCGCCGCCCGGCGCCGGCAGCGACGGACCCTGGCCGAACCACACGGTGACCGCGGTCTGCTCGGCACGCGTCCCGTTGCCGTGCGGAGCGAGCCCGCTCGACGCGCAGCGCTGCCGGGGCCAGCGGGTGGCGGTCGCCGCCTGGAGCGGTGCCACTCGAGGCTCGCAGCGCCGCGGTCGCGGCCGAGCGCGAGCGTCGAGCGCGCGCCGCGCCGGCGGCGGCGGGCCAGCGGGGCCGCCATGCCGCAGCACCGCAGGGTGCGCTCGAGGCCATCCCCCACAGGATAGCCGCGCCGCGGAGCCGCCCATCGGGCGCCTGCTAGCGTTGCCGGGTGCCCGAGATGGACTCGACCACCGCGCCCGCATCGCCGCCGCGCTGCGCGGCGCGATCGCGGCCCAGCCGCAGCAGGACGGCGGCGCCGGGCTCGACATGCTCGCCGTCGCCGAGTTGCTCGCCGCCAACGGCGGCCTCGACGTCGACGACCTGCGCCAGCGCCAGCTCTCGACGGCGACGGCGGCCGGCCTGCTGGTGCGCGTGCTGCCCGTTCGGGCTGGCCACGCCGCTCCGACCGCCCGCGGCTGCGCCGTGACGCCTACCGCTGCGCGGCCGCGGCCGGCGCCGACGAGGGCACCACGCTGGTGTGCGTCGCCGCCGCCCTGGTGGCCGCCGACCTGCTCCGCTTCGACCCGTCGACCACGGCGATCCGGGTCCGCCAGTCACTGCTCGAGGACGCGCCCGATGGCGCTGCTCAACCGCCTCGCCATCCTGGACGCGGACGCCGAGGTGGTCGAGGGCGACGCCGACCCAGGCGCCGCGCTGCAGGTGGCGCTGAGCGAGCTCGAATGGACCGGCGTGCGCCGGCGTCGCCTCCGCACTCGCGCGCCTCGGCGAAGCGGGTCGCGGCGACCTCGGCACCCTGACCGCGGCGCTGGCCGGCGCCGCCGCGGGCCGGTGCGACGTGCCCCTGGACGGGCCGCTCGCCGAGCGCGCCGACCGTGCCGCCGAAGCGCTTGCGTCGCTGGGAGCCGGCGCCGCGTAGCGCTTGTCGCGGAGGCTCGGGTCACCGCGGGGTAAGATCCGCCCGTGGCAAACAAGGGGAGGCATATCCGCATCCTGACCGCCAAGGTCGGCCTCGACGGCCACGACCGCGGCATCAAGGTCATCTCGAGGGCGCTCCGCGACGCCGGCGTGGAGGTCATCTACACCGGCCTGCACCAGACCCCCGAGATGGTGGTCGACGCCGCCATCCAGGAGGACGTCGACGGCATCGGCATCAGCCTGCTGAGCGGCGCCCACATGACCCTCTTCCCCGAGATCATCCGGCTGCTGCGCGAGCGTGACGCCGGCGACATCGTGGTGTTCGGCGGCGGGATCATCCCTGACAGCGACGTCGAGGCCCTGCGCGAGCTCGGCGTCGACAAGGTGTTCACCCCCGGCACCTCGCTCGACGAGGCGGTCGCCTACGTCAAGGAGCGCTTCGGCAAGGTCGCCGCCTGACCCGGGCTACAGCCTGTCCTCGCCGGGTCTCTGCGCGACGACCAGACACTCAGCGTCGCCGAGGGGGCGGTCGCCCTGTGCGAGGACGTGCAGGGTATGCGTGCCGACGGCGCTCATTCCCAGGCCGTCGACGGTGGCCCTGAAGCGGTCGCGACGCCGGTCCATGTAGCGGGCGCCGCCCTGGCCCGGTTCCTTGACCATGCGGATGTCGGCTCCCGGGATGTCGGTTGTGACCCGGGTCGCGCGGTGAAACCCGCTGCCGATGACGGTCACCGTGGCCGGGTAGCCGACGCGCAGCACGCCCATCACGCGCGGCTTCGGCTTGTTGAGCAAGGTGACCGCGCGCACGTACAGCCAGTACGCCAGCATCAGCGTGAGCGCAACGCCGGCGACGATGCCGACCAGGTAGCGCGGCGCCACGCGCTCTGCGCCGAACAGCCCCATGCCCATCGAGACAAGCAGCAGCGCGGCGTAGAGGAAGAACACCGTCGAGGTCGCATGGGTGAGCGTCGCGTTGCGACTCACCGAGCTCGTCACCCTGATCTCCGGGTCGTGGGTGCAGGCCTCGAGGTCCATCGCCCTGCCCACTGCCGCGCTCAGCACCACCTGGTAGTACATGTCGATGCCGAACAGCGCGAGGACCAGGACCATGATGGCGATCGCGGCCAGCGGCAGCGCGGCCAGGCCACTGCTGGCGCCCACCAGGCTGCTTGCCGTCAGCAGCCCGGTCACCAGCGAGAAGCCGTACTTGCGCAGGTCCTCGAGGAGGGTGTCCATCCTGCCGATGGTGTTGCGGCACTCGGTCAGCTCGTCCATCGGCGTGGCGAGGGCGGTCACTTCCCGGGCGCGCGGTACTCCGCGGTCTTCTTCACGGCGGCGTCGATCTCCTCCGGGGTGAGCAGGACCCGCACCGTCGAGGTCGCTCCACCGGCGGCGCTCACCGCCAGGCTGAGGGCGGCGACGCTGGTGTTGTCCGGCATGTCGAGGATCACGATCACGTCGTCCTCGCCGAACACGTAGTAGAACGACTCCACCGAGCCACCAGGCCCTTGGCGGCGGTCTCGATGGCGGTGCGCCGGCCGGTCCCGCCCTCCTTGAAGAGGCCCTTGACACCGTCCTGCGTGTACGACGCCTCGATCATGTACTTGGCCATGGCATCACCCTCCGTGCGGGACCAACCGGCGGTCCGTCCACGCTCGATCCTGCCACTTTGAGGCGGCTGTGAGCAGAGCCCCGCGGGCGGATGCCGAGCCGGCGCAGAAGGTGCCCCTGTTACCCTTCCCCGCCGTATGGCGACCATCGAACTGCCGGCGAAGACCCGCGAGGAGCGGGGCAGCCACAACAGGCCGCTCCGCCGCGAGGGGCTGGTGCCCGCGGTCCTCTACGGGCACAACGTCGAGCCGCGGGCGATCACCGCGCAGGCGGCCGTGCTCCACCGCGTCTGGATGCGCGCCGGTCGCACCCAGCTCATCGACCTCAGTGTCGACGGCGGGCGCGTGCAGAAGGTGCTGGTGCGC
Organism: Candidatus Dormiibacterota bacterium; assembly: GCA_963717185.1. Classification (GTDB taxonomy): domain Bacteria; phylum Chloroflexota; class Dormibacteria; order Aeolococcales; family Aeolococcaceae; genus Aeolococcus. The sequence goes on along the minus strand of CAVQVY010000029.1, from coordinate 35,337 downwards.
GAGATGCAGATCGACCCGCGCACCAACCGCCCCATCCACGCCGACTTCTTCGCGGTCAACCTCCGCGAGAAGCTGACCGCCGACGTGCCCGTGGTGGTCACCGGTGAGTTGCCCGCGGTGGTGGACGCCAAGATCGGCACCCTGCAGCAGCTGATCAACACGCTGCGCGTCGAGTGCCTTCCCGCCGACCTGCCCGCGCAGTTCACCGTCGACGTCAGCGGCCTGCTCGAGATCGACTCGGGCATCCACGTGCGCGAGATCACGCTGCCCGAGGGGGTCGCGCTGGTCCACATCGATCCCGACGAGCTGGTTGTCAAGGTCGCCGCGCTGCGCATCGTCGAAGAGGAGCCGGAGGTCGTGGCCGCCGAGGAGGAGGGCGAGGGCGCCGCCGCCGAGGGCGAGGCTGCCGAGACCGGCGAGGAAGCCCCCGCCGAATAGATCGCGCCGCGGGACGGGACGCCCGCGGGGCTGACTACCATCTGCGGCCATGCTCGCCGCCTCCGCGTTCAGCTGCGACAAGAGCTACTTCTTCGACGACCTCTGCACCAGCGTCAACGGCCACGACCCGAGCGGCATCATCGGCCCGCTCATCGAGAGGCTGATCGGCCCGATCGTCATCTTCGCGCTGGTCTTCGTGATCGGCCGGGTGGCTCGTCGCGTCGTCGACCGTGCCGTGCAGCGCGCCCACGGCGACCCCCAGCTCCGCGCCCTGGTCCGCAACGTCGGCGGGGCGGTCATCTACTTCTTCGCGGCGCTCAGTGGCCTGGTCACGGCCGGCGTCCCCCTGGCGTTCCTGCTCACCTTCGGCGGCCTCGCCAGCCTGGCCATCGGTCTCGCCTTCCAGGACGTGCTGCGCAACGTGCTCGCGGGGATCTGGCTGCTGCTGGAGCGCCCCTTCAGGATCGGCGACCTGATCAGCGTCTCCGACATGGCCGGGGTGGTGCAGAACATCACCCTGCGCACCACCGCGCTGCGCACCGGTGACGGCCGGCTGGCCATCCTGCCCAACCTCACCGTCTTCACCGGCATCGTGGTCAACAGCAGCGCGTACGGCCAGCGGCAATACACGGTGAGCGTGCGCATCGAGCGCGACCACGACCTCGAGGTGGCGATGCGTGCGGCGCGCCGTGAGCTCGAGGCCACCGGCGAGGTGGCCAAGGAACCGGCGCCGCGCGTCGACGTGCAGCTCGACGGCGAGGGCATGCTGCTGCTCTGCAGGTACTGGCTCGACTACCGCACCCACGACGTCGACGCTGTCGCGGCCGACCTCGCCCGGCGCGTGTGGGTGATCACCGAACGGCCGCCGACACCCCCTGCCCCGCGGGCGGCGTAGCCGGCAGCTGCGGGGCGGCGGGTCACTCCACGACCGATGACTTTCCGCCGTCGCGGCGGTCTACCCCAGGTGTATCCACCACTCCCAACGGAGGCACCCCGATGACAGAAGTGGCAACCCGGATCGGCGGCATCAGCCTGCGTGTGCCTGGTCACCAACGACCAGGACCGCGCCATCGAGTTCTACGAGCGCCTCGGCTTCGAGAAGCGCACCGACGTCCCCTTCGGCGACAGGTACCGCTGGGTCGAGGTCTATCCCCCGACCGGCACCACCGGCATCGCGCTGGCGCCGCCGCCGTCGGCCGACACCCCGGTCGGCGTCCAGACGGGCATCACCCTGACGACGGATGACGTCGGCGCCACCCACGCGCACTTCGGCTCGCTCGGCGTGGACGTCGACAAGGACGTCTCGCGGATGGGCGACCCGGTCCCGCCGATGTTCTGGTTCCGCGACCCCGACGGCAACACCTTGATGGTGGTGCAGACGCCCGCGAGCTGAACGTCGCCACCGAGGTCCCCGGGTCGCCCGGGGACCTCAGCCCGCGGCCACCACCTTGGGGCGCTGCACGCCGCGGTCGTCCATGGCCACGAAGTCACGGGCGACTCGCCGAGGTACACCTGCCGCGGCCTGGCGATCTTCTGCTCCTTGTCGGTCAGCGACTCGTCCCACTGCGAGAGCCAACCCGCGGTGCGCGGGATGGCGAACAGCACCGGGAACATCTCCACCGGGATGCCCAGCGCCTGGTAGATGAACCCGCTGTAGAAGTCGACGTTGGGATACAGCTTGCGGCTCACGAAGTACTCGTCCTCCAGCGCGATCTCCTCGAGCTGCCGGGCGACGTCGAGCAGCGGGCTGGTCCCGGTGACGGCGAGCACCTGGTCGGCCATCCGCTTGATCACCTTGGCGCGCGGGTCGTAGTTCTTGTAGACGCGGTGGCCGAAGCCCATCAGCCGTTCCTTGCCCGCCTTGACGCCGGCCACGAACTCGGGGATCTTGTCGACGGAGCCGATGCGCTCGATCATCCGGATCACCGCCTCGTTGGCGCCGCCGTGCAGCGGCCCGTACAGCGCGGCGATCGCGGCCGCGGTCGCCGAGTACGGGTCGGGGTGCGATGAGCCGACCGCGCGCATCGCGTTGGTCGAGCAGTTCTGCTCGTGGTCGGCGTGGAGGATGAACAGCACGTCGAGCGCGTGCTCGATCTCCGGCACCGCGTGGTAGCGCGGCTCGACCATCTTGAACATCATGCTGAGGAAGTTGCCGGCGAAGCTGAGGTCGTTGTCCGGGTAGTTGTAAGGGAGCCCGCGCGAGTGGCGGAACGCGAACGCTGCCAGCGTCGGCATCTTGGCGATCAGCCGGTAGATCGAGATGCGCCGCTGCTCCTCGTCGTAGATCTTGGTCGAGTCCGGGTAGAACGTCGACAGCGCTCCCACTGTGGACAGCAGCATCCCCATGGGGTGGGCGTCGTGGTGGAAACCGTCCATGAAGCTCTTGACGTTCTCGTGGACCAGGGTGTGGATGGTGATGTCGTGCTCCCAGGCCGCGTACTCCGCGGCGTTGGGAAGCTCCCCGTGGATGAGCAGGTACGCCGTCTCGAGGAAGTTGCTGTGCTCGGCGAGCTGCTCGATGGGGTAGCCGCGGTACAGCAGGATGCCGCGGTCGCCGTCGATGAAGGTGATCCGGCTGGTGCACGACGCGGTGTTGAGGAACGCCGGGTCGTACAGGAGCAGGCCGTGGTCGTCGTCGTCGACCTTCATCTGCTCGAAGGCGGTGGCGCGCACGGCGCCGTTCTCGATGGGCAGGTCGTAGGTCCTGCCGGTGCGGTTGTCGGTGACGCTGAGGCTCTCAGGCAATCTGCTCTCCTTGACTTGGGCTGAGTCTGCCACTGCGGCACCGGCGTCCGGCTGCGGACGGCTGGGAGATGACGTACCGACTGCGTAGACTGCGCCCGGTGAACCCGGTCGCGACGGTCAGCTTCGACAGCCACCACGTGGTCGTCTGGCTGATCATCGGCCTGGTCGCGGGCGCGCTGGCCGGCCGCGTGGTCGCGGGGCGGGGTTTCGGCTGCCTGGCCGACACCGCGGTGGGCCTGGCGGGAGCTGTGATCGGCGGCGTGCTGCTCTCCCTGATCACTCCCAACCGTGCGGTGGACACCGGCGGGATCATCGGCGACATCGTGGTCGCGTTCATCGGCGCGGCGCTGCTGCTCGCCATCCTGCGCCTGCTGACCCCGCGCCGCGGCGGCTGGCCGCCAACCCGTCTCCGCTAGCTCGTTGGCCGGCGGTCTGCGCCCGCGACAGGTGGTGCTGGTGCGCCACGGGGCCACCGACTGGAGCGAGGCCGGGAAACACACGGGCTGGGAGGACATCCCGCTCAACGACGAGGGGCTGCGCCAGGTGGGAACGCTCGGCCCCCGCCTGGCATCGTGGTCGTTCGCGACGGTGCTCTGCAGCCCGCTGCAGCGGGCCACGACCACGTGCGAGCGCGCCGGCTTCCGCGAGGTCGCCGAGCTCGTCCCCGACCTCCGCGAGTGGAACTACGGCGAGTACGAGGGCCTGACCACCGCGGAGATCCGCGAACGCGATCCCGGGTGGACGCTCTGGGACGACGGGGTCCCCAACGGCGAGACGCTGGCGGAGGTCGGCGCCCGCGCTGACCGCGTGCTCGCGATGCTCCGCGACGCCCACGGCGACGTGGCCGTCTTCGCGCACGGTCACCTGCTGCGCGTGCTGGCAGCGCGGTGGGTGGCGTCGCCGCCACGACTGGCGCGCCACCTCAACCTCTCCACGGCGAGCGTCTCAGCGCTTGCCTGGGAGCACGACTGGCCGTCGATCACCCTGTGGAACGACGTCTGCCACCTGCGCGCTCAGCGCTGACGGCGCGACCGCCTCCGCCACCGCGGCACCACCAGCGCTGTCACGGCTGCCGCCACCGACGCGCCCAGGCCGAGGGCCGGGCCGAAACCGAACTCGGCGACGCTGGCCGCCAACGGCGTGGTCACCTGCAGCGGCCCGATGTTGCCGGCGTGGTCGACGGCGCGGATCGCCAGGAAACCCTGGTTCGACGACGCCGGGATGGTGATCGTCTCCTTGGTCCCAGCCGCGCCGGGTGCCTGCGTCACCGGGACCGGTGTCGCGGAGCCGACGTTGTCCTGGTTGATCGGCGACGAGGAGGTGAACAGCTGGTAGCTGGCCGCGGTCCCGCACTTCCAGTCGTCGCCGACGGCGGTGAAGTCGAGCTGGTCGTTGCCGCCCTGCGCCGTCGTGCTCAGGTCGGAGATCGCCGACGGCGGCCGCGTGTCGGTGCCGTAGTGACCGGTGTTGCGGTCATCCTGGTGCCAGTGCCAGGCCTCGCTGTTGCCGGCGCAGCCGTTGCCACCGGTCGACCACATGCTGAGGTATCCCTCGCGCGTCATGGTGGCGATGTCGGTGACGCCGCCGCCGTTGACGTCACCGGTGGCCGGGGTGAAGAGCGACCACCCACCGGTCCACTTAGGGAACCCCGCAGCCGGTTGCTGGGTGACGCTGTCGTAGGCCGTCAGCGCACTCGAGTCGAGCCCCCTGGATGACGTCGGGGATGCCGTCACCGTTGACGTCGGCGATCGCGGCCGCGCCGAAGAACGCCAGCCCCTGGATGTAGTGGCTGTACTGCGCGAGGTTGGCGCCGGTGGTCGGGTCCCAGCCGGCGATGCCGTTGTCGACGCGGATGCCGAAGCCCGGTGTCTGGGTGATTCCGAGCAGGACGTCGGTCGCCGATGAGCCGGCCTGGAACACCTGCGGGTTCGGGGAGCTGGGGATAGTCTTGCCGAGGCTCGGCGCGGTCGTGAACGGGACCAGCGTGCAGTTGGCGGAGAACGTCGGCGGGACGCTGTTGGGAGTGGGACACGAGTTGGGCGCAGCCGCCGGGATGGTCGCCAGCGCGAACGGGTTGCTCGACACCGTGGCGGTCTTCAGGTCGACGCGGTACTGCGAGAAGAGGTTGGCGTTGACCACCGCCTGCGGTCCGTTGTTCGGGTCGTCATAGATCGCCGGCGACTCCACCCCCTGGGTGACGAAGTCCTGGGCGACGCCGTACCCCTGGATCAGCCCGGGGATGATCACCGGGTACCCGGTGAGCAGCGCCGGGTTGCCGCTGACGCTGCCTCCCGCATTGGTGCCGCGGCCGTCGAACGCGAGCAGGAAGGCCTTGACGCCGGCGCCCGCCGGCCCGGTGCCGAGGATGCTGTCGTCGAGCCCGACGACCACGTCAGGGATGCCGTCACCGTTGATGTCGGCGATCGCCGGGGTGGGGATGATCTTGCTGTCGTGCGTCTGCTGGCTCCCCGCCGGGACGGTTCCCGGGGGCAGCAGCGTGCTCACCGGCCAGCCCGGCACCGCGCTGCCGTCAGCCCGCCAGGCGTAGACGTGGTTGTCACCGGCGGCCTGGATGATGTCGAGGTGCTTGTTGCCCTCGAGGTCGGCGAGCACCGGCGAGGTGAACGACGACGTTCTCCGGCTGGAAGCTGTACGGCGTGTCCGGTGGCGGGACCGACAGCCCGTACTGCGACGGCGTGCCGTTGAGCACCGGGAAGCCGGGGAGCAGGCGGCCGAGCCCGTCCCACGCATACGTCTTGCCGTCTAGCGTGCTGCCCACGATGTCAAGCGCGCCGGTGTGGTTGAGGTCGCCGACCGCGAGCGGGCTGGCGATCTCATCGCCGGGACGCTGGACCTTGTTCTGTGCCCACGTCGGGTCGGTCAGGTAGTTGTTGGGGTAGCTCGGGTCCATGCCGATCGCCGCCTGGGTGTGCACCGGGAAACCCGGCGCCTCGGTGCCGTCGGGCCGGATCGCGTGGACGCTGCCGTCGGAGGTCCCGATGATGGTGTCGAGCTTGCCGCTGCCCTCGATGTCGGCGAGCGTCGGGGAACTCTCGCCCGAGCTGCCGATGTTGAGCGGGAAGCCGGGAAGCTCGGTGTCGTCGTGGCGGAGGTGGAAGGCGCGCCGGTCCTCGCCCATCGAGTACGCGTGGGAGGTGTCACCGTTGGCGAAGACCTGCACGCGCACGGTGACGTCGTACTGCTCGATGCTCAGCCGGGTGCTGGGGTCCACCGAGTACTGGCCGCTCCAGAACGAGGCGGGGATCGAGGACAGGTTGATGCTCCCCGACACCGTCGCCGGGCCGCCGCCGCTGCCGTTGGCGAAGGTGGTCCAGCCGGTGCTGTCGTTGGGCTGCGGACCGAGCCCGTACTGGAGCTGCCAGGTGTAGTTGCCACCGCTGGCGCGCGGCGCGGCGACGTTCGCCGTGACGAAGACGTTGGACTGCTTGGTGGGGTCGACCCACTGGTACCAGGACGGCGACTGGATGTCCGCGATCGGCGGGATGTGGTTGGCGTCCACCGCCGCCGCGGCGGCCAGGACGTTGGGCCGCCCGTAGCCGTACTGGATGTTGAAGGTCGAACCGCTCGGCGCGGTGAAGCACGGCTCCGCCGGCGGGCACGGCGCGTTGATGGGCATCGCGGTCGAGCGCACCACCTGCTGCACCTCGTTGGCGGTGAGCGGAGAGGTGATCTGTCCCCGGTCCGTCGCCGACTTGCCCTCGGATACGATCAGCGCCGCCACGCCGGCCTGCGTCGGCGTGCCCGTCGACGTCGAGCCGTCGGTGTTCGGCACCGAGAACAGCGAGTGCGGGCCGTACGAGGTCAGACTGGACCGCGAGTCGTAGGTGTTGTTGGTCTGCACGAAGGTGCAGTACGGCGAGCTCGGGCAGGTGGCGCCGGTGCGCGTCGAGTGGTCGCCGGTGATCGAGTTGCCCGGCCACACGTGGGCGTAGTACATGCCGTCGGTGTGGTCGGCCAACTCGAAGTCGTTGCTTGCGAACACCACCACCGTGCCCTTGTTGTAGGCGTAGTTGATGGCGCTCTGCACTGACTGGTTGAGCCCGAGCGACGCGGAGGTGACGTCGAGCACGTTGATGCCGATGTCAGCCGCGTACACGATCGCCTCGGCGATGCGGTCGGGGCGGTCGATGGCCTCGTCGCCGGCCTTGATGGGCACGTACCGGCACAGCGGGCACATGCCGATGCTGGCGTAGTTGTTGTTGCCCTCGCCGACCAGCTGTGAGGACTCGCCGTCGAAGTGCGCGTACACGCTCTGCTCGGTCTGCGGGTCGTTGTTGTCACGGTTGAAGTTCCAGCCGTTGATGTCGTTGGGGTATCCGTTGCCGTCGTTGTCGAACCGGCCGCCCGGGGGGCACTGGACGATGGCGCCGGCGCTGATCTGGCAGTGGCCGAACGCGACGATCAGGTCCTCTGGGGTGATGTCACTCATCCCCGGCCCCACGGCCGAGCACACGTGGTGCAGGAACGGCCCGCCGGCAGGGCTCTTGGTCTGGCCGACGTCGGCGGCGATCACCCGCGGGTCGTTGACGTAGTCCTCCACGTTGACGACGCCGTCGTTGTTGAGGTCGTAGCGGTTACCGCTGGGCTTGGTCTGGCCGCTGGCGTTCTGCGGGTAGGGCAGCTCGGCGGTGTTGAGCTCGGCGCGGTCCTTGAGCTCGCAGCTGGTGCCGATCCGCCAGTTGACCCCGCCCTCCGTGTACCCGACCACGACGTCGTCGCGGCCGCGCTGCGGGTTGGTGGCCCGGTTCCACAGGTCGCTGACGCTCATGCCCGAGGCGCCCTGCGGGTCGCTGGAGAGCGGCGCGGTGCCGGTGGTGACGCAGCCGTAGAGGTACCAGTCCTCGCTGTCCCAGGTCGCCCCGGCCACGCCGTTCTCTGCGGGGGCGTACTGCGGGTCGTTGGGGTACGGGCCGCCGGGCTGGCCGGCGCACGACGCCGCGTGGGCCACGCTCGCGGACATCCCCAGCATCGGCACGGCAGGCACCAGCATCGCCAGCGTGGCCAGCAGGATGCGCGCCCGTCTCATGCCCTTCCGTCTCCCGCCGAGGCCACGTCGGGGCACCCGCGCATCGCCGGCGGGAGCTCCCGGTCGCGCCCCTGGTCATCCCGTTGAACGTCGCGGGGGCGGCGAGTTCTTGCGCCCGGGCTCCGGGGGCGGGCTACCCGGACGCCGGGATGGTGCCCCAGACCGCGACCCCGTCGCGGTCGATCGGCTGGGCGCCGAGGAGGTCGGTGAGGAACGCGCGCATCTGGGCGCCGTGGTCCATGGGCCCGAGCACCACCGCGCTGATCCTCCAGCGGTGCAGGTCGCCGAGGACCTGGCGGCGCAGGTCGGGCGTCAGCGTGGCGGCGGTGGCGCTCCCGGCGGCGATCGCGGCCAGCGTCGCCGAGGTCGCGCTCGGCGGCGGACCCTGGCCTGCGGCTCCGTCCGGCTGGCGGTTGATGATGTACCCCTCAGGCATGGAGAACGACAGCCCGGCCTCGGCCTGCCAGAGCACCGCCTGCGTCGAGTAGAAGTCGTGCGAGAACGGCACCACCAGCACCGCGACCCCGTCGGAAAGCGGCGAGGGGGAGGCGGTGAAGTACGCCGGGGTGGTCGCCGCCCGCGTCGGGAACGGCAGCGGGGGCACGAAGGTTGCCGCGATGAGGACGGTGGTCAGCAGCACGATGCGCGTGCTCTGGCGCCGAGCCGGCAGGGAGTCGACGAACACGCCGAACAGAAGCGCGGTGAAGAGTGCGACGTACACCGCGAAGCGCGCCGGCACCAGGTTGTCGAGCACGGGCAGGTGCGCGAGGATCGCCCCCGGCAGTGGGATGTGCGTGTCGGTTCCGGCGACGTGCAGCGTGGACCCGAAGCTCAGCACCGCCCCGGCCGCGGCGCCGATGCACAGCAGCCGCACCAGCGGCCGCCGCCACTGGTGCCACGCGGTCCAGGCCACCACGGCCAGCATGGGGATGCCCACGTACCCGCCCCATTCGCCAGAGTTGCCCGCGTAGTGGTTGGCGATGTCGCGAGCGAACGAGGGCTCGACGCCCTGCGCGGTCGAGGGCAGGAACAGGTTGAGCAGGTCGGTGACGAAGAAGTTCTTGTCGGTGAGCAGCTGGCCAGGCACCTGCGGACCGAAGAACTGGAACCACACCGGGTACGCGACCACCGGGACGAACAGCGCCAGCGCCCCGCCGAACGACGTGGCGGCATGACGCCACCGTGCCATCACCTGGTCGCGGTGCAGCGCGGCCAGGCAGACGACGGCGATCGCGATCATCACCAGCTCCGACGCGAGCAGCTCCTCGGTGATGAAGAACTGCGCGATCATGAGCGCGCCGAAGAGCAGTCCGGCGCGCCGGGCTGGGATGTCCTGCCGCACCAGGATGGTGTCGAGCAGCAGCAGCATCAGCGGCGGCACCACCGCGATGACCATGTTCGAGTGGCCGGTATACGACTGGTCGAAGATGAACGGCGAGAAGCCGTAGGCCGCGCCGGCCAGCACCGCCGCCGAGCGTCGCCGCACGAATCGCGCCGCGGCCAGGTACGCGCACCACGCGCTCAGCGCCACGCCGACCGTGACCGCGACGTCGAACGCCGCCACCGGTCCGGCCAGCAGCGTCACCGGTGACAGCAGCAGCGCCGGCAGCGGGATCCACGTGTTCCACATCAGGTTGACGCCACTTGGCTCGATGAGGCTGGTGGTGAAGAGGGGGTTCTGGTGGGTGGCGAGCGCGTAAGGGAACCAGCGCAGGAACCACGCATGCTGCGAGTTGTCCGCGGTGGTGGCGCCGATCATCACCGAGGTGGGGTGGAGGTCGGCAGGAAGGAAGATGAGCGCGGACAGCACCAGGAACCCGAGCAGCACCAGAGCATGCGAGCGCCACAGTGGATGCGACGGCCTCGCCGTCGCCGGACCGGGCGGCAACGTCACGCGGGTCGCCCGCGTGGCCGTCTGTGACGTGCGGACGGACCAACACCCTGGTCGCGGATCCAGACGTGGAGGAGCACCAGCGCCCACATGCGGAATGGCCGCCAGGCCTCGGCCACGCGCAGCATGCCGGGGTGGTCCAGGGGATGGTCCATCCGGTACAGGCGCTGCACCGCCCGCCTGCTCACCGGCTCGTCGGTCACCTCGTCGACCACGCCGGCGCCACGGAAGACGATGCCCTGCGCGCTGAAGGGGCCGACACCGCGCAGCTCGAGACACCTCCGCGAGCGCCGTGCCACTGGCAGCGCGCGCAGCCGGGCGCGATCCAGCACGCCGTCGAGCGCGGCCCGAGCGACGCCGTGCAGGCGCACCAGCTTCTCGGCGGGGAGGCCGCGCGACCTCGGTCAGCTCGAGGAGGCGCTGCGGGCGGGGGAAGGCGGCGAGCTCGACGCCGTCGACGGCGACGTGGTCGCCGCTGTCCGCCGCCATGCGCAGGCGCATCGCGCGGGCCTGGGCCTCGGAGATGCGCTGGCCGATGACGAAGTTGCACGCCGCCTCGTACGGCGAGTGGAAGAGGGTGGGCCGCAGGTATGCAGTACTCGCGCTGCAGGTCTCCGATCACCGGGTCGCGCTCCCCGACCGACGGGAAGCCGGCGCCGTCGATGTCGAGGGAGAGCACCGCCAGCGCCTGCTCCCACGCTCGTTGTGCGCGCGCTCCGTCTGCGCCGTGCACGGCGCCGGTGATGGTGCCGGCGTCGAACTGACGCAGCACGACGACCGCAGAGCCCTCCCAACCCTCCAGCGCAAACGGCATGGCCACGGCCTGCAGGTCGGGGTCGAACCGCGCCACGCCCCGAAACGCGCTGCTGGTGGGCGAGGTCGAAGGGACCCCTGGGAGTCATCTCGAAGGTCTGCGGCACGGCAGTTGCAAGCCTAGCCGGGTTTCGCGCGAGCGCCCGCGGTTGCGCGCGCTACGGCACGCCCGCGGTCGGGCGCCATCTCGGCGTCCTGGGTGCGTCGCCGCCGCTTCGACGTGCGTCGACGTTCCGCCGCGTCGCCAGGAACGAGCCCAGCAGGATGAGCACGAAACCCACGCCGGTGCCGGCCGTGAAGGCCTCGCCGAGCACCGCGACGCCGAGCGTGCAGCGCGACCGCCGGGTTGACGTACGTGATCACCGTCGCGCGCACCGGTCCCACCTCGGCGATCAGCTCGAAGAACAGGAGGAACGCGAGCGCCGTGCACACCACGCCGAGTCCCGCCACGCGCGAGCACCACCTGCAACGAGGGCGCGTGGTGGGAAGCTGCAGGACGCCGACCGGCGCATAGGCGATAGCGGTGAGCACCAGCGAGGCGGCCACCACCCCGACCGCGGGAACGCCGCGCAGGCGGCGGGCGATGATCATCGGCCCCAGTGCGTACCCGACCGTGACCACGGCGATCTCCCCGACGGCGCCGAGGCTGCCCCCGGAGAGGTCGAATCCGACCAGCGTGGCCACGCCGACGAACCCGACCAGCAGGCCGGTGAGGCGGCGGCGTCGAGCCGGTCCTCCCCGCCGGTGACCAGCGCCAGCAGGGCGCCGATGAACGGCACCGCCGCGATGAGAAGGCCGGCGAGCGAGCTGGAGATGTGCCGCTCGGCGTCCGAGAGCAGCATCCACGGCACCGCCACCTCGACGACCGTGTACACCAGGATCCAGCGCCAGTGCGCGCGCAGCGGCGCGATCGATCCACGCGCCGCGGCGATCGGCAGCAGGACGAGCACCCCGGTGGCGGTGCGCAGGAACACCAGCGACGCCGGGCTGAGGTCGGCGACTGCGACCTTGATGAGCAGGTAGGGGACGCCCCAGATCACTCCCATGGCCGCGAACAGCAGCCAGCCGCGGCGGCTCATCAGGGCGTGGCGGCGGTGCGGTGAAGCATCGGGCCAGCATGAGGCGTGCCCAGCCGGCTTCGCCAGCGGTATTCGGACAGGCGGCCCTGGTTGACGTGCGGCTAAAGGTTAGGCTACGCTAACTAAGCTGATGAGCTAACTGTTACTCGAGGTTACTTCACCGATGCCGGACCCCCGCGACATGGCGCCGAGGCAGAAGGCCCTGATCATGGTGGCGATCATGCTCGGCCTCTTCCTGGCCGCGCTCGACCAGACCATCGTCGGCACCGCCCTGCCGCGGATCGTCACCGACCTCGCCGGCAACAACCTCTACACGTGGGTCGTCACCGTCTACCTGCTGACGTCGACGGTCACGGTGCCGATCTACGGCAAGCTCTCCGACGTCTACGGCCGCCGCCCGTTGCTGCTCATCGGGGTCAGCCTCTTCCTGGTCGGCTCCGCGCTCTCCGGGCTGTCGCAGTCGATGGGCGAGCTGATCATCTTCCGTGGCCTGCAGGGCCTCGGCGCCGGCGCCATCTTCCCGATCGCGCTGGCGGTGATCGGTGACCTCTTCAGCCCCGCCGAGCGCGGCCGCTACCAGGGACTCTTCGGTGCGGTGTTCGGCCTCAGCTTCATCATCGGCCCCTTCCTCGGCGGCTTCCTCACCGACAACCTCAGCTGGCACTGGATCTTCTACGTCAACCTGCCGATCGGCATCGCCGCGCTCATCGTCATGGCCACGCAGCTGCCCAACACCGGCAACACGCGCGGGGTGCGCGTGCGCGACCTCGACTACCTCGGCATCGCGGTGTTCACCGCGGCGGCGATATCGCTGTTGCTCGGCCTCACCAACAAGGGGCTCACCGACTCCACGGGCCAGCTCTACGCATGGTCGTCGCCGAACGTCCTCTTCTACCTGGTCGCTGCCGTGCTTCTCACCACCGGCTTCGTCGCCGCCGAGCACTACGCCAAGGAACCGATCATCCCTCTCGAGCTGTTCCGCAATCGCAGCTACACGACGATCAACATCGCCACGTTCTTCATCGCCTTCGGTTTCTTCTGCGCGATCATCTTCCTGCCCCGCTACTTCCAGGCCGTGCAGGGGCTGTCGGCCACCGCGTCGGGGTACCGTACCTGGCCGCTGATGCTGGGGTTGATCCTCTCCAGCACCACCAGCGGGATCCTGGTCAGCCGAACGGGCAAGTACAAGCTGATCCTGCTCGGCTCGATGACTGTCCTCACCGTCGGCATGTTCCTGTTGACGCGCCTGGACATCGGCACCGGCTACTGGACGCTGTCGCTGTGGATGCTCATCGCCGGCCTCGGTGTCGGCCCGACGTTCGCGGTGCCCACCGTGGCGATCCAGAACGCCGTGCCGGTCCGGCGCATCGGGGTGGCCACCAGCAACCTCACCTTCTTCCGCCAGATCGGCGGCTCGGTCGGGCTGGCCATCGCCGGCTCGATCTTCGCGCTGACGTTTGCCGCGCAGCTGCCCACCCACCTGACCAATGCCGGCGTTCCACCAGCCGTGGTCAGCCACTTCGCGCAGGCCAGCGGCGCGGCGACCAACAGCCTCACCGGTGTCGGAAACCTCAACCAGCAGATCGGCGCGCAGCTACCCGCGTCGGCCAGCTCGCTGATCCCCAAGGTCACCACCGGCATCCAGAACGACCTGTCGGCGTCGATCGCCGGGCTGATGTGGCTCGGCGCGGCCTCGGCGCTGATCGGCCTGCTGATCACATTCGCGATGCCCGAACTGCCGCTGCGGCGAACCACGCGGCCGAAGAGGAGGCCAAGCACGGCGTCCCCTCGGTCGCCGTCGCATGACCAGCCAGGCGCCGCCGCCCGAGCCGACCTGACCGCGGCGGTCGACACCGTCCAGGCCTGGCTCGACCGGCGCCAGCGGGCCATGCTCGCCCACCTTCACTCGTGCGGCCAGAGCCCGGCGCAGCTGCACGTGCTCGGCGTGCTCCGTGAGGTCGCTCCGATCACGGTCAGCCACCTGGCTGCACGGCTGGGCATCTCCCCGCCGTCGGCGAGCGCGATCGTCGACCGGATGGTGGACGGCGGCCTGGTCGCGCGCGAGCGCAGCGAGGAGGATCGCCGGATCGTCAGCGTCTCGCTGACCCCGGCGGGCGAGACTGCGCTGAACGAGGCGGTCGGGGGCCGGCGGGGCTGGCTCGAACGCGTCCTCGGCAGGCTCGACCCCGCCGAGCTGCGCAGACACCGTCCGCGTCCTGACCCGCCTCGAGGAGGCCCTCGACGAGGACCGCCCGGGGGCCGCGGCGGGCTAATCGGGCCTTGGCGAGCGCGTCGCTTGCGTTTGTCCCCCCAAACCCCCCATCCTTGTCAGCACGAGGGTTGGAGAAGAGGCTGGGGGGCCAGGATGGCGACGGAGACACGGTTCGAGCCACGTGTCGAACCACGCCATCGCCGGGTGGGCGTCGGCATCGTCGAGCTGGTCCCCGACCGGGTCCAGGACCCCAGCGTCCGGTCGCTCATCGACAACCTGCACGACCGCGTGTGCGCGCTCCTGGTGGCGATCATCGCCGCCGCCCAGCTCGCCGACGTGATCACAACGTTCCGAGCGCTGTCGGCGCACTGCGTACGTCGAGAACAACCCGCTGTTCCGCGCGCTGATCGTGCGCAACCCGGTGGCCGCGTACGCGGTGAAGCTGCTCGCCGTCGGCGGCATGGTGCTGCTGGTGCTGAGCCGGCTGCGCGGCCGCCGCGTCCAGCTCGCGCTGGCGGTCGCCGCCGGCCTCAGCCTGACCGCCCCACTGCTCAACTTCCTGCTGCTGTTCCGCGGCTAACGTTCCGTCGGACCCGCGGAAGAGCGGAACCTCGGCGCCCGTAAATCCGTCGCGGACGCGACAGCGGCGCGCGAGGCGCGCCGAGGGTGGGGTGTATCAGGTCGAATTCATTTCGACCTGATGAGGGGCGGGATCTGCCCGCCCCTGAAAGACACAGCGAGTTTCGCACGCGGCGAATGCCGCGCGCGAAAGAGCCCGGTCACCGCGTTGATGACCGGGCTCCGGGCTGGGGAGGGGGACGAGGTCAGGAGCAGCCCGATGTCGCTCCACAGTTGTGGCACTTGTAGCAGGCCCCGCTGCGCACCATGAGGCTGCCGCACTCGCTGCATGACGGTGCGTCGCCCTGGTTGACGAAGGCGCCGAGCGCGTTCTCCGGCTGCACCACGGGCGCAGGTGTGATCGCGCGCACCGCCGCGAAACCGCTCACCCCGGCGGTCGCGGACGGCGCGCTCGTGGCGGTCGCGGCCGGCGCAGGAGGCGTGGCCGCGGCTCCTCGCCGTCGCGGCGGATGATGCCGAGGCGGTCGCGGTCCTCCAGCGGCATGAAGCGCGACGCCATCCAGCGGAAGATGTAGTCCATCAGCGACTTGGCGATGGGCACCTCGGGGTTCTTGGTGAAGCCCTGCGGGTCGAAGCGGGTGTGCGAGAGCTTGTCGACCAGCGCCTGCAGCGGCACGCCGTACTGCAGCGCCAGCGACACCGCGGTGGCGAACGCGTCCATGAGCCCGCTGACCGTCGAGCCCTCCTTGGCCATCTTCAGGAAGATCTCGCCGGGCTGGCCGTCGTCGTACAGGCCGACGGTGATGTAGCCCTCGTGGCCGCCCACCTCGAACCGGTGGGTCAGCGCGTTGCGCTCGGCGGGCAGGCGCTTGCGCAGCGGGCGCTCGACGATCTGCACGGTGCGGCCCGTGGTCTTGTCCATCGACGTCGCCATCGGCTGGCTGCGCTTGCTGCCGTCGCGGTAGATCGCCAGCGCCTTGAGGCCGAGCTTCCAGCCGTCGATGTACGCCTGCTCGATCTCGTCGACGGTGGCCTCGTTGGGCATGTTCACCGTCTTGCTGATCGCGCCGGAGAGGAACGGCTGCACCGCCGACATCATCCGCACGTGGCCCTGCCACGCGATCGAGCGGCGTGCCGTTCTGCGGGGTGAACGCGCAGTCGAAGACGGCGAGATCCTCGTCGCGCAGCGACGGCGCACCCTCGATGGTGTCGTTGGCGTCGATGTGGGCGGCGATGTCGGCGACCGCGGTGTCGCCGTAGCCGAGGCGCTGCAGTGCCAGCGGCACGGTCTGGTTGACGATCTTGAGCATGCCGCCGCCGACCAGCTTCTTGTACTTGACGAGCGCGATGTCCGGCTCGACGCCGGTGGTGTCGCAGTCCATCATGAAACCGATGGTGCCGGTGGGCGCGAGCACGGTCGCCTGCCCGTTGCGGTAGCCGTGCTTGGCGCCGAGCTCGTGCGCCTCGTCCCAGCGCGTGGCGCGCGGCGGTGACGAGGTCGGCCTCGACGTTGTCGCTGGGGATGTTGTACGCCGCCTCGCGGTGCTTGGCGATGACCCGCAGCATCGGCTGGCGGTTGACCGCGTAGCCGTTGAACGGCCCGACCTCGCGCGCCATCCGCGCCGACTGCGCGTACGCCTCGCCGGTCATCACCGCGGTGATGCACGCGGCCAGGTCGCGGCCCGGCGGGGAGTCGTAGGGGACGCCGCGCGCCATCAGCAGCGCGCCGAGGTTGGCGTAGCCGAGGCCGAGCGGGCGGAAGTCCTCGCTGTTCCTGCCGATCTTCTCGGTGGGGTACGCGGCGTTGCCGACCAGGATCTCCTGCGCGGTGATGGTCATGTGCACCGCGTGGCGGTAGCTCTCGACGTCGAAGCTGCCGTCGTCGTTGAGGAACTTCATGAGGTTGAGCGACGCCAGGTTGCACGCCGAGTCGTCGAGGTACATGTACTCGGAGCAGGGGTTGCTGGCGTTGATGCGGCCGCTGTTCGCCGAGGTGTGCCAGTCGTTGATGGTGGTGTCGTACTGGATGCCGGGGTCGCCGCACTGCCACGCCGACTCGGCCATGAGCCGCATCAGCTCGCGCGCCTTGCATCGTCTTGACCACGCGGTTGCGGTCGGTGACCGCGCGCAGGTGCCAGTCGCGGTCGTCGGCGACCGCGCGCATGAACTCGTCGGTGACGCGCACCGAGTTGTTGCTGTTCTGGAAGAAGACCGACGCGTACGCCTCGCCGGTGAAGGAGCGAGTCGTAGCCGGCCTCGATGAGCGCCCAGGCCTTGCGCTCCTCGTTGACCTTGCAGGTGATGAACTCCTCGACGTCGGGGTGGTCGGCGTTGAGGATGACCATCTTGGCGGCGCGACGCGTGGTGCCGCCGCTCTTGATGACGCCGGCGAAGGCGTCGAACCCCTTCATGAAGGACACCGGGCCGCTGGCGGTGCCGCCGCCCGCCGAGCTGCTCGTTGGAGCTGCGCAGTGGCGAGAGGTTGGTGCCGGTGCCGCTGCCGTACTTGAAGAGCATCCCCTCGGTCTTGGCCAGCGCCGAGGATCGACTCCATCGTGTCCTCGACGGAGTTGATGAAGCACGCCGAGGCCTGCGGGCGCGTGCCCGCCACGCCGACGTTGAACCAGACCGGGCTGTTGAAGCTCATCTTCTGGTGCAGCACCAGGTGGGTGAGCTCGTCCTGGAACGCCTGGGCATCCGCCTCGGTGGCGAAGTAGCCGCCCTCGCGGCCCCAGTCGGCGATGGTGTCGCGACGCGGCGGATCACCTGGCGTGACGCTGGTCTCGCGGCGCGGCGTGCCCAGCGGGCCTCGGAAGTACTTGCTGACCACGACGTTGGTGGCCATCTGCGACCAGCGTCGACGGCATCTCGACGTCCTTCTGCTCGAAGACCGTCTCTCCGCGCTCGTTGCCGATGACCGCGCTCCGCTTCTCCCAGGTCACCTCGTCGAAGGGGTGGACACCCTCGCGGGTGAAGCGCCGGGCGACGTTCAGCCCTGTCGCGCCCGACAGGTCCACCCTGGCGCTGGAGGCCCCCCGCCCGCGCTGCTTGCGACCGGGGGCCGAGGGGCCGGTGCCGGCGGTGTCGGTGGCGGCGGAGACAGGTCGATCCACGGCTTTCCCTCGTCAAAATCCCGGTCGGGGCGCGGTTGGTGGTGCGACGTTGAGTGAGGCTGCGCCCCGGGTCGGAGTGTCCCTGACCTGGCCGGTGTGAACCCCGATTATCCCACATCTTGGGGGTCGCCCGCCCCGCGGCCCCCATATGTTGGTCCAACTCTGCGCGGACGTCAAGGGGGTGCGAGCAGAGGATACGGCGCCCCGCCGTCCTCTCTCTCGGCCGCCTCACCCCTCCCGGTCGGGCACCAGGATGGAGCGGTGCAGGTCCGGCACGTCGACGCGGATCTCGCAGCGCCGCCGCCCCGCCAGGAGGAGGAACTCGCCGCGCGGGGCGTGCTCGACGAACCGCCGCTGTCCCTCGGTGAGCCCGAAAGCCCGCTCCATCTGGCGGGCCTCGGCGGCACGGTGGCCGCCGAGGAGCACGGTGGCGCAGTTGGTCGCCACCACCGCTCCCTCCTCGCTGCGCAGCAGGTCCTCGACGTTCTGCGTGGCCACCACCAGCGACGCCCCGTACTTGCGGCAGCGTCGGGCCAGCTGCACGAGCAGCTCGCGCAGCGGCGGGTGCACGCAGAGCGCGCCGACCTCGTCGAGCACGATGTGGCGGCGCCTCCGCTGCGTGCGCACGCGCGTCCACAGCCACTGCGCGATCAGCAGGGTCGCGGCGGGCACGAACTCGTGGGGCAGCTCGCGCAGCGAGATGGCGCAGAGGTCGCCATCGAGGTCGATGTCGCTCGGCCGGTTGAAGATCGCCGCCAGCGGGCCGTTGCACACCCGGCGCAGCACCGTCGCCGCGCGCGGGGCGGTGTGCTCGAGCGCAGCCGCGCAGTCGCCGAGCACGACGGTCCTCGCGCCGCGGGCGGCCTCGGTGACGGCGTCGTGCATCGCCGCGTCGACGCGCGCGCGCTCCACCTCGTCGAGCACGCTGCCGCACAGCACGTTGACCAGGTCGACGGCCACGGGGATGGCGTCACGCGCCGTGCGGCGCCGCGTCGAAGACGTTGAGCGCGCCGCATCCCGCCGAGCCGAGGCGCAGGTACTGGCCGCCGGCCGCGTGCATGAGCCGCTGGTATTCGCCCTCGGGGTCGACGATCAGCGCGCCGACGCCGCGAGCGGTGGCCTCGAGGACCAGCGCGCCGATGGTGTAGCTCTTGCCGTGGCCGCTGGTGGCGAAGACCGCGACGTTGGCGTTGCTGTGGTGGGCGGTGTCGAAGACCGCGACGGCCACCGGCACACCTGAGCGCCGGCTGACCCCGAGGCGGTAGCCGTCGTCGTCGGCGCACGCCGTCTCGGTCAGCGGCAGGCAGGTTGCGCCGGCGGCCGAGTCGATGAGCTTGCCGCCGCTGCCCGCGTCGCCGAGCGGGAGGGTGCGACGGAGCGCGTCGCGCTGGCGCAGGTGGCAGTGGCGCAGCCGCAGCCCCGTGCCGGCGGCTGCCGCGCGGACCACCTCGGCGCCGTGGCGCGCCTCCGCCTCATCAGCACCGCGGACCGCCACGACGATGGAGAGCCGCAGCGGGCGCACCTCGTTGCGCGCCAAGCGCTCGCGAAGCGTGCCCGCCGCCTCGAGGCCGACGTCGACGGCGGCGGCGCCGATGCGGCCCCTGTCGATGTCGAGGAGGCGGTCGGCGGTGAGGTTGCGCAGCCGGCGCTCGACAGCCCGGTGCGCGGCACCCGCGTCGACCGGGACCAGGTGGATCGCCGCGTCGAACTCGGCGGGGGCCGCGAGCATGGCGTGCAGCCAGCCGAGGCCGACAGCCCGTCCCGGCAGCCGGTCCAGCTCCAGGCCACACCGCACGCCGCCCGCGACCAGCACCGAGCGCACGCGCTCTGCGGCGTCGCCTTCGGCGTGGCCGGCCACCGTCGCCGTCGTCTCCGTGCTGCGCACGCCGGCCGAGCGCAGCATCTCCGTGGCCATGGCGAGCTGCCGGCGGAGGGCGGCCGCGTGGCCGTCGTCGCTCCGGACCACGGCGAGGATGTCGCTGCGGTACGCCGGCGCCGCCACGAGCAGCTCTGCCTGGTGCAGGCGCACCGCGTGGTCCAGGGTTTCCGCGACGAGATGCCCGGCGGGCGCCTGGGGCGGCCGCGCGCTGGTCACCCGGCGGCGCCGCACCACGAACTGCAGCGGCACCTCGAGGCTGCAGAGCAGCCGGGCCATGGTGTCCACGCACGTCGCCTGGGCGGCCGGTTCGAGCGCGGTGAGGTCGAGCGGCTCGAGGGAGATGGCCCCAACCTGGCCCCGATCCCCGGGCGGCCCTGCGTCCCGGACGGGCGTCCGTTGCGGCCACCTCAACCGGCGTGGCTGCCCCAGCGCGGCACGGCCGATGGCGCCGCGCCGGCCGCCTCCTCGATGCATGTCGCCAGCCGGTTGAGAGCCGCAGCCGCGCCACCGTCGCCATCGAGCCCGACCAGCCGGTGGTGGCTCTCCGCCTCGATCACCGCGTCGTCCTCGGGGATCTCGGCCGCGATCGACCCACCCAGGTCGGCCATGACCTCGTCGAGGTTCACCCCCGGCCGCCACCTGTTGACGACATGGCCGAGGCGCTCGCGCATGCCCAGCCGGCGCAGCACCGCGGTGCTCCGGTAGGCGTCGAACACGCCGCCGGGCGTGGGCGTGACGGTCACCAGGACCTGGTCGCAGCGCCGCAGCACCGCCTGGCACAGAACCCCGAGGTCGCAGTCGAAGTCGACAAACACGATGTCGGCAACGGCCTCGGCGGCATCGAGCGCTTCGACCGCCGCTGGCTGCGCAGCCACCTCCTCGAGGCCGGCCGGCAGCGACGACGCGGGCGCCAGGCCCACCAGCAGCCGGGTCTCGTGCGCCGACGAGCGTGAGGGCACCGCCGGTTGGCGCGGGCATCCCGAGGCGCAGCCCCACCGCCGGGTTGCGCCGGGCCAGGTCGAGCAGGGCAACCCGCGGCCCGCGCGACCCCGCTGCCCGGGCTGCGCGCGCGCGCATCGCCAGCACGGCGGCGACCTCGACGGCCAGGGTGGTGCGCCCGCTGCCGCCGGCCAGCGAGAAGAACCCCACCACGTGGCTGCGACCTGTGGCCGTCGGGGGCGCCGCCTCGGCAAGCTGGCCATCCGCGCCGCTGCGCCGGCGCAGCGCCAGCGGGATGACGACCGCGCCGGCCTGCCGCGACGGAGCCGGCGCAGCCGCGGCCAGGCGTGAGCGGACCGCGCCCGCGGCTGCCCCAGCCACCACCGAGCACCGCCGCAGCCGGCCGCGCAGCCGGGCCAGCTGGACGTGGCGGGTCCTCATCGCGAAGGCCGCCAGCAGGACGGCCCACTCCACCATCGGACGGCCGGCGACCCGGCCCCAGGACAGCAGCGCGCCACCACCGGCCAGCAGTGCCGCCAGCGTCCAGGCGACGGCGCCGGCGAGCCCGGCGCGAAGGACCGCGTAGGCGCTGAGCAGGGCCAGCACGAACACCGCCACCTCACCCGCGGCCAGCCCGAAGGCGAGCGTCTCTCGGCTGTCGAGGCCGTCGTTCATCGCCACCGGTTCCATCGCGCTCACTCCAGACCGCAGCCGACCGCCCCGAGCCGGTCGACGCTAATCGCGACAGCAGGACGCGCGGCGGACATAGCCGGCGGGGTTGCCGCCCGAACGCAAACCAGGCCGTGCCCTCTGCGAGCACGGCCTGGTGGCGGGGCGGCTGGTGAGGCCGCAGTCGAGGAGGTGCGGGCTCTTACGTCCCGAGGCCGCTGCTGATGTTCGAGAAGACGTTCTCGACCTTCTTGCCGACGGTCGTCAGGACAACGATGACCACAACAGCGATGAGGACGAGGATGAGCGCGTACTCGACCATCCCCTGACCGTCTTCGTCATCGTGACGAAGGACGCGGGTGACGGCCTCCCGCAAGCGGAGGAAAATGTCGGTCATGTCGTGGTTCCTTGATGAGAGCGGATGATGAATTTCAGGCTGACTGACGCTGCTGAACGGGGGCTGACGCCCGCGTCGCGGGAAGCCAGACACGCAGTCGCGCTCCAGTGACGGTCGGGTCAATATTCACCGACCCGCCGTGGGCTGAGGCGATCGCCGCGCACAGCGGGAGCCCCAGCCCGGCCCCGCCACCGTCGCGTGAACGGTGCTTCTCAGCCCTGGCGAATCGCTCGAACGCCCGCGGCCTGAAGGCCTGGTCGAATCCCGGGCCGGTATCGCTGACCACGATGGTCCAGCCGTCGGCCTGCGTGCCGCCGGCGTTGATGGTGACGGTGCCGTCCCGGCCCGCGTGACGGATCGCGTTCTCGAGCAGGTTGTCGAGCAGGCGGCCGAGCAGCACCTCGTCGCCGCTGACCACCCCGTCCACCGGAGCTGTCGGTCCGTTGAGCTGCACGTCCGCCTCGTCGGCCCGCTTGCGCCAGCGGTCCAGCGCCTCCTCCACGAGGTCGCTGAGGTCGACGGCGGCGCCCGACACGGTGAGCGCACCGGCGTCCTCGCTGGCCAGCAGCAGCAGCGCGTCGGTGAGCCGGATGAGCTTTCGGCTGCTGCGCAGCACCGTCTCGATCGAGCGCCGGTACTCGTGCTCAGAGCGCGGCTGCGCCAGGGCGACCTCGGCAACCGTCTGGATCGCGGTGATCGGTGAGCGCAGCTCGTGGGCCGCGTCGGCGGTGAAGCGCACCAGCACGTCGAGGAGCGCGGTGCGCTCGCGGTCGGCCTGGAGGATGGCCCGCACGGTGAACTCGGCGAGACAGGCGGTGACAACGGTGCTGATCAGCTGGAACCGGGCGGTCAGCGGGTCGAGCGCGCCGAGGTCCACCGAGACGAAGGGAAGTGCCGCCGCCAAGCCGGCGATCAGGGCCGACAGCCGGGCGGGCAGCCGCCAGGTCGCCACCAGGATCGAGAGCAGCGCGAAGCCCTGCAGGGTGGGGTTGTTCTCGAGGTAGTACTCGCCGATCAGCACCAGGCCGAGCACGCTGAGGCAGCCACAGAAGGTGGCCGCGTATTCGAGGATGGTCCCCTTGGATCGGGGATGGGCGAGCAGGGTGACGCCGCGCCGACCGAAGCCCGGGCGCTCCCCGCTCACCTAGCTCGCCTCCAACCGGTAGCCGACGCCGCGGACCGTGGTGATCAGCCGGTTGTCGTCGGCGTCGTCGAGCTTGCGACGCAACCGGCCGACGTACACCTCGACCAGGTTGCCGCCGTTGTCCGCCTCGAATCCCCACACCTGCGTCTCGATCTGGTCCTTGGTGAGGGTGTGGCCGGCATGACGCACCAGCAGGTCGAGCACGTCGAACTCGCGGCGCGACAGGGGGATCTCGGTGCCGTTCAGCCGCGCGCGGCGCGCGGTGGCGTCGATGCGGAGCCCGCCGACATCGGTGGTGTGCGAGCGGAGTATCGCCGGCCGGCGTGCCAGCGCCCGGATGCGCGCGAGCAGCTCCTGGAACGCGAACGGCTTGACCAGGTAGTCGTCGGCGCCGGCCTCGAGCCCGTGGACGCGGTCGGGCACGGCGTCGCGCGCGGTCAGCATCAGGATCGCGGACGGCACCGCGCGACCGCGCAGCAGCCGGCACAGCTCGAAGCCGTCCATGCCGCGCCCGAGCATGACGTCGAGGACGATGACGTCGAAGTGGCCGTGGTCGGCGGCCAGCACGGCCTCCTCGGCATCCGCGGACCACACCGCGAGGATGCCGGTCTCCTCGAGGCCGCGACGCACCGCGTCGCCGACGTCGGCGTCGTCCTCGACCACCAGCACCCTCATGGCTTTCACGCTCCCGCTCAGACGGCGGGGGCGGCCTCCAGCGCGGCCTCGAGCTGGGCGCGCTCGGCCGCGGTGAGCGGTCGCGAACGGGCGGCCGCGTAGTCGTAGGCGACCAGCACCGACAGCCCGCGCGCACAGATCGCCCCGCGCTGCTCCAGCGCGTAGTCGATGGAGAAGGAGCTGGTGCCGATGCGCACGATGCGCGCCACCACGCTGACCGGCTCGTCGTCGAGAACCACCGGGCGCACGTAGTCGATCTCCAGCCGGGCCAGGATCATCCCGCTGCTGGGCAGGTCGTCACCGCTGCCTGCGATGCTGCGCAGCAAACCGATGCGCGCGTCCTCGAAAAGCGTTGCGAAGCGCGCATGGTTGACGTGGCCCATGGCATCGGTGTCGGAGAAGCGCAGCTGGCCACGGTGCTCGAACATGACGGGGCCTGGGTTATGCGCGGGCGGCGGCCGCGTCGGGCAGCAGTGCCTCGACAGCCGCTCCCAGCCCGGTCAGGTTGAACGGCTTGGTGATCACCTCGTTGGCGCCGGCGTCGCGCGCCGCCGCCAGGTCGGCGCTGTCGCTCAGCGCGGTGAACACGATGATGGGCAGGGTCTGTGCACCGGGCATGTTGCGGATCCGCCGGCAGAGGCTGATCCCGTCGATGCCCGGCATCTTCACGTCGAGGATGACCAGGTCGGGAAGGTCGAGGTCGAGCTGGCTGATGGCCTCCTCACCGCTGGAGGCGGTGACCACGTCGAAGCGCTGCACTTGAAGGTACAGACCGACGATGTGGACCAGGCGGGCGTCGTCGTCCACCAGGAGCACTCGGGAGCGGCCGGCCGGGGTCTGAGGCATCGCCCGATTCTGAGCCGCGGTCACAGCCGGGAACCCGGCTGGTTCCGGGATCGCATCCTCCTGTTGCAGATCCTTGACCGGATCCGAATACAGATTCGGGGCGGTGCGGCGGGGCCGGCGGGCGCGGGCGGCCCCCCATAATCCTCCCCGACGTCCAAGGAGGAGGTGGCAGCGTGGCGACGATCGTGCGGCCCGAGGTGGCGACCTACCAGCAGTACATCGACGGCGAGTGGACCGGCTCGGAGTCCGGCGAGGCCTTCGAGGTGGTCAACCCCTCGACCGAGGAGGTCGTCGCGATGGCGCCGGCGGGCGGCCGGGAGGACGCCAGGCGCGCGATCGCGGCCGCGCGACGCTCGTTCGACGCCGGCGACTGGCGCAACAAGACCCAGCTGCAGCGCAGCCAGGTCATGTTCGAGATCGCCAAGCACCTCGCCGACCGCAGCGGCGACTGGGCCATGCTCGAGGCGCAGACCGCCGGGGCGACGATCCGCAAGGCCGCGGTCGTCGACGTGCCGCTGGCCATCGAGACCTTCCGCTCCCTGGCCGAGCAGGCCCTGCAGGTGCCCTGGTACGAGCCGCTGCCCTGGATCGACATCCCCCACGTCAGCTGGAACTTCGTGCAGCGCGAGGCGATCGGCGTCTGCACCGGGATCATCCCTTTCAACTTCCCGCTGTTGATCGCCATGTGGAAGCTGGCGCCGGCGCTCGCGATGGGCAACAGCGTGGTGCTCAAGCCGTCGCCGTTCACACCCCTCACCCTGCTCGAGGTGGCCCGGGCCATCGACGAGACCGGGCTGCTCCCGCGCGGGGTGCTCAACGTGGTCACCGGCCCCGGCGACGAGCTCGGCGAGGAGCTCGTGGTCAACGAGGACGTCGACAAGGTGGCCTTCACCGGCTCGACCGCGGTGGGCCGGCGCATCCTGGCGATGGCGGCTCCGACCATCAAGAAGGTCACCCTGGAGCTCGGCGGCAAGTCGGCCAACATCGTCTGCGCCGACGCCGACCTCGACATCGCGGTCGACGGCACCCTCTTCGGGACGTTCTTCCACCAGGGCCAGGCGTGCGAGTCCGGCCACCGCCTCTACGTCCATGACGACGTGTACGACGCCTTCATGGAGCGGCTGGTGGCCACCGCTCGTGACCTGCGCGTCGGCGACGCCACCGACTTCGACACCCAGGTCGGGCCGGTGATCTCGCGGCGCCAGTACGAGAACGTGCTGGCCGCGATCGACCGGGCCCAGCAGGAGGGGGCCACCGTGCTCTGCGGCGGCGGCCGGGCCGCGGGCGTGGGTGAGAAGGGCCATTTCATCCAGCCGACGGTGATCACCGGCGTCGACCCGGACAGCACCCTGGCCACCGAGGAGGTCTTCGGGCCGGTGCTCGCGGTGCAGCGCTGGAGCGATCCGGGCGACGTCATCCGCCGGGCCAACCGCTCGATCTACGGGCTGGCCGGCGGCATCTGGTCACGCGACACCCGCGGCGCCATCGAGATGGCCAAGCAGCTGCGCACCGGCACCGTCTGGATCAACGACTGGCACCTGCTCAACCCGCTGGCGCCGTTCGGCGGCTACCGGCAGAGCGGCACCGGGCGCGAGCTCGGCTCCTACGGGCTGCGCGAGTACACCGAGGTCAAGCACATCCACGTCGACCAGAACGTGCCCCGCCGGGAGCGCTACTTCTACGACGTGCTGCTCGGCTGAGCGGCACCTCACCTGGCCCAGCGCTCCGTAGGAGGGACGACCGCTGCCAGCCATCCAGCCGCACCTGCAGGAGATGCTCGGCAACCTCCAGCCGATCGTGGTCGCCAACCGCGCGCCGCTGGAGCTCATCCCGGCCGACGTCTACCGGGAGACGCCCGAGCGGCTCGTCAAGGGTGCCGGGGGGCTGGTCACCGCGCTGAGCTCGCTGGCGTCGTCGACGCACGCGCTCTGGGTCGCGGTGGCCCGCGACGCCTCCGACCGGTCGCTGGCGGCGCGGGGCGACCCGGCGGAGCTGGTGACCGACGACGGCGCCGCGTACCGGGTCTCGTTCGTCGCGCCCGATCCCGAGGCGTACGACCTCTACTACAGCACGATCAGCAACCCGCTGCTGTGGTTCATCCAGCACTACCTGTGGGACCTGGCGCGCGAGCCGATCGTCGACACCGCCACCCTGTACGCCTGGCGTGAGGGCTACCTGCGGGTCAACCAGATGGTCGCGGACCGCGTCGTCGCCCAGGCCCGCGCCGCGTCGCAGCCGCCGCTCGTCTTCGTGCAGGACTACCAGCTCTACTGCGTCCCCGGCATGGTGCGCGCCGCGCTGGGCGGCGACGTGCGCATCCAGCACTTCGTCCACATCCCGTGGCCGACGCCGCAGTACTGGACCATCCTGCCCAAGCGGGTTCGCGACGCCATCATCCACGGGCTGCTCGGCGCCGACCTGGTCGGCTTCCAGACGCGTCGCGACGTGCGCAACTTCCTGCTCACGTGCGAGGAGAACCTCGGCCTGAGCGTGGACTTCAGCAGGCGCACCGTCTTCTTCGAAGGACGCGCGGTGTGGGTGCGCAACTACCCGATCAGCGTCGACGTCGACGGTCTGCTCGCGCAGGCTGCGACTGACGAGGTGCTCGCCGAGGAGGAGCGGCTCCTCTCATGGCGTCCCGAGAAGCTGATCCTGCGGGTGGACCGCACCGACCTCAGCAAGAACATCGTGCGCGGGTTCCTCGCCTACGAGCGCATGCTCGAGGACCACCACGAGCTCCACGGCGACGTCCAGTTCTGGGCGTACCTGCAGCCCAGCCGGCAGGACATCGACGACTACCGCGCCTACCTCGGCAGCGTGCTCAGCGTCGCCGCGCGGATCAACCGCAAGTTCAGCCGGGGAGGCTGGACGCCGATCCGCGTCGAGGTGGACGACGTCATGGCCCGCGCCCTGGCCGGCTACCGGCAGTTCGACGTCCTCCTGGTCAACCCCATCTACGACGGCATGAACCTGGTCGCCAAGGAGGGGGTGATCTGCAACCGCCACCAGGGCGTGCTCGTGCTCAGCGAGAACGCGGGCTCACACGAGGAGCTGGGCGACTACGCGCTGAGCGTCAACCCCTTCGACATCGACGAGACCGCCGAAGCGCTGTACCTCGGGCTGACCATGGACGCTCCCCAGAAGCTGGCTCGGGCCGAGCGGATCCGTGAGACCGTCCGGGCTGCCGACATCAACCGCTGGATCACGCTCCAGCTCCAGGACCTCCGGGAGGTGATCGGCTAGCGGGCCAGGGTGCTGAAGCCGACCACGAAGAGCCAGCTGAGCATCGCGGCGACGCCCACCCAGAGGACCGCCATGCCCCGGTCGCCGAGGCGGCGGCGGGCGCTGCGCCGGCGCAGGTACCGCTCGCGAACCCGCAGCGACGCCTGTCCGCTGGGTGAGTGGGCGAGAGCCTGGGGCTTGCGGAGCGTGCTGATCTCGGGCATGGTCTGGAGCGTGGTACGTGGAACCCCGCCAGACGGTTACGCCCGCCGGTGAGCTCGGTGCCGGCCGGCCCCTCGGCGAACCGGGTCGCGCTCGACAAGCCGATCTACACGATCAGCGTCGCGGCTGAGATCCTCGCCACCCATCCCCGGACCCTGATGATGTACGAGCACCTCCAGCTGGTGGTGCCGCAGCGCACCGCCACCAACCGGCGGCGCTACTCCCAGCGCGATGTGCTCACGCTCCAGGCCATCCAGAGGCTGACCAGGCAGCATGGCCTCAACCTCAACGGCGCCAGGTACGTCATCCAGCTGCTCCGGCTGCTCGCCGAGCACGACATCCCGCGCCCCGAGCCGCTCGGGGACGTGGACGTCACCCACACACGCCTCTGACACCTAAGGCCGGTCAATCGCTGTCATAAGACAGGGGTGCTGTTGGGGGCTGGAACCGCCCCGTATACTCGCGGGGAGAGAGGCCTCAGCCGCTCGCCCAGAGAAGTGGAGGTCGAGGTGAGCGTGGACAACGAGCAGGTCATCGACGTGCTCCTGATCGAGGACGACCGGGAGACGCTCGAGATGTACAAGCTGAAGCTCGAGAAGGACGGCTACCGGGTCCATGTCGCCACCGACGGGGAGGAGGGCGTGCGCCGCGCCACCGAGCTCACCCCCGACATCATCTTCCTCGACATCCGGCTTCCCAAGAAGGATGGCTTCACGGTTCTCGAGGAGCTGCGTGGCCAGGAGTTCAACGTCGGACATCCCGGTGATCATCCTCAGCAACTACGGCGAGAAGGAGCTCGTGGACCGCGGGCTCAAGCTCGGCGCCATGGAGTTCCTCGTCAAGGCCCAGACGTCGCCCATCGTCCTCTCCGAGGGAATCGACGAGTGGCTGAAGGAGTAGGCCGGCAGCAGCGTCCGGCCGCCCCTGCCGGTCAGCCGGGGCTGGACAAGCCGATCTACACGATTAGCGTGGCGTCGGAGATCCTCGAGACCCACCCGCGTACCCTGATGATGTACGAGAACATGGGCATGGTTGTGCCCCAGCGCACCGCCACCAACCGGCGGCGCTACTCCCAGCGCGACATCTTCAAGTTGCAGACCATTCAGAATCTCACCCGCAACCACGGCGTCAACCTCACCGGAGTCCGCTACGTGCTCACCCTCATGAAGCTGCTCTACGAGCACGGGGTCCAGCCGCCCGACGGGTTGCGTGACATCGACGTCTCGCAGCTCGAAGCCTGATCGTGGCAGCGGGGACGGAGCGCGACCAGAGCATCGCCGCCATCGCTCGTGAGGTGGCCGACGACGCGGTGCGGCTGGCGCGCGCCGAGATCGAGCTGGCCAAGGCCGAGGCGATCGCCGGCGTTAAGAGGGTGGCGGTGGCCCTCGGTCTGTTCGCAGGCGCCGGGGTGTTCGCGCTGTTCATGGCCATCTTCGCGCTCGGTGCGGTTCCGACCGCTCTCGCCGGGCGCGTGTTCGCCGGCTGGACGTGGTGGCTGCTCACCGCAGCCCTCTTCTTCCTGGTGGCGGCGTTACTCGGCCTGGTCGGGTTCCGTTCACTGAAGCGAGGCATCAACACTGGGAAGACCCTGGTCGGCTCGGTCAAGGAGGACATGGCGTGGTTCAAGCGATTGACCAAGCGGAACGCGAAAGAGAGCTGACCAAGCAGTCCCTGGCGGGGAACCTCGACCGTCTCGAGGCTCGCGTCCGTGCGGAGCTCGACTGGAAGGCACGGCTGCGCCGCGACGGCGTTCGCTACGCGCTGATCGGTGGCGTGGTGGTCGGCGCCGCCGTCGGGGTGATCGTTCTCCGGCGCGCCCTGAGCGGTGACAAGCCGGAGCCCGCCCGCCAGCCGACCTCCATGGCGGAGATGGCAGCGGAGCTGGCCGCGATCCGCAAGAAGCTCGACTTGGCCAAGCTCGAGGCCGACGGCGGCCCGGTGTGGCAGAAGGTGGCGCTGCGGGCGGTGTCGGCGGCTGCGGCTGCCGGCGGGACCTACGCGGCACGGCGGTTCATGGCGCGGAGCGGGGTCCCGGCCGGCGACCTGCCAGAAACGGGCTGAGGAGCTGATGGCAGGTCCTCGGCGCCCGCGGGCGCGGTTGTCCCGCAACGGTGCGCCGCCGCGCGTCCGCGCCTCCAACTCGCGCTGGCGGCTCAGCCGGCGCTGGAAGCGCGTGATCGCGGTTGGTGGAGGATTCTTCGCGCTCTGCATCGCGCTGGTCGCCGGGCTAGTGGTGTACGCCGCGCTGACGCTGCCCGACATCAACAGCATCGGCATGGCGACGGGGACGATCAAGATTGTCGATGCCCACGGCACCCTTCTCGACGAGGTTGGCCACAACAGCGAGAACCGGCACAACGTCACCATCGACCAGATCGCGCCCATCCTGCAGGAGGCAACCGTCGCCGCCGAGGACCGCAGCTTCTATTCGGAGGGCGCCTTCAACCCGGCGCGCGTGCTCAAGGCTCTTGTCGACGACGTCATCCTGCGCCGCCCTGCTGAAGGCGCCAGCACCATCACCCAGCAGCTCGCCAAGCAGGCGTTCTTCGGCGCCGACGCATCCAAGTCCCCGCTGCGCAAGGTGCGTGAGGCGCTGCTCGCCAACCAGCTCGACAGCAAGTACACCAAGCAGCAGATCCTCGACCAGTACCTCAACATCACCTATTACGGCGAGAACGCATACGGCATCGAGAACGCCTCGATGCGGTACTTCGGCAAGCACGCCAAGGACCTGTCGCTCCCTGAGGCATCCCTGCTCGCCGGGCTCCCCGAGGCGCCGTCGTACAACGACCCCTACAGCAACCCGGACGCCGCCTACGCGCGCATGCACTACGTGCTCTCCAGCCTGGTGGCGGTGGGCAACATCAGCCAGGCGCAAGCTGATGCCGTCGACCCGCTCGTCGGTGGGTCGAATCCCACCGCGGCTCAGCAGGCGCAGCAGCAGACCAACCAGCAGGCCCTCCATGCCGACCTGCAGAACGGCAAGCCGAGCACCGCCGGGCCGGCCCCGCACTTCGTGCAGTACATCCAGGACCAGCTCCAGCAGATCTTTGGTCAGACGGACCCCGAGTACCTGCAGGGAGACCTGGTGGTCACCACCACGCTCGACACCAACATCCAGAACCTCGCCAACACGGCAGTGGTCAACGGCGTCAACAAGCTCAAGTCCAACGGTGCCAACAACGGGGCCCTGCTGATGATCGACGCCCACACCGGCAACATCGAGGCCATGGTCGGGTCGGCCAACTTCGCAGACGACTCGATCGCCGGTCAGTACAACATCGTCACCGCCTCACGGCGCCCGGGATCGTCGTTCAAACCCTACGTGTACGAGGCCGGGTTCAAGAACGGCACCCTGAAACCGGACACGATCCTGCAGGACACCCGCGCGCAGTCGAAGCTCTTCGGCGGCGTGACCGACTTCGACAACAACTTCCTCGGCCCGATCACCGCCGCCCGGGCGCTGGTGCTGTCGCGCAACGTGGCCACTGAGCAGGCGGCCCAGAAGGCCGGCATCCAGAACGTCATCGACCTCGCGTACGGGATGGGCATCTCGGAGTCGCTGACGCCCCAGGCGCCCAACCTGAGCACCGCCATCGGCACCTCCGCGGTGCGCATGATCGACCATGCGTCCGCCTACGCGGCATTCGCCAACGGCGGCCACAAGGTGGTCGCCAACGGGATCCTCAAGATCACCGACGGCAGCGGCAACGTGCTGCGCGACTACAGCGTCCCGCCCAACCGCGGCGACGTGCTGACGCCGTCACAGGCGTGGACGATCACCAACATCCTGCGCGGGTACGCGAAGCAGTGGAACCTCCACTTCAAGTACGACACCGCCGGCAAGTCGGGCACCACCGACAACTTCATCGACGCCTGGTACATGACCTACACACCCGACTGGGTGGTGGCGACGTGGGTCGGTCACACCAGCGGCACCAACTCCGCCGAGCAAGGCATGAACCAGGTGTTCGGCACCGCCACCGGCGCCGCCATCGCGGTGCCGTTCGTCAACAGCCTCTCCAAGCCGAGCGCGTTCAAGCCGGTGGCAGGTTCGCTCAGCGACTGCTCGCAGAGCGACAGCGCGCTGACCAGCGCCTCGGGCTGCCCCACCCCGACGCCGAGCCCCAGCCCGAGCAGCACTCCGACGGCCGGTCCGACCCCGACGCCCTTGCCGACGATCAGCGTCCCGCCGGTGACCCCGACGCCGACGCCGTCTCCGTCACTGCCGACACCGTCGGCAGCGGCAGCCTCCCCGGCGGCGGCGCAGCAGTCGACCACGGCAGTCGGGGAACGGCGCCGCAGCTAGCCGCGGACGGGGCTCAGTGGCCCTCGAGGAGCTCGCGGAACCCGCCCTGGTGGGCGGAGAGAAGGTCGCGCAGGTCGAGCAGCTCGTCTGAGCTGATCGGGTCCGGGACCGGGGGGATGCCCTCGCTGATCGTGGCCACCTTCTGGCCCTCGTTCTCGATCGGCTCGCCGTCGGTCTGGAAGATGATCTGGAGCAGGTTCTCGTCGTTGCAGGAGGCGCAGGTCACCCGCACCAGGGCTCGGTTGCCCTGCTGAGTGATCACCTTGATCCCGCAGTCGGCCATGTTGGTGTTGCACACCGCGCAGCGGTAGCGCTTTGCCTGTGAGCGGAGCAGTTCAGGCAGGTCCATCAGTTTCAGTATAAACCCGGGTCCCGAACACCAAACCGCCCGGCCGAGCTCGGTACTGGGCATCGAACACCGGTTCCCTGCGGGTGTCGCGCGGACCCTCGGCTAGACTGGCCCCGCTCGCTGGGGAGTGGCCAAGTGGTAAGGCAGCTGACTCTGGATCAGCCAATCAGAGGTTCGAATCCTCTCTCCCCAGCCAATCTCCGGTCGCTTCGCTCCCTGCGATTGGCTGGGGGACCCCTATGTTTTACAGAGGGGCGATGCGCCCCTCTCGCCGCGACGGCTCAGCCGCCGCAGCTCACTCCCCACTCGGCGCGATGAATCGCGCCGGCTCGCGTGCGCTCGCTGGGAAGAGGATTCATCACGGTCTGATTTGCTGATCCAGAGTCGAGTCAAGCGAGAGGTTCGAATCCTCTCGCCCCAGCCAAATCGACACCCCAGCAATCGCGCTACTGCAGCGATGCGAACCGCGCCGCTCGATGGCGGTTGATCCGCCACGTCGCGATCGCATTCCCCAGCGAGGGGATGATCAATCCGACGAGCAGACCGCCGACGAGAGCCTCGATCGCCCAGCGCCGTGTGGGATAGACGTTGCCGTTCAGCTCCATCAGGACCACTGCTCCGACGGTGCCCAGCAGTGCGCCAAGGATGCCCAATACCGACAGCCGTGGACGCCACCGTGCACGGGGAAACCGCGGCCGTTGCTGGGGTGCGGCCCCCGTGGGCACCGCGCCCATCATCACCAGCGTTGTCATGAGCAGGGCCATGGGGAGCGCCGCCCCGCAGAAGCCGACGTTCTTCATCTTCCCGAGGTGCTTCTGCCACGCGGCGTCGCCTGGGTCGTCCTGGCCGGCCCTCATGATGACCCGGTTGTCGAACTCGGTGAGCTGGCCTTGGTCGTACAGGCTCTTGGGCTCGCCCCCGTCCATGGACGCCGAGGCGTCAGTCTCACCGCCGCTCTGGCCCGCCGCCACAACACCCCCGGCGAGAACCATGACTTCGCCGAGGGCGGTCAACCCCCCAGCGGCGTCGCCGATTGGCGTCGACAGTGGGTCGCCGTCCACCTGGACCAGTGCAGCGGCGGTGCACGCACCGACGGCCTCGAGGCCGCCTGCACCAGGTACAGCCCAGTCGCATTGACGTAGTCGCCCACCGTCGCCGCGTAGGACGTTCCCGAGCCGTCCCTGCCGATCGACACGCCGCCGGCCAGGTTGTAGTCCACGTGGACGCCGGTCTGCCCGGGCTCACCGGACAAATCGATACGGATACTGTCCGTCTTCTGCACATGGATCGCCGTGCTCTGATCCTGGCTGTTGACGTTGGCGACGTCGACACCTGCGATGTGCGCACTGCAGCCCGCGCCGCTGACCTCGGCATGGCCGTCGAGGGATGGGCCGGCGAGCACGAATCCCGCCCCCGCGATGGTCACCGCGAGACCGAGCCTGACGACCGCGCGCGGCATTCTCACCATATCTCCCCCGTCAGACCGGGTCGCTGATCACTGGGCCGGGCCCGCCGCGGCACCGCCGAAGCCGCCGCGCCGTCGCGAGGGTCGCCCGCACGAAGCCGTGGCGGAGATAGGCCTGCCGACCGTACTCCGAGCATGTCGGCTCGAATCTGCAAGACGTCCCCAGCTGCGCTGACACCTGGGTCTGATAAGCCTCGATGAATCGCAGCGCGAAGCGCGACGCGGGCGACACCTGCACCACTCCTGATCCTGCTCGGCCGGCGCAGGATACAGGAGCAATGACTACGGGTCAAGCGAATTTCACCGGGGCCTGAAGAGGCACTTTCAAGGGGACCTCATGTTCTCCTCCGCCAGGCTATGGGAGGCAATCGGATGACAGACCACAAGGTCGGCACGCGCGAGGAGTGGCTTGCCGCACGAGAGGAGTTGCTCGTACGCGAGAAGGAAGTGACCCGCATCGGTGACGAGCTGGCCCGCAAACGGCGCGAGCTGCCCTGGGTCCCAATCGACAAGGAATACCAATTCGACACCGACGATGGGCGCAAAACCTCGCGGAGCTCTTCGACGGCCGGTCCCAGCTGCTCGTCTACCACTTCATGTTCGGACCGAGCTACGAGCTCGGCTGTCCGGTCTGCTCGTCGAGCGCCGACAACGTCAACGGCGTCATCGCCCACCTGAACGCGCGCGATGCGATTTAAGATTCAGAATCAAGATTTAAGTTTGAAATTTAAGATTCAGATCAAGATTTAAGTTTGAAATTTAAGATTCAGATCAAGATTTAAGTTTGAAATTTAAGATTCAGAATCAAGATTTAAGTTTGAAATTTAAGATTCAAATCAAGATTTAAGTTTGAAATTTAAGATTCAAATCAAGATTTAAGTTTGAAATTTAAGATTCAAATCAAGATTTAAGTTTGAAATTTAAGATTCAAATCAAGATTTAAGTTTGAGATTTAAGATTCAAATCAAGATTTAAGTTTGAAATTTAAGATTCAAATCAAGATTTAAGTTTGAAATTTAAGATTCAGATCAAGATTTAAGTTTGAAATTTAAGATTCAGATCAAGATTTAAGTTTGAAATTTAAGATTCAAATCAAGATTTAAGTTTGAAATTTAAGATTCAAATCAAGATTTAAGTTTGAAATTTAAGATTCAGATCAAGATTTAAGTTTGAAATTTAAGATTCAGATCAAGATTTAAGTTTGAAATTTAAGATTCAAATCAAGATTTAAGTTTGAAATTTAAGATTCAGATCAAGATTTAAGTTTGAAATTTAAGATTCAGAATCAAGATTTAAGTTTGAAA
>CAVQVY010000028.1:0-38245 GCA_963717185.1 Candidatus Dormiibacterota bacterium | reverse complement strand
CGCCAGCGAGGTCGCCGCGCGCGCCGAGGCCGACGCCGAGCGCGTGCTCCTCAATGTCGTCGACGTCACCGGGCACTGCGACTGGATCGCCCCCGCCGTGGTGCGACGCGGGCCCCTGCAGGTCGCCGTGTCCACCTCAGGGGAAAGCCCGTTTGTCGCCTCCACCCTTCGTCAGCGGTTGGAAACAGTCATCGGCGACGAGTGGGGCCCGCTGACCGCGCTGGTGGGACGGGTCCG
Source organism: Candidatus Dormiibacterota bacterium (assembly GCA_963717185.1). Classification (GTDB taxonomy): domain Bacteria; phylum Chloroflexota; class Dormibacteria; order Aeolococcales; family Aeolococcaceae; genus Aeolococcus. Next base: position 38,008 of record CAVQVY010000028.1, on the reverse strand, counting down.
GCGCCGGTTGCGCCGCGACGGCGTCCCATCGAGCGGCAGGTGCAGGCATACCGGCGGCTGCTGCGCTCGGATGCGCCGGCGCTGCTCGCGTCGGGCAGGCACCGCGACGCCGACGCGCTCGCCGCCGCGATCGAGAGCCAGGCTTTGCACCCCACGGCCGAGCCGGCCGGTGGTGAGGTGGCGCTGGTCGGCGCCGGCCCAGGTGACCCGGGGCTGCTCGACCGTCGCCGGCCGCGACGCGCTGATGAGCGCCGACATCGTGGTGCACGACTCGCTGGTCAGCGCAGACGTGCTGCGCCTGTGCCGGCCCGGCTGCACGCTGGTCGACGCCGGCAAGCGCGCCGGCCGGGAGTTGGCGGCACAGGACGACATCACCGCCACGCTCGTGGAAGGTGCGCGCGCCGGCAACTTCGTGGTCCGGCTCAAGGGCGGCGACCCGTACATGTTCGGGCGAGGCGGCGAGGAGGTCGCCGCGCTGCGCGCCGCCGGCGTTCCGGTCCGTGTCATCCCCGGTGTCAGCGCCGCGCTGGCCGCGGCCGCCGCCGCGGACATCCCGCTGACCCATCGCGGCGTCGCCGCGTCTGTCGCCATCGTCACCGGCCATCGCGCCGGCGGCGAGAGCGATGACCTGGAACGCGTGGCCAGGGAGGCGGACACGCTGGTCGTGCTCATGCCCGGGGACATCGCGGAGCTGACGGCGCGGCTGAGCCGGGTGCTCGGCCCCCTGCACCCGGCGGCGCTGGTGGCGTCGGCGACCACCGCCGACCAGCTCACAGTGCGCGCGCCGCTGGGGGAGCTGGCCGCAGCCGGGCGGCGCGCCGGCGTGAGCGCGCCGGCCACCCTGGTCTGCGGCAGGGTGGTGGACCTGCTGGCGCCGGCGGGCCGGCAACAGGAGCGCACGGGCTAGGCTGGTTTCACGATGAAGATCTCCCATGTCCCGCCACGGGCCACCACCGGCGCGTTCATCCTTCACTCCGGCATCGGCAAGTGGAAGGGTGACGAGGCCGCGGCCACGCAGACGCACGGTTTCGCCGCGGGCGCCTTCCCGTTTCTCAAGAAGATCCCGCCCAAGCAGTTCCTCAAGCTGCTCGCAGCCGGCGAGATCGGTCTGGGCTCAGTGCTGCTCGCGCCCTTCATCCCGGACCGCCTGGCCGGCGCAGCGCTCACCGGTTTCTCGGGGTCACTCCTCGCGCTCTATGCGCTGACGCCGGGCATGCGCAAGCCGGGCAGCATCTGGCCCACGCCCCAGGGGATCGGCCTGAGCAAGGACGTGTGGATGCTGGGCATCGGCCTCGACCTCGCGCTGGACGGCTGAGAACCACGTTTGATGGCAATGCGCTACGGTTCATATTGAAGGTATGGAAGAAGATGACATGGTCCTGATGGACAACACCCAGGCCGTCGCTCTCATCGAACGCGCTGAGCGTGAGGCGCCGTTCTGTGACTGCGGGGCGCCGATGGCACCGGTGGCGCGCAGCAGCCAGCTGTGGCTGGAGTGCAGGTCGCTGCCGACGCCCGCCGACAGCGGCGTGCGGAGACTGCTCACCACGCTGGCCGCAGCCGGCCACACTCGCTCGCTGATCCTCGACGTCGCCTGACCTCGGCTAGGTCACCAGCGCGGGCTGTCCGAGCGGCACGAGGTCGACCCACACCTCGCCGGGCGCGATCGGTGCCGGTGTCCCGTCGGCAAGCGCGTACTGCGGCGGGCCCGACGCCGGCTGCGTCCACGTCGCCTGGTACACGCGGCCGCCGGTGAACACCTGGGCGGTGCCGTGCCCGGTGATGGCCTGGTCCACCCCGAGGTGACCGTCGACGTCGACGACCCGGGGGTCGGTGGTGACCGCGACCTGCTGCACGATCACGGTCGGCAGGATGAGCGGGGCGCCGGTCGCCGGGTCGAGCACGATGCCCGTGTCCTCGGTGCGCGTGAAGCCGTTGAGGCTGGCCTGCCACGTGAACCGCGGGCGTTCGGACACTGAGACCGGTGCGATGAAGCTGGTCACCGGCAGGCCGCCGGCCGTCGCCGTGGTGGTGCGCGGCCGAGCTGATAGCCGGCCGGGCCGCGGTTGGCAAGGGCCTCGAGAGCGGCGATGTGCTGCCCGTCCGTGTACAGGTTGTGGGGCGGCGCGCGCGACGAGATGCGGAACAGGTTGCCGCGCGCACTGTCCTCGTCGTACGACGGGAACGAGGCGCGATGCAGCAGGCCGCCGATGTACGTCGAGGCACCCGAGTACGCGAGCAACGCGTGGTACAGGGTGGCCAGCTGCAGCGTCACTGTCCTGGCGCTGCGCACCGGGCCCACCTCCTGTCTGGGGGGCGGAACCGTGAAGAAGAAGACGCTGAACCGGCCCACCCCGCCCTCGGCCACGTATTCGTACACGAGGTCCGCGGCGGCCAGCCCGGACTGCGGCCGCCCTCCCGGCGAGTTCTCCACCTGGATGATCGCCGGGGACGAGAGTGGCGGGATCGGCGTCGGCGTCGGCGGCTGCGGGGTTGCGGTGGGCGTCGGCGTAGCGGTCGGCGTCACCGTGGCCGTGGGAGACGCCGTCGACCCGCAGGCGGTCAGGGTGAGCAGCATCACCGCAGCCGCGCGCGCGCTCCTCATCGACATGGCGTCAGCGTGGCAAGAACGTGGGTGGTCTCGTCGACGAGGAGCAGCCCGCCGCTCGCCGTGGCGGCCAGCCCCTGCGGTGCCGGGGCTGCGGTCACCAGCGCGGTCCACCCGCCGGAAACCGGGTCGATGGCGTCGACCGTCCCCGCGAGGTCGGCGACATAGAGGAGCCCGTTGAGGTAGACGACCTCGTCCACCTGCGTGAACGAGCCCAGCGACCGGCGAAGTCCCGTCCGGTGCCACCACGAGCACCCCCGGGGAATTCTCCATGCCGATGTACGTGTCGCCCGCCGGGTCCGTGCTCGCCGCCACCGGCCGGCCCAACCCTCGCTCCAGCACCGTGGTCCTCGCGCCCACCGTGTACGCGAGCAGGGTGCCGTTGGGGCTGTCCGGGATCAGCACCGTCTTGGTGGTGGCGTCGTAGTAGATGCCGTCGACGCCGACGTTCGCCGTGTGGTTGGTGAGCGACTTGAGCTGGGTGACCACGGAGTTGCCCGGCGAAAAGACGCCGAGTGCGTTGGACTCCTGGTCGGCGACGAGCAGCCGTCCGTCGGGGAGCTCGGCGATGCCCTCAGGGCCGCCGGGATCGTGGACGGTGGCGATCACCTGGCCACTGGCGGAGAGCTCGGTGATCAGGTGCGCGGCGAGCGCGGTCACCAGACATGACCGCCGCGGTCGACTGTGACGTCGTCGGGTTCGGCGGAGAGGCGGGCGTCGACCGGCAGCTGGTCCTCACGCTGCGCCGGCGGGCAGCCGGCCAGGGTCGCCGGCGACCCAGCGGCGGTGGCGCCGGGCGTGGTGGTCGCGGACGCCGTCGTGCTCGGTGTGTTGGGCGCGGACGGGGACGGCGACGCGCACCCGGCCGCCACGATCGCGAGCGACGCGGCCAGCATGCACCGGGTCACGCCGCCTCCACGGGCAGTGGTGCCGGCCAGCCCCCGACGCGCTCGACGGTGCCGTCCGACGCCACCAGGCGAGCCGCCAGGCCACGGCTGGTGAGCCACTCTCCCGCCGCTGGGCCGCGGATGATCGCCGCCGTGGAGGCGATGTTGGCGTCGACGCACGTGGCCGCCGCCACGGTGACCAGCTGCCACGGCGTGATCGCCGGCGCGCCGGTGCGCGGGTCGATGATGTGGTGCTGCTCGACCCCGCCACGGACCCAGCGGCGCACCCGCGTGCTCGACGTCGCCACGCCACCGCAGCGCACCGTGATGCGCTCTGCCGCTTCGTCGAAGGCATCGTTGCTGTCATCGCTGACCTGAACCGTCCACCCGTCCGGCGGTGGTGTGCCGGCCAGCGCGATGTCGCCACCGAGGCTGACCAGCACGCCGCCCCGCCCGTCGAGCGCCGCGAGCGCAGCCGCGGCGGCGAGGTCCGCGCCGAGCGCCTTGGCCGTCGCGCCGAGGTCGAGCTCCACGCCGGCGCGCGCGTGCACGGTGCGCGTGGCCGGGTCGTAGCGCACCCCCCGCCACCCCGGGACGGCGCGCGCAACCACGGTGAGCGGTCCCGCGTCGGGCGGGATCGCGGCGAAGTCGACGTCGTACCCGGCGTTGCGAATTGCGCTGCCCACGGTGGGATCGACGTCGCCGTCGGTGAGCTCCGCGGCGCGCAGCGCGACCTCGATCGCGCGACCGAGGAGTGGGCTCACCCGGTGCTCCCGGCCGCTGCCCGCGTTCAGGCGCACCAGCTCACTGTCCGCACGGAAGCGGCTGCAGGCCATGTCGAGGTCACGCAGCACCGCATCGACCGCGGCCTTGGCAGCGCGCAGCGCGTGGACGTCCGGCTCGGTCACCACCACGCGCACGGTGGTGCCGAGAGCCCGGTCCTCGGCAGCGGGCAGCGCGGGCTCATCGTTGTGCGGCATCGCGTTCCTTGATACCACGATCGGCAGATGCCCGCGGGTGCCGCGTTGCGGCGGCGCCACTCTCACAGCAATCCCTCAGGTGCCCCGCGCTGCGCGCGCGCCCAATGGCCGGGTTGATGCCATGCTCATGGTGTGCCATACCACGTGTCGACCGACGAGTTCGAACGCATCGCGGAAGCCGCGCTCGACATGATCCCCGCGCCGCTGCGCGAGCGGCTGGACGCCGACAACCTGATGATCACCATCCAGCCGGGCGCCAGCGCCGACGATCGTGACCACGACATCGACGAGCGCGTCCTCGGCTTCTACGAGGGGGCGACCGAGTTGGCGTTCAGCGTGTCGCCGTACCCGAAACGGATCGTGCTCCTGCAAGGGCACATCGAGCGCTACTGCTCGACCTACGCCGAGCTCGTCAACCAGGTCACCGACACGGTGCTGCACGAGGTCGCCCACTACTTCGGCCTCGACCACGACGACATCCGAAGGCACGCGCCTCGGCCACTGACCGGGCCCCCCGGCCGGAAACCCGCGGAGGGCCGTATCACCCTCCGCGGGTCGAGAGAGCCCGAGAGGTGCCCCTGCCGGATCTGTGGCGCCGTTGCTCGTTTCGGCCGTATCGGTCGCGGGGCCTCAGGCGGCTTCGATTGTCACCACCACCATGGGCCCTGCCGCAACGGACCTTGGTCGTACGACCTCTCGTGCCGGCTACAGGGCGATGACCGTGATTCCGTCGGCGCCGCCGTCGTCCATCGCGGTCAGCGCGTCCGGTGCGCCGTCGAGGTCGATGACGGAGCCGATCAGCACCTCCGGTCGCAGCGCTCCGGACACCACCATGTCGAGCATCGCCGGGTAGTCCCGCGCGGCCATGCCGTGCGAGCCATGGATCTCCAGCTCGTGGGCGATCACCTGGTCCATGGGCAGCGCGGGCGTGGCTTCGGGTCCGTGCAGCAACCCGACCTGGAGGTGGCGGCCGCGCCGGCGCAGCGCTCGCACTGACGCGACCGCGGTCGCCGCGCTCCCGGCGGCGTCCATGGACACGTGCGCTCCGCCACCGGTGAGCTCACGCACCACCGCCGCAGGATCCGCGTGCTCGCTGCGTCGACGAGCGCCACCGCACCCAGCGACCCGGCCCGGGCGAGCGCCACGGCCGCGGCATCCACCGCCACCACCCGCGCCCCCAGGGCGGTCGCGATCATCACCGCCGACAGGCCGACCCCGCCGCACCCGAACACGGCCACCCACTGCCCGGGCACGACGCCGCCGTGCACGGTCAGCGCACGGAAGGCGGTGGCAAACCGGCAGCCCAGCGATGCCGCGGCCACGAAGTCGATGCCGTCGGGCAGCGCCACCAGGTTGAAGTCGGCGCGCTCGATCCCGACCTGCTCGGCAAACGAGCCCGGCCCGGTGAAGCCGGGCTGGAGCTGGTTGGGGCAGACCTGCGCGTCACCGGAGATGCACTGCTCGCACCGTCCACAGCCGAGCACGAACGGCACCGTCACCCGCTGTCCCGGCGACCACGACTCCACCTCCTGCCCCACCGCCGCGACCACGCCGGCCAGCTCGTGCCCGGGGATGTGCGGCAACGCCACCTCCTCGTGGCCGCGCCACGCATGCCAGTCGGACCGGCAGAGGCCGGTGGCGCGCACCTCGATGACCACACCGTCCGGTGCGCAGCGCGGCGCCGGCACCTCGACCACGGCCGGGCGCGCGCCGTACGAGTTGAACTGGACCGCTCTCATGCGACGGATCTTGACGGGCGCGGCGGTCAGACCTCCCCCACAGAGGCGGTACCGCCGCCGTAGGATCGCGCTCCCAGACCGACCCGCGATGGAGAGAGCACATGCCCCAGTTCATGGACTACCACGACGACCTGAAGCTTCCCGACGACGCGATCCGCAACATCACCGAGGAGGCCAAGGCCGGCAAGTCGGACGAGTTCGGGGTGCGCCAGGTCGAGCTCTACCACAACCCCGACGGCAAGGTGTACTGCCTGCTCGACGCGCCCGACGAGGACGCGGTGCGCAAGCACCACGCCGCGCTCGGCGTCGACTGCGGGGACGTTCATCCCGTCAGCGGGATCATGTAGCGCCGCCGCGGTAGGCGACGCGACCACCGACGATGGTGGCGGTGACGCCGTTGTCATCGACCACCGTCATGTCGCAGAGCATGCCGCGGCGCAGCGCGCCGACCTCCTCCTCCATCCCGGCTGCGTAGGCCACTCCATGCGTGTAGGCGCGGATCGCCGCCGCTCGCGTCAAGGCCAGCTCGGGATGCCAGCGCGCCCGCGCACGCCACCTGGTTGCGGCGTCGATCCCCTGCAACGGCGACGGCTCCTCCACAGGAGCGTCCGAGCCCGAACGCCAGCATTGCGCCCGACTGCTGCAGCGCTCCCCACGCGTATGAGTGCGCGGTGCGGCCTCGCCACTGCGCGTCGGCGACGGCCCTGTCGCTGACGGCGTGGGCCGGTTGCATCGAGGCGATGACGCCGATGCGCGCGAACCGTGGGATGTCGCTGGGGTCGACGCACTGCGCGTGCTCGATGCGCGGACGCCAGAGCCGCCACGCGCCGCGCGCCGGTTCCAGGGCGTCGAGCGCGCGCCGCACCGCGCCGTCGCCGATGGCGTGGATGCAGACGTTGAGCTGCGCGGCCGCGCAGCGCTGCACGATGTCGACGAGCTCGTCCTGCGGAGTCACCGCCACCCCGCTGCCGTCGAGCATCTCGGCGGTGCGGCTGCCCAGCGAGCCGTCGAGGAACACCTTCACACCCCAGACGCGCAGCCATCTGTCGCCGAAGCCAGACGCCAGACCCATGGCCTCGGCGGCGGCGAGCCGGTCCACGGGCAGGTTCCACACCACCCGGATGGGCAGCCCGCGCTGACGGTGGAGCCGCTGCAGACTGCGGAACAGTGGAGGCCGGTCCATCGTGTGCACGGCAGTGAGACCGTTGCGGGCGAGGTCGTCGAGAACCGCCGCCAGGGCCGCGTCGAGGTCGGCGTCGGACGGCTGTGGCGCGCGGCCCTGCACGAGGTTCCACGCCTGCTCGCGCACCATCCCGGTGAGCTCGCCGGCGCCGTCGCGATCGATGACGCCGCCGGCGGGATCGGGTGTCTCACGCGTGAACCCAACCGCCGCCAGGGCCGCGCTGGACAGGCATGCGGAGTGCCCGTCCTTGCGCCCCAGCACCACCACGCGGCCAGCGCCCGCGGCGTCCAGCTCCTGGCGGGTGAGCATCCGCGCGTCCTCGCTCCAGTCGTCGTTGCACCAGCCGTGGCCGCTGACCACGGACGTCGTCGCCTGTGTACGCGCGAAGGCGGCGACGCGGTCCAGGACCTCGCGCCGGCTGCGCGCACCGGTGAGGTCGACACCCATCGCGGCGCGAGCCAGCCACTCCAGGTGCAGGTGCGCGTCACCGAACCCGGGGTGAGCGCGGCCGCGCATCGTGTGCACACGCGCTCCCCGTCCCGCCGCGTCGCGAGCGGATGGGCCGGTCGCGAGGATCCTCCCGTCAGGGCTGGCGGCCACCTCGGGGGAGCAGCCCGCGAACAGCGTCGACCGCTGCCCGTCCGTCGCGCCTGCGTCCATGGTGGGTCGCATTCTGACCAGCGCGCCCCAGCCCTCCCCCACCTCCTCACGCTCCCTTGACATGTGACTATTCGGTCACCTATGGTCGGGAGCATGACCGACGACGACCGTGTGTTCAAGGCACTCGCCGACCCCACGCGTCGCTTCCTGCTCGACCTGCTCTTCACGCGTGACGGCCGCACGCTGACCGAGCTGGAGTCCGAGTTGGAGATGACGCGCTTCGGCGTGATGAAGCACCTGCGCATCCTCGAGGACGCGGGCATCGTGGTCAGCAGGCGAGTCGGGTCGGGAGAAGCTGCACTTCCTCAACCCGGTGCCGATCCGGTTGATCCACGACAGGTGGATCGACAAGTACACCGAGCGCCAGGTGTCGGCGCTCGCAGATCTCAAGAACCAGTTGGAGGGCACGGCATGACGACGGCAGCAGCGACGAACGTGGGCACACAGGTGTACCGCGTCTACATCAAGGCGACCCCGGAGGCGATCTGGGACGCGATCACCAAGCCGGAGTGGACCGAGCGGTTCGGCTACGGCGGGCGCGGTGAGTACGACCTCCGCCCGGGCGGGGCATACCGCGGGTACTCCAGTGAGGCGATGCGCGCCGGCGGCGCGCCGGACCTCGCGGTCGACGGTGAGGTGATCGAGGCCGACCCGCCGCGACGGCTGGTCCAGACCTGGCGGATGCTCATGGACGAGCGGATGGTGGCCGAGGGCTTCACCCGGCTCACCTACGAGATCGACGCCAAGGGCGCAGGGGTCAGCAGGCTGACGGTCACCCACGAGCTCGAGGGCGCGCCGACGCTGGCGCTGCTGCTCTCGGGCGGGATGGAGGACGGCGGCGCCGGCGGCGGCTGGAGCTGGGTGCTCAGCGGCCTGAAGTCGCTGCTCGAGACGGGCGAGGGCCTGGGCTGGCACGGGCCGGACGGCGAGAGCTGAGTGGGCACGGCGGAGGCCCTGCACTGGCGGGGCCTCCGTTGCACCCTTCAGAGGAGGTGGCCAGAGGGGCAGCGCGACCGCCGCTGTTGGGCCGCGCTGCCGGATGGAGGGGTCCCTGGCTTCGGTGCCGCGCTTGGGCGTCACCCGTGGTGCAATCTTGCGCCACCAATCGCGAGCCGTCGGCACGGTTCCTGACACAAGGGCGATCTCACGACGGAAGGGTGAACTCGTCCCCGTCGGTGACCGCCGCGTAGACGGTGTGCCCGTCCTCCGAGGTGACCGTGACGTTCAGCGAGTACCTCCCCGGCGCCACCCCCTTGGTCCCCCACTCCACCGCCAGGGTTTTTCGTTCGTGGCTGGCCCAGGTGACGTGGTCGAAGAAGACGCCGAGCACCGACCTCCCGGTCGAGTCGAAGATCGTGTAGATCACCTTGGTCTCCGGCGCGCCGAGGTCACGCGCCTCGAGCTGGGCCCACGGCCTCACCGACATGTGGCCCTGGGCGGTGAGGACGCCCGTCACCCCCGTGTCGACGATGGTCACCCCGGCGCCGCTCTGACCGATCCCGACGTAGTGCGCCAGGGCGGTGATCCCGAACTCCGACGGCGCATCCAGCGGCGTGCCCAAGCTGACGACCAGCACGCCGAGGACCACCGCGGCGCCCATGCCGACCCGACGAACCGCGGCCGCCGCCGTGGTGGTCGCGCGCACCGCGAGGCCGGTACACGCAGCAGCGAAGCCCAGCACCACAAGGGGCAGGTCGCCGTGCAGTCCCCAGCGCAACCAGCCGGTCGTCTCCGCCAGGAACCGTCCGCGGATCATCGGCAGCCACAGGTCGGTGAGCGGGTTGGCGACGTTCTCGAATGCGTTGGGCATCGTCGCCGTCGCAATCGTGGTCACCCCGATCGACGGGACCATGAGCGCCGCGGCCACGTAGCGGATCGCGCGCGGAGCGAGCGCCACCAGCACGGCGGCGAATGGGACCATCGGCGACAGGAAGCGCGGACCCGGCGTGGCCCCGCCGAACGGCAGGAAGTAGCCGGCGTTGACCACCAGGTAGGCGACCACGACCACGGCGCACACCCCGACCTCCCAGCGCAGCCCACGCTTTCGTGCGGCCCACAGTCCGAATGGCGCGAGCACCAGCCACGGCGACATGCGCAGCAGCCCGCGGTCGCCGACGAGCAGGTCGGCGATGACACCGAGCTTGGGCACGGTGACGCCGAGAATTCCCTGGTTCTGGGCCGTGGCAAAGCTGTTGGCGAGGTGGGCGTAGCCGAGGCTGAGTGGACCGCCGAACGACACCCAGTTGTACGCGAACAGCAGGAGCGCGAGCGGTGTCGCGCCGGCCACGAACAGCAATGGCGTGCGCAACGCCGGCAGCAGCGGGCGCTGGAAGTTGCGCAGGACGGGTCGCCTGAAGTTGGCGAGCACCGGGCGCCGGAAGAGCGGACGCACCGCGTAGACCGCGAGGATGACCGCGCCGATCGCGGTCGAGAAGTCGACGATCACCGCCCAGCCGGCACAGAAGCCCGCCAGTGCCGGCAGCCACGGCCGCCCCGGTCTCTCCACTTGGCGCAGCAGGTAGAAGGTGGCGAAGAGGAAGAACGCCGCGGCCGCGTGGCCGAAGAACATCGTCGCGAACGGGAACGCCATGGTGCCCAGCGCAAAGGCGAGGCTCACCGCGATCGCCCACCACTCGCCGACCATCGGTAACAGGAACCTGATCAGCAGCATCGCCAGCAGCGCGGTCGGGATGCCGCAGATGACGAACGCCAGCACCTGGATGGTGGTGCCCTCGTCGGGCGGCGGCTGGTGGGTGATCGCCCGGATCAAGCGCATCGCCCCATACACGGGCACCCCGAGCAACGAGGTGCCGGGCTCCTTGTCAGAGTAGTAGTGACCGTTGTAGAGGGACTTGTCGCCGGTGTTGGCCTGGTTGCGGTCGATCTGGGTGGTGTGGTCGTCGACCAGGGCCACCACCAGGTCGTAGCGGCTGGGCTCGTTCCAGATCGGCACCTGGTGGAAGAAGCCGAAGCAGAGGAGAAGGAACAGCCCGACGAGCAGCTGGCGGGTGAGCGCCGGGCTCAGGCGCCAGGCGGTCACGTCAGCTTCCACCCCAGGTCTGGAATGGATAGAGCGTCACGAACCAGTAGCCGGTGATCGCCACGAAACCGAGCAGGGCAGCACGCGGCAGCCACTGCCGTGAGAACAGCTTGGCGACCGCCATGTACGCGGCCGGCATGACGATGACCATGTAATAGATGTACGAGGTGCGGTTCCCGTACGACCCGATCGGGGCGGCTGCGACCACGAACGGCAGGAACGTCCCGATGAACCAGACGATGCAGACCAGGGAGAAGCTGTCGCGAGTGCGCCACGCCTGCCGCGCCGCCAGGAACAGGCCAGGGACGGCGAGCAGGATGATCGCCGGGTTCATCTCGCCCCGGAACCAGACGGTGGGGTTGGTGGCGAGCACCTTGCCGTTCTCTGACAGCGTGGTGACCACCTTGTAGTAGTCGATCGGCTGCACGTCGAGCAGCCACTGCCACGGGTAGCTGGCGATCCCGGTCGGGCCGTTCGGGTTGGTGAGCTTGCCCGCGTAGCAGAGCATGAAGTTGGTGTGCTGGAGCGGGTTGTGAAAGCCGCTGGGCACCGTCGCGCAGCTCCCCGCGCCGCCGATCGGGGCGGCGATCAGGTCGAGGCCGAAGAGCACGACCACGTAGGTCAGCACCCCGACGGCGATGGCTGTCACGGCCGGGATCGCCCGCGACCGAGCCAGCGCGGCCCGCCCGAGCCCGGGTTGCCCGAAGAGGACGCGGGCCGCCTCGAGCAGCACGATGACAATGAGGACGTCGACCGCCACCAGCTTGGTGCAGAGGCCGACACCGATCACGATCCCGGCGAACAGGTGGTTGCCGCGCAGGTACAGCGCCAGGGCCACCAGCATGAAGGTGACCACGAAGATGTCGAGGGTGGCGATGCGGCCGTGGACCAGCAGCAGGTTGTCGACGGCCATGAGCGTGGCGGCGCCCAGCGCGAGCCAGGTGCCGCCGCCGGCCTTGCGGACCAGCCAGTAGAGGGCGAGGATGGCGGCGCTGCCGAAGATGATCGGGAAGAACCGCCATCCCCAGGCGTTGTCCCCGAAGACCTTCATCGACAGCGCGATGAGCAGCTTGGCGAGCGGCGGGTGCTCGGCGTTGGGGTCGTGGCCCAGCAGGGCCGTGGCGTACGTCGCGCCGGCGTGGGGGTGGATGCCGAGGATCACCCGCGCCGCGTTCACGTAATAGGACTCGTCGAAGATCAGCGACGACGTATGGGTGGTCGAGTTCGACCGGGTTGGGCAGGTACCAGAGGCGGGCGCCGAGCGAGAACAGGCTCACCACCCCGAGCAGCCAGCGCGGTGCGTTGGGGTCGAGCCGGTGCTGCCAGAGCCAGCGCGCCGGGATCAATCCCCTCCGGACGATCGTCATGGGGGCCTCGCTCTGATCTCAGGCCGACTGTTCGCGGGCCGCCCGCCGAGCCCGCAGGATCGTAAGCGCAATTGAGAGGCTTGCGTTGAACAGACGGTCTGGCTATGCTGCGACTGGATCACGCGACGGTTACGTTACGTATGACGCGTGTGCTACAGTTGCTGGGGTTGTGATAAAGGGCCGATTCGCTCCGATCTAGGGCAAACGGCTCATTCAGGCTCGGGGCCGACAGTGATAAATTGCCACTCCGCCGGATCGGCGGTGGGTGGTTTGAATCTCAGGGGGAGATCGGGATGAGGTTTGGGGACGTCCTCAAGAGAGGACCTAGCAGAAGGGCAGCCGGCGGAGCCATCGGCATCGCAGGCCTGGTTTTCATCGGGCTCGGCACGGCCGGCGTCGGCACCGTCCGCAGCACAGCGGTCAACTTCGTCCTTGCGGATCCTGGATGCACGGCCGTCTCGGGGACGTCGTCGTGCCTCAAGGAAGCCCACGAAGGGTCGACGGCGGCGGGCTTCAACAACCACAGCTGTGACCACGTCACCGGTCGCGACACCACGCTCGACTACTTCGTGTTCGTGATCCCCGGAAAGATGACCCACTTCACCGGCACGCCGGCCGTGGTCTTCGACACCGGCGCGACCACCGGCACGATCGCCGCCAACTCGAAGTTCTTCTTCGCATCGGCTCCTGCGGGCTCAATCCTCGAGGAGGCCAGCTCCACGGTCAACCCGGGCGGCACCGAGTTCAACCTGACCCACACCTGCCCGGCGGTTGTGAGCAGCAGCACCACCACGAGCTCAACGACCACAGGGACCGGCAGCGTGTCGGGCTCGAGCACCACCACCAGCTCGACGACCACCTCGCCGTCGACTACCACGAGCTCCACCACCACCTCGCCTTCGACCACCACCAGCTCCACCACGACCGGGACCGGTAGCGTCTCGGGCAGCTCCACCACCTCCACCACCACGACCACACCGTCGACCACGACCGCGTCGACGGCGAGTGGCAGCGTCTCCATCACCACCACCACGACCGCAGCGGCGGGCGGCACTGGTGCCGTCACCACCCCGAGCACCGGTGCGGATGTCCAGTTCGGCGCCGGCCTCGGCCTGCTCCTGCTGGGCGGCGGCCTCGCCTTTGGAGGCACCCGGACGGGTCGCAGGAAGCGCCAGTAATCGACCTCTGACCTAACGGTCGAAGGAGGGCAGCGCACCGCGCGCTGCCCTCCTCTTTTTTTTACCCTCTGTCGAAAAAAGGACACGCGTCCTACAATCGATGGATAAGGGCGCAACACACTCCGGCTCCCCCCGCGGAGCCAGTTCTCCAGGATCGGGATGGCACCAACGCGGCAACGCAAGACTCAGAGAACCGCCTTCTCCAGGCGATGCCGGAATCTGACCGGCAGCGGGTCCTGGCCATCGCCAAGCGCGTCGACCTCGAGGTCAAGACGGTGCTGTTCGAGCCGGGAAAGCCCGTGCACCACGTGTTCTTCCCGTTCGGCGGCGTCATCTCGCTGGTCACCCCGCTCGAGGACGGGTCGATCGTCGAGGTCGCCACCATCGGCAACGAGGGCGCGGTGGGCGTGCCGTTGATCAGCGGCGGCACCCTCGGAGTGCGAGCGATCTGCCAGGTGCGTGGCAGCGGGCTCGAGATCCCGGCGCCCGCGTTCCTCGCCGAGCTGGCGCGCAACATTGCCCTGCGCGACGTGGTCGACAGGTACGTGCCCGCCCTCTTCGGCCAGATCGCCCAGGCGGCGGCGTGCAACCGGCTGCACACCAACGAGGAGCGGCTGAGCAGGTGGCTGCTGATGAGCCACGACCGGGTGGGAGTACCCGAGTTCTCCATCACCCACGAGTTCCTCGGCCAGATGCTCGGCTCACGCCGTGCCACCGTGACGCTGTCGGCCGGGATCCTCCAGGCTGCCGGGCTTATCAAGTACCACCGCGGCAGGCTCACGATCCTCGACCGTGAGGGGCTCGAAGAGGTGGCCTGTGAGTGCTACGCGGTGATCAAGCTCGAGCTCGACGGCGCACTGTCCGGATCGCCGTTCTCGCACAACGGCCACAACGGCCACAACGGGCACGCACAACGGCCACGGACGCGCTCGGGCTCACGACGCCACCTCGAGTGACGGTGCCAGCGCGCGCACCCGGTCGAGCCACGGCGCCGCCCGCAGCGCGCTGAGCGTCACCGCCGCCGGCGCCGCGACAGCCGCCGCGTCGGCAGATGGCGCCGCGTTCGCTCAGCACCTCGGCCCACTCCACCCGCGCTGACGCCGCCCAGAACGAGGCGGAGATCGAGGTGAAGAGCTCGATCGCGCGCGCGAAGTCGCGGTCTGCAGCCTCCGGCTGACCGGAGCGCGCCGCCAGCCTGCCGCGGACGCGCAGCGCCTGGGCGGCCAGCGCGGGCGGACGTCGGCCCGGCGGCAGCGCTTCGGCCCAAGCCAGAAGCTCCTCGACCGCGGAGACGTCGCCCATGTCGAGGGCTGCGCCGGCGGCGATGGCGAAGCCCTCCTTGACCCAGAACGACGGGATCGTCGACACCTCGTCCTTCATCGCCAGCCGTCCGGCGGTGACCGCATCAGCAAAGTGGCCCGACGCGTGGAGCACCGCGGCGTGGGCGGACCAGTACAGGCTCCGCGACTGCGAGTCGGCTGAGTTGGCAAGGAAGCCCACCTCATCGACGCGCGCCCGAGCGGCGTCGACGTTGCCGCGATACAGCTCGATCAGCACGGAGGAGCCCTCGATGTTCGAGAGGTAGGTGAGCCCGCTCGTCTCCTCACCCGCGATCGGCTCGATCATCGCCAGCGCCTCGTCCCAGCCGCCGGTGACGATCAGCGCGCAGCACGTCTCACCGGTGAGCATGTACTCCCAGAGGCGGTCGCCCACCCGATCGAGCCAGGACGAGGCCGTCCCGGGCGAGGCGCAACGACTCCGTCCAGCTGTCGACGCTGGCGTACATCGAGGCCGCGTTGTTGTAGGAACGCAGCGCCGCCGACGAGATGTCGTGGTCGAGCGCGATGCGCAGCGCATGCGTGTACAGCGCCAGGCTCTCCTCGCGGTTGCCGCGCGACAGCGCGATGTTCGCCTGGGTGTTGAGTGCCTGCGAGATGAGGTCGGGCAGCTGCAGCGCCTCGGCGATGTTCACCGCGGTGCGCGCGCGTTCCTCGGACATGTCGAACTCCCCGGTGAGCGCGTGCCAGCGCGCCAGCTGCGCGGCGAGCGCGGCCAGGTCGGCGTCGGGTGGATCCGCGGCGAGGATGGCGTACGCGCCCTCCATGCGCTCGATCGCCTCGTTGACGCGACCGCTGCTCGCCTCGGTCTCGCCGAGCCTGGCGATGACCCGCGCGGCGGCGTGGCTGAGCTGCGCGCCCTCGAAGAGCTCGATGGCCGTGGTGAAGTGCTCCGTCGCCTCCTCGCGCTGACCGCGCAGCCAGGCCATCGAGCCCGCCTGCTCGTGGAGGGTGGCCTGCTCGGTCGGGGAGTCGACGAGCGCGATCGCCTGCTCGTAGTAGTGCTGCGCCTCGGCGGTGGCGGCGAGGCCGGCGGCGTGCTCGGCCGCGTCCACCAGCACACCGGATGCGCGGTCGCGGACCGACGCCGGCGTCGGCGTCGTCCGGGGCCAGCCGGTACGCCTCGAGGAAGTGCGAGGCGAGCACCTCGACGATCTCCGCGTCGTCGGAGCTCCAGTTGCGCTCCAGCCACTCGGCGGCGGCGAGGTGCAGCGCCTTGCGGTCGCGCCGCGACAGCGTCTCGTACGCGACGGCTCGCACCACGTCCTGCATGAACCCGTACTGGCCGCGCTCCGGCGAGCGCGCCTCCGACTGCAGCGAGAGCACCTCCATGCGCAGCAGCTCACGGAGCGTCGCCTCCACCTCGTCGATGGGACGGCCGCTGACCGCGCTCACCAACTCGGCGGTGAACATCTTGCCGAGCACCGCGGCGTCCTGCAGCACCTGGCGTGCGCCCGGCGGCAGGCCGTCGAGCCGCGCCGAGATCAGCGCGTGCAGGGTCTCGGGGACGTCGAGCTCCTCGACCGAGCCCGGCCAGGGTGAACACGTCGCCCTGGCGGGTGAGCACGCCGCGGTCCATGAGCATGCGGATGGTCTCGACGGCGTAGAGCGGGATGCCTGCGGCGCGCTCGAGGATCCGGTTGCTGAGGTCCGGCGGCAGGCCGGGCACCAGCCCCGACAGCATCTCCTCCATGGCGCGCGGGGAGAGCGGCTCCAGGTACAGCGAGGTGAAGTTGCGCTTGCCCGCGCCCCACGACGGCCGCCGCTCGGTGAGCTCGGGGCGCGCGATGGTGAGCACGAACAGCGCGTGCCCCTTCGACCACTCCATGAGGTACTCGATGAAGTCGAGCAACGACTGGTCGGCCCACTGGATGTCTTCAAACAGAAGCACGGTCGGGTACATCTCGGCGAGCCGCTCGAAGAAGAGTCGCCAGGCGCTGAACAGCTCGGTGGGGTCGGTGGCCACCCGGCTCTCGAGGCCGACCAGGTGGGCCAGGCGAGGCTCGACCCAGTGGCGCTCGCTCTCGTCGGGCATGTACTCCACCAGCGTGTCGCGCAGCTTGGCGACGGCGGACGCCGGCTCCTCCCCCTCCACGATCCCGGCGCGCATGCGCACGATCTCGGCCAGCGCCCAGTAGGTGACGCCCTCGCCGTACGCCAGGCAACGGCCTCGCTGCCAGTTGATGGTGTCGGCGAGCCCGTCCATGTACTTGATGAACTCCCAGGCCAGGCGCGACTTGCCGATGCCGGGGATGCCGACCAGCGAGACCAGGTGAGCGCGACGGTCCTCAGCCGAGGCGTGGAACAGGTCCTTGACGAGGCGCAGCTCGCGGTCGCGCCCGGTGAAGGGCGGTTCGAGCGCGGCCGACTTCTGCAGTCCGCCGCGCAGCGCCACCACCCGCACCGCCCGCCAGAGCCGCTGCGGCTCGTCCTTGCCCTTGAAGGCGTGCTCGCCGGCGTCCTCGTACGTCAGCGCCGCCTCGGTGAGCCGGCGCGTCGCCTCCCCCACCAGCACCGTCCCGGGCACGGCCGCGGCCTGGATGCGCGAGGCGGTGTTGACGAGGTCGCCGGCCACCATGCCCTGGCCCTCGGCGCCCAGCGTCACCGCCGCCTCACCCGGTCAGCACCCCGGCGCGGGCCTGGAGGCCGCCGATGCCGACCTCCACACCCATGGCATCGACCATGTCGATGAGGTCCAACGCCGCTCGCACCGCCCGCTCGGCGTCGTCCTCGTGCGCCACCGGCGCTCCCCACACGGCCATGACCGCGTCGCCGATGAACTTCTCGACGGTCCCGCCATACCTGCGCACGACCTCGCGGCTGGCGTCGAAGTACCGGCTGAGCAGCTCGCGCACCTCCTCGGCGTCGCGGCCCGCGGACAGAGCGGTGAAACCGACCAGGTCGGCGAAGAGGATCGACACATGGCGGCGTTCAGCGACCGGCGCCGCGCCCGCCGTGGGAGCGCGGGCAGGTGCGCCGGCAGCTGGGCGAACCGCGCCGGTGACCGCCGCCGGGGCCCCGCATTCGTCGCAGAACCGCGCCTGGGGACGCAGCGGGTTGCCGCACAGGGCGCAGGTCGCGGTCAGCGGCGCGCCGCACGCGTCGCAGAACTTGCCACCCACACGGTTCTCCGTGCCGCAGCTCTGGCAGGTCACCCATCACTCCTGTGCTCGCTCTTCACCGACGGATGCCAAGCCTAGAGGGTGCAGCCCACTGGCGGACGGGCCGTCAACGGCATATGCTTCCGCCACCGCCGACAGCACCAAACGCCGTGAGGACGACAAACGATGAGGACACGACCCGGCTCACCGTCGCGCTGAGCATCGCCGCCGTGGTTGGGCTGGCAACCCACGGACCCGGCCAGACGGCCGCGGCGAGCCCTGCGCACCCGTCGTCGACGGCGCGCGCCATGGCCACCTTCCACGGCACCAAGGCGAGCGCCAAGCAACAGCGTCGCGGCACCACCAACCTCACCTACCGCGGCGGCCCGGTGGAGACGACGCCCTCGGTCTACATCAGCTGGTGGGGCTCGCAGTGGACCAGCGGCTTTAGACCGGCGGCTACACGCAGCGCCCAGGCGCAGACCTACGTCACCGGGTTCTTCAGCAACGTCGGCGGCAGCACCTGGGACCACATCAACAGCCAGTACTGCCAGGGCGTCGCCACCGGCACGGTCAACTGCGGCAGCGCCGGGACGCACATCGCCAACCCGGCCGGGCAGCTGGCCGGCACCTGGACCACACCACGACGGTGCCGTCGTCGCCGACCCAGGCACAGATCGCCGCCGCCGCCGTCCGCCTCCAGCAGCACTTCGGCTACCACGCCAACAGCACGTACATGGTGTTCACGCCGACCGGGCACTCGATGAGCGGGTTCGCGACCAGCTGGTGCGCGTGGCATGACGTCACCAGCACGTCGTCGGGCTCCCTGGCCTACGCGTACATGCCGTACCAGCCCGACGCGGGCGCGTCGTGCGGCGAGAACTTCGTCAACGCGAGCAACAACTCGTACGGTAACGGCTACTTCGACGGCTTCAGCGTGGTCGGCGGCCACGAGTACGCCGAGGCCCTGACCGACCCGCGGCCAGCCTCCGGCTCGTACGGATGGGATGACTCGCGCGGCTCCGAGATCGGCGACAAGTGCGCCTGGAGCAGCGCCTCGCAGAACATCAGTCTTGGAGGGCATTCCTACGCCGTCCAGCCGCTGTGGAGCAACCTGGTCAGCGGCTGCGCCGTATCCGGCTGACGCCTGGAGAGCCGCCGGGTCCATCCCGGCTCCGGCGGCTCTCACAGCCGGCCATTCGGTGCTATCGCGTCGAACGAATCTATGCTATCGTGGCCCACGTGGGGGGTTTGGGAACTGAGGATCCGGATCCAAACGGGCTGACCGAACCAGCGGCTCCGCCGTCTGGTCCATCGCAGGGGGCGTCGCGCCGGACCGAGAGCCGGCGGGCTGAAGAGAGGACGATGCTGAAACCAGCAGACCTGGTCGCGGAGGCGCTCGTCGAGCACGAGACCGACGACTCCGCTCAGCGCCGCGCGCTCGAGGCCGCAGCCCGCGCCCACGCGGCGGCGGCCGAGGCGGAGCGATGCGCCGGGCAGGTGTTCGGCCTGCTCGACGCCGACGAGCTCGGCGACGGCGAGGAGATGTACGCCGCGCTGCTCATCCGCGACGCTCGACTCCGCGCCCGCGCGGCGTTGGCCAGCGCTCACACCGCCACCGGCGACCTGGCGGCGGCCGCGTCCGAGCTGGCCATCGCGCTGCGGCGAGTCCCTGAGTACGCCGACCTCCACCGCGAGGCGCGCGAGGCGATCGGTGGCGGCGGATCAGAGGGCGACGGAGGTACCGGCGGCGACGGGTCGCTCGGCGCGTGACCGAGGCGGCCGCGGAGCTGGGCATCGACCCGCAGGTGGTGCGGGTGCTCCTCTGTGACGATGACCCGGTGATGCGCGAGGCGCTCATGGACCTGGTCGAACGACTCCGAGGGCTTCGAGGTGGTCGGCGTCGCCACCGACGCGGACTCGGCGGCCACCATGGCCGGGACGCTTGCGCCGGACGTGGTGCTGCTCGACGTGCGCATGCCCGGCGGCGGCGGCCCGCGGGCGGCGCGGCTGATCCGGCGCCGCGTTCAGGGTGCCAGGCTCATCGCCTTCTCGGCCCACCACGACCGCCACACGGTGCTGGGGATGCTCCGCGCCGGGGCGAGCGAGTACCTGGTCAAGGGCGTCGACGGGGACGCCGACATCCTCGACGCGATGCGGCGGACCGACCATGGCCACTTCGGTCTCTCTCCCGGCGAGACAGAGGAGCTGGTGCGCGACGTGGTCAACCTGCTCGCCGTCAGCGAGGCACGGCTGGCCGCCGCCAACGAGAACCTGCTCCGTCTCGGCGGCAGCGCCAAAGCGTCGGCAGAGGACGCCGTCGCGCACATGGAGGACGCGCTGGAGCAGTTGAGGCGCGGGCCTGCAGCTGACGCGGACGCCGTTCGCAACGCGCTCACCCTGGCACTCGCCAGCCAGCGTCATGTCATGGACTGCCTGTCGGCAGCGAACGTGGTGGCCACAGCCCACTCGCCCGAGCCGGACACGAGGTGACCATGGTGGCTCGGACAGGACCTGTGTTTGCTCAGCCGGACGGCGACGAGAACCCGCGGCGCCGGGACAGCGAACGGTCCCGCGCGCTCGCCGAGCTGTCCCACAGCCTTGCCGAGGCCATCGACGACGTGTCCGGGGTGCTCGACGGCGTTGTCCGGCTGATCTCGGACTTCCTCGGCGACACCACGGTGATCCGCCTCTCGAGCCGGGCGGGACGACGTGTCGGTCGTGGCCGTGGGCGATCCGCGACCCGCCGTGCGCACGGCGGTGGAGGCGATCGTCGCGTCGTCGCCCACCAAGTTGCATGAGATCGAGCCGTGGGAGACGGCCATCGAGCGATGCCCGGCCGGTCGCCCTGAGCGGCCACGAACTGGCCGAGTTCACCCGGATGCTGCCGCCGCGTTCTCGCAAGGCGTTGAACGACCTGGGGTCACCGCGACGCTGATCTGCCCGCTGCGCGCCCGTGGCCAGGTGATCGGCACGCTCGGGCTGTGGCGGCGTGGCGAGCGGGCCGAGCACTCCCATCGCGACCAGTCGTTCGCCCAGGAGATGGCCGATCGCGCCGCGCTGGCCATCGACAACGCTCGGCTGGTGCAGGCGGCTGCGCGCGAGGTCGAGGAGCGCAAGCGCCACGAGGAGAACATGCAGCTCTCCACCGAGCTGCTCCACCGCGCCGAGGAGAAGCGCCGCGCGCTGATCGCCAACCTCGTCTCCGCCGAAGAGGAGCAGCGCCGGCGCATCGCCGTCGACGTCCACGACGACTTCGATCCAGGCGATGGCGGCCATGGGGCTGCGCCTCCAGGTGCTGCGCCGCCACGCCCCGACGCCCGACTTCGCCGAGCAGGATCGCCGAGATCGAGGAGACGGTGGTCATCGTCGATCGGCCGCCTGCGCCAGCTGCTCTTCCAGCTCGACGCGCCCTCGGTCGATGAGGGCGGCCTGGCGCGCGCGATGTCGCGCTACCTGGACGAGCTGTTCCCCGAGGCGCCGCCCCGAAGACCTCGTTCCGCACCACCCTGGTGGCCGAACCGCCCGCGCAGACGCGCACCATCCTCTACCGCATCGCCCAGGAGGGCCTCAACAACGTGCGCAAGCACGCGCGCGCCACCAAGGTGTCGGTGACGTGAGCCCGCTCGACGACGGCGTGCTGGTGACCATCCAGGACGACGGCATCGGCTTCAACGTCGAGGAGGTGTCGAAGCGCTCGCTGCCCGGGCCACCTCGGGCTGCGCTCGATGATCGAGCGCGCCACCGTGGCCGACGGATGGCTCACCGTCGACAGCGGGCGCGGCGCCGGCACGACGGTGCGTCTGTGGCTGCCGATCCCGAGAGACGCTCGGAGCGCCGACCTGTAGCCCGCGCTCACTCCTCGCGGGCTCAGCATGCCCAGCCGCGTCGCCGTGGCCACGGCCTCCAGCTTGGAGTGGGCACGCAGCTTCTCGATGACGCTCTGCACGTGGTTGCGCACCGTGGCGAGGCGGATCCCGAGCTCGTTGGCGATCGCCTGGTTGGAGAGGCCGCGGGCCAGCAGGCGCAGCACCTCCTTCTCGCGCTGGTGAGGTCGGAGCCGGTGCGCGTGCGATCGCCGAGCCGGTCGATGAGCCTGCTGAGCATGGCCGGCGAGATCAGCGCCTCCCCGTTGTGCGCGGCGCGCACCGCGAGGATCAGCTCCTCGACGGTGTGGTCCTTGGTGAGGTAGCCGGAGCAGCCCGCCTCGATGGCCTGGCGCAGCACCATGTCGTCGGAGGTGGCGGTGAGCATGACGATGCGCGTCGACGGCAGCACGCTCTTGATCTCACGTGCAGCCGCGACGCCGTCGCCGTCGGGGAGCCGGTAGTCCATCAGCACCACGTGCGGTTGGGTCTCGCGCGCGGCCTCGACCGCAGCGGCGCGTGTCTCGACCGCGGCGGTGACGGCGATGTCGTCGGTCTCGTCGAGCGCCAGGCGCAGCGCCTGGGAGAACATCTTGTGGTCCTCGACGATGAGCACGCGGATCTGCTGGCGCTCGTCGGGCGCCCTCGGGGCGGGCCTCCATCACCGCTCTGATGCATCTGCATCACCCCCGTCCCACGGATGTGTCTACTCCCGCTGACCCCCTGTCGGACCGAGCATTGCGCTCATGGACCCGGTCCGCGTCTCACGCTGCCCTGACGACGGGCCCAATTGGCTCTGCTCATCACGCGCGCCTCATGCTAGGCGACGCGCCAACGGACGTGGGGCGCCATGGTGAAGCTGCCCTCCCGCAAAGGCGACGCCCGCCTGCGAGCTCACGGGCACGGGCACAGCCCGTGCGGCTCGGCGACATGCTCGTCGAGCGCCGGAGCGACCACGCCGATCACTGGTCAAGACGGCGCTCAAGCAGCAGCGGCGCGACCGCCGCCCGCTCGGCGAGATCCTCATCGGCCTCGGCGTGCCCAGCGAGCAGGTGACCACCGAGCTCGGTCGGCAGATGGGGATGACCGCCATCGACCTCGACGCGGTGGCGGCGAGCCACGAGGCGATCGACAGCATCACCGCGAGCTTCGCGCGCGAGAACCAGGTGTTCCCGTACCATGATCGACGACACCGGGCGCCTCCACGTCGCCACCGGCCACCCCAACGACACCGAGCTGGCCAAGTAGATGGTCGAGGCGGCGCAGCGGCCGGTCGCGTCTCGAGCTCGCCGACCCCGCTGGCGCTCGACCGCGCGCTGGACCGCCACTACACGGTGCTGACCGGCGTCGGCAAGGCCGCCGACCTGGCCATCCTCGACGCGCGCGTCAAGACCGCACCATGGCAACGCGCTCGCCGGGCTCAGCGCCGACGCACCGGTGGTGCAGATCGTCAACCTGATCATCACCCAGGGGCTGCGCGACCGCGTCTCGGACATCCACATCGAGCCGCAGTCCGACCGGCTGCGCATCCGCTACCGCGTCGACGGCGCGCTGGTCGACGTGCAGTCGCTGCCGATCGCGCTCTGCGGGGGCCGATCGCGTCGCGCCTGAAGATCATGGCCGAGATGGACATCGTCGACCGCCACCGCGCGCAGGACGGGCAGACGACGATCACGCTTGGACGGACGCACCGTCGACATCCGCATCGCCACCATGGAGACCATCTGGGGCGAGAAGGTGGTGCTGCGGCTGCTCGACCGCTCTCGGTCGCTGCTGCCGCTCGGGCGAGCTCGGTCTTCGCGACGAGGAGCATCAGCGCCTGCAGCGCCTGATCACCTCGCCCTACGGGCTGTTCATCGTCAGCGGGCCCACCGGCGCCGGCAAGACGACGACGCTCTATGCGGCGCTGAACGAGCTGGACCGCACGACGCGGAACATCACCACCATCGAGGACCCGGTCGAGTACCAGTTCGAGAACATCAACCAGATCCAGATCAACCGGCTCGCGGGGATGAGCTTCGCCAACGGCCTGCGCGCCATCCTGCGCCAGGATCCCGGACGTGATCCTCATCGGCGAGATCCGCGACGCGGAGACCGCCCAGATCGCCGTTCAGTCCGCCCTCACCGGCCACCTCGTGATGGCCTCGCTGCACGCGGCCGACGCGGTGGGAGCGCTGTACCGCTTCCTCGACATGGGCCTGGAGGGTTACCTGGTGGCCTCCGCTGTCATCGGCGTGGTGGCGCAGCGCCTGGTTCGCATCAACTGCGATCAGTGCTCGCGCGCCAACGGGATCCGCCCCGAGGAGGCCGAGTTCTACCACGCCGTTCGCGGCCGCAGCCCGAAGGTCAAGCAGCAGGTGGGCACCGGCTGCCGCAAGTGCAACGGCACCGGCTACTTCGAGCGGCGCGGCGTCTTCGAGTGCGTGGGAGTCGACGACACCATCCGCGAGCTGGTCGATCCAGCAGGCGCCGCAGACCGAGCTGCGCGAGCTACATCCGCGCCAGCTGGCACGCGCAGCCTGCAGGACGCGGCGTGCGACATGGTCGACGAGGGCAAGACCACCTCGCCGAGGCGATGCGCACCGTCTACGTGCTCTGAGGAGGATCAGCCATGCAGCGGACAGCGGCGGCCGGCGTCGCCGACCCCGCGCCAAGAACGGGTTCCGGCGGTCCTTGCGGGAGTTCTTCACGTACAGCCCGTCGGAAAGGTCAAGCCCCAGGTGAGCATCCTCTTCTGCCGCCAGCTCTCCTCCTTCGTTCGCGTGGGGGTCCCGGTGACCACGGCCATCGAGACCTTTGCCGAGCAGGCCACCAACGTCAAGCTGCGCGACGCGTACCGGCGGTGGCGGCCGACATCCAGCGAGGGGTGCGCCTCAGCGACGCTTTCGCCGCCCATCCGCGGGTGTTCCCGCGCATCGTCTCCGACATGGTCAGGTCCGCCGAGGTGACCGGCAACCTCGACGTGGTGCTGCGGCAGGCGGCGAAGCACATCGAGCGCGAGGCGTCGGCACGCTCGAAGATCAAGGCGGCGATGACCTACCCCGGTCATCCATGACCTTCGCCATCATCATCACGATCGGCATCGTGGTGTTCGTGCTGCCCGAAGTTCAACGACCTGTACGCCTCCCTCGGGGTCAAGACGCCAGGGATCCTCAACGGTTGCTCGGCTTCTCGGCCTTCGTCAACGCGCACGCGCTGCTGCATCGCATCCGGGCGTCCTCATGCTCGTGTGGTCGTGGGATTCGCGTCGGGACAGAGCGCGGCCACCTCATCGATCGACGCCAGCTCCTCAAGATCCCCGTCCTCGCGTCGCTGATGCGCGCGTCGATGACCGAGCGGTTCTGCCGGACCCTCGGCGACATGCTCGCCGCGGGCGTCCCGTCAGCCAGACGTATGGCGTGGTCATCGAGAACGTCGCAACCGCGTGTACCGGGGGCGCTCGAGAATGTCGGCCCGGCCATGGCCGCAGGCCAGGGCATGTACAGGCCGCTGCAGGAGTTCGGCATCTTCGCCTCCGGCGGTGGTTCAGCTCTTCCGCGTGGGTGAGGAGACGGGCATCCTCGACACCAACCTCGCCGAGGCGGCGGACATGTACGAGGAGGAGCTCGACTTCCGCATCAAGCGGCTGACCGCCTTCCTGGAGCCGCCATGATCGTCTTCGTCGGCCTCATCGTCGGCTTCGTCGCGGTGACCCTGATCACCTCAATCTACTCGCTGGCCGGCGGATTCAAGTGACGCGCCCGCAGCCCCGGCGCGCGCCGGGGCGGCGAACGAGGCCTGACCCTGATCGAGCTGCTGGTGACCATCGCCATCATGGCCGTGGGCTTCCTGTCACTGCTGTCGGCATTCGCGGTGGTCCAGCGCCAGGTGGGCACCACCAGCGACGACGCCCAGCTCGCCAGCGACGCCAGCCAGGTCGGCGACTCGTCGAGTTCCAAGGGCTTCGCGTACGTCACCTGCACCGGGCCGGCCGGTTCGGCACCGAGCGGAATCACGTCGTACCAGTCGGCCATCCGCGCCACGGTGTCGTCCGGCAACACGATCAGCATCACCGCGGTGGGCCAGGCCCAGGCCGCGGGCAGCAGCCACACGGTCGGCGGCAGCGGCACCGCCTCGCCGTTGGTCCCGATCAGTCCCTGCACCTCGTCGGGCCGGGCTCGACGGCCGACTACGGCGTGCAGCGGATCAGCTACCAGGTCGTCTCTCCCTCGGGGCACACCGTCGCGCGGATCGTGTACAAGCGATGGAACTGAAGGCTGTGGCTGCCCGGCACGCACGTCGGCGCGGCCAGCGGGGGCTCACCCTGATCGAGCTGCTGGTGACCCTGTCGGTGCTCGCGGTCATCGGGGGCAGCCTCGTCGGCGCGCTCTCGGTGGGCCTGCGCCTCCTGGGACCGGCCGGCGCCCCGGCGCGTCTCACCGGCAGCCACGACCTCCTCGCCTTCGAGCAGCAGATCGGCGCCGACATCGCTCGCGCGGACTGCCTGCGTGCGCCGAACCAGTCGTCGATCCCCACGGGGGCTGCGGCGCGTCGCCCAGAAGACGCCGACGAGCTGTGGTTCAGCCGCCTACATCCTGTGCCTCGCCTGGTCCGTCCCTGGCTCGTCA
This sequence comes from Candidatus Dormiibacterota bacterium, assembly GCA_963717185.1. Classification (GTDB taxonomy): domain Bacteria; phylum Chloroflexota; class Dormibacteria; order Aeolococcales; family Aeolococcaceae; genus Aeolococcus. Next base: position 11,455 of record CAVQVY010000028.1, on the reverse strand, counting down.
ACGTGCCACACGGTCACGTACACGCAGACCGCAACGACGGACACCTTCGTCCGCACGGATTCTGCCGGTCCGGCGGAACGCGGTTCACAACCGGAGGCCTGGCCGCGACGGCCACCTGGTCGACCGTGACCAGCGCAAATGGCTACCTGTGGACGGCGCAGGTCAACCTTGCAGTCACGCAGCAGAACACGCCTAACGCCCCGCCTGCGCACTGGGCGACGACGACGTTCCATCTCGTACCACTGGTTGCCGACCCGATGAGCCCGGTGGTGTCAGGAGGCACCGCGCCATGCTGAACCCTCCACGGCGCACCGACGAGAAGGGGCAGACCCTGGTGCTCGCCGTGGCGTTCCTGGCTTTCTTCGGCTTGTTTGCCGCCGCCGTGCTCGGATTCGCGAGCGTCACGCAGTCGCAGCGCGCGATGACAGAGCAGACGGCAGCGGTGGATTCGATCGCGGACGGATCCGCCCAGTTCGCAATGTCCGACACGGGAGTCCAGGGATGCAACTCTGGGCTAACCGGTGGAACCATGAAATTCCCGGCCGGCGGCAACACCACCGATACGCTCTCCTACACAACCTCGGGCAGTGCGTGCCACTCCTCCACAACGAGCGCTCCCGGCCAGAACTGTGGGCTGTGCGTTCTGAACTTCAGCGGAGCTCAGCTCCCCCATTGACATCGACAAGGGCCAATGGACTGTGCCCGGGGAGATTGACGTCAACGGCAGCATCAACGTGTCGAAAATCCAGTCCGGGGTGCGGATCGGCCTCTTCGGGGTGGGCGCCTCGTGCGGCGACACCTGCACTCCAGGGGCGACGCCCTTGGGGAGCAAGGTCAACGATCCGCTCGCCAACGCGCTGCCCATCCCCACGCTGGGCGCCAACAAGGGCTCCAAGAGCAGCGGAACCTGGTGCCCGGGGACCTACACCGACCTGAGCAGCGTGACCCTGGCGCCGTGGGGAAGCGCCGCCTGTGGTGGCTCATCCACCACGCCCAGCGTGTTCATCATTACCGGGAGCATGTCGGACTCGGGCAACGGCAGCATCGTCGCCAACGGTTCGACCATCTACCTCACCCCGAGCGCATCCGTGAGCTTCACCGGCAATGGCAGCGTCAGCATCGACTGTGGTGGGCCTCCGGTGCCTGTGAGCTGCCCAACGGCGGCGTCAACGACCCCGACGAGCGGGCCGTATGCGGGCGTCGCGCTGTTCTTGGACCCGGCCAACACCAGCACGATCTCATTCAAGGGAAATGGGGCCGAGCTGATCTCCGGCACGGTCGAGGCCAGCCACGCCTCGATGGACTTCAAAGGCAACGGGGGCAGCCAGTCATTTCAGAGCGGCCGGCTGATCATCTCGGACATGTCCGGCAACGGCAACGGTGGCGCGGGCTTGGGCTTCGGGGGAACCATCGTCACCACCACGGGCTGCGACTACTGGGACGACAGTCTCACGGGGAGCCTGGCCAACGGCAACTCCCAGCCGGGGCACGTGAGGTTCGAAACCGACTGCAACACGGGGCGCCCCACATCGATCATCAGCTTCGCCTACGGGCCGTAGCTGTAGTGCAACTGCATCCCCCCGCCGGGTACGTCTGCATCTGGAACCCCAACTCCCGAGAAGGGACGATGGGCCCCTCTCAAAGAGATCACTACGGAGGCCGAACTGACCATGGACAACCTTTACAACCTCACGGCCCGGCGGCGCCGCAAGGGCCAGCAGGGATTCACGCTGATCGAGCTGCTGGTTGTCATCGCCGTGCTGGCAGTCCTTGCCGGCATCGTCATCTTCAACGTCACCGGCGTCGCCAACCGTGGCGCGACCGCGGCGTGCAAGACGGACCTCAAGACCATCCAGACCGCGTCGGATGCGTACAAGAACGACAACGGCAGCTACCCGGGCAGCGTCGGGGCCCTGGTGCCGGCCTACCTGCACACCGCGCCGACCGATGTCGGCACTGTGACGTGGGACACCAACGGCACTGTCTCGAGCAACGTCACGGGCTGCACCCAGTAGGGGGATCGTAGTCGCCCAGCGAGGGCCGGCCGTCGCAGATGGCCGGCCCTCCTGTCGTTTGCGGTCAACCAATAGGAGAGAGGGCAAACACCATGGACAACCTTTACAACCTCCAGCTCGGCGGCGCGCAAGAGCCAGCAGGGGTTCACGCTCATCGAGCTGCTGGTCGTCATCGCGGTGTTGGCGGTGCTCGCGGGCATCGTGATCTTCAACGTCACCGGCGTCGCCAACCGCGGCGCGACCGCGGCGTGCAAGACGGACCTCAAGACCATCCAAACGGCCTCTGACGCCTACAAGAACGACAACGGCAGCTACCCGGGCAGCGTGGGGGCCCTGGTGCCGGCCTACCTGCACACCGCCCCGACCGACGTCGGCAACGTGAGCTGGGACTCGAACGGCACTGTCTCGAGCGACGTCACCGGCTGTACCCAGTAACCTCGGCTGAGGGCGGACCGCCGTGCAGTCCCAGGATGCTTGTCCGAGCCAACGTGACCGGCCACGCTCCCCGCGCCGTCGCCGGCGCGGGGAGGCGGGCTTCACGCTCATCGAGCTGCTGGTCGTCATCAGCGTGCTGGCGATCCTGGCGTCGATCGTCGTGCTGAACGTCACCGGTGTCGGTGGGCGCGGCCAGACGGCCTCGTGCCAGACGGACCTCAAGAGCGTCCAGACAGCTGTGACCGCGTACTACAGCGACCATGCCTCGGTGTATCCAACAGCTGGAGGGGCGGTGCCGGGGACGGTCGACATGACCATGCTGGTGCCGACCTACCTCCACTCGACGCCGAGCAGCACGGGCGCGGTCCAGCTCGACGCCAACGGCACCGCCACGTCGCCCAACTGCTGAGCTCTCAGGTGGTCGGTACAGTCGCGGGCATGCTCGTCGTCACCCTCGTCTTCGCGTCACTGCTGGGCGCCGCCGTCGGATCCTTCGGGGGTGTGGTCGCTTCCCGCGGTCTGCGCGAGTCCGTCGGTGGCCGATCGCAGTGCGACAGCTGCGGCCGCAGCTTGAGGTGGTTCGAGACGGTGCCATTCGTCAGCTTCATCGCCCTTCGCGGCCGCTGTCGCAGCTGCGGGGCATCGGTGGGGTGGGCGCCGCTTGTCTGGGAGGTCGGCGGGGCCGCGATCGCGCTTGGGATCACTCTCCCGATCGTCCTGGCCCGAGGGATTTGACCGCCAGCCTCAGTGCGGGTGGATCGCGCCCAGGTTGGCGCTGACCACGAGGGCCATGCCGGCCGCGAAGACGGTCCCCACCCATACACCTGGCCGCCGTGGCAGGTAACGCAGCGTGAGCACGATGATCGCCACGATTGCTGCCTTGAACGCGTAGAGCGCACCGATCCCATACAACTCGTACAGCGACGCGGCGACTCGGTTGCGCTCGTGGCCGCCGTGCGCCAGGACGTACGACGTGGTCAGGCAGTCAGCGAGGCTGAAGGCGATATAGCCGACAGCGACGAGCCAGAAGGCCCAGTCTGTGGCTGTCCTGTCCACACGCGACATGAGGATCGAGTCGACGGCCCGTCGACTGCGGAGGGGACGGCCACGGCGCACGGTGTACCTCCGTCAAGATCGCCTTGCCTCCCGAGCGCGATGCTAGCACCGAGGTACTGCAGGCCTGTCGCGGCGAGGCTACGGCCGTGCTCGGGTGACGCGGCCCCTCCACCGCGCCCCCGAACACTCAGGACGGTGGGTCGTAGTCCCGTCCTGTGGCCGCGCCGGCGCCGGTCGGGATCGGAACACCGACCGCCTCCTGCTCCACCGGCTCCGCTAGAGGCGCCGAAGGCGGCGCCATTCGAGGCGCAGCGGCCACCAGCGCGGCAGCCGGCGTGTACGGCGCCCGTGGGTTGCGCACCTCCTCCGGGAACATCGACCTCGCCACGGCGTCATCGAGGCTGATCAGCCCCGCCCGCACCAGCCACCCCAGGGCCGCCTCGAGCGTGCACATCCCGTCGTCCGACGAGGTGACCATGACGTTGCGAAGCTGGTTGACCTTGTTGTCGCGGATGAGGTTGCGCACCGCCGGCGTCGCCACCATCACCTCGAAAGCGGCGACCCGCCCTCCGCCGATGCGCGGCAGCAGCTCCTGGTGAACGATCGCGAGCAGGGTCGAGGCCAGCTGCACGCGGATCTGCTGCTGCTGCTCGGCCGGGAAGACGTCGACCACTCGGTGCACCGCCTGGGCGGCGTCGTTGGTGTGCAGGGTGCCGAACACGAGGTGCCCGGTCTCCGCCACGGTCAGGGCGATGGCGATCAACTCGAGGTCGCGCATCTCGCCGACGAGGACGATGTCCGGGTCCTCGCGCAGGGCGCCCCGCAGCGCGTGGGCGAAGCTCGGGGTGTCGACGCCGACCTCGCGCTGCTCGATCACCGCGCGCTTGTTGGCATGGAGGTACTCGATCGGGTCCTCGATGGTGATGACGTGGCAGCCACGATCGCTGTTGATGCTGTCGATGAGGCTCGCCTGGGTCGTCGACTTACCGGAGCCGGTGGGGCCGGTGAACAGCACCAGGCCGTGCGGCTCCTTGGCGAGCTCGCCGACGACGTCGGGCAGGAAGAGCTCGGCGAACGACGGGATCCGGGTGGGGATCGCTCGCAGGGCCACTGCCACCGAGCCGCGCTGGCGGAAGGCGTTGCCTCGCACCCGGCCCTCCTCACCCCACTGGAAGGAGAAGTCGACCGAGTTCTGCTCGGTGAACACCAGGCGCTGCTGCGGGCTGAGCAGCTCGCGGACCATGGTGTCCGTGTCGGTCGGCGCCAGCGGCTGGTCGTCGCAGGCGACGAGCTGGCCGTCGATCCGCAGGGTGGGCGGCGCCCCCGCGCTCAGGATCACATCCGACGCGCCGCGTTCGAAGAGGGCGTCAAGCAGCTGCGCCATGGACATCGTGCTCATCGCATGCAGTCAACCATCACGCGGGCTTAACCGCTTGATGCAAGTGTCCCAGCCCGGCTTGGTGAGCGACTGGGTGGCCGCCTAGTGCAGATGCGCCATGCGCTGGCCAGTAGGACTTCAAACCCGTTGTCGCCCGGTGATGCAGATGCCCCTGTCCAAGACGACGCCAAACCAATCTGATATGGGGCAGAGCAGACGACTACACTCCCGCAACCAGCGGTCTGGGCACCCGGGGATCTGGCCGCGATCCCCAAACGGTCGACACACATAACGCCTTCAATCGCCGCCCAATTGTGTTTGGGATCGGGGGATCCAGTGTCCAGCCATCAGCGGCAGCGGAGCAGGGCTTCGAGCTCGCCGCCGCGCTCGGCGAGACGACTCCTCCATGCGCTGTTCGCGGTCGCCGCGACGGTTGCCCTGGCCGGCATCCCAGCGGTGGCGCAGCTGGGGGGTCCCATCGCCGCCACGGCGAGAGCGGACGCGGACGACCACAACGACAGAGGACCGACCGGACCCCGTGGTCCGAGCGGTCCCAGCGGCCCCTCGGGAGCACGCGGTCCAAACGGTCCGTCTGGGCCCTCGGGTACCCGCGGACCCACGGGTCCGTCCGGCCCTGTTGGCCCCAGTGGTCCTGTGGGTCCCAGTGGCCCCAGCGGTCCATCGGGCTTGTTCTGGTCCCAGTGGGCCCTCTGGCCCGTCCGGCGCCACGGGCCCGACAGGGTCCACCGGCGCCACTGGTCCGACCGGGCCCACCGGACCGACGGGCGCGTCGGGGCCGTCTGGTCCGACTGGCGACACGGGCGCGACCGGCGCCTCTGGCCCGTCGGGCCCCAGCGGTGACACAGGCGCCACCGGCCCATCGGGTTCGAGCGGGGCCACCGGCGTCACCGGCCCAACGGGCGCCACTGGTCCATCAGGTCCCAGCGGTGACACGGGCGCCACTGGTCCATCGGGCCCGAGCGGGGCCACCGGCGCCACCGGTCCGAACCGGTGCACACCGGTCCCCTGGGTCCCTCGGGCGCGAGCGGACCCTCCGGGTCCGAGCGGTGCCAGCTGGCGCCAGCGGCGCAAGCGGTCCGAGCGGGGCCACAGGAGCTACGGGTCCGACGGGTGCCACCGGTCCCCTCGGTCCGTCGGGATCGAGCGGCCCCTCCGGTCCGAGCGGTCAGACGGGCGCCACCGGCGCATCGGGTCCTTCGGGTGCCACCGGTCCTATCTGGTCCGATTCGGGCCCAAGCGGGGACACAGGCGCGACCGGTCCATCGGGTCCGTCAGGTCCTTCGGGTGACACAGGAGCCACTGGACCATCGGGTCCCAGTGGGCCCACAGGTGCGACTGGTCCATCGGGTGCCACTGGTCCCCTCGGCCCGTCGGGCTCGAGCGGCCCCTCCGGTCCGAGCGGTCAGACGGGCACAACAGGAGCATCGGGTCCTTCGGGTGACACGGGTGCCACCGGTCCGTCTGGTCCTTCGGGCCCAAGCGGCGACACAGGCGCCACCGGACCGTCGGGTCCAAGCGGAGCTACCGGGGCGACCGGTCCGACAGGTGCCACTGGCCCACTCGGTCCCTCTGGCGATACAGGTGCCACAGGTCCATCTGGTCCAAGCGGGGCCACCGGCGTGACTGGTCCGACGGGTGCCACTGGGCCACTCGGTCCCTCCGGGCCCACTGGCCCCAGCGGCCCCTCGGGCTCCAGCGGCCCCAGCGGTTCGAGCGGATCGCTGGGTCCAACCGGCCCCACGGGTGCCAGTGGACCTAGCGGCGCTACGGGTTCCAGCGGGCCTAGTGGACCGAGCGGCAGCACCGGTTCGAACGCACCTTCACTCTTCGGAGGAACACGAGGCACGGAGGTGATCGTCGGACCGGGATACTTCGTACCCGCGTTCTACTGGACTGCACCCAGCACCACCGAGAACGTACAAACGACTGTGGGTTCTGGGACCCTGTCTGAACTTCAAGGTGAATGTTGCCATCGCCCCAGGTGTCGGCAACGCGTAGACCGCCTTTGTGCGCAAGAACAATGCCTTCGGAGGGTCACCCAGCCAGGTGAATGCGCAATCTTGGACACCGCTATGTCGTGCTCGGATTCGACTGACAGCCTGACCTTCAATCCAGGGGATCAGATCGACATCGAGATCATAAGTGGGGGCAGCAGCGCAGCCGCCGGCAACCGAGGTTGCGTGGACTGCGCAGTTTGTCCCTGGTCCCTGAGACCGTGCCACGCGCTGTTTCGTCTAAGACATCGGCACATGGCTCCGCCTCCCGCCAAGGTTCCGCCGCCTAGGCAGTGAGCTTCAGTTGGCTTGTGCCCGCGTGATGCAAATGCCCTACCCCGCCTACCGCCAAACGCATCTGATCGCCGGCCAATCCGGGCATCGACACTGGCCGAGACTAGGGGTAGTGGGCACCCCGCAGAATCTGGTCACGGCCGCCCAAACGATCAACCGCGCATAACGCTACAATCGCCAGCCTGCTGGGGATAGGGCCGGGGGGAATTTGGTGTCTAGCCGACTGGGGCATCGGAAGAGGGCTTCGAGCTCGTCTCCGCGCTCGGCTAGGCGAATCCTCAATGCAGTGCTCGCGATCGCCGCGACGATTGGACTGGCCGGCATCCCTGCGGTGGCTCAGCTGGGCGGGCCTATCGCCGCCACTGCGAGAGCTGACGACGACAACCATGGGCGAGGGCCAACCGGTCCCACCGGCCCAACTGGTCCCAGTGGTCCCCGAGGGCCGAGTGGCCCGAGCGGCCCGAGCGGCACGCACGGCCCCAGCGGTCCATCGGGTGCGTCCGGTCCCAGCGGCCCGTCGGGCAGCCGCGGCCCCACCGGTCCATCTGGCCCCGTCGGTCCTAGCGGACCCGTGGGCCCAGGTGGTCCATCGGGCTCGAGCGGTCCTTCCGGTCCCAGTGGCCCCTCGGGCGCCAGGGGCCCAACTGGCCCCACAGGTTCGACTGGCCCGACCGGTCCGACAGGACCGACAGGACCTTCCGGGCCATCGGGTCCGAGCGGTTCCACGGGAGCGACTGGTCCGACCGGCACCACCGGTCCGAGCGGGCCCTCGGGGGCAACGGGTAGTCCGGTCCCAGCGGTGCAACTGGCGCTAGCGGCCCATCGGGTCCGAGCGGTGCCACGGGAGCAACTGGGCCGTCTGGGCCGTCAGGAGCCACCGGAGCCACTGGCCCAACGGGGGCCACCGGCCCGACCGGTCCGACAGGAGCGACCGGCCCATCGGGTCCGTCAGGTCCCAGCGGTGACACCGGAGCCACCGGTCCTTCGGGTCCTTCGGGCGCCACCGGTGAACTGGGCTACCGGTCCATCGGGCCCGTCAGGCGCCACCGGAGCGACTGGTCCAACCGGGGCCACCGGCCCGACCGGTCCGACGGGCGCGACCGGCCCATCGGGCCCGTCAGGGTCCGACCGGAGAGACCGGAGCGACGGGTCCGTCTGGTCCTTCGGGCGCCACCGGTGAGACTGGAGCCACGGGGCCTTCGGGCCGTCAGGCGCCACCGGAGCTACTGGTCCGACCGGGGCCACCGGTCCGACAGGCGCGACCGGCCCATCGGGTCCGTCAGGTCCGAGCGGTGACACCGGAGCCACCGGTCCTTCGGGTCCTTCGGGCGCCACCGGTGAGACTGGGCCACAGGGCCTTCGGGCCCGTCTGGCGTCACCGGAGCCACTGGTCCAACGGGGGCCACCGGCCCGACCGGTCCCGACAGGTGCCACCGGCCCATCGGGCCCGTCGGGGGCCACCGGTGAAACTGGAGCCACGGGTCCTTCGGGCCCATCAGGCGCCACCGGAGCTACTGGCCCGACCGGTGCCACCGGCCCCACCGGTCCGACAGGCGCGACCGGCTCATCGGGTCCGTCGGGTCCGAGCGGTGACACCGGAGCCACCGCGCCACCGGTGCCACCGGCCCGTCGGGTCCTTCGGGCGCTACCGGCGAGACCGGGGCCAGGGTCCCTCGGGCCCATCGGGCGCCACCGGAGCCGCTGGCCCGACGGGGGCGCACTGGTGCCAGACCGGGCGCGACAGGCGCCACCGGCACCCTCTGGTCCTTCCGGTGCCACCGGCGACCGACAGGCGCCACCGGTCCCTCTGGTCCTTCGGGTGCCACTGGCGAGACGGGCGCCACCGGTCCCTCTGGGCCGTCGGGAGCCACCGGTGAGACGGGCGCCACGGGCCCCTCAGGTCCATCAGGCGCCACCGGAGCCACGGGCCCGACGGGCGCGACTGGCCCGACCGGTCCGACAGGTGCCACCGGACCCTCTGGTCCTTCGGGTGCCACGGGCGAGACGGGCGCCACCGGCCCCTCTGGACCATCCGGTCCGAGCGGTGACACTGGAGCTACCGGTCCCTCTGGGCCGTCGGGCGCCACCGGTGAGACTGGTGCCACGGGTCCCTCGGGTCCGTCGGGCGCCACTGGAGCCACTGGCCCGACGGGTGCCACCGGCCCCACCGGTCCGACAGGCGCGACCGGTCCTTCGGGACCATCGGGCCCGAGCGGTGACACCGGAGCTACCGGTCCCTCTGGGCCGTCGGGCGCCACCGGGGAGACTGGAGCCACCGGGTCCCTCGGGTCCGTCAGGCGCCACTGGAGCCACTGGTGCCACCGGTCCGACAGGTGCGACAGGCCCATCGGGTCCGTCCGGACCAAGCGGTGACACCGGAGCCACCGGTCCTTCTGGTCCGTCGGGCGCCACCGGTGACACGGGTGCGACCGGTCCCTCGGGTCCGTCAGGGCCGAGCGGTGACACTGGTGCGACCGGCCCCACTGGGCCAACGGGGGCCACCGGCCCGACCGGTGCCACAGGACCGTCTGGGCCGTCGGGCGCCACCGGTGAGACCGGCGCCACCGGTCCGTCCGGTCCGTCAGGGCCGAGCGGCGACACCGGTGCCACCGGTCCCTCTGGTCCGTCAGGCGCCACCGGCGCGACGGGTGAGACGGGCCCGACAGGTCCGACAGGTGCCACCGGTCCCTCGGGACCATCAGGTCCGAGCGGTGACACGGGCGCCACTGGTCCCTCTGGCCCATCGGGTGCCACCGGTGAGACCGGGGCAACAGGCCCATCGGGTCCGTCCGGACCAAGCGGGGACACCGGAGCCACCGGAGCCACTGGTCCGACGGGGGCTACCGGCCCATCCGGGCCGAGCGGACCCCAGGGCGACACCGGCCCGTCGGGACCCTCTGGTCCGAACGGAGACACGGGTGCCACCGGTCCTTCTGGTCCCTCGGGAGCTGCCGGTGCCACCGGCGCCACCGGTCCCTCTGGTCCGTCAGGGCCGAGCGGCGACACGGGCGCGCACCGGCCCCTCTGGACCTTCAGGTCCGAGCGGATGCTACCGGCGCCACGGGCCCCTCCGGCCCCCTCGGCCCAAGTGGGCCCTCTGGCCCCTCTGGTCCGAGCGGTCCTCAGGGCGGCACGGGCGCCACCGGACCGACTGGACCATCCGGACCGTCGGGTCCCTTGGGTCCGTCCGGTCCCCCGGTCCCACCGGGCCGTCTGGTCCGACCGGCCCCAGCGGCCCCTCCGGTCCATCGGTCCCAGCGGTGTCAGTGGTCCTCCGGACCTCTCGGCCCAGTGCCATCCGGTCCCCCGGTCCCAGTGGTCCTAGCGGGCCTAGTGGGCCCAGCGGCGCCATCGGCCCAGCGAATGGTGTGATCGTGGGCAGCGCAGGGACGAGTGTCACCTTTGGCGCCGTCACCACGAGCATGTGCGATTTCGTCGGTATCGGTTCCGGCGGTGACGACGGCCGCCAACTGCACCACCACCACCACCGAAGGGACACAGACACCGGCGCCCACAGCCGGAACTGTGAAGAGCTTCTACGTCGCGACACCTGGCGATGCCAGCGGCCACAACGACAAACTGACTTACACAGTTCGGAAGAACGGCGTTGCGACCGCCGCGACCTGCGCGCCAACGTCCAACTCGGCCCAAAACTGCCAAATCACCGGACTGAGCGTGTCATTCGCAGCGGGCGACCTGATTGACGTTCAGATCGAAGCCAACGCCGGAAGTCCGCCAACACCGCCAACCTTCGTGACGTGGTCGGTTCAGTTCCAGTAACGGCGCAGCAAGCCGACGTGCAGGAACACCCTGACGGCCGACTTCCTCCCCGCATCGCGATGTAGCCCGCCTCCAAGGCCCGGCGTGCAACCTCACCGTGCTCCTGTTGGGCGAACACGTGCGCGTACACCGAGAGGGTGACGTTGGCGTTGGCGTGGCCGAGCTGGCGGCTGACGAACACAAGACGATCTCCGATGCCGACGACTACCAGGGCATCCGCGCGCTGAACGAGATCGAGAAGCAGTTCCCCGAGCTGCGCACGCCCGACTCGGCCACGCAGAAGGTCGGCGGCGTGATCTCAACGCTGTTCACGCCCGTCACTCACCTGGAGCGCCGGCCGAGCCTGGCATGCTCCTCAGATGAGGAGTTCGGGTCCTGGGCCGACCGGGCCTCAACCTCGGCGGGACCGGGCCCTACCTCTGCGAGCTGAAGATCGACGGCCTCGCGATCGACCTCGTGTACGAGCGCGGCCGCCGCGCAGG
>CAVQVY010000027.1:0-148816 GCA_963717185.1 Candidatus Dormiibacterota bacterium | reverse complement strand
TCAGTAGTTTTACCGGCCACTCGACGCCCTCCCTCTCCCTGGTTTCCGCTGCGGGATCCTAGGTGGACCTGACCCGACCTAAACTCGGGGCTGCGTATCAGAACGAGCCTGGAGGCCAATCGCCGTGGAAGTCGCCGCCGGTGTCCACAGGCTCACCAAGGGCGTCGTCAACTGGTACGTGATCGCCGACGGCGGCAAGCTGGTGGTCGTCGACGCGGGCATGCCGGGCGACTGGGACCTCCTGGTCGAGACCGTGGGCCGTCTCGGGCACCGGCTCGCCGACATCGACGCCGTGCTGGTCACCCACGCGCACGCGGACCACACCGGGTTCGCAGAGCGGGCCAGGACCACCGCGGGCTCGCGGGTGTGGATCCACGAGGCGGACGCGCCCGTCGCCCGCGGCGCCAAGCAGCCGAAGACCGACGGCGGCATGCTCCGCTACCTGGTCCGCGGGGAGATGTACCGGACGGTGTTCTCGCTGCTCCGCCGCGGGGCCACCAGGTCGTGCCGATCCGCGAGCTGTCGACGTTCGCCGACGGCGAGGTGCTCGACGTTCCCGGTCACCCGCGGGTGATCCACGCCCCTGGGCACACGGTCGGCACCGCCGCCATCCACCTCGAGTCGCGCAGCGTGCTCCTCACCGGCGACGCGCTGGTCACCCGCAACCCGCTGACCGGCCGGGTCGGTCCGCAGATCATGCCGTCGGGCTTCAACCGCGACACGCCGGCAGCGATGGCCTCACTTGCCGCCCTGCTCGCCGTCAGCGCCGACACCGTCCTTCCCGGCCACGGTGAGCCATGGAAGCAGGGCGTCGCCGAGGCCGTCCGGGCGGCGCGCGAGGCCGGGACGTCGTGACGGAGACCGGCATCGGCCGATGTCGGCATCCGCGCGCATGCCCGCGGCCTTCATCGGCCACGGCACCCCGATGAACGCGCTCGAGAACAACCGCTACACCCAGGCCTGGGAGGCGTTCGCTGCGTCGATCCCACGGCCGCGCGCCATCCTGGCCGTCTCGGCGCACTGGTTCATCAACGCCACCGCGGTCACCGCGCATGGCGCAACCACGGACCATCCACGACTTCTTCGGCTTCCCGCAGGAGCTGTTCGACGTCGAGTACCCGCGCGCCCGGCTCGCCGGAGCTTGCCCACGAGGTCGCCCGCGTGGTCGACCCGGTCTGGGTGGGGATCGACAACGACAGCTGGGGAATCGACCACGGCACCTGGTCGGTGCTCTGCCACATGTACCCGCGCCGCCGACGTGCCGGTGGTGCAGCTGTCGATCGATGCCGACCAAGCCCTTCGACTACCACCTCGACCTCGGCGCGCGGCTGGCCCCGCTGCGCGACCAGGGTGTGCTCGTCCTCGGCAGCGGCAACATCGTCCACAACCTGCGCGCCATGGACCCGGCCTACGCCGAGCGCGGCTTCGACTGGGCCGAACGCTTCGACCGTGATGCGCGCGCCCTGCTCACCGAGGAGCCCGCGCTCGCTCCTCGACCTCCGAGCAGCACGCGGACTTCACCACTCGCGGTGCCCACCCCGGATCATTTCCTGCCTTCCGTCTTCATCGCCGGCCTGGCGTCGGCGGCCGGCGAGACGCTCGAGGTAATCGTCGACGGTTGTGGGTACGGCAGCCTGTCGATGACCTCGTATGGGCTGGGAATCGCAGCCATCCCCCTCCCCCGCCGGTGAAGCCCGGCGACGCCGGCAGCCTCCCGGTCGACGTTCCATTGAGTGGCAGCAACCTCTGAGGTTGCGGCGGCATCCGCGCCGCCGGGGCGTCACAGGATGAGCCGTCGGCGGTGCTGTATGGGTATGGATGGAGAGGCTGTCTGGCGCATGAGTGTCCCGCCTGCCATCTCCGGCACGACCGACGCGGCGTTCGATCGCGTCTTTCGCGCCGAATACGCACGCGTCGTCGGCGATCGCGGCGCGGGTTCTCGGCGACCGCGCCCGCGCCGAGGACGTCGCCCAGGACGCCTTCCTCGCGCTCCATCGCCGGCGCTGCAGCGACCAGGCCTGGGCGGGCGGCTGGGTCTGCGCCGCCGCCGCGCACATGGCGCTCAACGTGCTCCGCTCCGAGCGCCGCCGGGGTCGTCGCGAGCAGCTGGCGATGGCCACCGGCCGAGGCTGTCGACCCGGCCGCCGCGATCGAGCGCGCCGACGACGGCAGGCTGCTGCGCACGGCCGCTCGGCCGCCTCCCGCAGCGCGCGGCCACGGTGCTGGTGCTGCGCCACAGTGGGCTCAGCTACGCGGAGGTCGCGGCGGCGATGGGCGTCAAACAGGGTGATGTGGGAACGATGTTGCGACGCGCTGAATCAGCGCTGCGAAAGGAGGTTGACCGTGCGGCATCTCAGTGAGGGTGCGCTGCGCCGTCTTCATGACGACAGGTTCGCGGGGTCGAACCGCGAGCGTGACCACCTCGCCGGGTGCGATCGCTGCCGGGCGCGCGCCGAGCGGGTCGCGGCAGATGCGGCGTACGCGACGCAGATGTTCGCAACGCCCGCTCACCGCTGCGATCCCCCGCCGAGCCCGCCCTGGCGCGCCTGCGCGGCCAGGTGGCTGCAGGCGCCGGCCCGGTCCGCGACGTGATCCCGACCCCGCGGTCTTCGACGCGGCGCCGCTGGGCGCTCGGCGTCGTCGCCGTGCCGGTGGTCGTCGCCGGGCTGGTGGTGTCCGCCAACGCCGCCGGCTGGCTGTCGATCTTCTCCCCCACCCAGGTGGCCCCGGTCACCCTGACGGCGAGCTCCGCTCAACGGTCTTCCCGACCTCTCCGCAGTACGGACGCATGCACACTGCCAACCTCGAGCCCAAGCAGGTGGCTGGGCCGCGCAGAGGCAGCCGCGAGCTACCGGGCTGCCGGTGCTCCAGCCGTCGTCGCTGCCCGCCGACGTCCCCGACCAACGCGCGCTGGGAGGTGGTCGGCACAGGGCACGGCGACCTTCACGCTCGACGCCGCGGCGGCCTCGGCTGCCGCTGCGAAGGCCGGTCGCACCGCGCCCGACATCCCCGCCTCGCTGGACGGCACCTCGGTGACCGTCGAGCGCGGGACCCGCGGTGCTTCGCGGTGTACGGCGAGAGCCCGCAGGCGACAGGTGGCTCGGAGTCGGCGTCGGCGCCACCCACGCTGGTGATCGCCGAGGGCATGCGGCCCACCGCGTCGACGAACGGCGCGTCGCTGCAGCAGCTCGAGGACTTCCTGGTGGCCCAGCCCGGCGTCTCGCCACAGCTGGCCGCGGAGATCCGCGCCATCGGCGCACCCGGCGAGCACGCTGCCGATCCCGGTCATCAGCGGGTGATGACCTCGCAGACGGTGCACCATCGACGGCGTGCAGGGTGTGCTGACCGGCGACTCGACTGGCCTCGGGTCGGCGCTCATCTGGGAGAAGAGCAGCGTCGTCTACGCTGTCGGCGGCCTTCTTCCCCAGAACGAGGTGCTCGACATTGCCCGTTCCCTCCGCTGAGGTCGGCGTCACCAAGCCCCGGCACACGGCACCGTCGGCGACGGCGTCCCCGCCATCCACGCGGTCGACCTGACCAAGCGCTACGGCCACATCGAGGCCCTCGCCGGCCTGACCATGTCGGTGCCGCGAGGCGAGATCTTCGGCTTCCTCGGCCCCAACGGCGCCGGCAAGACCACCGCCGTGAAGCTGCTGCTCGGCCTGACCACGCCGACCGCGGGCGACGCCTGGCTGCTCGGCGAGCCGATCGGGCACGCGCGAGGCGCGTCGCCGGGTCGGCTACCTGCCCGAGCTCTTCCGCTACCCGGCCTGGCTCTCCCCCGTCGAGGTGCTGCGCTTCCACTGCCGTCTCATCGGCATCCCGCGGCCCGCAGCGTGACGCGGAGATGGAGGCCGTGCTGACCACCGTCGGGCTGCGCGAGCGGGCCGGCGACCGCGTCGGCACCTTCTCCAAGGGGATGCAGCAGCGCCTCGGGCTGGCCGTCGCCATGCTCGGCGCGCCCGAGATCGTCTTCCTCGACGAGCCCACCTCCGCGCTCGACCCCGTCGGCCGCCACGACGTGCGCGACGTCATCCGCGCCCTGCGCGCCAAGGGCACCGCCGTCTTCCTCAACTCCCACCTGCTCAGCGAGGTCGAGCAGGTGTGCGACCGCGTTGCCGTCGTCGACCGCGGCCGGGTGATCGCGTCGGGCACGCTCGACGAGCTGCTCGGCGGCGGCGTGGCCGTCCGCCTGCGCGTCACCGGCCTGGGCGGCCTGCCCGCCGTCCTCTCGCGCTGGGGCGACGTCGCCGTCGACGGTGAGTGGGTCAGCGTCGCCGGCGTCGACGCCGAGGGCATCGCCGACATGGTCGCCGCGCTGGTCGCGCTGGGCGGCCGGGTCCACGCCGTCGAGCCGCAGCGCCTGTCGCTCGAGGACCGCTTCCTCGAGGTGCTGCGCGCCGCCGACGACGGGGCCGCCGCGTGAGCGTGCTGACCATCGCAATGGTCACCGTGCGCGAGGTGAGCCGGCGCCGCCTGGTTCTCGCCCTGGTGGTGCTGAGCGCGGTCGCGATCGCGCTGACCGGCTGGGGCTTCAGCCGCCTCCCGGGCGTCCACAACCGCGACGGCACCCTGCTGACCGCCGGCCGACGTCAGCGTGATCTCCTCTCAGCTGCTCATCTTCGTGCTCTTCATGTTCAGCGCGGTGCTCGGGCTCGGCGCTGTCATGGTGGCTGCGCAGTCGGTGTCAGCCGAGGTGGAGTCGGGCCAGGCGCTGGCGGTGCTGGCACGGCCCATCGAACGCGCCCAGGTCATCCTCGGCAAGTGGCTCGGCCTCGGCACGCTGATCGTGGTGTACGCGGCCGCCGCCACCGCCGTCGAGTTCGCCGTGGTGCACTGGGCCACCGGCTACCTGCCGCCGCATCCCGTGCAGGCGGCCGCGTTCGTCGCCGCCGAGGGACTGGTGCTGCTGACCCTGACGCTGTGTCTCAGCGTCCGCCTCTCCGGGATCACCGCCGGGGTGATCGCCCTGATGCTGTTCTTCATCACCTGGATCGCCGGCGTCGCCGGCGCCGTCGGCACGGTCCTCAACAACGGGCCGATCGAGGCGACGGGGACGGTGAGCCGGCTGCTGCTGCCATCGGACGGGCTGTGGCGCGGGCGCCATCTTCAACCTGGAGCCGGCGACCGTGGTCGCGGTTGCGTCGGGAAGCCGTGAGGCCGCCGCCAACCCGTTCACCTCGGTCACCGCGCCGACTGGTCCCTACCTGGCGTGGGCAGCCGCCTGGATCGTGGCCGTCGTCGTCCTCACCATCGTCGCCTTCCGCCGCCGCGAGCTCTGAGGGCCGGCTAACGCGGCCTCCGCGCGGCACCGGTGATGACGCTGCCGGATACCATCAGCAGCGCCGCGGGCACCCAGGGCATTCCCTGGCCGGTGCCGACGGCCGGCGTCGGCACCACCGACGACGCCGTGACCGCGACGGTGCCGCTCGCAGCGGCGGCCTGGTAGAGGCCGTCGCTGACGAACACGGCCGACGCCGGCATTGTTCCGGCGGCCTGCGACGGCGGGACGATGACGATGCATGTCGCAAGTCCCGCCGCATCGGTCAGGCCGTTGCAACCGAGCGCGCCGGCGCCGGTCCCAGGGTGAGGCGCACGGTCTTGCCGGCGAGGGCCGCCCCAGCTGCCGGGTCGTCAGTGGTCAGCACGCCGGACAGCGCCAGCGGCTGACCCGCGGCGGCCGACGGCGCACCCGTGTAGGCGAGCCCGTCCTGTTCCAGCGTCACCGTGAACGGCGCGCTGGTGTTGACGGGCGCGAGGAAGGGCACGCTGCTGCCGGAGTACGACGCGGTGACCTGGTATGCCCCGGCCTGCTCATGGGGCGCCAGCGAGCACGAGGCGATTCCCGTCGCGCCTGTCGTCCCGGTGCAGCTCACCGACGACGGTCCGGGCGCGAGCGTGAATGTCACCACTGCATTCGCCACCGGCGCCGCGCCGTTGCGCAGCGTCGCGGCCACGGTCACCGAGTTCGGCGTTGTCACTGGTGGTCGCCGACGCTGCGGTGAACACCAGGGATGTCACCGCGCCGGTTCCCAGCTGGGTCGCGAGGATCTTGTTCTCCAGGCTGAAATAGGTCGAGGCGCCCGCCGCGAGGCCGCCACCGGGGTCGGTGAACCTGACTGTCCCGTCTCGCTTGTTGGCCGAGATGTTCGAGAACGTCGTGTCCGGCCCCTCGTACCCGGTCGGCGGCTTGGGTGTGGCGGTGCAATACGCGTTGCCGGTGAACGCGAAGATGCAGATCCCGTCGTTCTCGAAGCCGAACACCGCCAGCGTTGCACTGCCGATCGAGATCGACGGCACCGTGATCGCCGAGTTGTTCTGCACCCCGAGGAGCGTGTCGTCCGCGTTGTCGATCGGTTTCTGCGTGGGGTCGCTGAGGACGGTCAGCGAGCCGTCGGGCTGGATCACGATCAGGAGCGCGCAGCCCGTGTCCGCGCCCACAGCCGGGCACTGCGTGAACGGCGGCGTCGGGTTCGCCGCCATCACACTGGTGGATCGCGTCACCAGCAGCGCGCTCGCCACGGCGAGCAGCAACGCTGCCACGAGCATGGTGGCCCGCCGCACGAGCCGAGATGGCGCGGTGAACTGCCCCCTGGTCCTGCGCATCGTCAACGTTGACCTCCCTGTCCGGGGAGAGTCACAGGCCGGGGGCACCCTCGAGCAGGGCCGCGGCCGCGCAGCTGTCAGTCCATCCCCAGTGGCCCCTCACCGGAGGCGTTGAAGAACTGGTGGACGAACTCGTCGTCCGAACTCCTCGATCTCCTGCTTGTTGCCGAAGTGGCGCATCTTGCCCTTGTAGAGGATGCCGATGTTGTCGGCGAAGCGGCGCACCGCCCCGACGTCGTGGCTGACCACGATCGAGGTCGCCTTGTACTTGGCGCTGATCTCCCGGATCAGGTCGCAGAGCAGGGTGGTCCGCACCGGGTCCAGGCCGCTGTCCGGCTCGTCGAAGAGCAGGATCTTCGGCTCCATCACCAGCGCCCGCGCGAACCCCGCACGCTTGCGCATCCCCCCGCTCAGCTCGTTGGGCATCCGCTTCTCCGCCCCCGCCAGGCCCACCTCGGTGAGCCGGTCCATGACGATCTCGCGGATGTCCCCCTCGCTCTTCTTGGTGTGCTGGCGCAGCGGGAAGGCCACGTTGTCGTACAGGCTCATCGAGCTGAACAGCGCCCCGTCCTGGAAGAGCATGCCGATCCCCCGGCGCAGCTCCAGCAGCTCGTCCTCGTTGAGCAGCGGCACGTCCCGGTCGGCCACGAAGATGTCCCCGCTGTCCGGCGGCAGCAGCCCCACGATGTGGCGCAGGGTCACGCTCTTGCCCGTCCCCGACGGGCCCATCAGCACGCTGATCTCCCCCTTGGGGATCCGGCAGGTCACCCCGTCCAGCACCTTGAACTGCCCGAACGCCTTGTGCACGTTGCGCAGCTCGATCACCGCCTCCTTCTCCCACGTCGACTTCGACTGGGTCTCCGGGCGCTCCCCCAGCGGCGTGCTCAGGTCCGTGTACGGCGGGATGGTCCGTCCCCGGGCACGTTCTTCTCCCCGACGCGTCGGCCAGCGATGACGGCACCGGCGGCGGCGCCGGCGGCGCGGTGGCGGGGATGGTCACGGGAGGCGTCGCATCCTGGGCCGGCGCGCCGCCGGATTCGGGCGGGTCCGGCGCCTTGCTGCGCTTGCGTCCGGTCACCGCGACCTCGGGCTCCTCGGCCGCGACGCCGTTGGTCGGCGCCGTCGGCTGGGGCACGAAGTCGAGCGACAGCGACGGGTGGGTGCGAGCCAGCCGGCGCTGCGCGCTGCCCAATGCTGACGGCGACAGCGACGACACCGTCAGCGCGTCGACGAAGTCGCTGCCCCTGATGCGGTACAGCGTGCACTCCGTGGTCGCCCTCACCGTGGCCGTGCGCGGCCGGTGCGCGAGCAGCCCGATCTCACCGAAGTAGTTCGGGGGCGTCAGCGTGCCGAGAGCTTTGGAGACGCCTGCCTCGCCGGCGGCGCTCACCTCGGCCTCGCCCCCAACCAGGACGAAGAAGTCGTCGGCCTCGGCGCCCTCCTCGATGATCACCGTCCCCGCGGGCACCGTCTCGTCAACCGCTGCCAGGGCGAGCCGCTCGAGCGTCGCGCGGGTCGCGCCCGCAAAGATGTCGAGCCCCTGGAGGATCCCGATCCGCGGCTCGATGATGCTCAGCTTGCCGACTGCCTGGCGATCGATCCGGCGCACCATCGGGTACGAGAGCAGGGTCAGTGCCGGGATGGTGAAACCAACGATCAGCAGCGTGTTGGTCAGCCCGAACTGCCCCAGCAGGATGGGCATCAGCAGCGCGCCCAGCGAGATGGCGGCGAGCACCAGCGCGAAGAACACCCCGAACACCCGCGCGACGACATCGTGGCTGACGGTGCGCTGCAACGCAGTGATGGCGAGCACGTCGACGACGATGGTGCCGCCACCACGAACGACCTCGAGGGCGAACGCGATCCCCGGGGAGTGGACGACGGCCAGCAACGCTGTCGGCAGGCCGTACACGAGCAGCCCGGCAACGATGATGGTCCCCAGCCGGCGCATCCCGGCGATGCGGTTCATGAACGGCGCGACGATGAGACCGCCGACACCGAGCGCGGCCAGCAGGTACCCGTAGCCAGCGCTGCCCGTGCCCAGCTGCTGCTTGCTCAGCACCACGAACAGCACCGTGTCGGTGCCGTACATGAAGCTGGCGACGATGCTGAAGCCCGCCAGCACCACCACCGTCGACGAGCTGAAGAACGCCTTGATGCCGACGCCCATCTGCTGCAGCGGCCCGAGCGTGCCACCCTCGGTGGCGTCACCAGGCCGGCTGCGCGCCCTGATCCTGCTGACCATCAGTGCGGAGAAGCCGAAGGTGGCTGCGTTGATCCCGAACACCAGCGGCGTGGGCCCGATGAGCAGCAGCCCGGCCCCGATCGCGGGGCCGACGATGATGGTCAGGTTCTCGATCGCCGCCTGCACGCTGTTGGCGGCGGCGAGGTGCTCCTCACCGACGATGGCGGGGATCGTGGCGCGAGCCGTCGGGTCATAGGACGCGGTGCTGATCGACGTCAGCGTGGCCAGCACGATGACCAGCAGCGCGGGCGCGTTGACTGCCGCGGCGGCAGCGAGCACGCCCTGCACTACCATGGCGATGGTGTCGAGGCTGATCATGAGGCGCACGCGCTCGACCCGGTCCGCGATCACTCCGCCGAACGCGCTGGACAGCAGGGCGGAGAGGAATCGCGCCATCGATGCCGCGGCCACCCACGCCGGCGAATGCGTGGCGTTGAACACGTAGACGACGAGCGCGACGTTGTACGCCCACGAGCCGCTCTGGGACGTGACCAAGCCCGCGAAGAGAAACCGGTAGTCGCGGATGCCGAACAGTGAGCGGTAGCCGACCTTGGCCTTCTTCCTCTCCTCGACCACCACCGCAGCGTCGGCGGCCATCAGGCGTCGAGCCTTGCAGGCGTCGAGCCACACGCGGGGCAGATCATGGCCGCAAGGTTACTGTGCCTCGCGAACGTGCGGAAGCTCAGGCCGGCAGGGCTGCCGCGGTGTCGGGACGGGCCTCCTGGAAAGGCCGCGCCCGGTTGCACTCGCGCCAGCAGCGGCGCTGCACCGAGCTCCTCGAACGTCCTGGCTGCACGCTCGAGCAGGTCCTCGGCCTCGGCGCCACGGCCCTGCGCCACCAGCCACTCGCCGTGCTCGGTCCGCGACACTGCAACCCAGAACGGCATGTGCATGCTGTCGAACAGGTCGGCGGCGTCGCGAGCATTGTCGGCGACCTCCGAATGGCGCCCCTCGGCTGACGCGAGCCGCGCGGTCAGCAGCGAAAGCTGAGCGTCGAGCGCCGGCGCCAGGCCGCGGCGGAACCGGCCTCTGACGATCGCGATCAGCCGGCCGACGGTGGCCAGGTCCCCGAGCGCGAACGCGGCCTCGGCTGCCTCGTCGAGGATCCAGCGCGCCAGGTATGCGTCGTCCGTCGAATGCCCCGCCTCGTCGACCACCCTGCGCGTCATGTCGAGCGCACCGGCATTGTCCCCGGCCGCCCGCAGCAGGGCGGCTTCCGCCGCTCGTGACAGGTCCGCGTACTCCGGGTTGCTGCGATCGAAGAGGAAGGAGAGGCGGTCACGCAGGCGGGTTGCGGCTGGCACGTCTCCCCGCCACAGGTGCACCCACAGCGCGTAGATCAGCTCACGCGGCACATCCGTCTGCGCCATGTCCTCGGCTGCGGTGGAATCGAAATCGGCCTCCACCCGGATCGCCTCGTCCCACCTGCCGAGGTCGACGAGGATGGGGGCCTGGCCGACCATGGCCGCCAGCTCGCTGCGACGATCTCCGACCAGCCTTGCCAGCGCGGCTCCGTCGCGGGCCAGCGTGTGGGCACGCACCAGGTCCGACTGCTGGCACGACGCGGCCAGGTTGTTGTAGGCGCGCAACGCGGAGGCGTGGAGCTTGAGGGCAAGTGATCGCTCGAGCGCGCATTCGAGCAGCGCCAGGGCCTCGGCGTAGCGCCCGCGCCCGCCCATGATCAGCCCCTTGGTGTTGATCGCCTCACAGAACTGCTCCCACAGCCCGTAGCGCTCGGCGATCTCGAGCGCGAGCTCGACGCGCTCGAGGGCGACCTCGGTCGAGCCTTTGGTCAGGTACACCCGCCTGGCCACCTCGGCGGCCACGGCGGCGAGGTCGGCCTCCGCCTCCCGGCCGGCGCCCGGTTGCGCCGAGAGCTCGGCGAAGGCCTGCTCGACCCTGGCCACGGCGACGTCGGACTTGAGCTCGTGGACATCGAGCCCGGCCAGCCTCACCGACACCCGGGCCGCGGCGCCGATGCGTCCCGCCGCGTGGTGGAGCGCGTACGCCTCCTCGAAATGGGCCCGCGCCACCGGCACCTTGACCTGCAGCCAGGCCATCTCTCCTGCGCGGGCGAGGAGGTGGGCTCGGTCGGCGTCCTCGGCCAGCTGGAGCGCGCGCTCGTAGTAGTGCTGGGCCGACGTCGCCGCCGCCAGCGACGCCGCGTGGTCGCCGGCCTTGACCAGCGCATCCCGTGCCCGCGCCCGGATCTCCTCGGCGTCGGGCGCCTCGCGGTCGGCGTCGAAGGCCTCGACGAGGTGGGACGCGATCACCTCAGCCACCTCCTCCTCGTCGTTCCAGCCGCTCTCGAGGTAGGTTGCCGCGGCCAGGTGCCGCGCCTTGCGGTCGCGTCTCGCCAGGGTGCCGTAGGCGACCGAGCGGACCAGGTCCTGCAGGAACACGTACTGCCCGCGTTCTGGGGAGCGCGGGTCGGACTGGATCGCCAGCAGCTCCTTGTTGACCAGCCCGCTGAGCGCGGGGACGACCGCGTCCTCGGCGAGCATGCTGATGGCCCGCAGCGCCCCGGCCGTGAAGGACTTGCCGAGGACGGACGCGTCCTGGAGGAGCTCGCGCTCCTCGCCCTGCAGGCTGTCGAGCCGGGCGGCGATCAGCGCGTGCAGGCTCTCCGGGACCTCGAGTGACTCGAGTGACCCCTCGGCGCGGAAGGTGCCGCCGTCCTCGACGAGGAGACCGCGGTCGAGCAGCATGCGCACGGTCTCCACGGCGTACAGCGGCACACCGGCGGCGCGGTCGCGGATGCGCTCCTTGAGGTCCTCGGGCAGGCCGGGGACCATGCCCTCGAGCAGGCGGTCCATGGACTCGGGCGACAAAGGCTCGAGGTACAGGCTGGCAACTCCGCGCTTGCCGGATGCCCAGCCCGGGCGTTTCTCGTTCAGCTCGGGCCGCGCCAGCGTGAGCACCAGCAGCGGCGAGCTGCGCGACCACTCGAGCAGGTACTCGATGAAGTCGAGCAGACCCGCTGTCGGCCCATTGCAGATCCTCGAACAGAAGGACGGTCAGGTGCTGGGCGGCGACCCGCTCGAAGAAGAACCGCCACGCGGCGTACAGGTCGCGCGGGTCTGTGGCGACGCGCTCCTCGAGACCGACGAGGTGGGCGAGGCGCGGCTCGACCCAGCGACGCTCCTCGGGGTCGGTCACGAACTCCTCGACAGTTGTGCGCAACTTCTGCCGGGCCGTGTCGGGTGGCTCGTTCTCGACGATGCCGGCGCGCATGCGCACCATCTCATTCAGGGCCCAGAAGGCGACCCCCTCGCCATACGCCAGGCACCGGCCCCGGTGCCAGTTGACCACCTCGCTGAGGCCGTCGACGTACTTGAAGAACTCCCAGCCGAGCCGCGACTTGCCCACCCCGCCGATGCCCACGATCGAGAGCAGCCGGGCCTTCCCCTCCTCGCCGGTGCCGTGCAGGTACTCCTTGAGCAGGCGCAGCTCGCGGTCCCGCGCCCACGAAGGGCGGCTCGAGGCCGGCGACGCGCAGCGCCCCTGCCCCTGCCGGCGGCGACCCGCTGGGCCCGCCAGAGCCGGATCGGTTCGGCCTTGCCCTTGAGCTGGTGCGTGCCGGTGTCCTCGTACACGATCGCCGCCTCGGTGACCTGGCGGGTGGCGTCGCCGACGTACACGGTCCCCGGCTCGGCCGCCGCCTGCACCCGCGAGGCGGTGTTGACCAGGTCCCCCGCCACCAACCCCTCGCCGACGGCCCCGACGGTGATCGCCGCCTCCCCGGTCAGCACCCCGGCCCGGGCGCGGAGGCCGGTCGCGCCCACCTCGTCGCCGAGCACCGCGACGGCGTCGACCAGCTCCAGCGCGGCTCGCACGGCAAGCTCGGCGTCGTTCTCCTGGATGGACTGCGCGCCCCACACCGCCATCACCGCGTCGCCGATGAACTTCTCGACGGAGCCGCCGTAGCGGGTGATGACCGTCCTCGCCGTCTCGAAGTATCCCGCTCAGCACCTCGCGGACGTCCTCGGCGTCGCGATGATCGGAGAACGTGGTGAAGCCGACCAGGTCGGCGAAGAGGACGGTCACGTGGCGCCGTTCGGCGCTGCGGGCGAGCTCGCTCGGCGACGGCGGCGCGGCCGCCGGGAGGGTGGCCCTGTCGGGAAGCGTGACGGCGCCCAGGGCGGCCCCGCACTGGCCGCAGAAGTTCTCGTCGGCGTCGTTGGCCGCACCGCACGATTCGCACGCCTTGCTGAGCGGTGCGCCGCACCTGCCGCAGAAGCGCCGCCCCTCACGATTGGCCGACCCGCACGAGGCGCAGTTCATGGTCGCAAGGGTACTTGCCTGTTCGGCGGTTCGCGACTAGCGGCCGCGGCGCGAGACCGTGCCGGGGTCGTTGCCCTCGAGCCGCGCCTCGAGCTGGAGGGTGCGCTCGAACGCCGCCCAGACGGCGTCGCTGACCACGGTGCGCAGCCGTCCCTTCTCGAGCTCGTACAGGGCCTCGGCGGACGTGCCGCCCGGCGAGGTCACCATGTCGCGCAGCTCGGCGACATGCTTGCCGCTCTGCAGGGCGAAGTCGGCCGAGCCCGACATGGTGTCGAGCACCAGCTCGCGGGCGACGTGGCGCGGGAAGCCGAGGTGCACGGCCGCGTCGGTGAGCGCCTCGATGAACAGGAAGATGTACGTCGGCCCGGTCCCGCTCACCGCGGTCGCCATCGCCACCTGGCGCTCGTCGTGCACCTCGAACTCGCGGCCCAGGGCGCCGAGCATCGCGCGCACCTGCTGGCGCCGCCTCTCGTCGACGCTCTCGGTCGCATACCAGACGGTGACCCCCTGGCCGATCTGAGCGGGCGTGTTGGGCATGGAGCGGACCACCGCGGGGTGTGTCAGCCCCTCACCGATGGCACGCGTGCTGGCCCCAGCGATGATGCTGATCACCAGCTGCTCGGCGCCGAGCTTGCCGCGCAGCTCGGCCATCACGCCGGGCAGCATCTGCGGCTTGACCGCGAGCAGCACGATGTCAGCGCCCTGCACCGCGGCGATGTTGTCCGCGGTCACACCGACGGCGTGCGTCGACGCCAGCGCCTCACGTCGCTCGGCGCGCGGATGGCTGCAGGTGACGTGCGAGGCGTCGAGCAGCCTGCGGTCGACCAGGCCGGCGACCATCGCCTCGCCCATGGCGCCCGCGCCGATGACGGCGAGCCTGGTGTCGGCGAGTGGTCGGTCGCTCATCGGGTCCTCAGCTCAGCTCACCGAGGTAGTGGGGCAGCATGTGCCGCCAAGTCGGCCAGTCATGGTCGTACTCCGGGCCCCAGGGATCCACGCGGTTGGGGATCCCCTTGGAGCCCATCACCTCGGCCAGCCGCCAGGAGTGGTCGATGTTCTCCCACCGGCCCTCGCCCGACGCCAGGATGGCGAAGCGCTGTTGCAGGCGCGCCAGCGTGGGACCGTTGAGACCGGGAAGGAAGTAGAGCGGCGTGGCGTAGAAGAGGGCGTCACCGCCACCCGGTCCGATGAACTGCTCGAGGTCGTACGTGCCACTCAGCCCCACCGCGTGGCTGACCACCTCAGGAAACGGCAGAGCACGGCCAGCGCGTTGAAGGCGCCGATGGACGCGCCGGTGACGATGACCTCGGCTCCCGGGGTGTGGCAGTCGGCCCAGATGGCGGGGATCATCTCCTCGCGCACGAAACCGTGGAAACCGTTGATCAGCGCGGCGCGGTAGCGGGGGTCTCCGTCACCGCGAACCATCGCGTAGCCGGCCACGCTGTCGCACGAGTACACCTTGATGCGGCCGGCCTCGATGAGATCGCCGAGGACGTCGATGACGAGCATCCGCTCGATCTCTTCGGCGTCGCCACCGGCCGTCGGGAAGATGATGACCGGCCGTCCGAAGTGGCCCCAGCGCACCACCGTCACATCGCTCTCGACGCGGCCCGAGTACCAGCGCTCGCGCAGCTTCATGACCGCGGAGTGTCGCGCATCAGGGATAGAGGAAGCGCTGCTCGCCCGGGAACAGCCAGCTGAGCCCGTCGAGCAGGCGGTCCCGCCAGCCGGTCCAGGTGTGCCCGTCGAGCGACTCGACGACGCGGACCTCGTCGGCCATGCGGCGCAGCACGTCGACCATGGCGAGGTTGCGCTGCGCGGACGGCTCGAAAGCGCCGTAGCTCAGGAAGATCTGCTCCACCACCGCCTGCGGCTGCGCCCGGATGGCGTTGACGAATCGCACCACCGGGTCGAAGACCGGGCCGCCCGCGTGTTCCCTGCCGACCACGGTGTACAGGAAGGATGCCGACTGGAGCATGAGCCCTCCATAGAACCCCGGCGCGTGACCGCGGCGGACAGCGCGGCGATGGCACCGAAGCTGGCGCCGGCGAGGACGCGACCCGCCGGGTCGCCGCGCAGGGGCAGCCGTTCCTCGAGCTGCGGCACCAGCTCGGCGGTGAGGAAGCGGCTGTGCGCGGCGCTGTCCCCGTACTCGCGCAGGCGGTCACCGGGATGGGTGAAGGCGACCATCGTGTCGGCCATCAGTCGCGCGTCCATGAGGTTGTCCAGCACCGTCCCGAAGGCGGCGTGGTTGATGTAGTCACCGCCGTCGTGCACCACCAGGAGCGGCAGGCGGTCCTCCCGGCGCATCCGGGCCGGCGAGTACAGGGTCACGTACGCCTCGCGGCGCAACGCCCGGCTGCGGAAGTGGAACTCGGTCATCTCGCCGGGGACGGCGCTCGGCTTGGGCAGTGCCCACCATGGCGTCGTGTACCCCTGGCGCGCAGCACCGACATGGTGCTGGCGGGCCCGGTCACCGACTCCGGGTTGAGCGGGTCGAGCATGCTCTCGACCTTGTCGCCGTGGCGCACCAGCACGCGGTACTCGACCCGTGACCCGGCGGGCAGCTCGATGGTGGCGAACCAGAGGTCGCTGCGCCGCAGCCGTTTGAGCGGCAGGGGCGCCGGCAGGCCGGTGATCGCGTGCTCGACCGCGACGCCGTCGGCGTGGCCGCGGAACAGGAAGGTGCAGGCCGATCCCTCGACCAGCGGCACCCGGTTGTCCGCGAGCAGGCGGTCGATGGCCGCCGCCTTGATCCCCTCCGCGCGCAGCCTGGTGAGCGCCCTCTGCCTCGGCGCTTTCGGCGACGTCGTGGTCACGCCGCCTCGGCGGGCGAGCGGACCATGCCGTCGAGCGACACCACCCGTGCTCCGCTGAGCTCCGCGATGCCGTCCGCGTCGAAGGTGACCCGGTCGCCCTCGTCGAGCAGCACGCAGGCGCGCGGCGCCAGCCGCCTCGCCAGCAGGGCCAGGTGGTTGCGGTCGTCGATGCGCAGCCGGCTCGCGGCGGCGGGCAGCGGGACCACGCCGCGGACCACGCCGATGCCCGCCCCGAACACCTCGTCCGGCCTGCCGGCGAGGTCGTGGTCGTCGACGAGCATGACCCTCTCGGCAATCGCCATCGCCCCCGAGGACCAGGCCACCACCGGGCGGTCGCCGAGCACGGCGCCGACATTGCACACGTGCAGGCAGTCGGCGAGCACTCCGACGTGGCCGCCCGCGATCACCACCGCGGCGCACTCCGCGACCACGGCCGCCACCTCGTCGCGATGCGCCGCGATCACCGGGCGCTCGTGCGGCGGGTAGGTGAGGTAGAACTCGGCGAGCAGCGCGTCGTGGCGCGTCGCATGGCGCTCGTCGAGGGCGCGCACGGTCTCGATGGCCTCGTCGAGCTGCACGCCGGCGAGGCGGCGCGCTGCGGCGTCGTGCTGGCGCACCGCCTCGACACCGCGGAGCGCGTGACGCAGCTGCACCAGGTAGACCTCGCGCATCTGCGTGAGCAGGCCGCGGACGCGGCGCACCTCATCCGCGTACTCGGGATCCAGCTCCAGGATGTCGAGCCGACGACCGAACAGCCCGAGGTTGCGCGTGCCTCCGCCGAGCACGCGGTCGAGGTCGGCGTCGTTGCGCTCTGCCTCCTCCCAGCCGGCGGTGACCAGCGCGATCGGGCCGTCGACGCGCAGCGCGTTCAGCTCCGCGGCGACCGCGGCGCCGGCCCCGACCGGACCCAGCAGCACGGTGACGCTCACGAGGCGCGGACTTTGAGGGTCTCCCCGACGGCGTCGAGCATGGCGCGCAGGGTGTCGTAGTCGGGATGGACCATCCGCACCCAGGCGTTGGCCATGTAGCCCGCTTCGACCGGCTGGGTCGGGGTGCCGGGCTCCGGCAGGTGCACGTCGAGGATGTGCTCGCCGAACCGCCGCTGCACCTCGTCGACACCCTCGTACCCGGCGATCTGCCCGTCGCGGTCGGGACGCAGCGCCACGATCCCGGCGGCACGTCGCCTCGAGAGCGGCCGATCGACGCGGCCGTGCACGATGGCGTTCGCCCACTCCGTGTAGATGTCGATGTCGTTGCCGGCGGCATACAGGTCCCACGCGCGCACGCCCGGTGGCCGGCAGCCGATCTCGCTGAAACGCAGCCCCTTGGGGCCGAAGAACCACTCCATGTGCGTCGCGGACGTCTCGATGCCGAGCGCGTGCGCGACCCGCCGGCCCATGGCGCGCACCTCGCCGTAGTCGGGCACTGTGTCGACACGGTTGGTGGCGACGAACTGCGGGCTGATCCATCGCGTGCGCATCGCGTCGAGCACGTTGGGGTAGTAGTGGGTGACGAAGTCGTAGACAGGTTCTCCGTTGATCGAGAGCGTGTCGTAGAAACCCTCGTGGCCCTCGACGAACTCCTCGACCGCGATGGAGTCGGCGAGCCGAACCCGGCGAGCGCGGCGTCGAGCTCGGGCTCGCTGTCGACGCGCACCGTGCCCGACGCGCCGGCGGCGGCACGCGGCTTGAGGATGAGCGGGTAGCCAACCTGCGCAGCGAAGTCGCGCACCTCGCCGGCGCTGTGCGCGGCTGAGGAGGCGGCGGTGGGGACACCCGCCTCGCGCAGTGCCTCCTTCATCGACGGCTTGTCGCGGCACAGCCAGGCGGTGCGCACCGAGGTCCCCGGGATTGTGCAATTCTCGCGCACCTGGGCCGCAGCCATGGTGTGGGCCTCGACGACGGCCTCGAGGCGGTCGACCCAGAGCCGCTCCTGGACCCAGCGGACGGCGTCGGTCATCGCGCCCACGTCGGTGACGTTGCCCACCTGGTGGTAGTGGAGCATCCAGCCCCGCAGGTCGGGGTCGAGCTGCTCGAGGCCGCGCTCGCCGATCCCGATCACGGTCGAACCGGTGGCCGCGAGTTCGCGAACGAACTCGCGCTGGTTGGGCGGGAAGGCCGGCTCGATGAAGATGACGTTCACTGCGCGCCGATCCTACTTAACCGGGGCGGATCGGATCGCCGGCACCCCGCTCGGAGCTGCTCAGCCGCGCAGGTACGCCACCAGCACCGCGATGCACATCACCAGCGAGACTGCCCCGATCCCCGCGAGCATGCCCCAGTAGCGCTCGTACGGCGTCAGCAGCGGTGGCGCATACGCGTAGCCCTCCGGGGCCCACCCGCACAGCGGGCACCGTCCGTTGCTGTAGAGCGGCGAGAAGGCCCAGGAGTTGACCGGGCAGATGGCGCGTGCCCTGGCGTCGGCTCGGCGACTGCGCCAGGCCGCCGCCAGGGCCACGGCCCGCCGGGCGAGCTGAGACATCGTGGCGGCGAGAGAAGGCAGGGTGGTGCGGCGATCGCTCATGCGAGCTGTCGCTGCGCTGAGCGGCGGAGGTACAGGGCCGCCACCAGCGCCAGCATCAGCGCCTGCCAGGCGAGGTAGGACAGCAGCAGCCACGTCGGCCGCGGCTGCTTGACCAGCGCAGCCACCGGTGAGATCCCGCTGTGCTTGGCAGGCGAGCTCGCCGCCGATGAGCTCGCCGAGCCGCCAAGGCCCGACCCCGTCGTGGTGGTGACAGGCACGCCTCCGACCGGGTTGCCGAGACCGCCGGTGCCCCCCGAGCTCAAGGCGGGCTGTGGCGGCGCCGGCGTTGCCTCGTTGTCGAGGACCACCTCGCCGAGCGTGTGCACGACGAACTGGCTGGGAACGCCGTTGGCTCCGCCGACGTTCTCCTGGTCGACGACCACGCCCACCGCGTCGACATGCAGGTCGGCCCCATCCTGGGTGACCTCGGGCGCAACTGTGTGAACGCTCAGGCCGGCACTGGCGAGGGCGGCGTTGACAGCCTGCGTGGCGGCCTGCAGCGGGCCGCCGGGGATGAGCGGCTGCGTGGCCGTGACGCCGTTCTGGTCGATGGTCACGGGCACACTCACGGTCTGGCCGAGCGGCGTGCTCACGGTGACTGCCGCACCGCCGACAGTGATCGAGATCGTCTTGGTGAATGCCGAGCCGTTGTTGCTCACCAACACAGCCACGTGCACGTTGTCGATCACCAGCACTCCCGCGCCGTACGACGCGCGCTGCACGCGCAAGTCGCCTGCACTCACGAACCCTTTCGCGGCGTCGAAATAGCTGGAATCGCTGGCGGTTCCACCATCACTGCCGTCCGGTGGCGTGGTGTTGGCCGCCCCGTATGTCGCGCTCGCCGTGGCTGAGGCGGGGGTGACCGACGCGGCGGCGGTGGCGCTGCCGGCGCTGTACGGAGGCGGGTTCTGCGTCCCCGGGTACTGCGCGCTGACGTACTGCGGCTGCTGGACGTTCTGGCCGGCGAAGACAGCCTGCGCGAACGGCCCCGTGTCGGCGGGGGTCGCCGTCGCGTTCGTCCCCGCGGTCGCCACCTCGACGCGGGCCAGTGGGTAGAAGTTGTCCACCTCCCCGGCGGTGAACCCAGCGTCGACAGTGGACCCGACCTGTTCGCGGTCCGCCGTGGCGGCCACCTGTCCGTTGTAGATCCCGTAACTGGCGGCCAGCGCGTCGTCCCCCTGCGCGAACGCGCCGACCAGCAGCCCATCCGTCGCAGCGAAGACCAGCACGAGCGCGGCGACCCCCGCGAGGAGCCGGCGCCTGTTGGCCGCGACGGGCGGTCATCGTCCGGCCCCCGCCGCTTCCGGCTCGTCTCGCGTCTCAGAGGCCAGGTCACCGCGCAGCGCCTGCGACACGAGCACGCTGAGGGCCACCCCCTCGCGCTCGGCGCGCTCGGTCAGGGACCGCATCAGCGCCGGCGGCAGTGACACGGTGATGCTCTCGCCGATGGGTGCCGGCCGCGCTGTCGCCACCGGGGCGCTGTCCCGCTCACGAGCCCCGCCATCCTCACTCCCGAGGTAGGAGCTGCGCACGAACTCCGAGTCGGCGGCGAGCGTCTCGGCGTCACCGGCGTAGCGCACCGTCCCTTTCTCGAGGACGTATGCCCGCGCGGCCACGGCCAGCGCCTTGCCGACGAACTGCTCGACGAGCAGCACCGACGTGCCGCGTTCAGGGAACGACGCGACCAGCTGGAAGAGCTGCGCGACCACCGTGGGCGCCAGCCCCTGCGACATCTCGTCGATGAGAAGCAGGCGCGGCCGCACGATCAGGCCACGCGCCAGAGCCAGCATCTGCTGCTCTCCCCCCGAGAGCGTGCCGGCCAGCTGCCGGCGCCGCTCACCCAGTCGTGGGAACAGCGTGTACATCTCGTCAATGCGCTCGGCCATCTCGGCGCGGGGGATCCCGGCCACCGCGGCGGCAAGCTGAAGGCTCTCGCCGACATCGAGCGTCGGGAAGATCCCCCGACCCTGCGGGACGTGCACCAGGCTCGACCGCGCAATCGCATCCGCGGCGACGCCGTCGATGCGACGGCCATCGAACAGGATCTCGCCGGCCATCGGGCGCACCATCCCCGACAGGCAGCGCAGCGTGGTTGTCTTGCCCGCCCCGTTGGCCCCGAGGATGGCGACGATCTCGCCCTCCTCGACTGCCAGGTCGATGTCGAAGACGACTGGGATCCGGTCGTAGCCGGCGCGCAGCCCTCGAACCTCGAGCAGGCTCATGCTGCCTCCCCCAGGTACGCGGTGATCACCGCCCGGTCCGATCGGATGGATCGCGCGTCCCCGGTGGCGATCACGCGTCCGAAGTCGAGCACGGTGATGTGGTCACAGACCCGCATCACCAGCGACATGTCGTGGTCGACGAGCAGCATGCTGACCTCGAGCCGGTCGCGGGCACTGCGCAGGAAATCGGCCAGCTCGATGGTCTCGGCCGCGTCCAGCCCGGCGGCCGGCTCGTCGAGAAGCAGGAGCCTCGGCCGCAGACACAGCGCGCGGGCCAGCTCGACGCGGCGCTGCAGCCCTGTGGCCAGGTCGTTTGCGAGGTGATCGGCGCTGTCCTCGATGTCGAGGAAGTGGAGCATCGCGAGGGCACGCTCACGCGCCCGCCGCTCCTCGAAGCGAGCCCACGGCATGCGCAGCGCGTCACCCACCATGCCACGACGGGCGAACGCGTCGATGGAGACCATGCAGTTCTCCAGCACGGTCATGCTGCCGAAGAGCTGGAGGTTCTGGAAGGTGCGCGCGATGCCGAGGCGGGCTCGGCGGTGCGGGCTCAGACCACCGATCTCGCGATCCTCATACGTGATCCGCCCGCGGTCCGGTGCGTCGACGCCCGAGATGCAGTTGAACAGTGTGGTCTTGCCGGCGCCGTTGGGGCCGATGAGCCCGACGATCTCGCCGCGGTGCACGGTTGCCGACACGTCATCGAGAGCCTGCACGCCGCCGAACCGCTTGCCCACACCGTGGAGCTCGAGCAGCGCCATCAGGCAACCTCCGAGATGGTCGCGGGGGCAGGCTTGCTGCGCCGGCGCGCGGCACCACGCAGGGCATGAGCGAGGTCACGCTGCGCCTTGACGACCACACCGTCCGGGTTGAAGACCAGCTGCAGGATGAGGATCACACCGAGGATGAGGTTGAACCACTGGTGCTGCAGCGGAGTGAGGTTGAGGAGTTGGGCGGCGAAGATGATGAAGAACCCCGCCACCGCCGCGGACAGGATCGAGCCGGCGCCGAAGACGGTGACCGATGCCACCAGCGCCAGTGAGTACTGAAAGCTGTACGAGCTCTGCGAGCCACCGGCCACGCTCGTGTCGGCGACTGCGCGCAAGGCGCCGGCGAGCCCGGCCAGCGCCGCGCTGAACCCGAACGCAGCCAGCTTCCACGCGGCCACGTTGAGCCCCAGCGTGCTCGACGCCACCTCCGAATCCCGGACGGCACGCAGCACACGGCCCGTCTTGCCGGTGCGCAGGTTCCACACCACCAGCACGGCGAGGAGGAACACGCCCAGCGTGAACAGGTAGAACGTGTAGGAGTTGAGCTGACGGCCAAGCACCGAGGGAAAGGGGATGCCGGTCCAATCCGCGCTGCCGCCGGTGAAGCCGTCCCAGGTGCCACTGGCGAGGAGGAAGACATCGACGAACAGCGCGACGGCCACCGTCAGGACCGCGAGCAGCAGCCCGCGCAGCCGCAGCGCCGGGATGCCGACCAGCACCCCACCGGCAGCCGCGAACGCGATGCCCAGGGGAGCTGCGACCCAGAAGCTCACCTGGTGGCCGACCACCAGTGACCCCACGGTGAAGGCGCCCAGGGCGGCGAAGGAGTACTGGCAGAACGAGACCTGGCCGACCAGGCCCGTGAGCACCACGAGCGACAGCGCGAGCAACGCGGTGATCGCGGCATCGGTGGCGAGGCCCTGGTTGGAGAAGTCGAGGAACCCGGGAACGACGGCGGCGACAACGATGCCCACCATCACCAGAGACCTGCGCAGCACGGGGAGTTCCATCAGACCGTCCTCAGGCCACGCACGCCGGGGCGGAACAGCACAGCCAGCGCCACCAACACCACCGCGAAGGTCACCGCCTGCTGCAGTGCTGTGCCACCGGCGTCGAACAGCGCGGGCAGCTGCTGTGCCACCCCGAGCACCATCGCCCCGACCACGGTGAAGGTGAGGCTCTGCAACCTGCCGAGGAGGGCCGCTGCGAACGAGTTGACGACGATCAGCGTCAGGGTGAAGGGGGTGAAGATGATGAAGGGGGTGATCAGCACACCGGCGACTGCGGCCATCGCGGAGCCGATCACCCACGACGCAGCGCTGACCCGGTTGACGTTGATCCCCCACAGCCGCGCCGCCACCGGGTCGTCGGACAGCGCTCGCATCGACGTGCCCAACGTGGTGCGCTTGAGCAGGAGCGCCGTCGCGCCGGCAAGGGCGAGCGCGACCGTGAGAGCCAGCAGGCTGTCCCAGCTGAAGGTCACTGCGGTGAAGGGAACGCGGAAACCGCTCTGTCCGACGAGGTCGATCTCAGAGTGGTATCCGTTGAATCCCCACACCAGGCCGGCGAACTGCTGCAAGACCAGCAGCCAGCCGATCGTCACCGCCACCTTGGTGATCGCCGGGCGGCCGGTGAGCGGCCGGATGGTGAAGAACTCCATGACGAACCCGAGAACGCATCCGCACGCCACGGCGGCCAGAAGGCCGAGGATGGCGGGGAGGCGCAGCTGAACGGCGACGGTGTACGCGACGAACGCCGACACGGTCGCGACTGCGCCGTGGGCGAAGTTGAGCACCCCGCTGACCCTGTAGATGAGCACCAGGCCGAGAGCTGCCAGGGCGTACACGCCGCCGTATGCGAGACCGGTCGGCAGCTCGTTCTTGAAGACCTCGAGGTTGGCCAGCGTCGCTGCGACGGTCATCTGCAGATGCACGTCAGAACGGGTTGTAGGGAATGTCGACCCAGCCGGTGAAGTCGGTCCAGCCGTTGGCTGTGCCACTGGGGTTGTCCATGTACTGGACCCACCGGTTGGGGTCGTTGTTCTTGCCGCCGCCGTAGGTCAGCGGCTGGGTCAGACCGCCGGTGCTGAAGTTCTTCAAACCCTGGGCCGCGGCCACCAGCGCCGCACGGGTGACCGGCCCCTTGATCGCGCGCAGCGCGGCGACGAACACGTGGGCGGCGATCCACTGCTCCTCGGTGTACTGGTCCATGGCGCTCACCTGGGTCGGGTAGTACTGCTTGACGGTGTTGAGGTAGTCGGCCATCGCCGGGACGCTGGTGTGGCCGACGGGCTCGAGGACCGGTGTCAACGACTGCGCACCCTGGAAGTACGCGCCATACGATCCCTCGGCGGATGTCTTGTCGAGGCCTCCTCCCGACGTCGGCTTCTGGAACTGCTCGCGCTCCATCGCCTGGTACAGCCGGCCCATGGAGAACGGGTCGAGCCCGGCGATGACCGACTGGGTGCCGTCGGTCAACCACGGCGTGACGATGCTCGTGTAGTCCTGCTGACTCGAGATGTCGACGGCGACGTCGTCGTTGCCACCCTTCGCCGGTGCCTGCCCGCACGTGTTGAGCCCGGCCAGGAAACCGCCGTTGACGCTGGCCGCGAAGCTGGCGCTGAGGTACACCACCGCGGGGTGCTTGAAGCCGCGCTGGCAGGCCCGGATCCCACCCGCGTAGCCCTGCGTGCCCAAGGGGTCGGCCACAGGGAAGGAGAGCGGGGACTGGAACTCCGCGTCCACCCCGAGGCCCCCGAAGATCGGCACACCGCACTGCGGGCACGAGGAGGTCTGCGTGTCGAGGAATGGAGCCTCGGTCTGCTCCCCGCTCACCGACGTCCAGCCGACGATGGCAAGGATGCCCTGGCTGAGCAGCTTCTCCGAGCACGAGTGCGCGACCGA
This sequence comes from Candidatus Dormiibacterota bacterium, assembly GCA_963717185.1. Lineage (GTDB taxonomy): Bacteria > Chloroflexota > Dormibacteria > Aeolococcales > Aeolococcaceae > Aeolococcus. Next base: position 124,444 of record CAVQVY010000027.1, on the reverse strand, counting down.
CGGGTTGAACTGTGAGTTGCAGTCGATGAGCTGCAGCTTGGCGCCGTTGACGCCCCCGGCCGCGTTCACCTGGTCGAAGTACGAGCGCACCGTGTCGCGCTCGACCGTGGCGTCGAGAGGGCCCGACTCGTCGAAGATGCCGCCGACTGTGATCACCCCGTTGTGAGTGAAGTTCTGAGACGAGTTGATCCCGGGCGTCGTGCCCGCGGCGCCACCGGTGGTGGTTGTCGTGGTGTGCGGCCCGGTGCCGGCCGCCGGGGCGCCGGCCGTCGCGGACGGGGCCGCTGCGGCGCCGCCGTTCTGGGCGACAACGGCCCCGGTCTGGTACGTCACCGTCGGCGCGCTGCCACGCGACAGCGTCACCGCCGCTGCCGTGCCGAGACCGACGGTAGCGAGCAGGCTGACAGTCATCAGCGCCGTGACCACGCGATCGCGCGGGCTCATCCGAACCCTCCATCCCTTCCTGGAGACGCGCCCAACCTACGACTTTGGAGTCCGAGCGGTCAAGTTTTGGTTGGTCGGCCAAGAACCATCGCGCGGCGACCGCCGAGATCGTCTGCGCAAGAAAATAGACTTGCGCGCGTGCCGACCGCCGTGTTCGTCGCCCCCTTCCTGCTCGAGGCCACCGTCAGGTTCATCGAGGCGGCAGCCTCACTGCCCGGCGCCGGCCTCGCCGTGGTCAGCCAGGATCCCGTGGAGAAGCTCCCCGCCGGGGTCCGCGCCAGGCTGGTGGCCGACTGGCGGATCGATGACGGCACCGACGCCCAGCAGATCGCCGACGCCACCCGCGCCCTGACCGCACGCCTCGGTGGCGTCGACCGGCTGATCGGCATGCTCGAGCAGATCCAGGTGCCGCTCGGTGAGGTTCGCGACGCGCTCGGCATCCCGGGCATGGGCGCCGAGGTGGCGCGCAACTTCCGTGACAAGTCGCGCATGAAGGACGTGTTCGCAGCCCACGACGTCCCCTGCGCCCGCCACGGCGTGGCCACGTCCGCGGAGCAGGCGTCGTCGATCGTGGGCCAGCTCGGTCTCCCCGTGGTGGTCAAGCCGCCGGCCGGCGCCGGAGCGCGCAGCACCTTCCGCATCGACACCCAGGAGCAGCTCGCTGACTGGGTGCGCGTCGATCCGCCGTCCTCGACCGCACCGGCCCTCATCGAGGAGCTGGTCAGCGGCGCCGAGCACAGCTTCGACAGCGTGTGCGTGGGAGGACACGTGGTATGGCACTCCATCTCGTCGTACCTGCCCACGCCGCTGGAGGTGCTGGAGAACCCCTGGATCCAGTGGGCGGTCCTCCTCCCCCACTCCATCGACGGTGCGGAGTACGACGGCATCCGCGAGGGCGCGGCGCGCGGGTTGCGCGCATTGGGAATGGACACCGGCTTCAGCCACATGGAGTGGTTCCGACTGGGCCAGGGACGCATCGCGCTGTCGGAGGTGGCGGCCCGGCCACCCGGGGCGCAGTTCACCTCGCTGCTCTCCTACGCGCACGACACCGACATGTACGCGGCCTGGGCCCGGCTCGAGGTCTTCGGGGAATTCGCCCCACCGGAGCGGCGCCATGCGGTCGGCGCGGCGTACCTGCGCGGCCAGGGCCAGGGGGTCGTGCGTGGCGTCCACGGGCTCGACACCCTCCAACACGAGCTCGGCGAGCTGGTGATCGAGGCGCGGCTTCCCAAGGAGGGGCAACCGCGGAGTGAGAGCTACGAGGGAGAGGGCTACATCATCCTCCGCCACGAGGACACCGAGGTGGTCGCGGCGGCGCTGCGACGGGTCGTCGAGGTGGCGCGTGTCGAGATGACGGGCTGACTGCATGCGCACCGTCCTGATGATCTCGCCCGGTTATCCAGCGGAGATGCCCTTCTTCGTTCGCGGCCTCGCGGCCACCGGCGCGCGCGTCATCGGGGTGGGCGACCAGCACGTCGACGCGCTGCCGCAGATGGCGCGCGACAACCTCGCCGCCCACTGGCAGGTGCCGTCGTTCGCCGACGAGCGGGGCATCGTCGACTCCGTCCGCGACCTCGCCGCTAACGTCCACATCGACCAGGTCGAGTCCCTGTGGGAGCCCACCATGGTGCTCGCCGCACGCCTGCGCGAGGTGCTCGACGTCGACGGTATGACGGTGGCGCAGACCATCCCCTTCCGGGACAAGGAGGAGATGAAGCGCGTCCTCGACGCGGCCGGCATCCGCACCCCGCGGCACCGCAGCGCCACCACCGCCGCCGGCGTGCGGGACGCGGCACACGCCATCGGCTTCCCGATCATCGTCAAGCCCATCGCCGGTGCGGGGTCGGCGCACACCCATCGAGTGGACGGTGAGGGCGCGCTCGAGTCCGTCCTGCCCCAGCTCACCTCGGTGCCGGAGGTGAGCATCGAGGAGTTCGTCGATGGCGAGGAGTTCACCTTCGACACCATCTGTGCCAACGGCCGGGTGCTGTACGAGAACATCTCGTGGTACCGGCCGCGCCCGCTGATCGCCCGCTCCCTCGAGTGGATCAGCCCGATCACCCTGGCGCTGCGCGACCCCGGCGTCGATCACCTCGCCGGCGGCAGAGGGATGGGACACGCGGTGCTCGACGCCCTCGGTTTCCGGGACGGATTCACGCACATGGAGTGGTACCGCAAGTTCGACGGCGAGGTGGTGTTCGGTGAGATCGGCGCCCGTCCGCCGGGAGCGCGCACCGTCGACGTGATGAACTACACCTGCGACACCGACCTCTACACCAGGTGGGCGGAGGCAGTGGTGCTCGGCGAGCTCACCCGCCCGGTGGTGCGCAGCTACAACGCCGCCTCGGTGTGCAAGCGTGCCCAGGGGCAGGGCCACATCCGCGCGATCGAGGGGCTCGGCCGGCTGCTCAGCGAGTTCGGCGACTCAGTCACCGCGATCGACCTGCTCCCCATCGGCGCACACCGGCGCGACTGGCGCCAGACGCTGCTGTCCGACGGCTGGGTGATGGTCCGTCACCCCGAGCTGGCGTCCTGCATCGAGATCGCCGACCGGTTCGCGAGCGACCTGCAGATCTACGCGGGCTGAGCCCTGCGATCGGCGAGCACACCGCCGCCTCGAGCCAGCGGCCCGTCCTCTGACCGCAGCTCGGCGACCAGGCTGTCGACGACGTCGACGAGGCTGCCCCCGTCTGCGACCACCTCGCGCTGGCGGATGTAGCTGGGACCGCGCTCGAGGATCGACAGCGTGTCCTGCACCTCGGCGTGGCAGCCGAGCCGCCTGGCGATCGGGCTGAGCTCCTCGACCAGCTCGGTGAGCGCATCGCGGATCGGCACCGTCGTCCCCTCATCGTCGACGATGATCGAGCCGTCGATGCCGTGCCGGGCGGCGCGCCACTTGTTCTCGCGCACCACCCATGCCTTGGGGATGGGCAACGTGTAGCCGCGGTCGAGCAGCATGTCGAAGCGGTGCACCAGGCACTGGCTGAGTGCGGCCACCACCGCCACCTCGCGCATGGTGGGGATGCCGTCGCAGATGCGCAGCTCGACGGTGCCGAACCCGGGGTGCGGGCGGATGTCCCACCACACCTCGCGGATGGTGGCGATCGTCCGCGCTGCGATCAGCGTGTCCATGAAGCGCTCGAACTGCGTCCAGCCGGACAGCTGCCAGGGCGGTCCCGCGGTCGGCAGCCCCTCGAACACCTTCGAACGCGTCGAGGCCAGGCCGGTGTCCTGCCCCATCCAGTACGGGCTCGAGGCGCTGAGCGCCAGGAAGTGCGGGATGTACGCGGAGAGCGCGTTGACCATCGCGATCGCCTTCTCGCCGCTGCGCACGCCGACATGCACATGGATGCCGAAGATCTGCATCTGTCGCGCCGGCCACTGCATCTCGTCCACGAGCCGGCGGTAGCGGTCGTTGGGGGTGATCTCCTGGTTGACCGGGTTGCTGAACGGGTGCGTGCCCGCGCACATCAGCAGCAGGCCGCGACGCGCGGTGTACTCGGTGACCTCCGCCAGCGTCGCCGAGAGGTCCGCGCGCGCCTCGGCGGCGCTGCTGCAGATGCCGGTGATGATCTCGATCGTCGACTGCAGCAGCTCCGCCTTGGCCTTGGGGTGGATGCCGCCGTCATGCCCCTCCCCCATCTCGATGAGCAGCTCGTGCGCCCCCTTGACGAGCTCACGGGAGTCCGGGTCGATGATGGCCAGCTCCATCTCCACGCCCAGGCTCGGCCCCTGGCTGGAAGCGAAGTGGATCGGCATGGCTACGCCGCCACGCGCTGGTCGTGGGCCCAGAGCTGCAGGAGGCCGCGGAAGTGGGCGAGGAACATCTCGCGCTCATGCTCGGGGTAGGTGGAGACCACGGTGCTGACCAGCAGCCGGTCGAAGTCGTCGCCCTCGACCCATTCCACGCAGACCTCGTCGAGGTGGGCGAGGTGGCGCGCGCAGAAGTCCTGGTAGCGGTCGACGTCGAGCTGGCGGTCGGCGAGCACGCGGTACTCGCGCAGCTTGTCCGCGTACCCGAGCTCGGGGTTGTCGGCGATCGCGAAGTAGCTCTGGGTGTCGAGGTCGACGGTCGGGCGACGCCCGGTCACGCAGCAGTAGATCGACCACTTCAGCAGCGTGCGGATCGCCCAGGGGAAGTAGTAGTGCAGGCTGGTCACGGCGAGGTCCGGGGTGGCGTTGGCGTAGTCGATCGGGTGCACCACGCCGTCCTTGACGAGCGTCTCGCAGCTGTTCAGCTCCCAGCGGAAGAAGGCGTTGACCAGGCGGGCGATGGTGACCACCTCGTCACCGACCTCGTCGCTCAGGAAGTTGTGCGACACCGAGTACCGCGAGTGCATCGGACGGGACGGGTTGAAGCGCATCACCATGGTCTCGGCGCCGATCCCGAGGCTGCGGGAGAAGACGTCGAAGTCCTCGACCGCGGCCTGGAGGTGCATGAGCCGCTCGGCGGACTTGTCGTAGGCGCGGTGGAGCGTGGCGCTGTCCTCGATCCGGGTCACCCCGACCCACGCGCCGCCGTCGAACGGCTTCATGTAGAGCGGCATCCCCACCTGGTTGGCCACTGCCTCGAGGTCGAAATGGCGCAGGTAGCGCTCCGCGGTGGTCGCGAAGCGCGGATTGTCGGGGGGCACCTTGTTGGGGACCATCCACGTCTCGGGCACGCGCAGGCCGAGCCGCATCATGGCGCAGTACGCCGCGTGCTTCTCCATGGACTGGAAGGTGAAGGGGTTGTTGAGCAGGTGCACGCTGTTCATCAGCGCGACCTTCTTCAGCCACTCCCGCGGCATGTGGTACCACCAGGCCAGGCGGTCGATGATCAGCGAGTAGCGCGGCACCGCGCGCAGGTTGAACGGCTCGATGGTCACCCGCTCGGTGCTGAACTGGTGGGTGGTGCCGCCAGCGGTGATCGTCGGGGCGGCGCGCGCCAGCAGTGACTCGAACGCGGCCGGCCAGTCCTCCTCGGCTCCGAGGAGCATTCCGATCACATGGCTCGCGGGCATGGGAGACCAAATACTGTCACACGCACCGCAGGGGCGTCGCCGCTCCTTGACAATGAGCGCCCATGACCGCCGTGCCCACCACACCCGACTGGCAGCGCTGGCTCGATCGCTGGGAGATGCAGCAGGCCTCATACATGCCCGACCGCGAGTTGCGGTTCGCGGTGATGATCGACACCGTCGAAGCACTGTGCGGCGCCTGCTCCACACGTCGTCGACCTCGGCAGCGGCCCCGGGTCCCTGTCGCGGCGGGTGCTCGATCGCCTGCCCGACGCTCGGGTCACGGCGATCGACATGGACCCGGTCCTCCTGGCCATCGGCCGCAACGCGCTCGGCGACCAGGGCGGCCGCCTGCAGTGGCTCGATGCCGACCTGCGCTCACGCTGGAGCGCGGGTGCCGATGCCGACGCGGCGGTCTCCACCACCGCGCTGCACTGGCTTCAGCCCAACGCCCAGGCCGCCCTGTATCGCCACCTCGGGACCGTCCTCGCCCCGGGTGGCGTGTTCGTGAACGGCGACCGCATGGACTTCACACCCGACCTGCCCCGCCTTGCCGCAGCCGCTCGATCGATCCGCGAGCGGCAGGAGCGCGCGGACGAGAACGCCGGGGAGACGTGGGAGGAGTGGTGGGCAGCGGTCGAACAGGACCCCGGCCTCGCCGCCGAGGTCGCCGAGCGCGGCCGCCGCCACCACGACCATCCCGACCACGAGCATCCCGCCGACCTGGCCATGCATGTCGAGGCGCTCCACCAGGCGGGGTTCGCCGAGGTCGGGACCATCTGGCAGCACCTCGCGGACAGGGTCCTGGTCGCGATTCGCTGAGCTCGCGGAGAAGGCTTTCGCTTCGCGAGGCGGTGCGATGATGACTTCATGGCCGACCCGCTTCCCCCCTCTCAAGCCCCCGGCGGGTACGGCTGGACGCCACCTCCGAGCTCGCCCCCTCCGCCGCCGGCCCTGGTCCCCAGCGGCGACGGGTACACCTGGCGCCCCGAGGGCACCTCGCCGCCGATAGCCCCGTCGTCGATCCACCAGGGCACCTCACGCTCGCAGCAGCGCCGCGGAGGGCTCGCCGGCGGGATCGTCGCGGCCCTCGCCGGGCTCTTCAAGTACGGGTTCCTGCTGCTCAAGTTCGGCAAGCTGAGCGGGACCTTCATCAGCTTCGGGCTGTCCCTGCTCATCTACATCGGGCTCTTCGGCTGGCAGTTCGGGCTGGGTGCCCTGCTGCTGATCGCCATCCACGAGAGCGGGCACATGCTCTTCGCGCGGGCCCAGCGCCTGCCGGTGTCGGCCCCCTTCTTCCTGTTCGGCTTCGGCGCGGTGGTCACCACCAAGGGGTTCCGCGATGCCCGCCAGGAGGCGATCGTGGCCATCGGGGGGCCGGTGGTGGGGACCGGGGCCGCGCTCCTCTGCTACCTGTTCGCCCTGTCCCTGCCGGAGGGCAACACCCGCTACCTCTTTCTCGCGCTCGCCTACTGGGGCTGCCTGGTCAACCTGTTCAACCTGATCCCGATGTCCCCGCTCGACGGCGGCCGCGTCGCCAGCGCGGTGTCGAAATGGGCCAACGTCGCCGGCATCGGCGTCATCCTCGTGCTCATCGCCGGCTACACCGCGACGGGAGCGCCTCTCAACCCCTTCCTGGTGATCATCCTGCTGTTCGGGATCTTCAGCACCGTGGGTCGCTTCCGCCGCGCCCGCACCGGGCAGGAACCCACCCCGCTGGCGCCGCACGTGCGGCTCGCGATCGGGCTCGCGTACGTCGCCATGCTGGTGATCAGCGCGGTCGGCATGTCAGCGGCGCACAGCACCCTGCTCTCGCACGGGATCGGCCAGCAGATCGTCTGAGCGGCGTCAGGTGGGCGACGGACCGGGCGACGAGGGCAGCTGGCACTGCGGGAACGGGAAGGTCATCGAGTTGTAGAAGGCGTTGAACACGTCGAGGTCGGCGGACGCGTTGTAGTTGAAGTCGAGGGCAAGCGCGTGCGTGGCGTCGAGCCGCAGCCGGATCTGGGCGAGGAGCGCCAGCGGGCCGGCGGTCCCCGGTGCCGGTGTCGCCCCCGGCGCTCCGACGTGCGTGTACTCGTTGAGGTCGGCGGTGACACCGCACACGATCACGGTCTCCTGGCCGGTCGCGTTGAACCCCGCCGCGCCACCGGAACCGAAGTCGGCGGTCTGCGCACCGTTGCGCGCGACGATGCTCTGGTCACCGTCGCTGGGATGGAAGACCACGTTGGCGGGGCTCTCGGCGAACGTCCAGGTCTGCGGGTACAGCGCGCTGAACTGGCGGTCCTGTGACTGGTACTGGGTGAACTGCCCGGCCGCCGTGAGCGTGGGGTCGGCGGTGATCCAGCCGCTGACCGTCTGGCCCTGAACCTGGTACCAGCCGCCGTTCTGGGTGGTGTGGCCGGTGACCTGGAGGACGGCGCCCTGCGCGGCGGTGCCCAGCCGCGTGGAGGTGACCGAGGCGGACTGGCGGATGTTGAGCCCGAGCGGGCTGAGCACGGTGCGCGTTCCCGATGCGGCGGCGGCCGACGGGCTTGCGCCTGCGGAGGTTGTCCCACCACCCGGGACCGGCGGGTTGGTCGCGATGCCGGTCGGCGAACCGCTGTCCCCGCACGCCGCGAGCACGACGGTGGCGAAAACGGCGCAGAACCATCGCGTCCGCATGGCCTCGCCACCGTAGCGCACCGCGGTCACGCTGCGACGAGAACCTCGAGAACCGCCTGCGTCGAGGCGGTCAGCGCATCCAGGTCATAGCCGCCCTCGAGCACCCACGCGCTTCGCGGCCTCGACGGCAGTGAATTGAGCGCAACCAGCCGCTCCGCCACGACGGCATATGTGTCGGTGTCGAGCAGCAGCTCGGCGAGTGGATCGTCGCGGTGGGCGTCGAAGCCGCAGCTGACCACCAGCAGCTCGGGCTCGAACGCGCGCAGGGACGGGAGCACGACGCCGTCGAACGACTCGAGCCATGTCGGCGCGGTGGTGGCCGCCGCCAGCGGCACGTTGACGGTGAGCCCGCTCGCCTCCGGTCCCCCGCGGTCGTCGGACGCGCCCGTGCCCGGGTAGAAGGGATGCTGGTGCAGCGAGGTGTACAGCACCGCCGGGTCGTTCCAGAACATCGCCTCACTTCCGTTGCCGTGGTGGACGTCGATGTCGACGATGGCAACGCGCCCGACGCCGAGCACCTCACGCGCGTGGCATACCGCGACGGCGACGTTGTTGTAGAGGCAGAAGCCCATCGCCCTGCTCGCGGTCGCGTGATGGCCTGGCGGGCGCACCACCGCGAACGTGGCGTCGAAGTCGCCCGACGTGACCGCCTCCACGGCACGCACCGCTCCGCCGGCGGCCACCCTGGCGGCGAGGTCCGAGCGCGGGCGTCGCGTAGGTGTCGGCGTCGAAGTGACCGCCCCCGGCCGCGCACAGCGCCGCGACCCGAGCGAGGTGCGCGCTGTCGTGGACGCGCAGCAGCTCGCCGTCGTCCACGGGCTCGGCGCCGAGCCGGGGCAGCTCGCGCATCGCGGGCACCGCGAGCAGGTGCGCGCGGATCGCCTCGACACGGTCGGGCCGCTCCGGGTGCCCGGGTGCCCGGTGGGCGACGTGGCGACCGTCCTCGACCACGGCTACCCGGGCCACGTCCTCAGCGCCCGGAGCGCACCGCTGTGATGCGGTCGCGATACTCGCGCGCGGCGGCGGCGGGACCCTGGGCCGCGGCGGCGATGCCTCGGCTGACCGACACGATCGCTCCTCCCCCGGCGGCGTCGAGCGCCACAGCCACCGTCTCCTCGAGCGCTCCTCCCTGGGCGCCGACGCCGGGGAGCAGGAGTGGTGCCGTGGGCGCCAGGCGGCGCACCTCGGCGACCGCGGCAGGCGCTGTGGCGCCGACCACGAACCCGATGGTCGCGCCACCCGCGTCCCAGCCCTGCGCCTCGCTGACGATGCGCTGGTACAGGGCGGTGCCCCCGGGGCCCGACGGCGCCTCGAGGAAGTCGCTGGCGCCCGGGTTGCTGGTGCGGGCCAGGACGAACACCCCGCGCCCGGGCCGGCTCAGGAAGGGCGCCACCGCGTCACCACCAAGAAGCGGGTTGACGGTGATCGCGTCGGCGCCCAGCACGTCGAAGAGCGCGCGCGCGTAGGCGGATGCCGTGTTGGCCATGTCACCGCGCTTGGCGTCGAGGATCAGCAGGCGTTCGCTCGGCACCGCCGCGCGCAGCCGTTCGAGCACCGCGTAGCCCGCGCTGCCGAACTGCTCGAAGAAGGCGAGGTTCGGCTTGACCGCGCAGACCACCTCGAGCGTGGCCTCGAGAAGGCTGTGGCACTGCCGTTCCGCCTCGGCCGCGTCGGCCACACCGTCGGGGTCGAGGCCCAGGCAGAGCATCGAGCCGGTGCCGGCCACGATCGAGGCCAGGCGCGCGGCGAAGCTCTCGGTGGTCGCTACCAAGCGTCGCGGCTCGTGCTCGGCTGGATGGCGCCCTGGTCGGTTCGGGGTGAGTACGGGAGGTCGATGCGCGCCTGTTCAGTGGCCATGCAGCGCGGGCAGACGCGCGCCATGTGGCCGTCGAGGATGACCGCCGACAGCCGGTAGATGGGCGTCGGCGTTCCGCAGTTGTCGCAGGGGTCGATGACCGGCACAGGAACCTCGATGGCGCTGACGCGAACTCTCCGCGGAGTATGGCAGGCGCTCGGATCCAGCCCGCTCAGCTGAAGACGGCGTCGATCCGCGCGAGCACCTCGGGGGTCAGCCGCTCGAGCGCGTCCAAGGCGCCGAGGTTCTCGCGCACCTGTTCGACACGGCTGGCGCCCGTGATCACCGTGGACACGTGAGGGTTTGCCGCGCACCACGCGATGGACAGCTGCGCGAGCGTCACCCCGAGGTCGTCGGCGACGTCCTTGAGGGCGCGCACCCGGCGGTTGGCGTCGGGGTCGGTGAGCTGGTCGCGAAGCCACCCGTAACCGGGGAGGGTGGCGCGACTGCCGGCGGGCACGCCCTCGAGGTACTTGCCGCTCAGCAGGCCCGACGCCAGCGGGCTCCAGGTGGTGAGACCGAGCCCGATCTCCGAGTACAGCGGCGCGAACTCGCTGCTCCACCTTGGTCCTGTTGAACAGGTTGTACTCCGGTTGTTCCATGACCGGCCGATGCAGGTGGTCGCGCTCGGCGACGCGCCACGCCTCACGGATCGCCTCAGCGCTCCACTCCGACGTCCCCCAGTAGAGCGCGCGCCCCGACTCGATGATGTCGTGCATGGCCCACACCGTCTCCGCGACCGGCGTCTCAGGGTCCGGCCGGTGACAGAAGATGAGGTCGAGGAAATCGACGCCGAGGCGGCGCAGCGAACCCTCGACGGCATGCAGCAGGTACTTGCGGTTCAGCGTGTTGCTGGTGTTGACCGAGTTGTCGATGCCCCAGAAGAACTTGCTCGAGACGACGTACGTGTGCCTGGGCCAGCCCAGCTCCCGGATGGCGTCGCCCATGATGGTCTCCGACTGGCCACCGGAGTACACCTCGGCGTTGTCGAAGAAGTTGACCCCGCCGTCGTACGCCGCGGCGAGGCAGTCGCGGGCGGTCCGGCCGGCGAGCTGGGGACCGAAGCTGACCCACGAGCCGAACGACAGCACGCTGAGCTTGAGGCCGGAGCCGCCGAGTCGCCTGTACTGCATGTTCATCGCCCGAGGATACGCGAGCGGGGAAGCGCGTCAGCCCGAGCGGTGCGCGCAGTGGGCCATGAGACCGACCCCACCTGCGCCCATATGATCGGGTGATGCCCGATGCCAACTCCCCGCAGCAGCAGATCCGCTGGCTGCTGGATCGCGCCGCGATCGCGGAGTGGTTGCTTCGGTACGCGCGCTGCATCGACAGCCGTGACTGGAAGGGCCTCCAGGACAGCTACACACGCGACGGTGTCATGCAGCATGGCGACGTGTCCGTTCCACGCGAGGACATGCCGGAGCTCTCGGAGAAGATCCTCGCCGGGTGCGCATCCTCGCACCACCTCGTGGGTGACCCGTCCATCGTCATCGACGGCGACCGAGCCACCACGCACTCGCACTACATCGCCACGCACATCTCCGAGGGCACCACGGTCAAGCGCCAGGGTGGTGGCTGGTATGACTGCGAGCTGGCGCGCACGGAGCGGGGGTGGCGGTTCACCCGGGTCCGATCGACCACCGCGTGGCGGACCGGCGAACCGCTGCAGCTGCACTGACCGCGCCCCGAAACCACCGCCCAACCTTGGTGTACGGTCGGCCTCACCACGCCACAGCTCGAGTTGAGGGGATGACATGGCCTTCGAGACCCCGCAGGACCTGACCTACAACAGGGGCCGCATCTCCGACCCCAAGGCGTTCGCCCGCGACGCTGGAGCAGCGTCGTGGCTGTTCATGTGCGGCGATGAGTTCGCAACCATGGAGGGCGGGATGTCCTACGGCGACGTCCAGTCCGCGGTGGCGGAGTCGGCCAATGTTGTCTCCGACCCGCCCCGGCAGCTCGACATGGACCTGGCGCGCGAGAACATTGCCGCGCTCGACCGCTTGCCTCGCCCCACGCTGGTCACGTGCCGCATGGGCCCTCGATCCTCGGCAGTCGTGTATCTCTACGCCGGCCTCAAGGCAGGGGCCAACGCCGATGAGGTCCTCGAGCGCGCCGAGGCGGACAAGGCGCCGTTCTCAGCGATGGAGGACCTCCGAGCGTGGGTGACGCAGGGTCTCGAAGAGCTGGCCTGACCGGCGCCGCCGGTATCCTGCTGCAGGCCTGAGGGGTTCGAGATTCAGGCATCGCGCCGAGGCGGTCCTTCTGAAGACCGCGCACAGGAGCGTTGATGGTCACCGGACGCCTGCAACTCGTCCTGTACAGCGCGTTGATGCTGTTCACCGAGCTGGCGCTGATCCGCTGGCTCGGCTCCAACGTCATCTACCTCGCCTTCTTCTCCAACTTCGTCCTGCTCGGCAGCTTCCTCGGCATCGGCGTCGGCTTCCTGCGCTCACGCTCGGCACGCGACCTCTCAGGCCTGGCGCCGATCGCGCTCGGCGCGCTCGTCGTCGTGGTCAACGTGTTCCCGGTCAAGGTGCAGCGCTCTGCCGACCAGCTGATCTTCTTCGGCGGTGGCAGCGCCACGTCGGGTGTGCCGTCGTGGCTCGCCCTGCCGGTCATCTTCCTGGCGACCGCGATCGTGATGGCGTGCATCGGCGAGGGTGTCGGCCGGTCGTTCCAGCTGTACAGCCCGCTGCAGGCCTACCGCCTCGACATCATCGGGAGCCTGGCCGGCATCCTCGCCTTCTCAGCGCTGTCGTTCGTGTGGGCTCCGCCGTTGGCCTGGGGCGCGGTGGTCACCGTCCTCCTGGTCCTGCTGCAGGCCAACCGGCGGTGGTTGCTGCAGGGCGCATTCGTGGTGACGATGCTGGTCTTCCTCGGCGTGGAGACCTTCACGCCGCGCTTCAGCTGGTCGCCCTACTACAAGATCACGCAGACACCGACGTCGTCGGGCGACATCAACATCGCTGTCGACGGGATCCCTCACCAGGACACCGCCGATGTGCTTCATGACCCCGCCCAGCTGAACGGATTCCGACCCTGGCCGTACCAGGACGCAGGTCCTCGCAATCCCCTCGACAACGTGCTGGTCGTCGGCGCCGGCAACGGCAACGACGTCGCGATCGCCCTCGCACATGGTGCCAAGCACGTCGACGCGGTGGAGATCGACCCCAAGCTCTACCAGATCGGGGTCGACAAGCATCCCAACCATCCATACCAGGACCCCCGCGTCACCGTGCACATCACCGACGGCCGCGAGTACCTCGAGCACACCACCCAGCAGTACGACCTCATCCTGTTCGCCCTCCCCGACAGCCTGACCCTGGTGTCGGGGCAGGCGTCTTTGCGGCTCGAGAGCTACCTCTTCACCACCGAGGCGATGCAGACCGCCAAGCGGCACCTGCGGCCGGGCGGCTCGTTCTCCATGTACAACACGTACCGAGAGACCTGGCTGGTCGACCGGCTCGCCAGCACCCTGCAACAGGTGTACGGACGCACCCCGTGCCTGCGCCATTACGGCCTGACCTCGGTGGTGATGACCGACAGCGCCACCCCCGGTGTGCTGACCTGCGGGGCCACGTGGCAGCCCGCCCAGGGCGCGTTCATCCCCGCCGCTGCCACCGACGACTACCCGTTCCTGTACCTGGAGACGCCGAGCCTCCCGTCGCTCTACGTGTGGACGCTGCTGCTGATCGCCGCCGGTTCGGTGATCTTCGTCCGTGTCGCCGGCGGCCGCCTCCGTCCCATGGGGCGGTTCGTGGACCTGTTCTTCATGGGCGCGGCATTCCTGCTCCTGGAGACCAAGAGCGTCGTCCAGTTCGCGCTCCTGTTCGGAACCACGTGGTTCGTCAACGCGCTGGTCTTCATCGGCGTCCTCGTCGCGGTGCTGGCGGCGATCGAGATCTCGCGGCGCTGGGCGTTCTCGCGGCCTCGGTTGCTGTATGTCGTCCTCCTGTTCTGCCTCGCGGTGGCGTGGCTGGTGCCGCTGGACAGCCTGCTCACGCTCGACTTCGTGCCCCGGTTCGTCTGCGCCGTGCTGCTCACATTCACGCCGATCCTCATCGCCAACCTGATCTTCGCGCAGCGCTTCAAGGAGGTCGCCGAGTCCGTCACCGCGTTCGCCGCCAACCTGTTGGGGGCGATGCTCGGCGGCATCCTCGAGTACACGTCCCTGCTCACCGGCTACCGGGCGCTGCTGATCCTGGTCGCCGTCCTGTACGGGTTGTCGCTGTTGACAAGCCCGGGGCTGCTGCGCTCCTCCGCGTGACCGCGGTGCTCCCACCGAACATCGTGGGATCGTGTGAATCTGCGATCGCGCGGCGACATGGGGGCTGATGTTCTGCCTTAGCCTGAAACCGCTCCCAGCGTTGGACACCGTCCACAGAACCTGGATGCACTGGAAGAACGAGATGCCGACCATGTCCCAGCCGGAGGCGGCGCTGGCCCCAGCCCGACGCGACCTGGGTCTCGCGCTTGGCCGGCGCGCCGAGGAGTGCGCGCGGCTCGTGGATCAGCGCATGGCGGCGTCTCGGTGGGCGGGAAAGCCGCCCAGCCGCGCATACCTGGACGGTCGGGAGGAGCTCTCGTGGTTCGCCACGCTGATGGTGGCGCGCTGGCTGGCCAGCTCGACACGCCCCGAGGAGGCGGAGATGGCCTGGACGAGCATGCGAGGCCGCCGCGCCGCCGAGGAGGAGCTGTCCATCATCAACGTCGCTCGCGGGTACCTGGTGTGGCGAGACGCCGCCATGGAGATGCTCAGGGCGGAGGCCGAGAAGCTGGCTTCGCCGGCCGCGGTGCTGAACGAGGCGCTCGACACGGTGCGGTCGAGCTGCGACGCCGCGCTCATGCGCATGAGTGCGGAGTTCGATCGTCATCTCCAAGTGGTGAGCGAGGAGCGCAAGCAGCTCGAGGAACAGCTCCGCCACCAGGCGTTGCACGATCCCCTGACCGGCCTGGCCAACCGCACGCTCTTCATGGACCGGCTCAGTCACGCGATGGTGCGCAATGGGCGCACCGGTGTGCCTGTGGCCGCGCTGGTCATCGACGTCGATGACTTCAAGACAGTGAATGACAGCCTGGGTCACGCCGCCGGCGACCTGCTCCTCGTCGAGGTCGGCCGCCGTCTTCAGTCAGGTGTTCGCGCTGCGGACACCGTCGCCCGCCTCGGCGGTGACGAGTTCGGGGTGCTGCTCGAGAGCGTCACGGACCTGGGGTCCGTCGTCGAGACCTCGCGGCGCATGCTCGCCGTCTTCGATGCACCGTGTGACCTGGCGGGCCAGAGGATGACGGTGACCGCGAGCATCGGGCTGGCGATCGCCACAACCGACACCGATGGTCCGCTCGAGCTGATCCACAACGCGGACATCGCGATGTACGTGGCCAAGGCTCGTGGGAAAGCGCGTAACGTCCGCTTCATGCCCGGCATGCAGCTGGCCATCCCCGATCGGACCCGGCCGCAACCAGGATTCCTCGCCGCGCCCAGGCTCCAGCCCGAAGCCTGACCGCGCCATCAGCAGGCGGCAGTCTCAGCCGGCTACCGGTGCCTCAGCCTCGCGCTCGTCGAGGAACGCCCACCAGGCATCAGCAGCGCGCCGAGCCGCCGTCGTCACCGTGGCGGGCTGGCCACCGGCGGCAACCACTGCGTCGAGCGTCCAACTCGCGTGGTCGCCTTCGACCCCGGCGTGCGTGTCCCAGAACGCCACCCCGTCGCCGTCGACGCCGTACAGCGAGCGCAGCCCCGCCGCCTTCGAGGCGCTGATCTCCGGTGCCTGGAGCTCGTAGGCGAGGACCGCCGCCAGGCCGTCGGCCGCGGAGGACGCGACCAGCTCGGCATGGGTGTCCAGCAACGAACGCGTGGCCTGGCCGACCTCGGTGTCTGCTGGAACTCGAGGCGCCCACCGCGACGGCAAAGCGATCGAAGAGCTCCACGTGCGTGGTCGGGCCCCCCACCTCGTCGTCGAGGTTGCGCTGCACCAGCTCGCGGACCTGGGGGTTGGGCGCCGAGTCCTCGATGAACTCGAGCCAGCCCGGCAGGCCGGCTTCGATGTGCCGGTACTGGCCGGCGTACGCGGCCAGCTCCTCGAGGCGGAGCTCACCGAGCGACCACCGTTGGTAGAAGGGGTGGCTGAGCAGGCGCCGTCCCTCCAGTGCCTCCTCGATGGCCGCGAGGATCGCTGCGCGCTTCTCGATGTCCACAAGGTGCACTCCAGACGGGCCGGCAAACGCCCGCATCATAGGTGGCCCGGTCAGAGATCAGCGGGGCACCCTGTGACCAGGCCGACGGTGCCGAGGTTGAGCCGCGTCAGCTGCAACCGGCCCCACCCGCAACGGCTGGCCAGCTTCACAATCTGCTCGCCGGTGAGATACGAGTCGACGGTGTCACCGAGGTAGTGGTAGGCGCCGCGATCGCCGGCAATCCACCCGCCGACTCGAGGCAGGACCTCGCGCAAGTACACGTCGTAGGCTCGGCCGACCAATCCATCAGGAGGGCGCAGGAACTCCAGGATCACCATGCGACCCCCGGGCCGGACCACGCGTCTCATCTCGGTCAAGCCCTTGTCGGGAAACGCCAGGTTGCGCAGGCCGAAAGCCATGGTCGCGACGTCGAAGCTGCCGTCGTCGAACGGCAGCGCGGTGGCGTCACCCTGCACCCATTCGATCGTAGGCCCGGTGGCACGCGCGACCGCCAGCATGTGGTCGCTGAAGTCGAGCCCGACCACCCGCCCGCGCGAACCGACCCGGTCGCGGAGCTCGAGCGTGAGCCGGCCGGTCCCGCACGCAATGTCGAGCGCGCTCCCTCCGGCAGCGGGGCCGGCGGCATCGGCCGCGCGTCGCCGCCAGCTGCGGTCACGACCGAGCGAGAGCACGGAGTTGGCACGGTCGTACCCGGGTGCGATCCGGTCGAACATCGCCCTGACCTGGCCTGCATCGCGGCCCGACGGCGTACGGTCGCGGCTCATCTGGCGAGCACCATAATCGCCAGGATGGCAGAGCTGAGCCGGGCGGTCGGCCTGGGACTGGCCGCGCGCGGGGACGTGCGGGACACGGTCGACTGGGTCGTCCGGGCCGAGCGCGCCGGGGTCGAGTCGGTGTGGGTTCACGACAGCTACTTCGAGCGCGACCCGATCAGCTTCCTTGCCCCGATGGCCCTTGCCACCAAACGGATTCGCCTGGGCGCGGGCGCTCTCAACCCCTACACGCGGCACCCGTTCGTGGTCGCGACCACGATGGCGTCGCTGGACAACCTCGCCGAGGGGCGTGTGTCACTGGCGCTGGGCAGCGGCCTGCCGTTGCGCCTGTCGCAGATGAACATCCCCTTCGAACACGCATCGGAGCGGGTCAGCGAATCCATCGACCAGGTTCGCACTCTGTGGCGCGGGGAGCGGCTGGTGCTCAACGACAAGGTCCCGCCGCTCGTGCCCATGTTCGCTCCCCCGAAACGGATCCCCATCTACATCGCCGCGTACACCAAGCCGTACCTGGAGGTTGCCGGGGAGAAGGCCGACGGCTACCTGGCGCGACCCATGAAGTCGCTGGCCGCGTTCCAGCTGATGCGCGAGCGCGTGCTCGAACTCCGCGCAGCGCCACGGCCGCGAGGCCTCGGCCATCGACTTCCGCGGGTACCTGCTCAGCTACATCAGCGACTTTCGTCGCGACGCTCTCAATCGGGCCAAGCGCGAGCCCTTTGTGATCTACATGATCTCGATCCTCTCGGACATCTCGATGTCACGCGCGGGGTTCCCGACGGGGCTGCGCGACGAGGTCAACCGGCTCTGGCGTGCCGAGGACTACCACCGCGCCGCTGAGGCGATCCCCGATGAGCTGCTCGAGGCGTTCGTGCTCGCCGGTTCGAGGCGCGACGTCGCCGCGCGAGCCGAGGAGTTTCACCGTGGCGGGATGACCGTTCCGTTGCTGCAGCCGGTCGTCCAGGATGAGGAGCAGGTGCTCGCCACCATCGACGCCTGCGTCCTGTACGGCTCGGAATCGGTAGCACTGCGACCTGCCGCTGCCACGCGAGATCTGCCCGCCGGCACGGTGGCGCGGCGCGGCCCCGGCATTCGCGAGCAAGTGCTGGGCGTGTACGAGGTCACTCGGCCTTTCAGCTTCGCGGCCTCACTGGTGCCTGTCGCGCTGGGCGGCGCCTACGCATGGACCAATGGACGGTTCGACACCGGGCCGTTCGTCGCCGCCCTGGCCGCCGGTCTCGCACTCCACGCCGGCACCAACGTGATCAACGAGATCTACGACGTCAGGCACGGGGTCGACTTCGATCACCTCGCCGCGCGCCAGCCACGCCATCGTCAACGGGCGGGTCAGCGAGAGGCGCGCTTTCACGATCGCAGCGACGTGCTTCGCGATCGCCATCGCTCTCGGTCTGTACCTGGTGGCGGTCCGCGGCCCGGTCATGCTCGGTCTCGGGGCGCTGGGCGTGCTCGGCGGGTACTTCTACACAGCGCCTCCCTTCCAGTACAAGTACCGGGCGCTGGGGGTGCCGCTGGTCTTCCTCCAGATGGGCGTGCTGATGACAGTGGGCGGGTACTTCGCCGCCAGCGGACGCTTCGACTGGCGCGTGCTGGTGCTCTCCGTGCCCGCGGGGCTTTTGGTGGCGGCGATCCTCCACGGCAACGAGTGGCGGGACATCAGCGAGGACCTCCGGCTCGGCTTCACCACGCTGTCGGGGGAGCTCGGCAAGAGAGCCGCCTACCTGATCTACGTCGGCCTGGTGCTGGGCGCGTACCTCATGCTCGCGGTGGCCGTGATGGTGCACATCGCTCCGACGCTGACCCTGCTGGCGATGCTCAGCCTCCCCGCCGCCTGGTGGGTGCTGCAGGCGGCGGAGCGCGGCTACTCGGGCAGCACCGGCGACATCAACACCATCGACCGGATGACCGCGAGGGTCCACATCGTCTTCAGCAGCCTTTTCCTGTTCGGCATCGCCGGGAGCATCGTGGTTGAAGTGAGCGAGGACCAGGTCACCCACATCTCCGGCCGCCATGTGCTGGTCGGCATGACCGGCGCCGCGGCCGTGTGGACGGCAGCTTTCCGTGGGAAGAGCGGGTTCTGGGCCAAGATGGCGGCGGGGATCGGCTCCCTCGGTGTGTACGCGCTGCGTGCCAACCCGGACCTGCGCAAGACGCGCCTGCGCCCGGCCGACCTTGCCCGCGGGCTGGCCTCTGCGGGGCTGCTCTACGGCGTCTTCCAGGTGGGCGATCGATTCGCGCGCAAGGTGATGCCCAACGGCGGCGCGGAGATCGACGACATCTACCGCAAGAGGGGGCTGGCCCCGGATCCCTTCATCGCCACCGCCCTGGCGCTGCTGATCGCCCCAGGGGAAGAGCTCTTCTGGCGTGGCCTGCTCAATCGCTACCTGGCCCAGGAGCTCGGCCCGGTGGCCGGCAACGCCGCCGGCGCGACGGTCTACGGCGCGATCCACCTCGTCTCCGGAAACCTCACGCTCACCGGTGCGGCAGGGGTGGCCGGCGCGTTCTGGAGCCTCGAGCACCTCGCCCAGGGACGGATGGCGCCACTCATCGTGAGTCACGTGGCCTGGGACCTGTGGATCTTCCTGGTGCGCCCGACAGCCTGAGCGCTGCCAGCACACGGCTCGGAGGTTTCAGGCAGCCGTCGTGGTGCTGGTCCAGCGTTCAGCGGCGAGCGACGCCGGCTCCGGGCGACCGAGGTGGAAGCCTTGCAGGAAATCGCAGCCGAGACCCTCGACGATGCTTGCCTGCAACTCCGTCTCCACGCCCTCGGCGACCGTGCGGACGCCAAGCTTGGCGGCGAGGTCCACCACCGTCGAGGCGACGATTCGTGACCTGTCGTTGGTCTCGATCTCACGAACGAACGACCCGTCGATCTTGAGGAAGTCGAGCGGCATCTTGGACAGGTACGCCAGCGATGAATAGCCGGTGCCGAAGTCGTCGATGCTGACGCCGATCCCCAACGACTTGATGGCACTGAGCACCTCGAACGAGGCGTGCACGTTGGCCATCAGGATGCTCTCGGTCACCTCCAGCACGAGTGCCTCCGGTCGCACGCCTGTTGCCTCCAACGTCGACTCGATGTACCGGCAGAGGCCCGCGTCGGCGAGCTGCCGGGCTGAGAGGTTGATGCCGATGCCGACCTTGTCCATCCCCGCCTTCTCCCACTCGGACACCTGACGGCACGACTCGCCCAGCACCCAGGCGCCCAGCGTGAGGATGAAGCCCGAGTCCTCAGCGATGCCGATGAAGTCGGCGGGCGGGATCAGGCCATGCTCGGGGTGTTGCCACCGCACCAGGGCCTCGAAGGAATGGAGACGGCGGTCGCCAGCGGAGACCAGCGGCTGGTAGTGCACCCGGAACTGGTCCTTGCCAAGGGCCGGACGCAACTCCTGCTCCAGCGCGAGCCTCTGCAGGGCTCGGCTGTACATCGAGGAGTCGAAGATCTCGAAGCTGCCCCGACCCCGTCGCTTGGCCCTGTACATGGCGATGTCGGCGTTACGGACCAGCTCCTCGGCCGGCTGGCCGTCACCGCTGCGCCAGGGCGACTCCGACGCTGGCGCTGACGCTGACGTGGTGGCCATCCAGCTCGAAGGGAGCGTCGAGGGCAGCGCAGAGCCTCTGCGCTAGACGCATCGCTGCATCCTCGTCATCGACCTCGCAGATGGCGACGAACTCATCGCCGCCAACGCGAGACAGCGTGTCCTCAGCACGGAGCGTTGCTGTCAACCGATCCGCGGCACAGCGCAGCAGGTCGTCGCCGACGGCGTGGCCGAGGCTGTCGTTGATCGGCTTGAAGCCGTCGAGGTCACAGAACAGGACCGCGACCGCGCAGCGGGACCGTTGCGCGTGCTGCTGCATCACGAACAGGCGGTCCAGGAGAAGCGCCCGGTTGGGCAGACCGGTCAGGGGGTCGTGGAACGCCTGGTGGCGGAGCTGTGCTGCCAGAGCCTCGCGCTCGGTGACGTCCTCGGCGATGACGTGGAACGCTTCCCGCTCGTCGAAGAGCACTGGGTGCGCCGAGATCCTTGCCAGGATCACCTCGCCCTGCTTGGTGATGTGCCGCCATGGCCCTGATCCGTCCACACCGGTGGTCAGCGTCGTCACGATCTCCGTCAAAGCGGGAATGTCCTCGGGCGGCCGGATGTCGCGGAGGGTCATGTCCAGGAATTCCTGGCGCGAGTACCCGTAGTGGTGGACGGCCGCATCGTTCACGTCGAGGAAGTCGAGGGTCTCTGCATCGAACACCCACATGGGTTGGGGGTTCCCGGAGAACAGCCGCCGGTAACTGCGGTCGGATGCCTGGGCTCGTCGCAGGTCGTCCTCACTCAGTCGCCAGTGCGCCAGGTTGGCGGCGCTCGCGGCGAGCACGAAGGCACCGTGGATGGCGGCCCACATCCACGGGTCCGCCTGCGCGTCCGGAGTCGCGTACACCGACGCCGGGAGGATGACCCCGATGACCCCATGTTCGCCGACAACGAAGGCGATCGCGAGGAGGAACGGGAGCCAGTCCTGGTACAGCATCAGGATCGAGATGACCACGAAGAACGCGAAGTGCGCCTCGATGCGGCCGCCGGAGAGGTGCACGCCCACGGCGGCGCAGGTGAGCAGCGCCAGTGAGGCCAGCGACGACCTGACCCGCCGGCCACCGAATGGCTGGGCGGCCATGAGGGTGAGCACCACCACGCCTCCACCGTCGACGGCCAGGTGGGTCCAGCTGTACCCGCGGTAGCGGCCGAACGCGACCAGGCCGGCGGCATAGAAGCCGAGGATCACGAGGATCGCGCGGTGGCGTTGATCCCACTGCGGCTGGGAGAGCTCGCGGCCGTGGGGCAGGGCGTCGAGCGCCCGCGTCCAGACTGCGGGGCGGAGGCGGCGAGGTGGAACCGCTGTGGCGCTCACGTCGTTCACATAGCCCCTCGCCGAGCAACCGGTCAGCGGGATGAGGGGATTGTCACGGGACCCTCACATCGGCGTCTTGGTCAGATCGCGCCGGCGCTCTCATGGTCAGGAGCTCGCGTGCAGAATAGCCACTCACGCACCTGTACTCGATCTACCCCGGTGCAAGGGGCCGCCGATGAGTGCGACTCGGACGTTGATGAGCGGCCTGTTGTTCGGTGAACAGCCCCGCTGGCATGAAGACCGCCTTTGGTTCTCGGACTGGGGGACACAGGAGGTCATCGCCGTCGACCTCGAGGGCAACAGCGAGGTCGTCGTCCGCGGATCGTCGTTCCCGCTGTGCGTCGACTGGCTGCCGGACGGCCGGCTGCTCGTCGTGTCGGCGCGCGACGGTACCCTGCTGCGACGTGAGCCCGATGGGTCGCTGCAGACCTACGCCGACCTGAAGACGGCCTCCGATCCAGCAGCCGTGAACGAGCTGGTCGTGGACGGCCGTGGCAACGCGTACATCAACGGGGGCGGTTTCAACCTGATGGCCGGTGAACCGTTTGCGCCCGGGGTGATCACCCTGGTGACTCCCGACGGCGTGGCTCGCCAAGTGGCCGGCGGCCTCGCCTTTCCCAATGGGATGTTGGTGATGCCAGACGACACCACACTGGTCGTCGCAGAGTCCTACGCGAAGCAGCTCACGGCGTTCGACATCGGTGCTGACGGCGGGCTGACCAACCGGCGGGTCTGGGCCGATCTCGGCGACGGGGTGCCAGACAGCATCTGCGTCGACATCGAGAACGCGGTCTGGTACGCCGACGTGCCCAACCAGCGCTGCGTCCGCGTACGCGAGGGCGGTGAGGTGCTCGAGACGGTCGAGATCGACCGTGGGTGCTTCGCCTGTGCACTCGGCGGCAATGACGGCACCACGCTGTTCCTGCTCGCGCAGGAGTGGAACGGCCCTACGAACATGTTCAAGGGCCAGCGGACCGGAGTCGTGCTGACGATGGAGGCACCGGCACCGCGCGCAGGCCGTCCCTAGGTGGACGGGGCGCTCCGTAGAGCGCTCGCGCTTTCAGTCCCTCGCCGGCCCGTCAATTGCGATCACGGTCCCGCCGGGATCACATGCCGAGTACTTCGTCCTCTTCGTCGTCAGAGCCGCTGTACCCGAGCTCGCGAAGCGGCGCGGTCGGCGAGGTTGGCAGGACCGTGGCCTTCGGCAGGCCCGAGGGAACATTGAGCGTTGGCACCGGGAGGGCGAGATCATGCGCCGACATCGGTTTGCTGATGAAGTAGCCCTGCGCGAGGTCACATCCCAGGCTGGTGAGCAGATCGAGCGAGGCAGGATCCTCGATCCCCTCGGCAACCACGCGCATGTTCAGCTTGTGACCGAGCGCGATCGTGGCCCGAACCAGCTCCGTGTTGCGGTTCTTGTCTCCAGTGCTCAGGCGCGCCAGGAAGCTGCGATCGAGCTTGAGCTCGCTGGCGGCGAGGCTGCCGAGGTAGGCAAGCGAGGTGTAGCCCGCGCCGAAGTCGTCGATCGACACGCCGATGCCGAGGTCACGCAGTCTGCACGATGATCAGCTTGCAGGCGTCAAAGTCCTTGATCAGCGTGGTCTCGGTGATCTCGAGGAGAAGCGCCGATGCCGGCAACCGGTGCTTGGCAAGGGCGGCGATCACGGCGTCGACAAACGCGGGGTCGAGCAGATTGGTCACCGAGATGTTGACCGAGACCGTGACCGG
Source organism: Candidatus Dormiibacterota bacterium (assembly GCA_963717185.1). GTDB lineage: Bacteria > Chloroflexota > Dormibacteria > Aeolococcales > Aeolococcaceae > Aeolococcus. The sequence goes on along the minus strand of CAVQVY010000027.1, from coordinate 100,868 downwards.
CTGGCCGTCGCGGTGCCAGGCCGCACACTGGGTCAGGGCCTGCTCGATGATCAGCGCAGTCAGCGCTTGCATCAGCCCGGCCTCCTCGGCCAGCGGGAGGAAGTCGAGCGGCGAGACCATGCCAAGCCGAGGGTGGGGCCAGCGCAAAAGAGCCTCGACAGCGGAGACATCACCCGTGCGCAGGTCGACCTGGGGTTGGTAGTGGAGCTCGAACTGACCACCATCGACGGCGTCGCGCAGCTCTTCCACGAGCCGCAGGCGGTTGCCGTCATCGTCGACCTCGTGCCGGTAGATCTCAACGTCTTCCGGCCCCACCTTGGCGCGGTACATGGCCAGGTCGGCGCAGCGGAGCAGGCCTGTGCTGTCGGCGGCGTCGGAGGGTGCGTTGGCGATGCCGATGCTGGCGCTGATCCGCACGCTGACCGTGTCGAGGACGAACGGCTCCTCGAGCTTGTGGACGAGTCGCTGGGCGACGGCGATCGCATACGCAGAGTCCGTGTCGGTGATCACCACCGCCAGTTCATCGCCGCCCACGCGCACCAGCACATCCGTGTCTCGCAGCGAGCTCGCCAGGCGCGGACCCAGCTGCCTCAGGATGTCGTCGCCGGCAGAGTGACCGAACGAGTCGTTGATCTCCTTGAAGTGGTCGAGGTCGATGTAGAGCAACGACAGGTGATGGTCCTCGGTGCCGGCATCGGCAAGATCGGCGAAGAAGGCGTTGAGCAGGTAGAAGAGATGCCGGCGATTGCCCAGCCCGGTCAACTCGTCGGTGATCGCCTGGCGATGGCGCTTCTCTGTCAGCGATCGCAGCTGCCGGACCGACAGCGCAAGCCTGACACCGACCATCACAAGAGTCGCGGTGGCCAGCCCGATCGCGACGGGCGTGATCCCGTGCACTGTGTCGGCGAGCAGGACGGCCAGCCCTGCGCAGGCACCGAGCCCGGGGAGCAGGAAGCCCGCGGTCCGCTGCGGCGCCAGCAGGTTGAACTTCCCGGGACGGAGCCAGACGGAAAATGAGATGAGGAGAATCGACGTGGGCCACGCCATTCCGTCGACGATCGTGCCGAGGTGGGATGTCGATCCCGAGGTCGCGAAGAGGTTGAATGTGTCACCAACTGCGTTGATCGCGATGGCCCCGGCCAGCATGAGCCACTGCGGATTCTTGCGGCCGGTCATGATCGCGGTGCCCCCGACCGCGAGGATGAGCAGGAGCACGTCACCGATCGGGTACGCGAGGGCGGTCGCCACAGCCACAGGCGTTGCGCCGCCTCCCACCGTGTGCAGGATGGTGTTGAAGGCGAAGCAGGCGCAGACCGCGGCAGCGCCAAGCCCCGCGACGGCACCATCGAGCCAGGTCACCGGGCCAAGCTTCCTGACGTACCGGCGCATCAGGAGGACCAACCCGACATAAGCGGTCGGGTAGAAGCCCACCCAGAAGAGGTCTGAGACGGACGGAACCGAGGTGGTTCCGCCGCCTGCCGATTGGACGGTCTGCAGCGTGTCGCCGATGCTCCAGGAGAGCAGCGACAGGCCCAGGACCAGCGGGATGGCCCGGCGCCGGCGTGAACCGAACGCTCGCGCGATGCACAGCCCGCTGACCACCACTTCGAACGTGGCGACCAGCCAGCCATCGACGAATTCGTTCGACTGCTCTTCCCCGCGGACGATCAGGGATACGAGGTACGCGAGGAGCACGGCCGCCAGGAGTCCGTAGACGGCCCAGATTGCGCGCGGGGCGTCACCGACCCGCCTGGCGAGGCGTACGGCTCGAACGGCACTGGGCGCGGAAATCACACCCCGAGGGTAGGGCCGCCCCTGTCAAGCCCACACCACGCCCGGTGGGCAACCGGTCACAGGATGGTGCTAACTCGGTGACGCGTCCCGGCAAGGTTTCCCCGGCGGGCTTGCGTGCCACCGGTGTCGCAACGGACCGACGGTGCCGGGTTCAGCCGGCCGCAGTCTGGCCCGAAGATCGCCGCCGGCGTACACCGAGCGCGACGGCACCGGCGCCTCCAACGGCAAGCAGAGCCGCCGACAGCGGCACCTCGGCGACGTTGGCCGCAAGGCTCGTGAAGCAGTTGCTGGTCTGTTTGGTGACGTATGTCAGCGCCCCGGCCGCGTCGCCCCCGGGGTTCCCCGCGAAGCTGAACCACGGGCACCCGTCGCTGTCCGTCGCCGCCGACGTGAAGTCACCAAGGCTCCGATCGCTGCCTGCGCTCGGCGCGATGCCGCAGAGCAAACCGGCGTTGCAGATGTCACCGACGTGGTAGATGTTGTGGCTGGTGCCGCTCCCGCCGGTCATGTCCGTGAACGAGAAGTTGGGGCCGGCCGCCAGCGCGTCGTTGGTCTCCAGCGCCGTGTACGTCCACATCCCGCTGGTGTTGTTCGGGTTGGGCACATTGTTGACCGTGCGGAAGAACCCGACGGCCAGCTGCCCTGGGGTGGGGCCGGCGGTCAGCGTGGGCAACATGTGGCCCTGGCCGTCGCTGGTGAGCTTGGTGGGCCCAGTCCACGTGCCGAGCGGGTCAGCGACCTTGTGGGTGAACAGGTAGACATCGGTCGTCGTCGCCTGCGGCGTGGTGCCGACGAAGCCGGCCGCGGCGGCGTAGAGGTTGCCCGCGGAGTCGATCGCCACCTGGTTGAAGATGTCGCCGAACTGGTCGGTGTTGCACGTCGGCACCTGGCTGCAGGGGAGGTTGCTCCCGTACCCGTCGAAGACCGTGTAGTCCTTGAAGGTGGCGCAGTGGTCCGTTGAGACCGCCAGGAACACCTCACTGAACGTGCCCGACAGGCTCCCGTTCATGGCGGCTCCGCCGTTCTCCTGCTGCGTGGTGGTGGTGATCAGCTCGTAGAGGTTGCCCGCAGCGTCGACCACTGGCTTGGAGATCAGCGTCCCACCGGTGATGTCCTGGGGGACGTACTGCTCGATCAGCGGGTTGGTGGGGTCGATGATCGATCCACAGCTGGTGGCGAACCCATCGCCGCCCCCGTCGCTGGTCGTGAAGGCAACCGGCTGCGCAGTGGTGAACTCGTGGTAGCTCAGGTAGGCGCGGCCGCCCTTGTCGACGGTCAGCCACTGGCGGTCGTTCGACGGGCCCACCACGCCCAGGGGATCGCTTTGGCACTGCTGCGGGTCCGGGGTGTTGGCGGGCGAGTTGGGCCCCGTGCCGGCGGCCCAGAAGGTGGTGCCGTGGTCCATGCTGTAGCAGACCGTCGAATGGGTGGCGGCGAGGTCGGCAATGTACAGCTCGCCCGCGTAAGCGCTGCCGTCATACGGTGCGAAGACATCGTCCTCGTCGCCGCCCCCGGTCGGGCCTCCGAGGATCTTCGGCGTGGACCAGGTGACCCCGTCGTCGTGTGAGAACCAGTACGCTCCCTGTCCGCTTGGAAAGCCCTGTGGCGCCGAGTGCAGCAAGATTCCCGTGGCCGTCGGTGGCGATGTAGGGCTCAAAGCCAGTCGCACCCGTCAGCGCTGTCGGAGTGGAGAACGTCGGCGATCCCGCCGCGTGCACCTGGGCCGAACTCGCCAGCGCGGCGGCTCCCGCGGCAACGGCAAGCACAAGGATTCGACCGCGCATGTATGTGTTTCCCTCTTCGGCCTGACGGTGTGACAGGTAAACGATCGCGCAGCCTCGTTTCCTGCGATTTCCGCACTTGTCGTAGGTGCAGTTGCGCCAGCCTGCAAGAAGTGCCACCCACTCAGCGTTACATGTGGGTCGGGATCGGTAGGCACGCCTCATAGAAGCGGCCGGCAGTACGACAACAGGTACGCGTGCCCTCCGTCAGCGGGCCAGGTCGCCGAAGCGCCGTGGGTGCCTGGGCTCACGTTGATGGCCAGCGCTGCTGTCTTCGCCCCTGCGGTCATGCGCCGATGCCGCCGGCACGACTGCTCAACCGCTTCCGCCTGACCGCTCCCGCGCGGGTGCGTGGCGCAACGGGCGCGCTGTCCACAGCTCTCGCCGTGGTGCGATGAATCAGCATCAACGCCAACCCGCGCCCATTTCCACACGCATTCACGGCCAGCTCCCGGGAACCTGTCATGTGTCCGTCAGGTGGCTCGAGGACGATGCGACCAACGGCGAACGGCCGTGAACGTCAAGGGAGGCTCCGGCATGCGGCACTCAACGCGTTCTGTTCGGACCCGCCGAGGGTCGTCCCTGATCGACGTGTCGGACTGGCGCGATGTGGCCATCGGCCCTGAGGGTGCCGCGTTGCCGAGCTCACTGCGGCATCAGGCCGCCTGAAGGCGATCCGACGTCATGGTCAGCACCAGCCTCCTGCTGCGGACCGGCCGGCGAGCATCGGGGCAGCAACCATCCGGTCGAGCCGTGAAGCGCGTTGTCGTGGGACGGATACCGGTGGCAGCCATGTGGCACCGACTCCCCCACAGTCGCACGCTGGTCATCTACGGGCTCGTTGGACTGGCGAGCAACATCGTCTACTTCGCGCTCTTCCATGCGTTGCAAGCTGCGCTCGCTCCGCTGGCTGCAAATTTCGTGGCACTGCTCGTCACCACCGTGGGCAACACGGCGGCTCATCGCCGCTACACATTCGGCATTCACGGTCGTTTCCGCCTCCTCGTCGCTCATCTCGGCGGCTTTGCCGCCATGATCTTGTCGCTGGGTGCGTCGACCGCTGCCCTGAGTGCACTGGATGCACTGGATCACCAGCCGTCGGCACTGCTGGCGTCGACCACGCTGTGGGTCGCAACCGCACTTGCCGCGTGGGCACGCTTCGGTCCGCTGCGGAATCAGATCGGTCCAGCGGCGATGCGGTCCAAGACCCTGAGAGGCCTGCGCACCACGGACGCCGGCGTCACAAGCTGAGGTCGCGAGTTCAGCTTCGTCTTCGCCACCAGCCGCGAAGGACGGGCGGCTTGCATTTTACTTGGTAGTTATATAACCTAGCAGCAATGTCTAGTCGCGACGCCCTGAGCCTCGCATTCGCGGCCCTTGCCGACCCCACTCGCCGTGCGATCCTCGAGCGCCTCGTGTCCGGCGAGGCTGGCGTCGTCGAGCTCGCAGGAGCCTCCACGCTGACCCAGCCTGCCATCACCAAGCACCTCAAGGTGCTGGAGCGCGCGGGCCTCATCGGTCGGGCCCGCGACGGCCAGCGCCGTCCAGCGCGGCTTCACCTGGAGGGCCTGCTCCCGGTGGACGACTGGCTCCGGCGCGCCCACACCGAATGGTCTCAACGCCTGGACCGGCTCGAAGCCGATCTCGCCGTCCAACCAAAAGCAGCCATTACTGAGGAGAACGACAGTGCCTGAGACCCGCAGCGTCGTGGACGTCCGATCTGCAACACCGACGAAGCAGCTCGTCATCGAGCGCACCCTCAAGGCCTCGCCCGAACGGGTCTTTGACGCCTTCACCGACCCGGACCAGCTGACGAGGTGGTGGTGGCCTAACGGGTTCAGCTGCCCCGCGGCAGAGGTGGATCTTCGCGTCGGCGGGGCGTACCGGCTCGCAATGGAGTGGCCGGACTTCCTTCCTGCCGAGGGGCAGTTCTCCCACCACATGGGTGGTGAGTACTACGAGATCGAGCGTCCGCACCGCCTCGTCATGAGCGGCCGGGCCGTCAATGACGAGCAGGGTGAGCTCTTCGCAACGCTCATCGAGGTGACTTTCGAGGCCCGCGACGGGGGCACCGCGCTCACCATCCGTCAGTCCTACTTCGAGCCGATGCCGCCCGCCGAGGCGATGGCCGGCGCTGAGCAGGGCTGGTTCGAGCAGCTCCACAAGCTCCAGCGGTTGCTTGCGGATTGACGGCCGTCGACGTGCGTTCGGCTAGCAGGTCACTCAGCTCGCAGCGCGTTCGATCCAACGCTGAGTGACCTGTCAGCGGTGCCGGCGATAGTGCAGCGCGATGATCCCGTTGCTGAACTCGGTGCTGGAGACCAGGTCGAGCCGGTAGGACTTGGGAACTCCGTCGAACAGCCGGGTGCCCTCGCCGGCGACGTACGGGTGCAGGTCCAGGCGGAACTCGTCGATGAGGTCGAGTTCCAGGAGCGATAGCCAGAAGCCGACGCCGCCCCACACCACGATGTGGCCGTCGCCACCTTGCCGGAGCTTGTCGATCTCCTCTGTCGTGTCACCAGCGGCGATGACGGTGTTGACCCACTCGGCCGTCCTCAGGGTCCGTGAGAAGACGACCTTGCGACCGGCGTTCATGAGGCCGGTGAATGGGTGGTCGGCCATCGACAACGCTGCGGACATGGCCTCGTAGGTGGTGCGGCCCATGATGTGCGCGTACGCGCTCTGGAAGACGTCGAGTTTCTGCTTCTGTTCCGCCGGGTCGACGGGCAGGCCGAAGCAGAACTGCCAGTACTCGGAGCCCTCGTCGGGGAGAAGCCCGTCGAGCGAGTACATGAACGCCCACGCAATAACCTTCCTCATATCCCTCTGCGTCCGTGTCAGGGCTTCAACTGACACTTCCGAATCGCGCAGAACCGCCGTCGCAAAAGCTCGGGGAGACAGGACTCGAACCTGCGACCCCTGGTCCCCCAGACCAGTACTCTAACCACCTGAGCTACTCCCCGAAGAGCGGGTGTCCGTGACCTCACGGCACCCGGGTGCGCGCGGTCACTGTACCGCGCAGCGCACGCCCGGTGATCGCGCTCAGGCCGCCGGGCCACCGGGATCGAAGCCACGGAGCTCGTCCCCCGCCCCGCGCGTCATCAGGTCATTGAGCGCGGCGCTGACGCTCTTGCCGGCGAAGAGGATGTCGTGGATCTCGTGCGCGATCGGCATGTCGACACCGTGCCGATCGGCGAGCAGCAGGGCCGCCCTGGTCGCGTTGACCCCTTCAACGACCATCTGGCTGGCCGCGATGGCATCGGCCGGCGCGGTGCCGCGGCCGATGGCCTCGCCGAGGCCGCGGTTGCGTGAGTGCGGGCTGGCGCAGGTGACGACGCAGTCGCCGAGGCCCGCGAGCCCCGCGAACGTCATCCCGTGCGCCCCGGCCCGAACGCCGAGCCGGGCGATCTCTGCGAGCCCGCGCGTGATCACGGCGGCCTTCCCGTTGTCGCCGTCGCCGATCCCGTCGCACACGCCGGCCGCGATGGCGACGACGTTCTTGAGAGCGCCGGCGTACTCGACGCCGACCACGTCGTCGCTGCTGTAGAAACGCAGCGTCCCGCCGTTGCACCCGTCGCGGACGGTCTCGGCGGCGTGAGCGTCGAGAGTTGCCACCACGGTGGCGGCGGGCAACCCGCGGGCGACCTCGATGGCGATGTTGGGACCGCTCAAGGCGGCGATGGGCGCGCCGGTGCCGGCCAGCACATCCGCAAGCACCGCGGTCATAGTGAGCCCCGTCTGCAGTCTCGAACCCCTTGGCCGCGCTGACCACGAGGCGCCGTCGCCCAGGGGTCGCCGCCGCGGCGATGTCGCGCATGCCGTGGCTCGGCACCGCGAGGATCACCACCTCCGCCTGCGTCATCGCCGCGTTGAGCTCACCGTCGACCTGCACGCGTGCGTCAGCGCGATCCCGGGCAAATACCCAGGGGTGACGCCGGCCGAGCGATCGCGTCCGCCACCGACGGGTCGCGCGCCCACAACCGCACCTCGCCGCCGGCCGCGCCGAGCAGCGCCCCAACGCCGTCCCCCACGACCCTGCGCCGAGACCGCGTGCCACTCGCATCAGCGGTCGCGCCCCGCCCGGCGCCCGTCGTCCTTCTCCGCCCAGGCCCGGGCGATCGCGCGGCCCGGCGAACCCGAAGACCGCGCGGATGCGGTTCTCCAGGTACCGCCGTAGGCGAAGTGGAGCAGCTCGGGGTCGTTGACGAAGAGCACGATCGTCGGCGCCTGGCTGCTGCGCCTGGGTCGGCGTACAGCAGCTTCAGCTTGCGGCCCTTGTCGTGCCGGGGCGGGTGCGCCTCGACGCGTCGCGCAGCAGCGTGTTCAGCGCAGCGGTGGGGATGCGGATGCTCCGCGCCGCGGCCACCTGGCGGGCCGCGTCGAGCACCCGGCGCACGTCCCGCCCCTCCAGGCGCCGACACGTGAGCACCGGCACCCCGGGGACGAAGCCGAAGGCTTCCTGGATCGTTTGAGAGTGGCGGGGTCGGCGCGGGTCTCCGTGTCGAGCAGGTCCCACTTGTTGACGATCACCACCACCCCCTTGCCGGCGTCGGCGGCGTAGCCGGCGACGTGGCGGTCCTGGGCGACGACCCCGCCGGGCCGTCGACCACCACCACGGCGACGTCGCTCCGCTCCAGCGCACGCAGCGCACGGAGCAGGCTGTAGTGCTCGACATCCGTGCCGACCACTCCGCGGCGGCGGATGCCTGCGGTGTCGACGAGCCGCACCGTCCCGCTCGTCGCTCGATCATGGTGTCGACCGCGTCCCGGGTTGTCCCCGCCACCGGCGAGACCAGGGCCCGCTCCCGCCCCACCAGCGCGTTGAGCAGGGAGGACTTGCCGACGTTGGGCTTGCCGACGATCGCCAGCCTCAGCGTCGTCGCCTCGGCTCGGCGCGTCGCCGCCTCCTCGGCGCCGGCGGCAGCTCCTCCACGATGCGGTCGAGAAGGTCGCCGGTGTCGGTGCCCACCAGGGCGGCGATCAGCATGGGCTCGCCCAGCCCGAGCCGGTACAGCTCGTGCGAGTAGTGCGGGTTGGCCGGGCTGTCCGCCTTGTTCCCCACCAGCAGCACCGGCTTGCCACCGGTGCGCAGGATGTTGGCGACGTCCTCGTCGAGCGCGGTCACGCCCGCCCGGACGTCGACGAGCTGCACGCACACGTCCGCCTCGGCGATGGCCAGCCGAGCCTGCTGCTGGGTTCCAGCGGTCAGCACGGCCAGCCCCGGGTCGTCGCGCACCATCGTGCTGTCCAGCCCCGCGGTGTCGACGACGGTGAAGCGCCGCCCCCGCCATTCGGTGACCCCGTACAGGCGGTCGCGGGTGAGGCCCGCCAGCTCGTCGACGATGGCGTGGCGTTGCCCGGTGAAGCGGTTGAAGAGCGTCGACTTGCCCACGTTGGGTCGTCCCACGATGGCGACGATCCCTGACGGCGGGGCGAGGTCCGAATCGTCGGCTGCGGCGGCGGCGACGCGGCCGGCTGCGCACGGTCGCAGCGCCGGGTCATCGGCTCGCCTCCTCGGCAGGGGCGACCGTCAATGACAGCTGCTCGAACGGGCCACCCTCGTCGGCCAGCGTGAAGCCGTTGAGGTCACCCGCGCCGCCGGCGGTGGTGTTGACGATGACGTAGACGTAGTCGACCCAGGCGTGGTCGGTGTCGAACTGCGAGGGACGCGCCGGGTGGTCGGGGTGGCTGTGCCAGAAACCGACCACGTCAAGACCGGCGGCGCGGGCGGCGCGATCCGCGCGCACGATGTCGGCGGGGTCGAGGAGGTACCGGTCGCGCGAGCGTTCGGTGTTGATGTTCCGGCCCGAGGTGGCATCGACGACCTCGACCCGCCCGCCGGCGAGACGGCCGACCAGCACACCGCAGCCCTCGTCGGGGTAGGCCGCGCTGCCGAGCGCCCGGATGCGTGCGTCCGCAGCGGCGGCGACGCCGACGTCGCCGATGCCGGTCACGCCCGCCCGCCGTACAGCCCGGTGCTCAGGTAGCGGCTGCCACCGTCGCAGAGAACCGTGACGATGACGCCCCGCTCGATGCGCCGTGCGGTCTCGCGAACTCCCCACAGCGCTGCGCCGCTGGAGTGGCCCACCAGGATTCCCTCGCCATGGGCGAGGTCGCGTGCCAGCTCGTACGACGCCTCCGTCGGCGCCCAGAGGTTGTCATCGGCCAGCGCGGGGTCGTAGATCCCGGGCACGATCGCGGTGGGCATGTGCTTCATGCCCTCGAGGCCGTGCCAGGGGTCCTCGGGCTGCACCGAGATGCACACCATGTCCGGGCGCTCGGTGCGCAGCCGCCTCGATGTGCCCATGAAGGTGCCGCTGGTTCCCAGCGCCGCGACGAAGTGTGTGACCGTGCCCTCCGTCTGCCTCCAGATCTCCGCGCCGGTGCCGTCGTAGTGCGCCTTCCAGTTGGACGGGTTGTTGTACTGGTCGGGCATGTAGTACAGCCCGGGGTCGGCGCGGAACATCTGCTGGGCGAGCAGGATGGCGCCGTCGCTGCCCTCCTGCGCGTCGCTGTACACGATGTCAGCCCCGTAGGCCGCGATCATCGTCTTGCGTTCGTCGCTGACGTTGGTCGGCATCACCAGCCGCACCCGGTAGCCGAGCGCCGCGCCGACCATCGCGTAGGCGATGCCGGTGTTGCCGCTGGTGCTGTCGAGGATGACCCGCTCGCGAGTCAGCTGACCCGACGCCTCCCCGTCGCGAATCATGCGCAGGGCCGCGCGGTCCTTGACCGAACCGCCCGGGTTGAGGAACTCCGCCTTGCCGTACACGGCGACCCCGGGGCACTCGCGCTCGAAGAGATGGATGCGCAGGAGCGGCGTGTTGCCGATTCCGGCGAGGATCGATGTGCCGAGCGTCACCGGGGCCACGCGCTCCGGTGGTGCCCCACGCGTGGTCTCGGGCATGGCGCCATTATCGTTGGGAAAGCGCAGACCGCCGTCTGCGCCGGCCTATTCGGCTTCGCGCGCCGCTCCGAAACGGAACCCGGCGGTCCCGCGACGGGTGTCCTCGATCACCGCGATGACGCCGGCCGGACGCAGGTGGATCGGGCCCTCCTCGCCGGGCAGCTCGACGAAATCGGGCGTGCCGCTGGTGATCTGGATTGCCGCGATGGTGTCGGCAACGGACAGCTTGACCGCAAGGTCGGACCCGTTGGACAGTCGGATCACAGCCATTGATGGGTGCCTCCGCGGTGGTCGATGGTGGGCGCCGGCTCCATGGTACGGCCCAGCATGGCGGCCTCAGCCCGCCGCGGACAGCGCCGCCAGCAGCTCGGACCGCAGGGTCGCCTCATCCTCGATCCCGACGCTGAAGCGCAGCAGGCCGTCGGAGATTCCCAGTGCTTCGCGAGCCTCTGCGCTGAAGTTGCGGTGTGACGTGGTGGCCGGGTGCGAGACGGTGGTGCTGACGTCCCCGAAGGTGGCGGCGAGCCGGATGCCGTCGAGCTTGCGCACCACACGGCCGGCTGCCGGCCGTCCGCCGCGGATGTCGAGGCTGAGCATCGGACCGATCCCGCGCGGCAGCAGTCGCGCCGCCACCGCGGCGTCGGCGCGGCCCGGCGCGGCGGGGTGGTGCACGGCCAGGACGGCGGGATGGTCGACCAGCGCGACTGCCAGCGACGCGGCTGTGGCACTGCCGCGCTCGACCCGCAAGGGAGCGGTGCGCAGTCCGCGCATGGTGAGCCACGCGTCGAACGGCGACAGCACCGCGCCCAGCGTGCGGCTGGTGGAGTCGAGCCAGCCGGCCGCTTCGCTGTCGGCGGCGGCGATCGCAACTCCACCGAGCACATCGCTGTGACCGCCGAGGTGCTTGGTCAGGCTGTGCATCACCAGGTCGGCGCCGTGGGCGAGCGGTTGGAACAGGAACGGGGTCGCGACGGTGCTGTCCACCAGGCAGACCGCGCCGCACTGGTGCGCGGCAGCAGCCACCGCGGGCACGTCGACGACAGTGAGCAGCGGGTTGGTGACAACCTCGACCACAACCAGGGCGACGTCCTCCCCCGCCACCGTGGCCACCAGCGCGCCGGCGTCGACAGGCTGCCCCGCCGGTGGCAGGTCCACGACGGTGGTGGACACGCCCATCGCCGCCAGCGGACCCAAGAGCAGTGCCTCGGTGGCGCCGTAGCACGGCCGCACCAGCACCACCCTGCGCCGGCCGCTCATGGCAGCGGCGCTCACCAGCAGCAGCAGCGCGGCCTGGCCGCTGGCGGTGACGCGAGCCACCGGCGTGGCCGTCCCCGGCGAAGTCTCCAACGTCGCCAGCGTCGACTCCAGCAGCGCCACGCTCTCGTTGCCGTGACGGCGGTACGCGCGGGGATCGGCCTCGATGGCGGCGTCGAGCGCGTCGAGGTCAGGGTAGGAGCGTGCGGAGGAGAGCGACGGTGGCGCCACCAGGTCGGCTCCCTCGACACCGCTGGACGGCAGGGCGCCGGCCCTCATCGCCGCCAGCCGGGCGTCGTCGGTCACTCCGTGCGCGCCGCCGGCTCGTGGAGGAGGCGGAACGCGGCGCGGCCCGCGTACCGTCCCGACGCACCCAGCTCCGCCTCGATGCGCAGCAGCCGGTTGTACTTGGCCACCCGCTCCGACCGCGACGGCGCTCCCGCCTTGATCTGGCCGGCATTGACCGCAACTGCGAGGTCGGCGATGGTGGTGTCCTCGGTCTCACCGCTGCGGTGGCTGATCACCGACGCGTAGTCGTGGGCGGAGGCGAGCGCGATGGCATCGAGCGTCTCCGTCAGTGTGCCGATCTGGTTCACCTTGACCAGCAGGGCGTTGGCGACGCCGCGCTCGAACCCCTGGCGCAGGCGGGACACGTTGGTGACGAAGACGTCGTCGCCGACCAGCTGCAACCGCGAGCCGAGCCGCTCGGTGAGGGCCGCCCAGCCCTCCCAGTCATCCTCTGCCATGCCGTCCTCGATGGACACGATCGGGTACTGCCCCACCCACGACTCCCAGAGGTCGACCAGCTCGAGCGGCTCGAGCACACGCCCCTCGCCGCGCAGGTGGTAGCGCCCCTCGGAGTACAGCTCTGACGCCGCAGGGTCGAGCGCCAACGCCACGTCGACGCCCGCGGTGTAGCCGGCGCGGTCGATCGCCGAGAGCAGCACCTCGACGGCTTCCTCGTTGTGGCGCAGGCTGGGCGCGAACCCGCCCTCGTCGCCCTGGCCGGTGGTCTCGCCACGGTCGTGGAGCACCGCGCGGAGCGCGTGGAAGCACTCGCTGCCGGCGCGCAGCGCGTCGGCGAACGTGGCAAACCCCAGCGGCGCGAACATGAACTCCTGGAAGTCGACGCTGGTCTGCGCATGGAGTCCACCGTTGAGCACGTTGAGAAGCGGCACGGGCAGAACCGTCGCGCCGTCCCCACCGAGGTGACGGTACAGCGGCACCCCGGCGCAGGCTGCGGCGGCGTGGGCGGACGCGAGGCTGACGCCGAGGAGGGCGTTGGCGCCCAGCCGGCCCTTGTTTGGTGTGCCGTCGAGGGCCACCAGGGTGTCGTCGAGCGTGCGCTGGTCGTCCGCATCCAACCCGGCCACTGCGGGGCCAATCACCTCGACGACGTTGCGCACCGCGGTGAGCACGCCCTTGCCGCCGAACCGCGCCGGGTCACCGTCACGCAGCTCGACCGCCTCGTGGACACCGGTGCTCGCCCCGCTCGGCACCAGCGCCGTCCCCAGGGTGCCGCCGGTGAGCCAGACCCGAACCGCCAGCGTGGGGTTGCCGCGCAAGTTCGAGCACCTCCAGCGCGTCGACCGCCTCGATGAGGCCGGCGCCGCCCGGTCGATCCCCCATGCCCGGGCTCACAGCGGAACCCGTCTGATCACCAGGCTGCGTGCCAGCTTGTCGTGCCAGCCCTGCTTGCGCCGGTCCCAGGCCGCCGACAGGAGACCGATGAGCGCGATCAAGCCGGCGATCGAGCCGGCGGCCGGGACCAGCCCGAGCACGCCGGGTCCCCAGAAGATGACCGCGCGCAGGTAGGCGCGGCCGATGGGAAGCCGGCCGCCGTCCTCGGCGCGCACCACGTACATGCCCATGGCACGCTGCCCGAGGGTGCGGCCCTGCCACGCCACCATGCCGCCGAAGTACACCGCACTGACGAGCGCCCCGAACAGGCTGATCAGGAGAAAGCGGTTGGCCAGGTCCGCGGGCAGGGTGGCGACCGTCTGGCCCGCCGGCGCGACGTGGTCACGGTAGTACTGGGCGATGGGGATGTACACGAAGGGGATGGTGACCGGCGCCTCGATCGCGAACACGATGATGACGTCGAGCACGTAGCCGAGCAGGCGCCAGCCGAAGCCCGCGTACGCAACCCCCGGTGCCGGGCCGCCTCCGACCAGCTCGGGGGCGGGCGCGGCCACCGGGTACGAGAACTGGCTCGGGTACGCCGGCGGCCCCGCGTTCACAGGCGACGGCGGTTCGAGCGGATCGCGGTCGTCGGGCGGGGGCTGTCCGCTCATACGGCTCCCGCGGCGACCTCGTCCCACAGACGCGCCAGGATCCTGATCCCCATCGCGTAGTGGTCGAGGTCGAACTTCTCGTTGGGAGCGTGGATGTGGTCGTCGGGCAACCCGACTCCGACCAGCACCGAGGGCATTCGCAGGACCCGCTGGATCACCTCAACCGGGGGGATCGAGCCGCCCTCCCGGATGATCACCGGCTCGACCCCGAACACGGCAGCCATGGCGCGTGACGCGGCGCGGACGGCGGGGTGGTCGGACGGGGTGACGACCGGCCTGCCGCCGCCGCGCGCCGTGACGTCGGCGGTGACACCCGGAGGCGTCGCCTTGAGCAGAGCGTCGGCGACCAGCTCGGCGACCTGCTCCGGATCCTGGTTGGGAACCAGCCTGCAGGTGATCTTGGCCCCGGCGTGGGCGGGAACGATGGTCTTGCCGCCGGGGCCCTGGTACCCACCCCAGATCCCGTTGATCTCGAGGGTGGGGCGCACCCATCGCGCCTCGAGCACGGACCACCCCTCCTCCCCCACCGTCTCCGAGATGCCGCCTGCGGTGGCGCGGAATTCCGCCTCGTCGAACGGCAGAGACCGGTAGACGTCGCGCTCGGCCGGCGTGGGCTCGACCACGTCGTCGTAGAAGCCCGGGACGGTGACCCGGCCGGTGACCGGGTCCTTGAGTGAGGCGAGCATCCTGGCCAGGGCCTCGACCGGGTTCTGCACCGCACCACCGAACAGCCCCGAGTGGAGGTCGACGGACGGCCCCCTCACCTCCACCTCGACACCGGCGAGCCCGCGCAATCCCACCGTCAGCGACGGCACGCCGCGCGCGAAGATCCCGGTGTCGGAGACCACTGCGAAATCACCGGTGAGCCGGTCGCCGAGGTCGCCCACCAGCGCCTCGAAATGGGTGGAACCCACCTCCTCCTCGCCCTCCACGATCAGGCGCAGGTTGATGGGCAGCTCACCACGGGTGCGCAGGTGCGCCTCGACCGCCTTGATGTGCATGTACACCTGGCCCTTGTCGTCGACCGCGCCGCGCGCGTACAGGCGACCGTCACGGACCTGCGGCTCGAAGGGCGGTGAGATCCACTCGTCGAGCGGGTCCACCGGTTGCACGTCGTGGTGCCCGTACACCAGCACGGTGGGCAGCGACGGATCGACGATTCGTTCCGCGTACACCGCGGGATGACCGCCCGTGTCGACCACCTCGACAGTGGCGAACCCGGCGTCGCGCGCGGCAGCGGCGAGATGTTCGGCATTACGCCGGACGTCGGGCGCGTGGTCCGGCTGAGCCGACACGCTGGGGATGCGCAGGAACTCGATCAGCTCGTCGACGAATCGCGGTTGATTGGCGGCGCAGTAGTCGTCGAGATCGTGGGCCACGAGCGGAGCGTAGCGGGGCGGTGACTCCCGCCGCGCACGGACGGCGCGGTTGCCGCGGCCGCTGCGAACCGCGTCGCGGCGGCCGGTGACACGCTGGCAGAATGACTTTGTGGGACGCTCTCTCGGAGTGGTCACCATCGGGTGGCTCTCGGGTTTCCTGATAGCGGTTGCCTGGGGTGCCACCCGGGCCGACAACCCGCGGCTCGCCTCCACCCTGTCGGGCTGGGCGATCGCCGGCCTGGTGGTGACTGCTGTTCTCCTGGTCTCGACCGCGCTGAGCGGTCGCGCCGGGCGCCGGCGTGTCGTCAGGGATTGGCGGCGGCAGACGCAGGCCGCATCGGCCGCTGCCGCAGCAACCGCGGCCGAGCAGCGCACCGCCGCACTGATCGCGGACCTCGAGGCGCGCCTCGCTCACGAGCAGGAGGAGCTGGATGCGGCGGTGGCGTCGCTGGCAGCGACCGAGCTGGCGGCGACCGGGCACGTGAGCGCGGGGGTGGCGGACCAGGTGCCGGAGGCCGACGCGGTCGCGCTGGAACCGGCGCTGCGCCGGGAGGTGCTCGACACTGTCGCCGAGCTGGTCGGTCGCGGAGAGCCGGGCGAGACGGCTGCGCTCGCGGGGCACCTCGAGGAGATCATCGGTAGGGCTCAGTAGCCGCTGGATTCGTGCACGCGTGGCCGTTCCGGTGTACGGTCAGGCCCAGCGAGGTCTCTTCGTCCTTCCCCACGTCCTTCCAGGAGATCCCATGGCCATGCACGCCGCCCCCCCGGGTCCATCGAGGCCACCCGCAAGCGCATCGTCGAGCTGGTCGGCACGGGCCCGAGCGCGCGCCGTGCCCCGGCCCCGCTCGACGACACCCCGGTGGTGCTCGCCCTCCAGCTCCAGGCCATCGACACCTTCGTCGAGATGATCCGTCTGCGCACCGAGCTCGCCGACCGCGACCGTCGCATCGCGACGCTGCGGGTTGGCTTGCGGACCTGGCGCGAGCGCGCCGGGCTGGAGCAGGCCGGGCGGCGCTCCGACGCCACCGAGGCGCGTGACCGCGAGCGCGAGATCATCAGCCTCCTGCACCAGCAGATGCAGGTCGCCGACGCCGCCACCGCCGAGCTGGAGCGGATCCGCGCGCTGCCCTGGTGGCGCCGCCTGCGAGGCTAACGGGCTCCGCGAACCGGGAGGCGGTCGCAGCCCTGCGACAG
The DNA here is from genome assembly GCA_963717185.1 of Candidatus Dormiibacterota bacterium. Lineage (GTDB taxonomy): Bacteria > Chloroflexota > Dormibacteria > Aeolococcales > Aeolococcaceae > Aeolococcus. Next base: position 84,266 of record CAVQVY010000027.1, on the reverse strand, counting down.
TCGAGCACGACACTCGGGATCCGTACGGCTCCAGACAGACGGATCGGCGCCGGCCGCGTACCAGTTGTGAGGTGCTGGACATCGAGGCCGAGCTTGAGCGTCGCAATGCCTTCCTGCAGCTGCTCCAGGTCGTGTCGGTGGCCGCCAACGGCGCCCCTACCTCGCTGACCCACGCGCTGCAGACGACCGTCGACGAGGTCTGCCGGCAGACCGGCTGGACGGTGGGGCACGCGCTGCTCCCAGACGCCGACCGGGACCGAGTCCTGGTCTCCAGCGGGATCTGGCACATCGACGACCCCAGCCGTCGCGCTGGTCTGCGCCGACGCCACCATGGGGTCACCTTCGCCGCGGAGGTTGGTGTGCCCGGCCGGGTGTTCGCCAGCGGGAAGCCGGAGCACATCGCGGACGTCCGCATGCTCTCCGACGACGATGCCGACCGCGTCCGATGTTCGCTGGTCGACGAGGAGCACATGCGCGCTGTCGCCGGCTTCCCGATCATCGTCGGCGACGAGGTGTGCGGCGTCCTGGAGTTCTTCTCCGAGACGCCGTTCGAGGCGGACCGGATGCTGCTCGACGTCATGGTCCAGGTGGGGACGGTCCTGGGACGCATCGTGGAGAGGGTGCGGTATGAGGCCGCGCTGCGCCGAGCCCGCAAGGTCGCCGAGGTTGCCAGCGCCGCCAAGACCGACTTCCTGTCGCGCATGAGCCACGAGCTGCGCACGCCGCTGACCGCGGTGCTCGGCTACGCGGAGCTGCTCGAGATGTCGACGCTCCCGGAGGTTGAGCGAGGCTACGTGGCGGCGATCGAGAAGGGCGGCAAGCACCTGCTGTCCCTGATCAACGACGTGCTCGACGTGTCGCGCCTCGAGAAGGGCGCGCTGCGGCTCTCGGTGGAGCCTGTCGACGTCGACGCCGTCATCCTGGAGGCCGTCGCGTTGATGCAGCCGTTGGGCGCCAGGTACGACGTCGCTCTGCGCACCGACCTGGCGGGCAGCCGTCCCCACGTCGCGCTCGGCGACAACCAGGCGATCCGGCAGGTGATGCTCAACCTGGTGGCCAATGGCATCAAGTACAACCGGACCGGTGGCGAGGTCGTCATCCGCGTCGTCGAGGCCGACCAGGCCGCTGTGCGGATCGACGTCGCGGACACCGGGCACGGCATCGCCGCCGCCGACCTCGCATCCATCTTCACCCCGTTCGAGCGCCTCGGCGTGGCTCGCACCGTCGAGGGCACCGGCCTCGGGTTGGGCATCTCGCGCCAGTTGGTCGAGGCCATGGGCGGCACGCTCGCCGTCGAGAGCACGCCGGGCTCGGGGACCACCCTCTCGATCCGGCTCACCGCCAGCCCGAGCCCTGCTCACCTCGAACCCACACCGGCCATCGCACCGGCGCCCGTCACCAGGCCGGGCTCGCGCAGGGTCCTGTACGTTGAGGACAACTTCGTCAACATCGAGCTGATGCAGAGCTTCTTCACGCGGCTGCGGCCCGGCATCGAGCTGGTCTCGACGATGCTGGGTGAGCTCGCGCTCGACCTCGCCCGGGAGCACGCGCCACACCTGGTGCTCCTCGATGTCAACCTGCCCGACATCGACGGCGACGAGGTGCTGCGCCGCCTCAAGGCGGACGAGAGGACGCGAGCGATCCCCGTGGTGATCGTGAGCGCCGACGCCATCCCCTCCGGCATCGACGGATTCCTGGCCGCCGGGGCCGCGGGCTACATCACCAAGCCGATCAACGTCGCGCGGCTGCTCGAGTACGTCGACCTGGTCGCCGGCGACCCCAGCACTGGTGACCCGAGCGACACGGAGCTTGCCGGAACTGCGCGTCAAGCAAGGCGGCCCTCAGCGAAGGCACGAACCCGGCACCGCTAGCGGCGCGGATGGAGTAACCTCCCGCGCGAAGGGAAGAGGTCCGCGCCCAGCCACTGGCTGCGGCGCAGGGCCAGAGGAAGGGGCAGATGACTGAACGCCATGGCGCCACACGCCGTCCCAGCCGCGGTCGCCGTACCGGGCTCATCACCATCGGGGTCGCCACCGTCGCCGCCATGGCCGCGCTGCCGGTGATCGGCCACGCCGCAAGCCCCGATCCTCCCGGGTGGACGCACTTCACCGTCGACCCGACCCTCGCCGGCGGCGAGCCGCTGGTGACCTACTACAGCAACAACATCAACGGCGCGGACCTCGCCTACACGTCGCACGAGGGCACCACCCACCTGTTCCGGGACGGGCTCGTCTCGTCCGACACCTCCAACCTGTGTGCCACCCCAACGGTGCCGCCGCAGACCCTTCCGTCGGGGTACGCGTGCAGCTACAGCAACCAGGTCAACGTCTGGACGTCGACCAACCAGGGTGCGAGCTGGAGCCGCACCACGGTGGTCGAGAACGGCGTCGGCTCGACGGGACCGACCAGCCCGTTCGGCCTCGGCTTCAGCGACCCCGACTGGACGACGGACGAGGGCGGCTGGCTCTACAACACCGGCATCGACCTCGCCAACGACGCCGTCTTCGCCTCCAACGACGGCGGCCGGAGCTTCCCTGTCGGCAACAACAACTGCCACAGCGGTGACCGCCCCTGGCTGGCCGGCGGAACCTCGGGCGAGGTCTTTCTCGCCACCGACACCACGATCGATGCCGACCCGAGCCTCAGCAGTGGCCACGAGATCTTCAAGGGCGTGATCACCACTCCCACCAGTGGTGTCACCACCCTGCAGTGCCAGGGGGCGTCCGGCATGCCGACCTCGAGCGATCCCAGTCCGGAGTCGACCGGTCCCGGGATCAGCGATTACGGCACCTCGAGCATCACCAGCCGCGGCGGAACATACTCGGCTGCGGGCAAGCTCTTCTACGACCACAACGTCACCAATGACGGCTACCACGGGTCGCTGGTCGACCCCGCCTTCTTCACCAACGCGGACAACACCCCGGGCGTCGGCATCAGCATCCTTCCCAACGCCGACGCGGCGTTCGCGACCTCCTCGACGGTCACGCAGTTCCCCCAGCAGTTCGAGGTGCCGGGAACAAATCAGGTGTTCGCGCACTGGCCCGCGATCGGGATCGACGCCAATGACCGCGTCTACCTGGTGTGGGACACCGCCACCACCGACACCAATGGCAACCTCAACAACGCCATCAAGCTGTCGACGCTCGACCTCCACAACACAGCCGCCGGGTTCACCACCCCGATCACCATCACGGCGCCCGGCAAGCGCGTTCTGGCCGTGGCTCACGGTGCCCTCGACCGCCGCGGGCGCCGGCAACGTCTCGGTGGTCTGGTACCAGTACGACGGCGCCACCAATCCCGACAGCGGCACCGGCAACGTGTCGATCCTCGAGAGCAACGTTTTCGGCGCCAACACGGCGACGCCGACGATCCTCGGTCCCAACGACCCGTTGGGCGCACCGGTCCACAACGGCGGCATGTGCCAGAGCGGCACCACCTGCGTGGCCACCGGGCAGGACCGGCGCCTCGGCGACTTCTTCACCAACGCCGTCGACCAGAACGGGTGCGTGATGATCGCCAGCGGTGAGACCACCACGGACCCGAGCGCGGCGACCAGCCGTCCGCTCTTCATCCAGCAGACCAACGGCACCAGCCTCACCGGCCAGAGCTGCGCTGTCGCCAGCGCCGTGGTCGCCGAGGCGCCCCTGGTCTCGCTGTTCGTCATCGGCGGCGCCGGCATGGTCGCCGTGGTCACGCGCCGGCGCAACCGCGGAGTTGCCACGCTCTAGGTCCGGGCCGGTCATGGCCGCACAATCGGTGCGGTCATGACCATGATCGTCGACGCCCACCACGACATCGCCTGGAACGCGCTGGCCGAGGGACGCGGCTTCACCGGCGCGCCCGCTCCCGGTTACATGGTCAGCCGGCAGGCGCTGACCGACGCCGGCGTCGGCCTGGTGTTCGCGACGATCTTCACCGCGCCGGCGGGCATACGCTGGTTGCACCTGCCCTATGGCTACTCGACCGCGCGCGAGGCCCACCTGCTCGGACGCGCCCAATTCAGCTACTACGAGAGCGTCGGCCTCTCGCTGATCCGCACGCGCGAGCAGCTGCGCCAGTACGTGCGCACCTGGCGGCCCGGACAGCTCGCCGCCGTGCTGCTCATGGAGAACGCCGACCCCATCGAGACTCCCCGCCAGGTCGGCGAATGGTTCGACCGCGGGCTTCGTGTCGTCGGACCGGCGTGGGCGCGCACCCGCTACTGCGGCGGCACCAACGCGCCAGGTGGCCTCACCGACGCCGGGCGCGCGCTGCTTCGCGCGCTGGCGCGCCATCGGCTGGTGCTCGACCTCAGTCACATGGCCGACCGTTCGGTGCGCGACTCGCTCGAGCTCTGGCACGGTCCGCTGATCGCCAGCCACGCGGGCGCCCGGGCGCTGTGCGACCGGCAGCGCCAGCTGCCGGACCGAGTGATCCGCGAGGTGGCGTCGCGCGATGGGCTCCTCGGCGTGAGCCTGTTCAGCGGCCACCTCACCGCGAGACCGCCCGCCACGATCCGCGACGTCGTCGACCACGCCGCCCATTTCGCACGAGTTGCAGGCGACACCCGGTTCGTCGGCCTGGGGTCCGACCTCGACGGTGGCTTCGGCTCCGACCTGGCGGCGATCAGCTCGCTGTCTGAGCTGCCCGCTCTCCGGGCGGCACTCAGCAAACGCTTCGGCGCGGCCGAGGCGGACGGCGTGATGGGCGGCAACTGGCTGCGCTTCCTCGAGACCGCGCTCCCCTCCGAGGCGTCCGCCTCCGCATAGCCCTACCCGCGCCGCAAGGTTTGCGGCGGCAGCGGCGTTTAAGGAGGTGCCAGCGGCAGGATGCCCAGTGCGCGAAGGAAGGGAGACCGGGATGGTGTTGAGAGCAAGCACGGCGCGGCGGCGCGCACTGGTGATCCTGGTGTCGGCCGCTGCGGCTGCCTGCATCTCACCGCCGATCGCGGGGCATGCCAGCACCGCCAGCGCAGACCCTTACGACGGACGCACCGGCACCGTCCAGGTGTCCGCAGACGTTCTGCGCGGCCTCGACACCCTGACCCCGACGGGCGTCTACGATCCCACGGCCCGGCTTGGGATCGGCGTGTCGCTCGCGCGCCCGGACCCTGCCGGGGAGAACGCGTACCTCGCCGACGTGTACAACCCTGCGAGTCCCGACTTCCGGCAGTTCCTCGGCATCGCCGACTGGCAGCAGCGATTCGGCGTCGTCGCACGCCCGGTACGAGCGTGCCTGACGCTGGCTGAGCGCTGCGCGGGCCGTCCACGACGCCGGTGGCGGGCAGCACCGAGTACGTCCTCGCCGAGGGCCCGCAGCGCTCGTGCGAGTCGCTGTTCCGGTGACGACGATCGACACGTACTCCGTCAACGGCGACGGACTTCTACGCCAACACGGCGGCCGCCAACGGTTCCGGCGGACCTCGGGGTCCTCGCCGTCAGCGGGCCTGCAGGACTATCGCCGCACATGCGAACGCTCGCATGCAGATCCACAGACGCCGCGGTCGCCGCGGTGCGGAGCCTCCAGCCCGCAAGCCGCGGTCCCGGGACCCGGGACCAACATCGGCTCGACGACACCGCAGGACCTCTGGTCGATCTACGACCTGCCCGCAGCATACCGCCACGGGGCCAGGCGAGCAGCATGGCCATCTTCGGCTGGGGCTGCACCGAGCCGTCGGAGCCTCCAACCGACCGACCGCGACCCTCGTCTGCTCGAGCACCGACCTCCTCGGGACGCTGCGCACCGACGAGACGCACTACGGCCTTCCGAAGATGCCGATCGTGATCGACCGCTACGGCTCCAGCAGAACACGATCACGGACACTCCGGCACGGGCGAGTGGACGCTCGACATGCCGGCGTCGACGGGCATGGCCCCGAAGGCCGACCGTGAGCACCTGTACTTCGGCAAGAACGGCCAGGACCCCGACATCCTCGCCGCCTACAACGCGCTGGGACAGCGACGTCAACGGTCCCCGGCAGGGCAGCTCCTCCTTCGCCGGCTGCGAGGCCACGCCGCTCACCGGCAGCCAGGCCGGGCGGCCCGGCAACCCCGCCCAGGGACCGGTGGGGGAGATCATCGGCAACCCCAACCAGGACGCTCTACGAGGCCTCGCTCAAGGAGGCGGTCGAGCTCGGCCGCACCATGTTCAACTCGCGCCGGCGACCTCGGCGCCAACGGCTGCGCGTCCGACGCCGACACCGCGCTCAACGGGGTCACGCCCTCGGGCTCCCAGATCAACAACTACCCGTCGAGCAGCAACGTAGGTCACCACCGTCGGTGGCACGGTCCTCTACTGGAACGGCGGAGCCGGTTCGAGCACCCGCGCCGGCGACGCGTGCCTTCGAGTACTCGTGGCCGTACAGCGGCGGTGGCACCAGCCTCTAGATCGCCGCGCCGCCTGGCAGACAGGGCGCCTTTGAAACGGACAGCCGACGTCGGCGCCGGCGTGCGACTATCCATGCACGACCAATTGGGAGGCGCCGACGTCGCCGAACTTCGCCACGTACCCGCCGGGCACGTACTGCCGCGGGCTTCCCGACGTCGCCGCACAGTCCGGTGACATCCTCAGCAACGGGTACTTCGCCGGTGGAGGGACCAGCCTCAGCTCACCGCTGTGGCTGGGCATGTGGACGCGCATCCAGGCGGCCTCGTCGAATCCCGGCCGCATCGGCTTCGCCACGCCGGCGATCTACGCCAACAACACCGACGCCACCCGCTACGCGCAACGACTTCTTCGACATCGGCCAAGCCGGGAACACGAACACCGTCTCGTCCTGTGAGCCGAATCCAGGGCCTACTCGTGCTCGCAAACCGGCTGGGACTACGCGTCGGGCTGGGGCACGCCGGATGTCACCAACCTGATGAAGGACCTCGACAGAGGCAACACCAGCCCGGTGGCGTTCGTTCCCGCCGTCGTTGCCGAGGCGCCGGCCACCGCGCTGCTCCTCCTCTCAGGTGTTGGCCTGGCCGGCGCCACGGCACTGGTACGACGCCGGCGACGGGTGCGCGCGCAACCCTGAGCACTCGGCCCAGCTGGCGCGGGCGTCACTTGGTGAGGAGGCTTGCCACCACGTTGATGGTGATCGCCACCACCACGACGCCGAACAGGTACGACAGGAGAGCGTGGCGGATGGCGGCACGACGGATCGCCATCCCCGTGAGGTCGGTGTCGGAGACCTGGAACGTCATCCCGATCGTGAGGGCCACGTAGAGGAAGTCGCCGTACGTCGGCAGGTAGTGGCCGGCGTGGAAGTCGATGCCGCCGCCGTCGGTGTAGAACATGTGGGCGTAGCGAAGCGTGAACACGGCGTGGACGGAAGCCCACGACAGGACCACGCTGAGCACTGCGACGGCGGCGATGCCGGTGTGGGCAGCTCCCTGCGCGCTCGCGGCCTCGACGAGCGCGAACGCCACACCGACGAGGCTGGCCACGCATGCGCCCACCAGGATCGCGTCCGCAGCCACCCTCGAGTCGTCCTCCTTGATCGCCTGCGCCTTGGTGGCGGCGCTGTCCTTGTCTTTCGTCGCCCGCCAGATGAGGGTGATGAACAGCAGCGCGGTCACGTCCCAGCCCACCAGCACGGCGACCTGCCAGTTCGTCAGGATGGCCGCCGGAACTGCGGCCACCAGCCCGACCGCGACGCACAGGGCCAGGCGGCTGCGGGCGTCCACCGCGTACTTGTACACCCTGCGCAACCCCAGCAACGGAAGCGATCGAGGTGGTAGAAGAGCCGCGATGGACGTCCTCGGCAGTCTCGACAGGCGGCTCGGCAACGTCATCGAGGACGTCGAGCGCCGTCACCACGCCCGTCGTCTCGCCCGCCTCGGTTGGACTCGCGCGCTCGAGGGCCGTGGCGGCGGATGGGCAGGTGGGGCAACCGTCACGAGCGATGGCAACGAGCTCGAGGTGTACGTCGACGGCGCGGCCGCGCTTCCCGCCGTCGCGGCCGCGGTTCGCTCGGCGCGGCGATCCGTGCAGGTCGCGGGCTGGGCCATCAGCCCGTCGTTCGCGCTCGAGCGCGAGCCCGCGGTCGTCACCGTCCGCGACCTCCTCGCCGACATCGCCGAGCGTGTCGACGTCCGGGTCCTGGTATGGGCGGGGCGCCATTCCGGCTGTTCCATCCAACCCGCGCCGAGGCCGAGGTCGGCGCTCGACACGCTCATCGAGGGGACCCGCATCCGCGGCGCGCTGGACCAGCGCAACCGGCCGATGCACTGCCACCACGAGAAGCTGGTCATCGTCGACGGCGACACCGCGTTCGTGGGCGGAATCGACCTCACCGATCTCGCCGGTGACCGCTACGACCGCGCCCCACATCCAACCACCACACCCTGGGATGGCACGACGCGGCCGCGCGACTGCGTGGCCCGGCGGTCGCGGACGTCGCATCGCACTTCGCCATGCGATGGCAGGCGACAACCGGGGAAGAGACGCCCGTTGCGAAGGCTCCTCCTCCGGCCGGAGCGAGCCGCGTCCAGGTTGTCAGGACGGTTCCTGAGCACACGTACCCGGCGGTTGCCGCGCGGCGATTTCGGCGTGCTGGAGGCGTACGTCGGAGCGATCCGGCGCGCCCGGCGGCTCATCTATCTCGAGAACCAGTTCCTCTGGAGTGCCGAGATCGTCAGCCTGCTGAGAGCAAGCTGCGCCGGCCACCCAGCGATGAGTTCCGGCTCTGCGTGGTGCTGCCGCTCCGGCCCAACAACGGCAGCGACGACACGCGCGGGCAGCTTGGTGTGCTCATGGAGGCCGATCGGCACCGGCGCCTGCTGGTCGGGACCGTCGGTCCGCCGGGCCGGGATCATCCGCCCGTGTATGTGCACGCCAAGATCGGTGTCGTCGACGACGAGTGGCTGACCATCGGGTCGGCCAACCTCAACGAGCACTCGCTTTTCAATGACACCGAGGTCAACGTGGTCACCGACGACGCCGCGCTGGCACGAAGCGTGCGCGAACGCCTGTGGACCGAGCACCTCGGCGAGGACTGCACCGGCGCTGACCCGGTCAGCGTCATCGAGGAGCTGTGGCGGCCGGCGCTGAGCAGCGACGGGGCCAAAGCGGTGCAGCTGCGCAGGCTGCCGAGCACCTCGCGTCGCTCAGCACGGCTGCTCGGACCGGTGAAAGGGTTGATCGTCGACGGGTGACGACGGGCGGTGAGAGGTCCCATCTCCGGCGCGGCGCGAGTATGGTCTGCCGACGAGAGGTGGGGAAGGTGGGGCAAGACCCTGGGGCTCGCTCGCCGGCGAACCGACCGCGGCGCGGGCGGCTGGTCCAGCTCGCGTCCTGGTGCGCCGGGGTGGCATTCGCGCTCGTAGCCGGGGCCTCGGCTCCCGCGAGGGGGAGGCCGCCGACTTGCCACTGGCCGCTCCCGCCCCGGGCTCGCCCGTCTTCGACAGCTTCAGCAACCGGTTCGACGGGCAGAGCACCACGGTGTTCCTCATCTCGGCGCACGCGCCGTCGAACGCGCCGCTGGGATACGTGTGGTCCCTCGAGAACGCCGGCTGCGGGCACCTCACTGTTGACGGACTGACCACCACCCCGACCAATGGCTACTACCACGGCGTCCTCGCGGACCCACCCAATGGATGCCCGACCCCGCCCGGCATCGAGATCAACACCGTCATCCGGGTGGTGGTGGCGCGCGTGTCGGACCTGACTGCCTCGGGACAGGTTCGCGCCGGCGCTCCGTACCTCGCCTACAGCCAGGTGGCCCGCGCCCACGACTTACCCGAGACCGTCGGATACCCGACCCACCTCAGTCTCGAGTATTTCGTGGCCGCCGCCGCGGTCGTGCCCACCCCCACCCGACCGGCGGTCGCGTCAACGCCGGCAACGCCGGCTGCCACCAGGTCGGTGAACCCTGACGAGTTGACCATCGCGTCAGCACTCGCGACTTCCTCGAGCGCGTTCTCGTCGCTGTCCAACACCTTGGTCAACGCGCTGCTCACGCTGCTGGTCATCCTGTTCATCACGTTTCCCGCGCAGCTCTTCAACCACACCTTCGAGGAGAACTACGACGAGATCCGCGACATCGCATCGCGCCGGCTCGCATGGCTGCGTCGCCTGCGCACACGCGGGCGCGACAGGGGCCGCCGGAACGCGCGCGAGGCACTTGTGTTTGGCGCCGTGCTGCTCGTCGGCGCCGCGCTCGGAGGTCTCAACGATCCCAAGTTCGGCATCAACCTGCGCTCCGCCGCCACGTACACCGCCGTGGTGCTCGCCATCCTCATCGGGGTGGCCGTGTCGTTCGCCGTCAACCGCGTCTACCGGCAGCTGCGCGGGCGTAAGGAGTTCTGCTCACTTCCACGCCCTCCCCGCCGGCCTGGTCATCGCCGCCGCGTGCGTGCTGGTCTCCCGCCTCACCGACTTCCAGCCCGGTTATCTCTATGGGCTCATCGTCGGCGTGGTCTTCGGTGGCGCCCTGACCGCACGGGAGGAGGGTCACAGCGTCGCCCTCGGGATGGCCGCAACACTCGTCGTGGCGGTGATCGCCTGGCTACTGTGGGTGCCCGTGCACACGTCCGCGTCGCAGCCGGCCGCGGGGTTCGGCGTCGTCGTCGCCTCCGATCTCCTCGCCTCGCTCTTCATCGGCGGTCTGATCGGCAGCGTCATCGGCCTGGTGCCGCTGCGCTTCCTGCCCGGGGCGACGCTGGCCGGGTGGAGCAGGGTGGCGTGGATGGCCATGTTCGGCGTCGCCGTGTTCGGGCTGGTGGAGGTGATGCTGCGCCCGGAGTTGACTTCGGCACACCCGGGGAGCGCGCCGATCGCCACCGCCATCGTGTTGTTCGTCGTCTTCGGTGGCGCGTCAGTCGCCTTCCGCGGCTACTTCAGCTTGCGCAAACGCCGGGCGCAGCAGCACGCCTGAGCCCGGTCGCATCCGCGGCGATCCATGATTCCGGCCATGCACAGCCGCCGCCGCTCTGCCGCGGTCATCACGGTCGCCGGCTACGCCGCCGCGCTGGCCGCTCCCGGCCTGCTGACGCTCGTGCTGGTCGGGGTCAGCTTCGACAACCCCCGCGACTACGCCTTCCTGTACCTGTCGATCGTCGCCGTGCTCGGCGTGGCCATCGGGATCGGTCCGGCGCTGCTGGCCGCGGCGTTGAGCACCGTGCTCGTCGACTATCTCTTCGTGCCACCGAAGCACACCCTGTCCATCGGCAACACCGAGGACGTGGTCAACCTGCTTGTCTTCGTCGGGGCGGCGGTGCTGGTGGGCACCCTGGGGTCACGGCGGCGCCACGCCCAGCTGCGCTCGCAGGCACTGGCCGACGAGCTGCAGCACGCGAACCTCGACCTCGCCCGGCTCAACCGCGAGCAGGCGGAGGCGGCGCAAGTGGCGGCCAGGCTCGCCGAGAGGGACCGCCAGGTGCAGGTGCTGGAGGAGACCGACCGGGTGCGCCACGAGTTCTTCGCCAACGTGTCCCATGAGCTGCGCACACCGCTGGGCGGCATCCTCACCGGCGCCACCGCCGTGCTGCAGCGCCAGGACCTGCCGCCCTCGCTGCGCGCCGACCTCGACGAGGTCGCGGCCGCGGCTCAGCGTCTCGCCCGATTGGTCTCCGACATGCTCGACATGGCCCGGATCGAGGGCGGCGCGATCGACCTTCGGATCGACAGCGTGGACGTGGCCGATGCGGTCGATGCCGCCGTCGGACGCCTGCGCCGCGTCAGCCCCGGGCGGCCCGTCGACGTGCGGATCACGCCCGGCACCCCGGAGGTTCGCGCTGACTGGGACCGGCTCGGACAGGTGATCGACAACCTCCTGAACAACGCCGACCACTTCGCTCCCCCCGGCACCGCCGTCACCGTCGCCGTCGCGCCCGAGGCGGGCGGCGTCGTGGTGACGGTCGTCGACACAGGCCCCGGCGTCGCGGCCGACCTGCGCGAGCGCATCTTCGAGAGATTCGTGCGTGGCTCGGGTGGCACCGGGCTCGGCCTGCCGATCGTGCGCGGGCTGGTCATCGCCCAGGGCGGCCGGGTCCGGCTGGAGGAGCCTGCCACCGGCGAGGGCGGGAGGTTCGCCTTCTGGTTGCCGGCCGCATGACCGACACGGCCCGGATCCTCCTGGCCGAGGACGACCGCTCCCTGCGGCAGTCGATCGCCGCCGCGCTCGGCGGCGCGGGGTTCACGGTCGACGTGGTTCCGGACGGCATCCAGGCTGCGCAACGGCTGCGTGAGGAGCCGTACGACGTGGTGCTGCTCGACATCGGCCTGCCGTTCGTCGATGGCTGGGAGATCCTCCAGCAGATCGAGGGGCGCCGCCAGCCGTCCGTCATCGTCGTCTCCGCCCGCGGCGAGGAGCGCGACAAGGTCCGCGCGCTCGACCTGGGCGCCGACGACTACCTGACCAAGCCGTTCGGCGCGGAGGAGCTGCTCGCCCGGCTGCGAGCCGTGCTGAGACGGGTGCGCAGCAGCGGCAACGCCGGGATGGTCCGCTCGGCCGGCGTGGTCGTCGACCTCGGCAGCCGGTCGGTCACACGCGACGGCGATGAGGTGCGGCTCTCGCCGACGGAGTGGGTGCTGCTCGCCGAGCTCGCGTCGCACGCCGGCACGACGCTCGACCACCGCACGCTGCTCGGGCGGGTCTGGGGGCCCGCGTACATCGGCGACCGCAACTACCTGCGCACCTTCGTCCAGCGCCTGCGCCGCAAGCTCGAAGAAGATCCTGCCAACCCTGTCGTGATCACGACCGTCGGCCACCAGGGGTACCGTTTCGGGCCGTCGCCCCTCGCCCAGGATCGTTGATCGTTCGTTGACGGCTGCCGGGCCATGCTCGACCGGTGACGTTCACCGACCGTGCCGACCCGGCGACGCTGTTCGGCCTCGAGGTCATCGACGAGGCCGGCCACAGACTGGGGCGCGTTACCGCGCTGGTGCATCGCGTCGACGGCTGCGACGTGCTCGTCGAGAGACGCCGTTGGCTGCGGCACGTCGTGGTGCGGCTCGACCTCGAGGACCTGGTGCTGAGCGGCAACCGCATGTACGCGGAGGTCGCGGCCGAGCGGCGGGCCGCCGGCCCCGGCGACGACAGGGTGGCGTGACCACCAACGACGCGCCCCCTCTCCCCGAGGTCACCCTTCCCCCCGACGAGGTTGCCGCCCTTCGCGCCGCCGGCCGGTCGTGGGAGTTGCTGCCCAAGTCGGCGACCGAGTCCCCGTGGCCGATCTCCCCCGACCTGGTCAGCGTCGAGCACCGTGGCGCGCTGCCCGCCGACCGTTTCGTGCGCGTCGTCCGCGCCCGGCAGCAGGGGTTCGACCGCCTGGCGCCCGGGCTCCTCCAGGCGACGTCGCAGACAGCGCAGCCCTCTGGCGCGCTGGCCCGTTTTCGCAGCCGGACACGCAACGCGCTGATCGGGGCGCCGCCTGAGCACCAGCCAGTTCGTGCACGAGCGGCTGACCAAGATCAAGGCCCTGGCCGGTGCTGTCCTCGGACGCGCTCTCGTCGGTGGCGTACGCGACCGAACAGATCCTCATCGTGCTCGCCCTGGCCGGCGCCGCCGCGCTCGGCGCCTCGCTGGCGATCATGGGCGCGATCGTCCTCCTGCTGGCATTCGTGGTTCTCAGCTACCGCCAGACGATCAAGGCGTACCCCAAGGGCGGGGGTTCATACATCGTCGCCAAGGACAACCTCGGCCCGCTGTTCGGCCTGGTGGCGGCCGCGGCGCTGATGACCGACTACGTGCTGACGGTTGCGGTCTCGGTGGCCAGCGGCGCCGACCAGATCCAGAGCGCCATCCCCGCAGCGGGCAGCCAGCGCGTCACCATCTGCGTCGTCCTCATCGCGCTGATCATGGTGGGGAACCTGCGCGGCATCCGCGAGTTGGGGTCGATATTCGCGGCGCCGACGTACCTGTTCATCGCGGCGATGCTGACGATGATCATCACCATCATCGTGCGCGGCGCCACCGGTTCGATCCTGCCCGCCACCGAGACCGCGGCCATCCATGGCACCGAGAGCATCACCCTGTTCCTGATCCTCCGCGCCTTCGCGTCGGGCTGCACGGCGCTCACCGGGGTCGAGGCGATCAGCGACGGCGTGCCCGCGTTCAAGCCGCCGGAGTGGCGCAACGCGCGGATCACGCTGACGGTGATGGGATCGATCCTAGCGGTGATGTTCGTCGGGGTGACGGTGGCCTCGCAGGAGCTGGGGCTGCATCCCTTCGATCCCTCCCACGTCAGCTGCGCGGCGGTGGCCACCGGCAACAGCTGCGTCTACCAGAGCGTGATCGCGCAGCTGGCGGTGCGCGCCTTCGGCAACGGCTCGGTCCTCTTCGTGGTGGTGGCGATCGCCACCACCCTCATCCTCATCCTCGCGGCCAACACGTCCTTCTCCGACTTCCCGCGGCTCCTGTTCTTCCTGGCCCGCGACGACTACGCGCCGCACCAGTTCGGCCGTCTCGGCGACCGGCTCGCCTACAGCAACGGGATCCTCGTCCTCGGGCTGCTCGCCATCCTCCTCGAGGTGATCTTCGGGGCCAGGGTCGACGCCCTCATCCCGCTGTACGCCGTGGGCGTGTTCCTCGCGTTCACCATGTCGCAGGCCGGCATGGTGGTGCGCTGGCTGCGCCGCCGCGAGCCCGGGTGGCGACGAGGCCTGCCGCTCAACTTCATCGGCATGTGCCTGACCGGCATCGTCTTCGTCGTCTTCGGAGCCAGCAAGCTGCTCGAGGGAGCGTGGGTGGTGCTGGTGATCATCCCCACGCTGGTGATGGTGTTCCGCGCCATCAACCGCCACTACGGCGACGTGGCCGTGCAGGTGGAGGCGGACACGTCCACCCGGCCCATCGCCGTGCAGGCGACGTTCATCGTGCCGATCACCGACCTCAACGGCATCGCCTTCGAGTCCCTGGCGATGGCCCGCTCCTTCTCCCCCACCGTGATCGCGGTCCACATCTGCGACAACCCCGAGCACGTCGCCACCCTGCGTGCCAAGTGGGATGCGTGGGGCAACCACGTTCCGCTGACGATCATCGACACGCCCTATCGCTCATACATCCGGCCCCTGCTCGCGTACCTCGACGCCATCGACCGCCAGCGCCCGGACGACACGCTCGTGGTGGTGGTGCCGGAGCTGGTGCTGGACCGCTGGTGGCACAACCTGCTCCACAACCAGACGGCGCTGCGGCTCAAGGCAGCGCTGCTGTTCCGGCGACGTACGGTCGTCATGAACGTGCCCTACCACGTGGAGGCGCACTCGGCCAGGCGCGAGGACAGGGACGCGATCTGAGCACGCGGCGGCCGCCGGACCGCCGCGTGCGTCAGGCCTGGCTACACGGGGAGGAGCGCGGCTCCCCGCCGGCGCCGACGCACCCCGAGGGCCACGATCGCAGCGCCGCCCGCCAGGGGCAGTAGCGCCGCCCAGGCCGCCTCAGGCACCGCCACCGCGGCGGAGCACGTCTGGGTACCGATGACCCCGGGACCATCGACCTGGTTGGCCGCGCGGAGCTTGTTCACCGTGTTGTCGTCCGCGAAGCCGATGTGGGCACAGCCGGTGGTCGGATCGATGGTCTCCTGGTTGAAGTCGAGCAGGTTACGGTTCGAGGTCGGCCCGCATGCGATGCCCAGGTTGCAGATGTCGCCCAGGTGCATCGGCGCTGGGGTGAGCTCCTGCGTCGTCCAGGTAGCCGTCGCCGTGCTGTTCGTCAAGTTCAGCGACTGTCCCGCATACAGGTTCCAACTGCACTGCGGCGGATAGGTGGGCGGATTGCCGGTGATTGGCCCCGCGCAGCCGCCCGGGTCGAACTTGCCCAGCGGGTCCGTGGGAACGACTGTCGGGCGTCTGCAGCCACCCGACGTCGACCTTGCCCGGGTCGCCGACACCGATCGTCGGGAAGACGCTGGTGCCTGAGATGTTCGGGTTCACCAGATACGGTGAGCCCGCACTTCCCGGGTATGGTCCCGGTGCCGTCGTCGAAGCTGACAGTATTCCCGCCGCACTGGCACCACACCACGTACATCTTGTAGTTGCACGTGGTGTCACTCTGGAGTGCCTGGCCTGTCTCCGTGGCGCAGGACGCAAAGTTCGTGGAGCTGGACACGTTCATGGTGTCGAAGGCGATGTATGGGTTGCCCTGGTTGTCGAGCGTGAACGAAGCGAAGGGCGTGGAGGCGTCGTGTCCGATCCCCGCGTCGTACGCCATCTGGGGGCTCCAGGTTGCGCCGTTGTCGTCGGAGTACGCAACCCAGAGAGTGTGGAATGCCTGGGCCATGCTGATGTTGCAGCCGGTCGGGTTCTGGGCGGCGTCAGCGGCGATCCAGCTGACGTAGATCCGTCCGGCGTGGGGCAGTCCGTGCTTCACGATGCCGATGCCGGTGGGCACGGTGTTGCAGAAGGAGTAGCCCTCGGCCTCGACGGTGCCCGGCACCGTTCCCGGCGACAGGCTGGCCAGGACGTTCTGCGGTGCCCCGAACGTCGCGCCTCCGTCCGTCGACTTGTTGATCCAGATCGAGCTCGGGCCGTAGAAGTCGTGGTACATGATCACGACCTCCGCCTGGGACGTGAGGGTCGCGGACAGGAGCGAGGCGGCCGTCCACTGCCGGTCCACGCCAAACGGGTTGCAGCTGGTGCTGCACGAACCTGGAATAGCGCCGTCGCCGTGCACCCAGCTGCAGGACGCGGTGCATGTCGTGGGAATGGTGGTCTTCCACACGTCGGCCTGCAGAGGTGCGTTCCCCGCGCTCATGCTGGCCAGGTTGCACCAGTACAGCGCGTTCGACTCATCCGTGGCCAGGCAGTCGTCGCCGCTGTTGGTGTCAGCGCTCTGAATCGCAGTCCACGACGCCCCGCGGTCGGTGGAGCGGTAGGTTCCTGGGGGCGAGCCACTCGGAGTGGTGTCGTACAGCACTCCATTGCTGTCGGAGGTGATCGATGGCTCACCCCCGTAGGCACCGACATTGGCCAGCGAGTACACCGGGGGCCCTGCAGCGTGGGCCACGTTGGCAGCCCCGACGATGGCCCCGGCCAGGCTCCCCAGAGCGACAGCCGTCAGGAAACCCTTGCGGATTCCGATCATGATCCCTTCCCTTCCCTGTGAATCGGCCCTTCCCAGCCCGAATCTGCGAGGGATTCTACCAGTAGGGGCGGCGAATTTGGAGTTCGGATCGCGCGGCCTCAGCCCGCTGACAAGTGGCGGAGCGAGAGGGATTCGAACCCTCGATCCGAGTTGCCCCGGATACCGCATTTCCAGTGCGGCGCCCTCGACCGGACTAGGCGATCGCTCCGCCCGGATTGTATCGGGGGTCCCTGCCTGCGGCCGAACCCGCCCCCGGCCAGAGCGGCGACGCGGTTGGGACACCCCGGGTATGCTCGAACACCGCAGGAGCAGTCCGAGCAGAGGGCGTCAGATGTACAGCCGCAGGTCGGTCCCGCTCGTCGTCGTGGTGTGGCTGGTGGTGGGCGCCGTCGTCGCCGGAAGCCACCACTACTTCGACAACCTCAACTCGCTCGGCACGATCCTGACCGCCGTCCTCGCGGTGCTGCTCTGGCCTCTCATCCTGGTGGGGGTGAAGCTGCACATCAGCACCTGACGCCGGCCGATCCCCCTTCGGACGGCCGAACCTATACTCGCGACGGCCCGGAGAGGTGTCCGAGTGGTTGAAGGTGCCGCTCTCGAAAAGCGGTGTGGTTAATAGCCACCGTGGGTTCGAATCCCACCCTCTCCGCCACTTGATGTCCCGGGTCAGTGGTGGACCGCGCGCTCGACCCGGCCCTCGATAGGAGGACGTCAATGCCCGTTGACAACGAGCTCTACAACCGGGCCGGCGACATCTGGTGGGACGAGCACGAGCCGCTGAACGCGATCCGCACCGCCATCAACCCGGCGCGCCTCGAGTACTTCACGGGAGTGCTCGCCGAGCTGGGCGTCGACATCGCCGGCAGGGCGGTGGTGGACATCGGCTGCGGCGGCGGGCTGTTCGCCGAGGAGCTGGCGCGACTGGGAGCGCAGGTCATCGGCGTCGACCCGTCACAGCCCTCGCTCGACACCGCCCGCGCCCACGCCGCCGCCGCCGGCCTGGCCATCGACTACCGCGAGGGGACGGGCGAGAAGCTGCCGCTGCCCGACGGCAGCGCCGACATCGCCTGCTGCGTCGACGTGCTCGAGCATGTCAACGATCTCGACGCCGTCATCAGGGAGACCGCTCGCGTCCTCCGACCGGGTGGCGTGTACCTCTTCGACACCATCAACCGAACCTGGATGAGCAGGTTGGTGATGATCAAGCTCTTCCAGGACTGGCGCCTGACGGCGTGGATGCCACCCAACCTTCATGCCTGGGAGCAGTTCGTGACGCCCGCGGAGCTCCGCAGCGTGCTGGGGCGCCATCATCTCCGCGGCGGTGACATCGTGGGAATCGGTCCCAGTGTGAAGCCGCCGCGACTGGTCCGGCTGATGCGCCAGCTGCGCAATGGCAGGATCACGCCGGGCGAGCTCGGTCGCCGCGCACGGTTCGTGGTCACCAGGGACACGCGGGTGTCATATGCCGGCTACGCGACCAAGGCGCAGGGCGGTCCCGGCTCCCGCTGACAGCGGGTCAGCCGTCGCGGTGATGCAAGCCTGCCGGCCGGGCGGTCCATTGCGCGCTGGGCATGGCGACCGTGGCCACGGCGATGCCGATGACGAAGGCCGCGACCGTGGCCACGACACGCCGGCGTGATCCCCGGGCATCCGGTGCGGCCGGGCTCGCCGAGCGGCGCTGGAGGTCGGCGCCGGCCTCGGCCGGGGCGTCCCAGAGGTGGGCGAGCAGGTGCAACCCCAACGCGCCGGTGAAGACGATCGCGGCGCCGTTGTGGATGGTGCTCCACGATCCGAAGCGGTCGGCGCCGAGCATCATCACCACGCCACTGCCGAACAGCACGGCGGTCGACGCCACCAGGATGGGAGCGCTGACCCGTGCCATCGGGTGCGGCGGCCCGTCGGCGCGGTACTCGCGGTCGCCGGCGTAGTAGCGGAATGCGCGCCACCCGGTGCCCGCGAGCTTGACCACGAGAAGTGGGACGAGCAACAGCGCGGTGAAGTAGTGCACCCGCCAGAGCAGGTCGAGGGAGAGCGCGGTGCCGTAGGGGAAGGGCAGCAACACCAGCAGCGCAAGGCCGGACATCGCCACCAGGCGGGCGTTGCCGGGACGGCGATGGTGCGGTCGGGAGCGCGCGAACGGCCGCACGCCGAACCAGGAGAGGAGGGACTCGAGCGAGCTCAATGAACGGCGGCGATGATGGCGCTGCGCGTCCCGCCGGGCGAGCCGAAGCTGACCTCGTCGCCGACGGTGCGGCCCATCAGGGCGGCGCCCAGCGGGGAGACCATCGAGATGCGCCCGCCGGCTACGTCAGCCTCCACCGGGCCCACGATCACGTACGTCGACTCCCCGAACTCGTCGCGGATGGTCACAGTGGACCCCAGCCCGACGACCTCACCGACCGTCGTCTCGAGCACCTGGGCATTGCGCAGCGTCGCCTCGATGGTCTGCACTCGGCCGTCGAGCAGGCCCAGCTCCTGGCGCGCGTCGTGGTACGCGAAGTTCTCGCTGAGGTCACCCTCGGCGCGCGCGGTTGCGACGCGCTGCACGATCACCGGGCGACGGTTCTCGACGAGCTCGCGCAACTCCTCCTCGAGCCGGTCCCGGCCCTCGGGGGTGAGGTGGACGATCCCGTCGGCGGCCATCGCGCCAGCCTAGCACCGCGTTGCGCCAATCCCCACCTCGGGCGGATCAGCCGGTCGCAGCAGCCTCACGAGCGTCGTCGGCAGGCACCGCGCTGTGCAGGAGCACCAGCTGGTCCATCGGCATCGGCCGTGCGTGGAGGTATCCCTGCGCCATCGTGCAGCCGAGGCGCACCAGCGCAGCATGCTGCTCCTCGTCCTCGACGCCCTCCCCCACCGTCAGCAGGCCGAGGCTGTTGCCCAGCCCGATCATCCCCTCGACCAGTGCCGCTCCGGGGCCGCCGGCGAGCAGGCCGTCGACGAACGTCTTGTCGATCTTGAGGATGTCGACGCGCAGCCGCCTCAGGTAGGTGAACGACGAGTACCCGCTGCCGAAGTCGTCGATGGCGACGCGGACGCCCATACCGCGCAGCTGGCGCAGGCGCAACCCCACCACCTCGCTCTCGCCGATGCTGCCGCTCTCGGTCAGCTCGATGACCAGCGCCCGCGCCGGAAGACCGGTGGCCGCGAGCGCGTGGGCGACCACCGCGACGAAGCCCGCGTCCTGGATCTGCGAGCTGCTCACGTTGACGCTGACCGAGAGGTCGCTGCTGCTGGTGGCCCGAAGCCGCATGGTCTGGCGGCACGCCTCCTCCATCACCCAGGCTCCCACCTTGATCATCAGACCGGCCTTCTCGAGGTCCTCGACGAACTCGATCGGCCCGAGCATCCCGAGCCGCGGGTGCTCCCACCGGATCAGCGCCTCGACGCCCACCATCTCGCGCGTGCTCACGCTGACAACCGGCTGGAAGTAGAGGACGAACTCACCCGCCTCGGCGGCCCGCTCGAGGTCGGCGCGGCGCTCCAGTGGTGCGTACATCGCCACGTGCATGCTCGGCTCGAAGATCCCGAACAGCCCCTTGCCGCGTGCCTTGGCGGCGTACATCGCGATGTCCGCGCGGCGGAGGAGCTCGCCGGCGTCGTCGCCCGGTTCGGCGATGGCCACGCCGATCGTCCCGCACACAGAAGCACGCATGTCGGAGCTCTGGAAGGGCTCGTTGAGGGTCTCGATGAGCCGCTCGGCGATGGTCACCATCTGCCCGACGTTGGGGAGGCGGGTCAGGAAGACGGCGAACTCGTCGCCGCCGAGCCGGGCCACCAGGTCGTGGTCGCGCATGCAGGACTTCAGCCGCTCGCCGACCGCGACGATGGCCTGGTCGCCCATGGCGTGACCCATGCTGTCGTTGATGTGCTTGAAGTCGTCGAGGTCGACGAACATCACCGCGCAGAGCCGATCAGGCGCAGCCTTGGCGAGGTGTTCGTCGACGGTGCGGATGAAGGTGCCACGGTTGCTCAGGTCGGTCAGCGGGTCGTGCTCGGCGCGGTGGTTGAGCTCGGTCTCGTTGGCGGCCAGGCGGCGCAGCAGCAGCATGTTCTCGCGTACCGACAGTCCCTGGCGGACCAGCACCAGGACGAACAGGGCCAGCGCCATGGAGAGCGTGAACATGTTGATGGCGCCGAGCGTGAGCCGCTCGTCGATGGCGAACCCGATCGCGACTGGGAGCGGTGCGTAGGGCAGCACCACGGTTCGCCACCGCGGCACCGCGCCCGGCCTGGTGGTCAGCGGCCGGCTGAGCCCCAGCAGGGCGGCAAGGCCAACCATCAGGTATCCGGCAACCCAGCCGATGTCGACGACGTTCCCGGACCCGAATGAGGCCTGCGCCTGCAGGTACGCGAACGTGCTGTCCGCCACGGCGATCGATCCGAGCCCGGCGATGATCAGCAGCAACGGGCCGCGCGACCGCGATGACGCGCGTGACCACATGATCACCAGCACCGTGGCGACGATGACGTCGCCGATCGGGTACGCCAGGCTGAGACCCTGCCCGAGCGCGGTGTCCGCGGGGCTGGCGACGATCGCGGAGAGGATCGTGTACCAGCTGATCAGCAGCAACCCGCCGGCGATGATCAGCCCGTCGGTGATGGCCCGCACCTTGGCCAGCGACCCCGACGGCCACACCGGCATGGTCAGCAACCCGGCGAACAGGAGCGGCACCGACCCGACGAACCCGATGTCGGCCACCGAGGGAAACGGGTTGTCCTGGTGGACGACCAGCTCGAGCCACGTCCACGCCGCCTGGCCCGCGCCCCAGGTCGCGGCGCTTGCGCCGACCAGGTACCAGCCCAAGCGGGCGCGGCCGGCATGCCGTCGGCCCGCCACCACGCACGCCACCGCGGCCAGCAGCGGCGCCACCACCTCGGCGACGTCGTCCACCGGCAGCGTCGCCGAGGCCGGGGCGACCAGCATCACGGCAACCAGCACAGCGCAGCACGCTGCCACCGCGGCTGCCACCACCCACCACCGCCGATCGCTCACCCTGGGCCTCCACACTGCCGGACTGGAGTTGATCCTCGCCGACGGCGACGAGCCCCACACGCAGTCTCGCGGGCTCGTAACAGAGCGACGACATCGCCTTCATCCCTGTGACGAAGGCGGCCGGCTTCGGCCGAGGCCGGCCTCGGTCAGGGGCGCCGCCGCTCGAGGAGGATGACGTCGCGCCATCGTCCGTGGTGCCGCCCGATCCGCTCGCGCACCCCGACCGTCCGGAATCCGCAGGCGATGTGAAGGCTGAGGCTGGCGGCGTTCTCCGGGAAGATCCCCGCCTGCAACGTCCAGATGCCGCCCGCCTCCGTGCTGGTGATCAGCGCGTCGAGCAGCCGGCGCCCGACGCCCTGCCCGCGCGCAGCCGTGGCGACGTACACGCTGCTCTCGGCCACCCCCTCGTAGACGCAGCGCTCGGACACCGGGACAGCCGCAGCCCAGCCGAGGGTCATCTCCCCCCTTCGCGCCACCAGCCGGGGCGCGGGCAGGTGTGCCGCGTCCCATTCGCCCCAGCCGGGCGCCTCCTCCTCGAAGGTGGCGTCACCGGTGGTGATGCCCTCCTCGTAGATCGCCCGCACCGCCGGCCAATCGGCCGGTGACATCGGCGTGATGGTCACGTCAATGCCGGCAGCGACGTGCTTCTCCATCGCCCGCCAGTGTCGCAAGACCCTCGGTGAGAGCGCCAAACTCGGCGCATGCAAGACCGCCCCGCGCTCCCCGACTTCGGCAGCTTCGACGACGCCTACCTGGGCACGCCGCCCTGGGAGATCGGCAGGGCACAGCCTGCGCTCGCCGCGCTGTTCGACACGGGCGAGGTGACCGGACGGGTGCTCGACGTCGGCTGCGGCACCGCCGAGCTCGCGCTGCTGGCCGCGTCCCGCGGGCTCGACGCCACCGGGGTCAACTCCTCTCCCCGGGCGATCGCCATCGCGCGTGCGCGCGCCGCCGAGCGCGGCCTCACCGTCCGCCTGGAGGTGGGGGATGCGCTCGACCTCAGCTTCCTCGGCGGCACCTTCGACACGGCCCTCGACAGCGGCGTGTTCCACGTCTTCTCTAACGAGGACAGGGCCAGGTACGTGGAGTCGATCCACAGCGTCCTCGAGCCGGGCGGCCGCTACCACCTGCTCGTCTTCAGCGACGCGCAGCCCGGCGACTGGGGGCCGCGGCGGGTCCGGCGCGACGAGCTCGAGTCCGCGTTCGCGCACGGCTGGGAGCTGCGCTCCGTCGAACCCGCCCCCCTCGAGGTCAACCTGGAATTCGGCCCTGTCCAGGGCTGGCGCGCCACCGCGATCCGCCGATGACGCCGCCCACGAGGAGGGCGTCTCGCAACCAGCACCACGGCGAGCTGCTGGTCCACGCCTGGTCGGCAGCCGACGTCGAGGACCTGGGCGCGTACTGGGCGCGCAACCGCGAGCACCTGCTCCCGACCCAGCCGCAGCGAGACGCCCTGTTCTGGACGGTCGAGGGCCAGCGCCAGCGCGTCGAGCGGGCGTCCAACGACGTCGCCACCGGGCGGATGTTCCCCTTCCTGGTGCGCGAGGACGGCCGGCTGGTCGGCGAGCTGGGCCTGTCCGACGTGGCGCGCGGCGCGTTCTGCAGCGCTCACCTCGGCTACTCGGTGGACGCGGAGCGGCTGCGCGTCGGGATCGCCTCGTGGGCGGTGGGGGCGGTGGTCGACATCGCCTTCGACGACCTCGGCCTGCACCGGCTGCAGGCGGCCACGATGGTCGACAACGTCGCCTCGCAGGGAGTCCTGGTGCGCTGCGGGTTCGACAGGATCGGCGTGGCCGCCGGGTACCTGGCGATCGCCGGCGCCTGGCGAGACCACGTGCTCTGGCAGCGCACCAACCCCGCCATGCCACCGCCTGCCGCCTGAGAAAGCTTACCCGGAGCCCTGGTTCACGGTCAGCGCGCGCACCAGCCGGTCGGACGCCGATGCCAGGCCGTGCGTCTCCGCCAGCGAGTCCAGCACGGTCGGGTTGACGGGGTAGGTCGCGCGCTCGCCGTCGGGCAGCGCGACCGGCAGGTCGCGCACCGGCGGCACCACCCGCGCCGCCCTGGCGAGGTAGTCGCGCTGGTGCTCGGGAAGCCGGCCGTCACGGAGCAGGCCGGCGACGCCACCGTGCTTGCGGATGATGTCCGCCGCCGCGACCGCGCCCACCCCCTTCAGCCCCGGGCAGGCCGTCCGACGGGTCGCCGCGAAGGATCGCGTAGTCGGCGTAGCTGCGCCCGGGGATGCCGTAGCGGCGGGTCACCTCGGCCTCGGTGACCTCGGCCATGCCACCCCGCTCCGGGTACAGCACGAGGACCCGCGGGTCCTCGACCAGCGCGAAGAGGTCGCGGTCCCCGCTGACGATCTCCACCGTGCCGGGCGTCGTCGCCGTCCAGGTGGCGATGACGTCCTCCGCCTCGTAGTCGGCGAGGCCGATGAAGTCGATGCCGATCGCGGCCAGCACCTCGTGGATGAGCGGCATCTGGGGCTCCAGCTCGGGGGGACGGGCTCGGCGGTGCGATGCGCCTTGTAGCTGGGGATCAGCTCGACGCGCCAGGCCGGGCGCCAGTCCTCGTCGCTGGCCACCGCCAGCCGGCGCGGCTGCCGGGTGCTCACCAGCCGGGCCAGCGCGTCCATGAACCCGCGGACCGCGTTGACAGGCCGCCCGTCCGGCGAGCGGACGCTGCGCGGCACGCCGTGGAAGGCGCGGAAGATGAGGCTCGAGCCGTCGACGAACAGCCAGTCGCAGGACAACGGCGGCTCCTCAGCCCCGCCCGGGGGCGCGCCGTCGCGCCTGGAAGAAGCGGCTGAGCAGGAGGCCGCACTCCTCGCCGAGCACGCCGCCGGTGACCGCCACGCGGTGGTTGCCGGCCGGGTGCCGCAGAACGTCGTACACGCTCCCGTCGGCGCCCTTCTTGGGGTCGCGCGCACCGTAGACGCAGCGGTCGATGCGCGCCTGCACCATCGCGCCGGCGCACATCGGACACGGCTCCAGGGTGACCACCACGGCGACCCCACCGAGCCGCCACCCCCCGACCCTGGCCGCGGCGCGGCGCAGCACCAGCATCTCAGCGTGGGCGGTGGCGTCGCCGGCGCGCTCCATGCGGTTCGAGGCAGCCGCGATGACCGACCCGCCGAGCACCGCCAGAGCTCCCACGGGCACCTCGCCGCGCCTCCCCGCGCTCCTGGCCGAGCGCAGCGCCCGCCGCATCAGCGCGGTGTCCGACTCCTCGGGCGCGGCAGCCGTGGGAAGTGCGCTCAGTGCACCGCGACCAGCGGCAGCTCGACGCTGATGCGCGGCTTCTCCACCACCCGCATGGTGTCGTCGATGAAGCGCACCCGTTCGAACGTGATGCAGTTCACCGGGCAGTGGTCCTCGCAGATGCGGCAGTTGGTGCAGCGATCGTAGTTGATGTAGATCTCGCCCTCGTAGCCACCCGACACCGGGTCGCCTCCGGACGTCTGGCACACCATGGTCTCGCCGCCGGAGGACCGTTCGCGATCCTCGCCGAAGACCACCACGTCGATGGCCTTCTCGGGGCACACGTCGTCGCACGCGCCGCAGAGCACACAGACGGCGGTGTCGTAGTGGTGCACCGAGTCGCACTGGAAGCAGCGGATCGACTGGACGATCGCCTCGCGGTCGCTCCAGGGCAGCTCGCACTCGCTCATGTCGTAGCGCTTGGAGGCCTCGAGGATGGCCGGCTCGGTGCGCGCGAACACCTCCGACTGGCGGTGGTCGTCGGTGCGTTCGACAGTGGTCTGGTAGATGCGCTCCTGCGCGGGCAGCTGGTCACCGAGGTACTCGCGGATGGAGCGCGCCACCCGGTGCCCCCAGGCGACGGCGTCGACGATGAACGACGGCCCCTGCACGCAGTCGCCGCCGCAGAACAGCCGGTCGACACCGGTGTGGCCCCCGCGGTCGGCTGCGACCAGGCCGCGCTGGGTCAGCGGCACCGACTCGCCCGGCGTCTCCATGATCTGGCCGGAGGCGAATATGACCAGGTCGGCCGGCACCGTCCAGCGCTCGGCGTTCTCGATCTCCTTGACCGACGAGAAGACCAGCTTGCCGCTCAGCGGGTCGAACTCCATCGGCTGCAGCGGCGCGAAGCTCACCGCGGAGACGTTGCCGCGCTCGTCGCCGTGGATCTCCTTGACGATGACGCCGCTGTGGATGTTCAGCCCGATCTCCTTGGCCTCGTGCAGCTCGTTGCCGAACGCGGGGAGGCGATCCTCGGGCTCGATCGCCACCATCCACACCTGCTTGGCGCCCAGCTTGATGGAGCTCTGGCAGGCGTCGGTGGCGATCGCGCCACCACCGACCACGACCACCCGCCCCGCCACCGGGAAGTGCGGCGGGATGCGGTCATAGGAGATCTGGCGCAGGAAGGTCATCGCGTCGGTGACCTGGGGAAGATCCTTGCCGGGGATGGGCAGGATGCGTCCTTGCATCATGCCGATCGACACGAAGACGGCGTCGTACTCGGCGAGCAGGTCGTCGATCTTGACGTCGTCCTCGCCCATCCCGACGTTGCTGTCGGTGTGCACCTCGAGCCCGGTCGCGAGGATCATGTCGAGCTCCCACTGGAGCTGGCGGTGGTCGAACCGGAACGGCGGGATCGACGTGCTCAGCAGCCCGCCGACCTTCGACTCGCGCTCGAAGACGGCGACCTCGTAGCCCTGCACGCGCAGGTCCAGCGCGCAGGTCAGGCCGGCGGGTCCGGCCCCCACCACCGCGACGCGCCGGCCGTTGGGCGGTGCGATCCGGTAGTCGATCCAGAGGTTCTGCTGGAACGCGAAGTCAGTGCTGAAGCGCTTGATCGAGCGGATGGTGACGGGCTCCTCGCCGGGGTCCCAGCCTCGTTTGCAGTCCGTCTCGCAGGGGTGGTTGCAGAGCCTGCCGAGCATGCTGGGGAACGGGTTGGTCTCGTGGATCACCGTCCACGAGTCGACGTAGCGCCCCTGGCTCACGTAGTCGACGTAGGTGGCGATGTCCTGCTTGATGGGACAGTTGCGCTGGCACGGCGACACCGGCACGTTGAAGCCCAGGTCGCGGTGGCCCGCGAGGATCTTCATCGGCGCCTTGTCGGTGACGTTCTTGCCGATGGTGGCGAGCACCAGCGCATCCGTGACCATGCCCACCGGGCGCTCGTCGCGCTGGCGCGAGAAGAGTCCGCCCGCGCTCTCGGTGACGATCACCGCCGCGGAGCCCGCAGCCCGCAGCGCGGCGACACCGTGCTCGGCGGCCTCGCCGGCGTCCATGTGCGGCACCGCGCGCATCACGTCGCCGACGCGCACCGCCGCGAGGTCGCGGCCGAACGCGTCGACGATCACCTCCAGGCCGACGGTGCCCTCGATGAGGTCGTCGCGGGTGACCACCAGTGGCACCGGGTGCTGCGCGCGCAGCGGCGAGAGGATGTCGAGCAGGCTGTCGTCGGGGTCGCACTCCGCGCCCAGCGTGATCGCCAAGCGGTCCAGCTCAGGCACCGGTCAGCTCCGGGTGCGCCAGCAGGTGGTCGGCCAGCTCGCGGGGGGTGACCAGGCCGACCGGGGTCTCGTCCTCGTGCATCACCAGCGCCACCTGGCGGCCCTGCTGGGCCATCACCGCCGCCACCTCGCGCACCTGCTGTCCTTCGTCCACGAGCAGCGGCGGGGTGCGCAGGATGTCGCTGGCCTGGACCTGGGTGGTCGGCGGCCGCATGGCCACGTCGCTGCCCGCGATCACCACCGCCCCGGCGACCAGCCGGTCGAGGATGTCGTCCTGGTGGACGTAGCCAACGGGTCGCCGGTCGAGCAGCACCGGGATCTCGGTCAGCTCGTTGTCGGCCATCAGCTTGGCGATGGCGTCGACGCCGGTGCTGGGGAGGCAGAACACCACCTCGTCGCGCATCACGTCGGCGACGGCGGGGTTGCCGGCGTCGGGCGCAAGGCGATCAGGGTCGAGCGATGCGGCGACGGGGGTTGTGGTCACTAACTCCTCGCGCTGGCTGCGAACTGGCAGCGAGTATACCGGGGGGTCGGACGCGCTCCGCCCCGCGGCGCGGCCCTGCTCAGGGCGCTCCGGCGGTCGACCAGCTAGTCCGCCGACTGCGACTCTGCGAACCGCCGCAGCACGTCCTGCCAGGTCTCGGTGGGCTCGGTGGCCGCGGCCGCGCGTGGCAGCGTCTTGCGGATCCGGGAGCGGGTGCGGTCGATCTCGCGGTCGCGGCGGCGCTCCTCGTTGTTGCGCGCGGTGGCCACCGACTGCGCCACCTCGGTCGCCACCGCGTCGACCTCCTCGGCCGTGGTGGCGCTGCGCAGGGTGCGGTTGAGCCGCGCCAGCAGGTCTGGCGCCAGGCGCGCGCCGGCCTCGCGAAGCGCGTCCCCGGCCTTCTTGCGGCGCTGCTCGAGCGCCCGCTGCGCCTGGAACTGCTCGGCGTTCGCTCGGCGGTGGCTCTCGAACAGCTCCATGCCGTCGCCGATGACCTTGGGGTACTGCCATGCGAGGCTGAACTTGCCGGCGCTCATGCCGCCGACCAGGGTGTCGACGCTGGCCTGGAAACGCTCCTGCGACTCGCCGGTGAGGTTGCCGAGCAGGTCGGCGAGGATGGGGCGTGCCTGGCCGTGCACGCGGCGCACCCAGCCGGGCAGGTGATGGTGCTCGGGCGACGGTGGCTCGATCGGACGGGCGGCGTGTGGAAGGCCCTGGGGACGAACGATGCGCGGCATGTGCGCCGGCGCCGGGCCGCCCGCGGGCGCGCGGCGACGGACTGTCGGTGCAACAGCGTGGGCACCCCCGTTGGCGGGTGCGCTGCGGCTGTCCGTCTCCCCGCCCGCGGCGGGGGACGATGCCTCGGTTGTGTCGATCACTCGGCCAGTTCGCAAACCATCGGAACGCGCGAATCGTACCCGACGCCCCCCGATCCGCGTTCGCGGGGCGCTGACTACACTCTGGGACGGAGTTTTGTGACGAAGAGTGAGTGAACCGACGCCTGACGTGCCCGGTTCCGCCATTGTCGATCTCGACGCGGACGAGGTGGCCGTTCTCCGAGAGGCGGGCCAGGCGTGGTCCCGGGTTCCGCGGGCGCGTCCGGCCGCCGACGCGGCCATCGACCCCGACCTCGAGCTGCTCGAGCAGCGCGGCCGCCCGGGCGAGAGGTACGTGCGCGTGGTGCGCTCGAAGAGCCAGGGGTTCGAGCACAAGGCGCCCGGCTGGCTCGAGGTCACCCGCCGCGCGACCACCCCGACCGGCGACTTCGCGCGCTTCCGCGGACGCCTGCGCAACGTCATCCTGGGCACCCCGCTGGCGACGCAGCAGCAGTCGCACGAGCGCCTCACCAAGATCAAGGCTCTCGCGGTGCTGTCGTCGGACGCACTGTCGTCGGTGGCGTACGCGCCCGAGCAGATCGTCTACTACCTGGCGTTCGCCGGGGCCACCGCGTACGGCTTCATCCTGCCGATCACCGCGGCGATCGCACTGCTGCTGGCCATCGTCGTGCTCAGCTACCGGCAGACGATCAAGGCGTATCCCAAGGGCGGCGGCTCGTACATCGTCGCCAGCGACAACCTCGGGCACCTCGCCGGGCTGACCGCGGGCTGCGCCCTGATGACGTCGTACACGCTGACCGTGGCGGTGTCGGTCGCCGCCGGCACCGACAACATCATCAGCGCCGCCCCCGGCGCCATCCCCTACCGGGTTCCCCTGTGCCTCGCGTTCATCGCGCTGCTGCTGTTCGGCAACCTGCGCGGCATCCGTGAGTTCCGGCTCCATCTTCGCAGCCCCGACGTACCTGTTCATCCTGTCGATGTTCCTGATGATCATCGTCGCGGGTGTCCAGATCATCACCCACCACGTGCCGCACACCGCCCCGGTCATCGACCCGCGGCGCATCACCCAGACGCTCGGCATCCTGCTGCTGCTGCGCGCCTTCGCCTCGGGCGCCACCGCGCTGACCGGGGTCGAGGCGATCAGCGACGGCGTGCCGGCGTTCAAGCCCAAGGAGTGGGTCAACGCGCGCATCACGCTGACCACGCTCGGGGTCATCCTCGGCGCCATGTTCGTCGGCATCAGCCTGGTCACGTACTGGCTCGGGCTCGTGCCAGACAACCCAGCCTCCCCGCACTACCAGACGATCATCTCCAAGGTGGCGACCTACGCCTTCCACAACGGGCCGCTCTACTTCTTCGTGATCGTGTCCACCACCGCGATCCTGGTCCTGGCCGGCAACACCGCCTTCTCCGACTTCCCCCGCCTGCTCTTCTTCATGGCGCGCGACGACTTCGCGCCGCACCAGTTCAAGCGCCTCGGCGACCGGCTCTCCTACAGCAACGGCATCATCGTCCTCGCCGTCCTCTCGGGCCTGCTGGTGTGGGGCTTCAAGGGAGACGTTAACCGGCTGCTGCCGCTGTACGCGGTCGGGGTCTTCACCGCGTTCACCATGTCGCAGGCGGGCATGGTGTCGCGCTGGTTACGGCTGCGCGAGAAGGGCTGGCGGATGGGACTGCTCATCAACGCCACCGGGACCGTCATCACCGGCGTGGTGCTGGCCATCAACGGGGTCACCCGCTTCTTCGACGGCGCCGGGGTCATCGTCATCATCGTGCCGGTGCTGGTGGCGGCGAGCTTCGCCGTGCATCGCCACTACCTCGAGGTGAGCAGCCACCTCACCACGGAGATCGCCACCTCACCGGACCAGCTCAAGCTGGTCTGCCTGGTGCCGATCGCCGACCTCAACAGCCTGGCCCTGCAGTCGCTGGCGATGGCGCGCAGCATCAGCGACAACGTCATCGCCGTCCACGTCTGCGACGACGAGGACCACATCGCCCGAATGCGCGCGCGCTGGGAGGTCTGGGGCAACCACGTGCCGCTGGAGATTGTCGAGTCGCCATACCGCACCTTCGTCCGGCCCCTGCTGCGCTACATCGACGCGATCGACAGCCAGCGCAACGACGACACCCTCATCATCGTCCTGCCGGAGCTGGTGGCCACGCGCTGGTGGCACCAGCTGCTCCACAACCAGACCGCGCTGCGGCTCAAGGCACAGCTTCTCTTCCGCCCGGGGACGGTGGTCATCAACATCCCCTACCACCTTCAGCACGCGCCGCACGTTCGCCGCATCCGGCGTCCCGGCGAGCGGCGTGCCAGCGACGACATCGAGGCAATCTAGTGAGCACGACAGTGGGAACCGCGCGGACCAGCACAGTCGCTGAGACGGTTCGCCGTCTCGGTGGCGGAGGTCCGCGCCGCATCGCCGAGTCGGCCGGCCTGGTGGTCACCCACGGCGAGGGTCCGTACCTGGTGACCGACACCGGCAAGCGGCTGCTCGACTTCGCCACCGCGATGGGTGTCGCCGCCATCGGCCACGGCAACCCGGTCTGGTCCGAGGCGGTGGCGACGCAGGCCCGGCGGCTGGCCGCCTGCGTCCTGCACACGCCCGAGCACGCCGCCTACCTGGAGAGACTTCGCCGGCGTGCTGCCCGCGGGCGTCGACAGGGTCGCGCTGTACTCGGGTGGCGCCGAGGCCGTCGAGGTGGCCGTGCGCCTCGCCCAGTCGGTCAGCGGCCGTCGCGACCTCATCTCCTTCTCCAGCGGCTTCCACGGCAAGACCACCGGGGTGCGGTTCAGCGGCGGCCGTTTCCCAGAGGAACGGGTCAGCCTCGGGGTCGACTGGGTGCACTCGCTCCCTTACCCGCGGTGCGAGCAGCACGACGCCCGCAGCTACCCGGACTGCCGCGAGGATGGCGCCGCCGCGCTCGCCGACCTGGACACCGCCGCCTCCGAGCTCGACGGTGTCGCGGCGGTCATCGTCGAGCCCGTCCTCGGCACCGCCGGCAACCGGCCGCCGCAGCGTGGCTTCCTGGCCGGCCTGCGCGCCCTCTGCGACAGCCGCGGCTGGCTGCTCATCGTCGACGAGTTCAATCACGGGCTTCGGCCGTCTCGGGCGCAACTTCGCCGTCGACTGGTTCGAGCTTCGCCCCGACATCCTCGTGCTCGGCAAGGCGATCGGCGGTGGCTACCCGCTCAGCGGGGTGGCCGCGCCGGGGGCGCTCTGGGACGCGAGCCTCTTCGCCCAGGCGTCGGCGACGTCGAGCAGCTACGGCGCCAACCCCCTGGCCTGCGCCGCCGGCAGCGCGGTCCTCGAGGTGATCACCGCCCCAGGGTTCCTCGACCAGGTCAACCGCACCGCTGCCCGCCTGGCCGAGGGCATCGCGGCGCTGGAGCGAGAGTCCCCGTATGTCGCACGCAACCGGGGTGTCGGGATGATGCTGGGCTTCGACCTCGTCGAGCCGGGCACCGGCGAGCTGGCCGGCCCCGACCTCTCGCTGGCGCTGTTCCGTCGCTGTCTCGACGAGGGCATCCTCATCGTCGGCGACGTGCCCGAGGTGCGCCTCAATCCCCCGCTCATCCTCACCGAGGCCGGCGCAGACGAGGCGATCGCGGCGCTGCGGCGTGCCCTTGCCTGACGCTCGCCAGGGCGAGGCGCTGCGTCTCGCCCTGGTCGGCATCGGCTCGGCGGCGACCCGTGCCCACCTCCCCGCACTGCGTGCGGCCGAGGTGGCCGGGCACGTGCAGGTGGTCGGCGTGTGCGACCCCGACCGCGGCCGGCGCGACGCGGTGACCGCCGGACATCCCGATGCGACCGGCTTCGCAGAGAACGATGAGATGCTCGACGCCACCTCGCCTCACCTGCTGGTCATCGCCACCCCGCCGAGCGCACACCTCGGGGAGATCGCCGCGGCGGTCGAGCGCGGCGTCCACGTCCTGTGCGAGAAGCCGCTGGGGCTGAGTGACCGCGACGTCGCCGTCCTGCGCCGCCTCGCCGCGCAACACCCCGAGCTCGCGCTGGCCACCGTCCACCAGTACCGCTACGCCGCGCCGTGGAGATGGATCGCCCGGGCTGCCGCCGGCGCGGTGGACGGGGACGAGCCCTTCCTGCTGCGCGTCGCCGTCGAGCGCCCCGGCACCGACCCGCTGAGCGCGGGAGGCTGGCGCACCGACCCGGAGCACGAGGGCGGAATCCTCGGTGACCACGCCGTCCACTACCTGGCCCTGTTCCAGCTGCTCGACGAGGGATGCACCGTCGTGGCATGTCAGCGCGCCGGTCCCGGCGGTCGTGAGGTGGCCTCGGTCGACGTCCGCATCGGCGCCGCCGGCGTTGCCCGCGTCGACGTCTCCTATGCGGGCAGTCATCGCACCAACGACATCCGGCTCGAGCGACCCTCCCAATGCCTGGACATCGAGTGGACGGACGCCGCGCTCACCGTCGTGCACGACGGCGTCGCCAGCCGTCCCCGTGCGGTGGCGTCGTTGAGCGACCGCGCGGTGGTGAACGCGCTGTACCAACCGATGTACGCGGAGGTGATCTCCAACCTGCACGACGCGTCGTGGCGCGCCCAGGCGACGTCCCACACCCTCGGAGCTGCGGCGCTCCTGGCGGCCGCCATCGAGTTGGCACGGTAGCGTACCGACGAGAAATCGTCGCCGATTTTTCGCGTTGTCTTCACGCCGGTTGCGTACCATCCACCACATGGACGAACTCCGCGACCTCGCTCGCGCTGTCCTGCTCGCCTTCGCGGACCTCGGTGTCTACCTGCCCAGCAACCGCGAGCGCCTGATCCGCAAGATGCGCTTTCTCGACCCGCTCGACCCCGATCAGCTGGGTCCGTTCCTCACCCTGTGCATCGACGCCGGCCTGATCGACGACGCCGAGGCCGGACGGCTGCGGCTCGACCGCGTCGAGGCCCAGCGCCTCGCGGTGTCCATGGACGGGCACAGCCCGGTCCCCGACGACCAGGCGCACGCCTGGGCGGCGCGCCTTAGCGGACCCAGCCCGGCCTGACCTGTTGGGCGTTGCGTTTACGCAGCGCCGCGGTGCCGTCCCGGGGACTTTCGAGCGGTGGTCGACTTGCGCGCGTTGCGCTTGCGCGCGGTGGCCGGCTTGGGTGCGCGCTTCGCCGCAGGCGCCGGCGCCGGCTTCTTGCGGGCGGTGCGCCTGCGCGCCGGCTCAGTGGTCTCCCCGATCTCCGCCCGCGCGGCCTCGACCAGCTCGCGCAGCCCCTCCTCGACGCACTCCGCGAAGACGTCGCGGTCGGGGATGCCCTGCGCGTCGACGAGGTACCCGAAGTTGAGCATCCCGTCGTAGCTGAAGATGGCGATGGCCAGCTGTTGGCCGTCGTACAGGAAGGCGATCGGGAAGACCTCGACGAGCCTGGCGCCCTGGCAGTAGAGCGGGAACTGCGGCCCGGGCACGTTGGTCACGATCAGGTTGAACGCGATCTGCCGGAGCGATGCTCGCGCCACCATCGCGTGCAGCGTCGACGGCGCGAAACCGGCGAGGTTGAGCAGGAAGTCGGCGCCAACCGCCTGCTTGCGCGCCTTCAATGCGTCCACGGTGGTGCGCACGGTGGCGATGCGACGCTGCGGGTCCGCCTCCGCGATGGGCAGCTTGACCAGCAGCATCGCGAGCCGGTTGCCGAGCGCGGTGCGCTCGCTGGTGTCGCGGATGCTCACTGGGCACAGCGCCTGCAGCGCTGATCGCTCGTCGTCCGGGTCGACGCCGCGCGCCACCAGGAAGTGACGCAGCCCACCGGCGACGGCGGCGAGGACGATGTCGTTGATGGTGCCTCCGAAGGCCTTCTTGATGAGCCGGAAATCCTCGAGGGGGAAGCGGCTGTACGCGAAGGCGCGGGCGGGTCCCGTCTTGCCGTTGATGGGCGACTTCGGCACTCCCATGTGCTCGGCCATCGAGGCCAGCCCGCTGGCGGTGTCCTTGAGTGCGTTGGCCAGCCGCCCCGGTTGACCGGCAACCGCGCGCGCTGCGCTCAGCACCCGCGCCGGACGCGTGACACGCTCCCGGAGGGAGTTGATGAGCAGGCCCATCCCGCTCGGCGACTCCCGCGCCTCCCAGCGCGAGACGCCGAACGGTTGCTTGCCCGGCTCGGGCTCGACGTCGAGCAGGATGGTGGCCAGCTCGAGGTTGGAGATGCCGTCGACCATGGCGTGGTGCGACTTGGTGAGCAGCGCCCAGCGGCCGTTGCGCAACCCCTCGACGATGTAGATCTCCCAGAGCGGGCGACGGCGGTCGAGCTGACGCGAGAAGACGCGCCCGATGAGCTCCTGCAGCTCCTCGTCGCCGCCGGGCTTGGGCAGGGCGGCGCGGAGCAGGTGGTTGCCCATGTCGAAGTCGGGGTCGTCGACCCACACCGGCGTGTCGAGGCTGAGCGGCACGAACGCGAGCTTCTGGCGGTAGCGCGGCATCAGGTCGAGGCGCGGCGCGATCGCCTTGGCGAGGCCGTCGTAGAGGGCGCGGCCGGTCCCCAGTGGCGACGGCTCGAAGATGGCCACCCCACCGATGTGCATGTGCGTGCGCGGCGTCTCGAGGTGGAGGAACGACGCGTCGAGCGGCGTCAACTTCTGGGCGCCCTGCATGGCGGGAACTGTACGACGCACAGGGTGCCGGGGTCCGCGGCACCGTCCGCCGGATGTCCGCGTGCTGCGCATAGCCTGTCCGCGCATGGACGTCGGCCCCCCGCTCGCCACGCTCCCGGTCAGCTTCTTCGACCACCACACCGGTCTCAGCGCGCTCGCCGTGCAGCACGTGCGCGCCGACGGGCGCACCGCGCTGGTGTACCACGACGCACCCGGTGTCATCGCCGCCCGCCAGCTGCTCGGCGGCGTGGCCGAGACGCTGATGGCCGAGCTGGCGGCCGGGCACACGCTCAGCCTCGTCGAGACGAGCATCCCCGAGCATCGCGCCGAGCCGTTCGTCTACGCCCGGGTCACCCTGTCATTCACGGCGTGGACCGGTCGGGTCAGCGCCGACACCGAACGGGTCATCAGTGTCGACGCGGTGGCGTGCGCATGCGGCATCGACCGTCGTGAGCTGGAGCGAACGGAGGCGCTGGTTCTCTCCGTGCACCGGCCGCGCGCCTGTGCCTTCCCGGGCTTCCGTCAGCTCGGGCTCGGCGACCGCAGCCGGCGTGTCCTCGCCGTGGCCTGAGCCGCGCGCTTGGCCGGTCGTGGCCGCAGCGGCCCCAGCTCAGCCGATGGGCAGACGTCGTTGAGCACGCACTGAGGGCATCGCGGCGACCGGGCCACGCACACCCGACGCCCGTGCAGGATCAGCCGCAGGCTGAGGTCGGTCCACTCGTCCGCCGGCACCATGGAGCAGACGTCGCTCTCGATCTGCACCGGGTCGCGGGCGGTGCTCAGGCGGAGCTTCCCGACCAGGCGGGTCACGTGGGTGTCGACCGGGAACCCCGGCAGCCCGAACGCCACTCCCAGCACCACGTTGGCCGTCTTGCGTCCCACCCCGCGCAGGGTGACCAGGTCCTCCATGCGCGCCGGCACCCTGCCGTCGAACCGCGCCACCACGTCCTGGGCCATCTCGCGGACGGCCCTCGCCTTCATCCGGAAGAAGCCGGTGGAGCGGATCAGCTCCTCGACCTCGTCCTGGCTCGCCTCCGCGAGCGCCTGCGCGCTCGGGTAGCGGGTGAAGAGCACCGGGGTGACCATGTTGACCCGCTCGTCGGTGGTCTGGGCGCTGAGGATGGTCGCGACCAGGAGCTGGAGAGGCGACTCGTGGACCAGCGCGCAGGTGGCCTGCGGGTACTCGCCGCGCAGCCGTTCGACCACCTCGAGCGCTCGTGCCCGCGCTCCCGGGGGAGGCGACGGCGGGGCATCAGCCCGCCCGGCCGAGCCGCAGCCCGCGCAGGGCGTCGTCGACCGGCTCCAGGGCCAGCCCGGCGATCGCCCAGATGGGCACGTAGTCGAGGCGGGTGGCGCCGTGCACCTGGAACGGGCTGGTGCCCGTGTAGTCCCAGGGGATCACCCCGGTCAAACGCTGGATCAGGCGGCCTGCGACGTACTCGACGCCGATGATCCCGGCCGCGTAGGCGGCCGCCCGCCGCGCGGCAGGCAGCTCGCGAAGGCGGTCGTGTGCAGGCTCGTAGAGCACCGCGACAGCGCATAGATGGTCGGCATCCAGAGGTAGGTGTGCCCCTCGAGGCGCGCGCTCCGGGTCGATCGGTGCAGGTTTGCCTGGACCGCCGTGAACACAACCTCGGCGACCGTCCCCAGCAGTGCGTAGGCGGCGGCTCGATCACGGCGGCGGAGGCGGCGGGACGGCATCGCGCCATGCTAACAACGGGCCGAACGCGGACATCCCGGTCGGTGGGGCAGAGCGTCCGCTACCTACAATGCGCCAGTCCAGACCGCCGCGATTCGGAGTCCTCCACCGTGCGCTTCAAGATCACCGTCGTCGGCGCCGGCAACGTCGGAGCCACCCTGACGCAGCGGCTCGCCGAGCGCAACTACGCCGACATCGTGCTCGTCGACATCGTCGAGGGCCTGCCCCAGGGCAAGGCACTCGACCTGCTCGAGGCGGGCCCCATCGTGG
Organism: Candidatus Dormiibacterota bacterium; assembly: GCA_963717185.1. Lineage (GTDB taxonomy): Bacteria > Chloroflexota > Dormibacteria > Aeolococcales > Aeolococcaceae > Aeolococcus. The sequence continues at coordinate 46,905 of CAVQVY010000027.1, read as the reverse complement.
GGTACGACTCGCTGGTCACCGGGACCAACGGCTACGACGAGACGGAGGCTTGGACGTCGTGCTGATCACCAGCGGGGTGGCGCGCAAGCCCGGCATGTCGCGCGACGACCTGGTCATGACCAACGCCAAGATCGTCGCGTCGGTGGCACGCCAGGTGGCCGAGCGGTCGCCCAACGCGGTCATCGTGGTGGTGAGCAACCCGCTGGACGCCATGGCGCAGGTCACCAAGGCGGTGAGCGGTTTCCCCCGCGAGCGCGTGGTCGGGATGGCGGGCGTCCTCGACACCGCGCGGTTCCGCACGTTCATCGCCCAGGAGCTCGACGCCTCGGTCGTCGACGTGGCCGCGTACGTCCTCGGCGGCCACGGTGACACGATGGTGCCGCTCACCTCGCTGACCACGGTCGCGGGCGTGCCCGTGTCCGACCTGGTGCCCGCGGACCGCCTCGAGAGCATCGTGCAGCGCGCCCGGGACGGTGGAGCGGAGATCGTCGCGCTGCTCAAGACGGGCAGCGCGTACTACGCGCCGTCAGCCGCAGCGGCACAGATGACCGACGCCATCCTTCTCGACACCCGCCAGGTGCTGCCGTGCGCCGTGCACCTCGAGGGCGAGTACGGCATCAATGGCCTGTACACGGGCGTCCCGGCGCGCCTCGGCGCCGGCGGCCTGGTCGAGGTCGTCGAGGTGGCGCTGTCCGACGACGATCGCGCGGCCCTGCATCGCTCGGCGGCATCGGTGCAGCAGCTCGTCGAGCTCATCGACTCGCGCCGCGCCGACATCGACCCGTCCATGCCCGCGCTCGGTGAGGCGGTGGCAGTCGGCTGACGTGCCCGCGGCGTCGGGGGCAGTGTCGGGCAGCTCCTCGCGTCGTCTGCTGCTGTTCCTCATCACGGCCGCGGTCCTCGTCGTGGTCTTCGTGGTGCGCTGGATCGTCAAGTCGGCGGCGGAGATCGGTCAGAGCGACTTCGTGCCGCTCCAGGTCGCCGGGGTGATCGTCCGCAGCGGGCAGTCGGCGCAGCTGTACGACCCGGTGCTCCAGGCGCGGGTCTATGCCCAGGTGACCCAGGGCATCCATCCCGGCACCCTCTTCTACATCCACGCGCCGCTGGCCGCCGTGCTGATGGCGCCCTTCAGCCTGGCCGACCTCGACACGGCGTTCCGGTTGTGGGGCGCTGCACAGCTGGCCTGCCTGCTGGCTGCGGTCGTGGTGGCAGCGCGGTCGGCGCCGGGCGCGCTGGGCGGCCGGCGCGTCACCGCGCTCGCCGCCGGCATCGGGCTGGCCCTGCCGGCGACGCTGCTGATGCTGCTCGAGGGCCAGGATGTCGGTCTGCCGGCGCTGCTCCTCGCGTGCGCCTACGCCGCGATGCGCCGCCACCGCCTGTTCGCCGCCGGGACGCTGGTGGCCATGGCGGCGCTGGCCGGCAAGCCCCACCTCTTCATCGGTGTGGCGGTGTGGATCCTGTTCTGGGGCGACCGCCGGCTGGTGGCGGGAGCTGTCGCCGGGACCGCGGCCGGGCTCATCGCCAGCCTCGCCGCGGTGGGGACCGGCGGCGTCGGCGGCTTCCTGACGGCCCTGGCCAGCGGCAGGTCCGACTTCCCCAACGCCCAGGAGAGCGTGTCGGGTCTGTTCAGCGCGTGGACCGGTGGCGGCGGGTTGGCGACCTTCCTGGCCGTGCTCGTCACCGTCGCCGTCTTGGCCGCAGTGGCCGTCGCGTCCCGCCGCGGCGGAACGGGGCATTGGAGCCTCGAGTCCTCCCTCGCGGTCGCGGTCGTGCTCTCGTTGCTCTGCGCGCCCCACCTCTATCCCCACGATCTCGCGCTGCTGGCGCCGGTCTTCGCGTGGATGTCGGTGCGGGCGATCGACACGGACCGGGGTCGCGACCGCACCCTGCCGGGGCCGGCGACGGCGGCCCTGCTCGCCATGTGGGCGCTGGTCGCCGCGGGCCTCTCGGTCGACGCGTCCGGGGCGCTGCCGGCGGCGGCAGGGTCGCTGGCCCCGTTCGCGCTCGTCGTCGCCGCGGTGGTCGGGGCGCGGCTGCCGCGGGCCGGGCCGGGCGTGCCCAGGGACGCCACCGCCTGAGGCTCAGATGACGATGCCGTCCTCGTCTGCGTGCTGGCTGCCGGTGTGTTGCGTCGCCTGGGCGGACGTCGTGGTGCCGGGTGGATCGTCGTCGTTCTCGGTGGCGGGGGTGGTCACCACCGGGATCTCCACGCGCGGCGGCCGGTAGCGAACGCCGAAGAAGGGTCCCACCGTCATCAGGATGCCGACGAAGGCGTCCCGGAGCGCCGAGTTGCGCGGCCTGTCCGTCACCGCTCCACTATAGGCGCGCGCCGTTGTCCCCACTGCCGAAGACCTTGCGTCCAACCCAGCGCACCGGGTCCCAGTGCTTGTCGGCGAGCCGCTCCTTGAGCGGGATGATCGCGTTGTCGGTGATGTGGATGTGCTCCGGGCACACCTCGGTGCAGCACTTGGTGATGTTGCAGTAGCCGAGACCGCCCTGGACGCGGGTCTGCTCGGTGCGGTCGAGCACATCCTTGGGATGCATCTCCAGGCCGGCGACGCGCACGAAGAACCGCGGCCCGTAGAAACGATCGGACAGTCCATGGGTGCGGTTGATGTGGCAGACGTCCTGGCAGAGGAAGCACTCGATGCACTTGCGGAACTCGAACAGCCGGTCGATGTCGTGCTGCTGGATGCGCCACGGGGTGCCGTCGTCGGGCGCCGGGGTGAACGGCGGTATCTCCTTGTTGATCTCGTAGTTGCGCGAGACGTCGGAGACGAGGTCCTTGATCAGCGGGAACGCCTTCATCGGCCGCACCGTGATCGGCTGCCCCGCGGGGAGATCGTCGATCCGCGTCTTGCACATCAGGGCCGGCCGGCCGTTGATCTCCGCGCTGCACGACCCGCACTTCGCCGCCTTGCAGTTCCAGCGCGCGGCGAGGTCGGTGTCGAGGTTGTGCTGGATGTAGTGGATGGCATCGAGCACCACCATCCCGGTCACCCCGGGCACCTCGTACGACACGTCGCCCTGCTGGTCGTCGGGCGTGCCCCGGAAGACGTTGAGCGTGATCGACTCGCCGGTCAGGCCCGGGTCCGGTGCGTCGTGCGCGGCGGGTGTGGCCCCGTCAAGCGACGCGCTCGCGCTCTTGTACAGGGTGGTCACTGCGTGCTTCCCACCGCCGCCGGCGCTGCGGGCATGTTCTCCGGCTTGAGGTGGCCCCTGGGCAGCTTGGCCGGGTCGTAGAAGCGGCTCCGGGGGAGCAGCTTGACGAGGTCGTCGGGCATCGCCTGCAGTGGCACGGCCTCGATCTTCATGCTGTCGCCGTCGCGGCGGGACACGTAGTTGACCTTGCCCTGTTCGGAGTCCTGCTCGAGGAAGTCGAAGCGCCACTGTGAGCCTCGGCTCTCCTCGCGCCGCATCGCGCTGCGCACGATCGCCTCGCTGACGGTGAGCATGAAGGTGACGTCGCGGCAGGTGTGCCAGCCCGGGTTGAGGTCGCGGCGCCCGACCACACGCATGCGCGAGCTGCGTTCGCGCAGCTCGAGGATGGCGGACAGCGCACGTTGCAGGGACTCCGCGCTGCGGCCGATGCCGGCGTCGTCCTGCATCGCAGCCTGCAGGGCCTCGTGCAGGTGGTACGGGTTCTCGCGGTCCGTCCAGCCGTGGCGGCTGTCGAGCGGGTCGTAGAGCGCGTCCTGTTCACGCTCCACCTCTGTCTCGTCGATCGCGCGCGTGGCCCCGCCGGAGCGCGCGAACTCCGCGGCGGCGACCCCGGCGCGGCGGCCGAAGACGAGGATGTCGCCGAGAGAGTTGCCCCCGAGCCGGTTGGCGCCGTGCAGCCCGCCGGCGACCTCACCGGCGGCGTAGAGGCCGGGCACGGTCGTGGCCGCCGTCTCGGCGTCGACGCGGACGCCGCCCATGGTGTAGTGGATCGTCGGTCCCACCTCCATCGGCGCGCGGGTGATGTCGACCGAGGCCAGGGCATGGAACTGCTCGTACATCGACGGCAGCTTCTTGAGGATGTAGTCGGCCCCGCGGTGGGTGATGTCGAGGAAGGCGCCGCCGTGCGGGGAGCCGCGCCCGGCCTTGACCTCCTTGTAGATCGAGCGGGCCACCACGTCGCGCGAGCTCAGCTCCTTCTTGACGGGGTCGTACTCGAGCATGAAGCGCTTGTGCTCGCTGTTGAAGAGCAGGCCTCCCTCACCGCGCACCGCCTCGGTGACCAGGATGCCGCGAGCGCCCGGCGGCCACACCATGCCGGTGGGGTGGAACTGCACGAACTCCATGTCGACGAGGTCGGCGCCGGCGTCGTACGCCATCGCCGCACCGTCGCCGGTGCCCTCCCAGCTGTTGCTGGTGTATCGGTACATCCGGCCCCAGCCCCCGCTGGCCAGCACGGTCGCGCCCGCCTTGATGACCACGAACCTGCCGTCGTTGCGGCGGTATCCCATGGCCCCGACAACCCGGTCACCGTTCTTCAGCAGCCGGGTCAGCGTGTACTCCATGTAGCACTCGGTGCCGGCGGTGTGCACCAGCTTGTCCTGGCAGGTGCGGATCAGCTCGAGCCCGGTGCGGTCGCCGACGTGGGCGAGCCGCTTCCAGCTGTGCGCACCGAAGGCCCGCTGCATGATGCGGCCGTCGTCGGTGCGGTCGAAGAGGCCGCCCCACCGCTCCAGCTCGTAGACGCGGTCGATGACCTCGTGCGCGTAGATCTCGACCATCCGCCAGTTGTTGAGCAGCTGGCCACCGAGCATCGTGTCGGCGAAGTGGACCTCCCAGCTGTCGTCGCTGTCGACGTTGCCGAGGCCGGCCGCGATGCCACCCTCGGCCATCACGGTGTGCGCCTTGCCCAGCAGCGACTTGGTGACCACGATGGTGCTGCAGCCGGACTCAGCCGCGGCGATCGCGGCGCGCATGCCCGCCCCGCCGGCGCCGATCACCAGCACGTCGCACTCGTGGGTGAGGTAGCTCTCGGCCGCCATCGTCAGAAGCCGACGTGGGGGTCGGTGAACCACCCCGCCTGGAGCATCCGGATGTACACGTCAGCGAACAGCACCGAGAACAGGCTGACCCACGCCCACACCGGGTGGCGGGCGTTGAGCGCGGTGAGCCAGCGCCAGGCGCGGTTGCGTGCGTTGCCGAAGCGGGCGGTGGAGTAGCAGTCCAACCCGCCTCCCGCGAGGTGACGGAGCGAGTGGCAGCTGAACGTGTAACCGCTCAGCAGCACCACGTTGACCAGCAGCACCGCCGTCCCCAGGCCGAACCCCCACCTCCCGTCGGCGGGGTTGTTGAACGCGATCAGCGCGTCGTACCAGAGGAAACCGAGGATGACGATGGCCACGTACAGCGTGAAGCGGTGGAGGTTGTTCAGGGCCATCGGCAGCTTCGACTCGCCGCGGTAGTTGCGGTGGCGCAGCTCGCCCAGCGCACAGGCCGGCGGGTCCCAGAAGAAGGACCGGTAGTACGCCTTGCGGTAGTAGTAGCAGCTGCCCCGGAACGCCAGCGGGCTGAGCAGGATGAAGGCCGCTCCTGGGAACGGCCCGAACAGCTTGCCGTTGTCCCCGATCTTGGGGGACCAGAACGGCGACAGGTAGGGACCGATCTCACCGGGGCGGAAGATGAACACCGACACCAGCGCGTACAGCCCGAACAAACCCAGGACGCTGACCACGGCGAGAGGCAGGAGCCACCAGGGCTGGTTGCGGCGAAAGCGCTCCAGCAGCGTCGGTCCCGGATGACCGGCGTCATGCGCCACCGGCCTCGCGGTGATCTGGGCCATCTCTCCCCTGGCGCCGCCGCCGCGGCGCATTCGTGCAGAAGCAGCGTGAACTCGGTTTGATCGTAGCGAATGCGACATTGATGACGGCGGAGCGCGGGCTCGCCCGGCTGCCCCGTACTATTGGGTCTTGATCGGCTGACCAAGTCCTGTCAGGCTGCCATGGCATCGAACGGATGAGCGCCCCCATGCCGACCGACCGCGACCTTCGCGATCCGAGCTTCGAGCACGACGGGTGCGGCGTCGCCTTTGTGGCCACCACATCAGGCGTCGCCGGCCACCACATCGTGGCTGATGCCATGCGCGCGCTCGTCAACCTCGGCCATCGCGGGGCGACCGGGTCGGACCCCGACACCGGCGACGGCGCGGGCATCCTGCTCCAGGTCCCCGACGCCTTCCTGCGGAGGGCGGCCGGCGTGGAGCTCCCGGCGGCCGGCGGCTACGGGGTGGGAATGGTCTTCCTGCCGGCCACAGTGCCCGAGCGCCGGGCTGCGCAGTCGCTCATCGAAGGCTGCTGCGCCGACGAGGGGATGCACCTCCTCGGCTGGCGGGAGGTTCCCGTCGACGCCGGCGTGCCGGGCGTCACCGCGCGCGCGGCGATGCCGCGCATCCGGCAGTTCTTCGTCGCCGCGGTGGGAATCGACGGCGACGCGCTCGAACGCCGCCTCTACGTGCTGCGCCGGGTCATCGAGGCACGCGCCCGGGAGTCCGGGATGGATCGGAAGCTGCTCCACATCGCCAGCCTCAGCAGCCGAACTGTCGTCTACAAGGGGATGCTCACCGCCGAGCAGCTGGGCCGCTTCTACGCGGACCTGCGCGACGAGTCGCATGGTCTCCGCGCTCGCGATCGTGCACGCTCGCTTCTCGACCAACGTCCTGCCGCGGTGGGACCTGGCCCAGCCGGCGCGGATGTCTGCGCACAACGGCGAGATCAACACCCTGCGCGGCAACGCCGCGTGGATGTCGCGCGCGGCAGTCGAAGTTCCGCAGCGCGCTGTTCGGCGGCGACATCGACAAGGTCCGCGACGTGCTCGACGCTGACGGTTCGGACTCCACCCAGTTCGACAACGCGCTCGAGCTGCTCACCATCTCAGGCCGCTCGGTCGAGCACGCCATGATGATGATGATCCCCGAGGCGTGGCACAGCAACGAGCTGCTCGACGATGAGCGTCGCGCCTTCTACGAGTTCCACGCGTCGTTGCTCGAGCCGTGGGACGGCCCCGCGGCGATCGCCTTCACCGACGGGCGGCTGGTGGGTGCGTGCCTCGACCGCAACGGGCTGCGCCCGGCACGGTACCTGGTGACCGACGACGGCCTCGTGGTCATGGCATCGGAGGCCGGAGTGCTCGACATCCCCGAGGAGCGCATCGTCAAGAAGTGGCGGCTCGACCCCGGCCGGCTGCTGCTCGTCGACACCGAGGCCGGCGCCATCCTCGACGACGGCGCGTGCAAGCGCCAGCTGGCCGGCCGGCATCCCTACGGCGAGTGGATCCGGGGCGGGACCGTTCGCCTCGACGAGCTCGCCCCGGGCGCCGAGTGGCAGGAGCCGGACGGGGGCACGCTGCGCATCCGCCAGCACCTCTTCGGATGGACGGACGAGGAGCTCCGCCTGGTCGTCGCGCCGATGGCCGCCACGGGCGAGGAGCCGGTGGGCTCGATGGGCAACGACGCCCCGCTGGCGGTGCTGAGCCACCGTCCCCAGCCGCTGTTCGCGTACTTCAAGCAGCTCTTCGCGCAGGTCACCAACCCTCCCATCGACCCGATCAGGGAGGCGTCGGTGATGTCGCTGGTCACCTCGCTCGGAGCCGGTGGCAACCTGCTCGAGCAGGGCCCCGGCCAGGCTGCTCGGCTGGAGATGGCTCACCCCATCCTCACCAACGCCGACCTGGCCACGATCCGCCACGTCACCCAGCTGCAGTTCCCGGCACGGAGACGATCACCGCCGTCTTCCATCGCGCCGGCGGTGCGGACGGCCTGCGCGACGGCCTCGAGCGCATCTGCCGGCTGGCGTCGGAGGCGGTGGCGGCCGGACGCTCCATCCTCATCCTCAGCGACCGCGGCGCCGACGCCGGCCACGCGCCGATCCCATCGCTGCTGGCGACCGCGGCCGTTCACCATCACCTGCTGCGCGAACGCACCCGCACCGGGGTGGGCCTGGTGGTGGAGAGCGGCGAGCCGCGCGAGGTGGCGCACCTGGCGCTGCTCATCGGCTACGGCGCGGAGGCGGTCAACCCGTACCTGCTCCTCGACACCGCGGCAGAGCTGGCCATGAGTGGCGTTGTCGAGAACGTCGACGGCGCCGCCGCGCAGCGCAACGTCGTCCATGCGCTGCGCAAGGGCCTGCTCAAGACCATCGCCAAGATGGGCATCTCGACGGTCCTGTCCTACTGCGGAGCACAGCTCTTCGAGGCCATCGGGCTGTCCGACGACGTCATCCAGCGCTACTTCACGGGCACGCCGTCCCGCGTCGGGGGATCCGGGCTCGACCGCATCGCCGCCGACGCCCTCAGCCGTCACGCCCGCGCGTTCCCGGCCACCGGCGCGCCACCCGAGCGCGCTCGACCCCGGGGGCAGCTACCAGTGGCGGCGCAACGGCGAGAAGCGCGCCTGGAACCCCGAGGTCATCGGCGCACTGCAGCACGCGGTGCGCTCCGAGTCCGCGGCGGACTTCGAACGCTACGTCGCGCTCGCCGACCGCGAGTCCGCCGAGCGCCGCACCCTGCGCGGCCTGCTCGAGATCACCGAAGCGGACGCGGCGGTGCCGATCGACGAGGTGGAGGGCGCCGACTCGCTGGTCCACCGCTTCGCCACCGGCGCCATGTCGCTCGGCTCGATCTCGCCGGAGATGCACGAGACCCTGGCGATCGCGATGAACCGGATCGGCGGCCGCTCCAACACCGGCGAGGGAGGCGAGGACCCGGCGCGGTTCGCCACCGGCGGCGCGGATTCGAGTCGCAGCGCGATCAAGCAGGTGGCCTCGGCGCGGTTCGGGGTCACCGCGCACTACCTGGTCAACGCCGACGAGATCCAGGTCAAGGTGGCGCAGGGCGCCAAGCCAGGCGAGGGCGGCCAGCTCCCCGGCAACAAGGTCGACGTGACCATCGCGCGCCTGCGCAACGCCACTCCCGGTGTCGGGCTCATCTCTCCCCCACCCCACCACGACGTGTACTCCGTCGAGGACCTCGCCCAGCTCATCCACGACCTGCGCTCGGTCAACCCCGCCGCGCGCATCAGTGTCAAGCTGACTGCCGAGATGGGCGTCGGGCCCGATCGCAGCCGCGGTTGCCAAGGCCCGCGCCGACCACATCGTCGTCTCGGGGTACGAGGGAGGCACCGGCGCGGCGCCGCTCTCGTCGCTGACCCACGCCGGCGCGCCCTGGGAGCTCGGGCTCGCCGAGGCGCAGCAGACGTTGGTCGCCAACGGGTTGCGCGACCGCGTGGTGCTGCAGAGCGACGGGCTGATGCGCACCGGCCGTGACGTGGTCGTCGCCGCGCTGCTCGGTGCTGAGGAGTTCGCGTTCGCCACTGCGCCGCTGGTGGCTGCCGGCTGCGTGATGATGCGCGTCTGCCACCTCAACACCTGCCCGGTCGGCATCGCCACCCAGGACCCCGAGCTGCGCCAGCGCTACACCGGCCGCGCCGAGCACATCGTCACGTTCATGCGCTTCCTTGCCGAGGACGTGCGCCGCTGGATGTCGAGGCTCGGGGTGCGCCGCTTCGAGGACCTGGTGGGGCGCGTCGACCTTCTCCGCCAGGTCGACCGCAGCGGTGACGTCGACCTCGCCCGGCTCCTGGTGGCGACCGGGCAGCCGCGACATTCCCAGCCACGCGCTCCCCATCCCTGGGACGGCGACATCGACGAGCGCGTCATCGCCTGCGCGGGCGACGCGCTCGAGCGCGGCACACCGTTGCAGCTGCGCATGCGCGTCAGCAACCGTGACCGCAGCGTGGGCGCGCGGCTCAGCGGCGAGGTGGCCACGCGTCACGGGGCCGCCGGGTTGCCCCAGGACACCATCCGCGTCGACCTGCAGGGCAGCGCCGGCCAGTCGTTCGGCGCCTGGCTCGCGGGCGGCATCACCCTCACCGTGCACGGTGAGGTCAACGACGGCTGCGGCAAGGGGCTGAGCGGTGGCCGCATCGTGGTCGTCCCGCCCGCCAACGCGGTCCGGCGCGCTGACGACAACGTCATCGCCGGCAACGTGCTCCTCTACGGCGCCACCTCCGGCGAGCTCTTCGTGCGCGGGGTCGCCGGCGAGCGGTTCGCGGTGCGCAACAGCGGCGCCCACGCCGTCGTCGAGGGCACCGGCGACCATGCGCTCGAGTACATGACCGGCGGCGTGGTGGTCATCCTCGGTCGCACCGGTCGCAACGTCGCCGCGGGCATGAGCGGCGGCCTGGCGTACGTGCTCGACGTCGACGGCCGCTTCACGCAACGCTGCAACACCGACATGGTGCGGCTGCTCGACGCCGACGAGGAGACGGACGGCGAGACGGTGCGCGCGCTGCTCGAGCACCACCTCGCGTACACCGGGAGCCCCGTCGCCGAGGAGCTGCTCGAGAGCTGGCCCGGGTCGCTGACCCGCTTCGTCAAGGTGTTGCCGGTGGACTACGAACGCGCTCTGCGCGCACAGACGCGGGCGCTCGAGGTGGCGGTGTGACGGTGCGCCGCGACTTCCTCGAGGTGCCGCGCCGCACCTCGCCGTACCGCGCCGTCGCCGAGCGGGTGCGCGACCACCGCGAACTCATCCATCCGCTGCCTCTCGTGGCTGTCGAGAAGCAGGCGGCGCGCTGCATGGACTGCGGGGTGCCCTTCTGCCACCACGCGTGCCCGCTCGGCAACCTGATCCCGGAGTGGAACGGGCTGGCCCGCACCGGCGACTGGCACGGAGCGTCCGACAACCTGGCGAGCACCAACAACTTCCCCGAGTTCACCGGCTGGCTCTGTCCCGCCCCGTGCGAGCCCGCCTGCGTGCTCGCCATCGGCGGCGACGCGGTCAGCATCAAGGAGATCGAGCGCACCACCATCGAGACAGCGTTCGCCAACGGCTGGATCAGGCCCGAGCCACCCGCGCATCGCACCGGCCTCAGCGTCGCGGTGGTCGGGTCGGGCCCGGCCGGCCTCGCCGCCGCGCAGCAGCTGAACCGCGCCGGCCACCGAGTGGTGGTGTACGAACGCGCCGACCGTCCCGGCGGCCTGCTGCGCTACGGCATCCCCGACTTCAAGATGGGCAAGGGGTTGCTGGACCGCCGCCTCGACCTGCTCAGCGCCGAGGGCATCAGCTTCGAGTGCAACTATGACTGCGGCGTCGACATCAGCGGCGAGGAGTTGCTCGGACGCCACGACGCCGTGGTGCTCGCGGTCGGCGCCGAGCACGGCCGTGACGCCGACCTCCCCGGTCGCGAGTTGCAGGGCATCCACCTCGCCATGGACTACCTGACCGGGCAGAACCGTCGGGTCGCCGGCGAGGCGGGCGAGTTCATCAGCGCAGCCGGCCGTGAGGTGGTGATCATCGGCGGCGGTGACACGGCCGCCGACTGCCTCGGCGACTCCCACCGCGAGTACTGCGCGTCGGTCCAGCAGCTGGTCATCTACCCGGAACCTCCGCGCGTGCGGCCGGCGTCCAACCCCTGGCCGCAGTGGCCCCTGGTGCTGCGCAGCCACGCCGCCCACGAGGAGGGAGGGATCCGCGCCTTCGGGATCGAGGTGCTCGGTTTCGAGGGCGACGGGGAAGGCCGGGTGCGCGGCATCAGCGTGGTCGACGTCGATCGCAGCGCCGGGGCCACCGGCACCCGCGGGCTGGCCCGGCGGGCGGGCACCGAACGGGTCATCGCCGCGGACCTGGTGCTGCTGGCGATCGGCTTCGCGGGCGTCCGGCCCTCGCCGCTCTTCGACCAGCTCGGTGTGGACCTGGTCGACGGCGCTCGCATCTCCGTCGACGACGGCCTGCGCGCCGGCCCGGTGGTGGTGGCTGCCGGGGATGCCGTGATCGGTGCGGCACTCGTCGTCGACGCCATCGCAGCCGGCCGCCAGGCTGCGGCGACCTGTGACCGGCTGCTCCAGGAGGCACCCCAGGCCGCCGCCGTCTGACATGCTCTGGCGGCATGGGCAGCCGCCCCTTCCTGGACCATCCCACGCCGATCGCGATCGCCCACCGGGGCGGCGCCGAGGAGCTTCCCGAGAACACGCTCCCCGCCTTCGATGCCTCGGTCGAGCTGGGCTATCACCATCTCGAGACCGACGCCCACCTCAGCAGCGACGGGGTCGTCTTCTCCTTCCACGATCACGTGCTCGAGCGGGTGACCGACCGCCGCGGTCGCCTCTCCAATGTCAACGCCGCTGAGATCGGCGCGGCCGACGCCGCGTACCACTTCAGCCCCGACGGCCGCACGTTCCCCCTGCGCGGCACCGGCATCCGCGTCCCCACCATGGAGGAGGTGCTGACCCGCTGGCCCGGGGTTTTCGTCAACATCGACACCAAGTCGGACGCGGTGGTCGAGCCGCTCGTCGAGCTGCTGCGCCGGTTGGATGCCTTCGACCGCGTGTGCATCGGCTCGTTCTCCGATGAGCGCCTGCGCAGGGTGCGCCGGCTGACCGGAGGCGCGGTGTGCACCTCGATGGGCCCGGCCGGGATCACCGCGGCCTGGCTGGCCTCACGCACCGGGAGGATGCCCAAGCTGCAGGCCGACTGCGTGCAGGTGCCGGTGCGCGCGCGCCGGCTGGTGGTCGTCGACCGCCGCTTCGTGGAGGCGGCGCAGGGCGCTGGCCTGCAGGTGCACGTGTGGACCATCGACGACGCCGCCGAGATGGCGGCTCTGCTCGACCTCGGGGTCGACGCCATCATGACCGACCGGCCGCGCCTGCTCCGCGAGGTGCTCACCGCGCGTGGCCAGTGGCACGGCGCCGCCCTCGCGCGCGCGTAACCTACTCGCATGCTGCCGACCGACCCGGGCACCCGACACATCCCGCGCGAACGACGCGACGACTGGTACAGCTGCGACGAGCATCTGCGCTGGCTGGTGCGCGACAGCGTCGGTGAGGCGGTGTGGCCGGTCGCCGAGGGCGCACTCGCCGAGCTCGGGGAACTCGTGCCCCGACGCGTCGAGGCGCTGGCGGTGACCGCGGACCAGCATCCACCGCTGCTCCGGCAGTACGACGCACGGGGTGCACGTGTCGACGAGATCGACTTCCATCCCGCATACGACGAGCTCATCAACACCGTGCTCGGCTTCGGGACGGTGCGCTCAGGCCACGTGCCGGGCTGGCGCGGCCTGTCTGGCGTCGCCCCGCGGGCGCTGACCAGCGCGGTGTCCTACATGTTCCTGCAGGCCGACCAGGCGATCACCGGCTGCCCGGTCGGGATGATGGACGCGATGGCGCGCTGCCTGTCGCGCAACGACGTGGGCCTCGCGGAGCGCTTCGTGCCCCGCATCGCCGACGACAGCGGCGCCCACGCCACCTCGGCGATGTTCCTCACCGAGAAGGCGGGCGGCTCCGACGTCGGCGCCAACGAGACGGTGGCCGTGCGCGACGACGACGGTGCCTGGCGGCTGCACGGCGAGAAGTGGTTCGCCAGCTGCCCACAGTCCGACCTGGTGCTGGTGATGGCCCGGCCGGAGGGCGCGCCGGCGGGACCCGCCGGCCTCGGCCTGTTCCTGATGCCGCATGTGCTCGAGGACGGCTCTCGCAATGCCATCCTCATCCACCGGCTCAAGAACAAGTTCGGCACCCGCGCGATGGCGTCCGGCGAGGTGGGCCTGCGCGGCGCGTTCGCCTGGCAGGTCGGCGAGCTCGACCGCGGGATGCGGCAGATGATGGACATGGTGTCGCTGACCCGCGTCGGCATCGTCGCCGCCACCGCGGGTGCGATGCGTCGCAACACCATCGAGGCACTCGACCACACAGCGCAGCGCACCACGTTCGGCGCGGTGCTGCAGACCCACCCGCTGATGCGCGACAGCCTCGCCGAGCTGGTCGTCGACTCCACCGCCGCCCTGACTGCCACCGTCGCTGTCAGCGAGCTCCTCGACTCCGCTGACGCTGGTGACTCCGAGGCGGCCGGGGCCCTGCGCCTGCTCACCCCGCTCTTCAAGGGGTACTTCACCGAGCGTGCCCGGATCTCAGGCGGAGACGCGATGGAGATCCGCGGGGGCAACGGCTTCATCGAGGACTGGCCGGATGCGCGGCTGCTGCGCGACGTCTCGGTGCACGCCATCTGGGAGGGATCGGGCAACGTGATCGCGCTCGACGTCCTGCGCGCGCTGCGACGCGGCGCCGGCCCTCACTTCCTCGGTGACATCGAGCGCCGCGCCGAGGGAGCGGGCGAGCGCGGGCCGACCGCTGCTCTCGCCGCGCCACTGCTCGCCGAGACCCGCGCGCTCGCACAGACGCTCGACCGCCTCGCCGGTGGGGACGCGGTCGCGCAGCAGCTGCCGAGCAGGCGCCTGGCGCGGCGCATGACCGTCCTGGCCGTGGGCACACGGCTTGCCGAACAGGCAAATTGGTTCGCCGCCGGCACCGGCAGCGGCCGTCTCGCCTGGATCGCAGCGAGATTCGTGGCACGCCTCGGCGGCGATCCGCTCGTGGACAGCATCGCCGCCGACACCGCATGGCTCGCCCACGCCGATGCGATCCTCAACGGAGGCCCGGTACCGGTCGATGTCGGAGCGTCGCTGGCCTCAGCAGTCGCAGCTGCGCTGAGCACACGGCTCGACGACGCCGTGAGTGGGGTGGCTAGAGGGATTTGAACCCTCGACCTCCAGGGCCACAACCTGGCACTCTAACCAGCTGAGCTATAGCCACCATGAAGCTCAGCGATTATATGGGGCACACTGGCCGCGCCCCCGTAGCTCAGCGGATAGAGCAGCCGCCTTCTAAGCGGTTGGTCGCAGGTTCGATTCCTGCCGGGGGCGCTCATGCGCATCAGGCCCGCCGGGCGACCATGTTGAGGCGCACGTAGTCGATCACCGGTTGCGGCATCGCGTCGACGACGTCGCGCAGCAGCGCCGCGCGGTCCTCGTCGTCCATCCCCTCGAGCACCTCGCCGAAACAGACAGCGCCAAGGAACTCTGTCAGCTGCGCCTCGTCGTCGAAGCTCGTGGGCTCCTTGTGCGTCCATACCCGCACATCCTCGAAACCCGCTGCCTCGAGTCGCTCGCGGGTCACCTCGGGCGAGGCGAACTCGCGCGCGCCGTGGCTGTCGAGACCGACCTGTCGCGCCACCGCGAGTAACTCGGAGATGTTGTCCTCGGCCCCGCACTGCGCGGACAGCTGACCGCCTGGGCGCATCACGCCTGCGAGGTTTGCGAAGAGCAACGGGTGGTCGGGCACCCAGTGGAACGTGGCGCTCGAGAACACCGCGTCGACCGGCGCGTCGTCGCCGAGCGTGGCCGGCGAGAGCCGCAGCAGGTCGGCCTCGACGAATGTCACCCGCTCGACAGCGTGCGCGAGCCGGCGCCGGGCCTGGTCGAGCATGCTGCGTGAGGCGTCGAGCGCCACCACCCGGCCGGCCGGCAGCCGCGCCAGCAGTTGCTCGGTCACCCGGCCGCTGCCGCAGCCGCAGTCGAGCACGGTCTCGTCGCCGCGCAGCTCGAGGCGTTCCAGGACCGCGGCGCCCCAGCGGGTCTGCGGGTCGGCGACGCGGTCGTAGATCGCGCCGTCCCACTGGCGCCATGGCTGGTCTGGCACGCGCCAAGGGTAGCGCCGCCCGTATGCCGATCTCGTAGCATCGAAGCGTGCCCCACCAAACGTCCACCCGCGTCCACCTGGTCCGGCACTGCGACGTCCGCAATCCCCGCGGGGTCCTCTACGGGCACCTCCCCGACTTCCCGCTCAGCGACAAGGGCGTGGGGCAGGCGCATGCGCTGGGCCGCTACCTGGCCACCACCGACGCCCGCCAGATCTACAGCAGCCCGCTCGAGCGCGCGGTCCAGACGGCTGAGATCATCAGCAGCCACCTCCCCGGCTCGACCATCGCGCTCACCGACGACCTCGTCGAAGCCCGCTTCGGCCGCTATCTCCAGGGAGTGCGCCCCTCCCACGTCCCGTGGCGGCGGCCGCTCTGGCTGGTCCACATGGTCTGGCCGGGGTTGCTCCCCAATGACGAGCGCGTCAGCGACATGGCGAAGCGCGTCGAGCGCCCGATCCGGCGCCTGCTCGCGGACCATCCCGACGACGGCGGCATCTGCGTCAGCCATGGCGACCCCATCCAGGCGTTCTGGGTGCGCAGCGAGGGACGCCCCGCCTGGGCGCTGCATCGGCTGCAGTGCGCCAAGGGCGGCATGCTCGAGCTCGACTACGTCGACGGCATGCTCACCAGCACCGTCTACCGTCCCCCCAGCACCGATGCGACCGAGCTGGCGGACAGCGATCCGTCCGAAGCCGGCGACGTCGCCTGAACCCGGGGTCAGCCCGCGAACGCTGAGGCGACGTCGACCGGGTCGTCGCCTCGCCAGGGACCGAGGCCGGGTTGTGCGGGCACCCGGGCGCCGGCCGGGTCGAGCCTCAGGGTCACCGCCATGATCAACCCGAGTCGCTGGCCGCCGCCGAGCGCGAGGCCGGCGAGGTCGTAGCCGACGACGTCCTTGAGGGTGCGTCCTCCGGCGGCGATCAGCTCGCCGCCCGGGGTGACAGCCCCACCCCCGCCAGGTCCGGCGAGCGATCTCCCCGAGCGCGACCGACTCGCCGACGCGCTCGCTGCGCACGGACGGCAGGCCGCTCACCGCCAGGCGGCGCGCGCCGGCCGCCTCGCGCACCGCCACCCACGACGCCGCCGCGCCCGCGTGCATCAGCAGAGCGGTGGGATCGAGACGGATGGTGTCGAGGTTGTCGGCGTCCGACCACCACGGTGCGCGCCGGCCGCCTGCTGCGACCCCTTCGGCGCGACGGCGACACCCGCGGCGGAGCACGCGGCCAGCACCTCGCGCAGCTGGACCGTGTTGGCGGGGTGCACGACGTTGCCGAGGAACACCATGCCGCTGGTGCCCACGGCGGCGGCGAGCTGACGGCGCAGCGCATCCTCCACGGCGCCGAGTTCTATGACGGCGGTGTGAACTCACGCCGCGCGCGGTCACCGTCTCTCCCGCGGGCCCGACGAGCTGTGATCAGGACGGCAGGATGCCGTGCTGAGCCGCCACCGCGACGTTCCAGACCAGGGTGACGAAGATGCCCAGCACCAGCGTCCCGGCCCCGGTGAGCAGCAGCACCCCGCCGCCGGCGAGGGAGGTGCGCGACCAGTTGTACGGCGCCTGGTCCGGGCGCGGCCGCGTGTACATCAGCAGCGCCACGCGCAGGTAGTAGAAGACGGAGATCGCGCTGGTGGCGATCCCCCACAGGGCCAGTGGCAGCTCGTGGGCATGGATGGCGGCGGCGAAGACGAAGAACTTGGCGAAGAACCCGGCCGTCGGCGGGAATCCACCCAGCGAGAGCAGGAACAGGCCCATCGCGGCGGCCACGTACGGTCTGCGGAACGCGAGGCCACGCAGGCTGTCGTAGCTGTCCATGTCCTCGCCGCGGCCGGCCATGATGGTGATCACCGCAAAGGCGCCGATGTTGGTGACCGCGTACGCGGCCAGGTAGTACAGCGACGAGATGGTGCCCAGCGCGTTCACCTGGCCCTGCGCGTCGATCGGTGGCACGACGACGCCGATGAGGATGTAGCCGGCCTGGGCGATGCCCGAGTACCCGAGCATCCTCTTCAGGCTGGTCTGCCGCAGGGCGGCGACGTTGCCGATCACCATCGAGGCGATCGCCACGAAGTACACCATGATCTTCCAGCGGTCGTACACCGTGGTCTCACCCAGCGTGTACGTGAACACGCGGATCAGCGCGGCGAACGCGGCCACCTTGGTGGTCACGCTCATGAAGGTGGTGACCGACGTCGGTGCACCCTGGTACACGTCGGGCGTCCAGGTGTGGAACGGAGCGGCGCTGATCTTGAACGCGAGCCCGACGAAGAGCAGGGCGATGCCCGCCATCAGGAGCGGGTCCACGGTGTTGCCCGAGCTCTGCAGCGCCGCTGCGATCTGGGTCAGCTGCGTGTGCCCGGTCTCGCCGTAGATGAGCGCCATCCCGAACAGCAGGAACCCCGACGCAAAGCCGCCGAGCAGCAGGTACTTCAGCGCCGCCTCCTGCGAGCGCGGCTCGTGGCGGCTGAAGCCGCTGAGGATGTACAGCGCGATGGAGAGCAGCTCGATGGCGAGGAAGATGACCATCAGGCTGCTCGCCCCTGCGAGGAGCATCATCCCCGTCGCCGCGGCCAGGATCAGCGAGTAGTACTCGCCGTAGTGCAGGCCACGCCGGTTGAGGTACTGCGGGCTGATCATCAGCACCAACGCCGTGCTCACCAGGATGATCGCGTTGATGAACAGGCCGAAACGGTCGTAGGCGAACGAGCCGAAGTACACAGTGTGCGGCGTGGCGGTGTCGAACCAGCCCCACACGGTGGAGCCGAAGGATGCGGCGACAGCAACCAGGCTGAACCCCGCCAGCCAGCCGCGATGCGAGGCGGTGGTGACCAGGTCGAGCAGCAACAGCGTGACGAAGCCGACGCCGAGGATGATCTCGGGCAGGATGCCGAGGATGTCGACGCCGCTGGGCGTGGTGAGTGGCGGGAGTGCCGCCAGCGCGGTCACGGTCCTCCCCCCGGCACGCTGGTGAGCGCGGTCGGGCTGACCGACCCGTTGGCAACGGCCACCGACTGCTGGACGCTCGGTTTCGCGATGTCCCCGACCGGCCGTGGGAAGACCCCGAGCAGCACCATCAGCGCGGTCAGCGGCAGCAGCACCAGGGCCTGGCTGAGCCTGACGTCGCGCACTCCCTCGGTGCGCGGTTGCGGTGGGTCATGCATCAGCCCCTGGTGCAGGCGCAGCATGTACCAGCAGGCGAGCACCACCCCGACCCCGGCAAGAACCGCGTACGCGGGGTGCAGCTGGAATGCGCCGAGCATGATGGTGAACTCGCCGGCGAACGAGTTCATCCCGGGCATGCCGAGCCCGGCCAGTGTGGCCACCAGGAAGAGGGCGTAGAGCCACGGCATTCGCTTCTCCAGCCCGGACAGCTCACGGATGTCGCGCGTGCCGGTGCGCTCCTCGACGATGCCGACGATGATGAAGAGCGCGGTGATGATGATCCCGTGGTTGACGATCTGGATCACCGCGCCGTTGACCCCGTTGGTGGTCAGGGTGAAGATGCCGAGCGAGATGAAGCCGAGGTGGCTGATGCTCGAGTAGGCGACGATCCGCTTGAGGTCGGTCTCGCTCAGCGCCATCAGCGCGCCGTAGATGATGCTCAGCACCGCGAGCGCCGCGAGCAGCCACTTGAAGGTGTTGATCGCATCGGGGAACAGGGTCAGGCCGAAGCGGATGAAGCCGTAAGCGCCCAGCTTGCTGACCAGCCCCGCAAAGAACATCAGCACCGGCACCGGCGCCGACTCGTAGAGGTCCGGCAGCCACGTGTGGAACGGCACGATCGGGATCTTGATTGCGAACGCGGCGGCGAACGCCAGGAACGCCCATTGTTCGGGGCTGAACGTGCTGATGTTGAGCCCGGGGATGACCAGCGGCGTGCGCGACATCTGCCCGCCGAGGAGCTGGGTGAGGTCGAAGGAGCCGCGGCCGCTGGCGAACTGCAGGCCGATGATCGCCACCAGCATCAGCAGGCTGCCGGCGACGGTGTAGATGATGAACTTCAGGGTGGCGCGGCCACGGTTCTCGTTACCGTAGTTGGCGAGGATGAAATACAGCGGGATCAGCATCCCTTCCCAGAAGAGGTAGAAGAGCAGCAGGTCGAGGCTGAGCAGCACCCCGGCGGTCATGGTCTCGGTGAGCAGCAGCAGCCCGCAGAACAGCTTGAGCCGGTCGGTGCTGCGCCGCGAGACGATCAGCGCGCCGAGAAGGAAGACGCCGGCGTTGAGCGCGAGGATCCACGCCGAGATCCCATCCAGACCGAGGTGGTAGCCCGCGCCGATCGCCGGGATCCAGCTGTGGATCTCCTCGTAGTGGAAGCCCAGCGGGCCCGGGAGACGGCGCTGCCGCTCATCGTCGCCACCAGCACCCAGACGAGGACGGCGGTGGCCAGGGTCGCGGCGATGGTGAACGCCTTGAGCGCGCTCACCGCGCTGCGTGGGATCAGCTGGAGCAGCAGTGACGCGCCCAGCGGCAGCGCCAGGACCACGGTCAGCCAGGGGATGTTCATCGCGACACCAGCACGATCGTGGCCACCACGAACACGCCCGCCGCCGCGATCATGTACGAGGCGTAGTCGCGGATCAGCCCGGTCTGGTAGTCGCGGGCCCAGGCGCCCAGCTCCGAGCAGGCGTCGGCCACCGCGCGCACCCAACCATCCATGGCGCGGGGCTCCACGACCTTGCGCATGGTGCGCGCCAGCGCGATCGTCGGCCGCACCAGCAGCGCGTCGTAGAGCTCGTCGAAGTAGAACTTGTTGTAGGAGAGCTGCGGCAGGGCCCGCGGCAGCCGCTCGACCACGGCGGCCGGGTCCGGGCTGCGCTGCAGCCACATCCGCGCCGCCAGCCCGGCCCCCAGCAGGGACGCGAGCGTGCCGGCGATGCCCGCCACCACCGCCTGCCAGGCGACGAGGTCGACTGCGATCGGACCGAGCTGGCGGTCGTGAACACCGGCGACAGGAAGCGGGTGAAGACACCGATCAGCACGTTGTCATGGATCAGCAGCGCCCACACACCGAGCACCAGACCGAGGCCGGCGCTGAGCACCGCGAGGATCTGTACGGGCAGGAGCATCACCGGCGGCGCCTCGTGGGCGGCGTACACCCGCGCCGTCTGCGGTTCGCCGCGGAAGACGGTGGCCCAGAGCCGGAACGCGTACAGGCCGGTGAGCACGTTGATGCCGAGCCCGACGAGGTAGAGCACCCAGGGCACCGCACCCGGGCCGTTGGTCAGCCCGAAACCGAGCAGGCCCTCCTTGCTGAAGAAGCCGACGAAGAACGGGATCCCCGCCAGCGCGAACGTCCCGCTCAGGAAGCAGAGTTCGGTGCGCCTCATCTTGGCGGCCACCCCTCCCATGAGGCGGATGTCCTGCTCGTCGTGGAGCGCGTGGATGACGTTGCCGGCGGCCATGAAGAGCAGCGCCTTGAACACCGCGTGCGCAGCGAAGTGGTACATCGCCGCCGAGTACGCGCCGATGCCGACGGCGAAGATCATCAGCCCGATCTGCGACATCGTCGAGTACGCGATCACCCGCTTGATGTCGACCTGGCTGAGCGCGATCACGCCTGCCATCACCGCGGTGCCGATGCCGACGCACGCCACCATTCCCTGGGCCACCGGGGCGCGGTCGAAGAGCGGGTGGAAACGCGCGATCAGGTACACCCCCGCGGTCACCATGGTGGCGGCGTGGATGAGCGCCGACACCGGGGTGGGACCCTCCATGGCGTCGGGCAGCCACGTGTGCAGCGGGAACTGGGCGCTCTTGGCGAAGGCCCCGATGGCCAGCAGCGAGCAGATCCCGGTGATGAGCAGCCCACTGGCCGGGAACGAGCCGGCCGACGCGAAGATGCCGGGAATGCTGCAGCGTGCCCACCTTGAGGACGATCAGGAAGGCGGCGATGACCAGGGCGACGTCGCCGATGACCTGCGTGATGAACGCCTTCCGCGCCGCCAGCACCGCGCTGGGCCGCTCGTACCAGAAGCCGATGAGCAGGTAGCTGCTCAGCGCGACCAGCGCCCAGCCGATGATGAGGATCAGCAGGTCGGCGGCCAGGACGAGAACCAGCATCGAGAAGATGAACAGGTTCATGTAGCTGAAGAACCGCGCGATGCCGCGGTCCTCGGCCATGTATCCGACCGAGTACACGTGGATGAGGAAGCCCACGCCGGTGATCACCATGATCATCACCGCGCTGAGCGGGTCGAGCGTGAGGTCGACCCCGACGGAGAGGCTGCCCTTGCCGAGGTCGATCCACTGCCAGAGGTGGACGGTCGCCGACTTGGCGCCGGCCGGCGCGCCCACGACCTGCCCGAGCATCAGGCAGGCCACCACGAATGCCGCGAAGATGCTGACGGTGCCGACCAGGTTGACCGCGCTGCGCGGCAGCCTCGGCCCGGCAAGCGCGTTGATGCAGCGCCCCCGCCAGCGGGAGCAGCAGGATCAGCGATCCGTACACCGCGACAGTGGTCGTGTTCAATCGCTCATCTCGTCGAGGTCGTCCACGTCGAGCTCGCGCCCGAGGTGGAACACCTGGGTGATCAGCGCCAGGCCCACCACCACCTCGGCGGCGGCGACCACGATGACCATGAACGCGAAGACCTGGCCCTCCTCGCTGTTGAGGAACCGGCCGTAGGCGACGAAGACGATGTTGACGGCGTTGAGCATCAGCTCGATGGACATGAACACGACGATGGGGTTGCGCCGGATCAGCACGCCGAGCGCGCCCACGCTGAACAGGAACGCCGCGAGGCCGAGCAGGAACGGGAAGTTGCCGCTCGCGCTCATCCCACCTCGACCTCGATGCGCTCCTCTTCGAGGACGGTCGGCGTCCGCGTCAGCGCCGGCTCACGCATGATCCGCTCGGTGTGGCCCCGGCCGCGCCGGGTCAGGTACACGGCGCCGACCGCCGCCACCAGGAGCAGCAGCGAGGTGATCTCGAAGGGCAGCAGGAACGTGGTGAAGAGCTGACCGCCGACGGTCTGCACGTTGCCGGCGTTGTTGACCAGCCCCTGGTCGCCCTGGTCGAAGGAGAACGCGTGGTAGGGGTTGGACGCCTGGCCGATCTGCTGGCCGCGGAATGTGCCGTTCGAGTCGAAGGTGATGCCGTTGCGCGCCGCCACGATCATCGCCACCGTGATGCCCACGGCGACCACCGCGCCGATGATGAAGCGGCTGTCGACGCGGACGCGGTCCTCGGCGCCCGGGGACAGCAGCGCGATGATGAAGACGAAGAGCACCATCACCGCCCCGGCGTACACGATCAGCTGGACGACGAAGAGGAACTGGGCGTTGAGCACCAGGAAGACCACGGCCAGCGCGCCGATGGTGAGCACCAGCGAGAGCGCGGAGTAGAGCGGCTGCGGGGAGAACACCACCCCGAGAGCGCTGAGCGCGGCCAGGACGCCGGCGACCCAGATGATCACGCTCATCGCGGCTCCGCCTCCTCGGGGGTGATCACGCGCGGCACGTGCGACGGCACCCCGAACTCGTCGGGATGGGGCACGTCGGTGCGCTGCTCCTCGCCGAGCTCCCAGGCCACGCGCGGGCTCACTCCCGACGCGTTCTTCTCGCGGCCGGTCTGGTCGGCGCCCGCGCCGACGTCGCTGTTGGGGCCGCGCGCCTGCGCGAACTTCGGCCAGCTCTCGAGGAGCTCCGCCTTGGTGACCACGGTGCGCTCACGGCGGTAGTCGGCGAGGTCGTACCGCGGGCCCAGCGTGATCGCCTCGGTGGGGCACGCCTCCGCGCAGTAGCCGCAGTAGATGCAGCGCATCAGGTTGATCTCGTACCGCTCGGCGTAGCGCTCGCCCGGCGAGACCGGGTTGGCCGGGTCGTTCTCAGCGGGTCCGACGTAGATGCAGCCGACCGGGCAGGCCGCGGCGCACAGCTCGCAGCCGATGCACTTCTCGAGGCCGTTGTCGTAGCGATGGAGGATGTGGCGACCGCGGTGTCGTGGGGCGGTGGGCTTCTGCTCCTCGGGCCAGCGCACCGTCAGCGGCTTGCGCATCATCGTCCGCAGCGTGAACGCCAGTCCCTTGGCGACCTCGATGAGCATTACCGCCCCCTCACGACGCCCGGATGGCGACGATCGCCCCGGTGACCACGATGTTGACCAGCCCGAGAGGCAGCAGCACCTTCCAGCCGAGGTTCATGAGGCGGTCGTAGCGGAAGCGGGGCAGCGTCCAGCGCAGCCACATCATCACGAAGAGCAGCGCGCTCACCTTGGCGAGGAACCAGGCCGACGCCGACAAGGCCGCCCAGCCAGTCCGAGTGGATCCAGGGCAGCAGCGGCAACCACCCCCCGAGGAACACCAGGGTGGCGATCGAGCAGACGATGACCATGTTGATGTACTCGCCGAGGAAGTAGAAACCGAAGCGCATCGACGAGTACTCGGTGTGGTAGCCGGCGACGAGCTCCGTCTCAGCCTCGGGAAGGTCGAACGGCGCGCGGTTGGTCTCAGCCAGCGCCGCGGTGAAGTAGAGGAGGAACGCCAAGGGCTGCATCACCACGAACCAGAGGCCCTGCTGGGCCAGCACGATCTTCTCGAGGTCGAGCGAGCCGGCGAGGATCACGGCGCCGACCAGCGCGAAGGCCACGGCCATCTCGTACGAGATCAGCTGCGCAGAGGAGCGCAAGCCGCCGAGCAGCGAGTACTTGCTGTTCGCCGACCAGCCGCCGAGGAACAGCGAGTACACACCGAGGGAGGTGACCGCCAGCACGAAGAGCAGGCTGACGTTGACGTGGATGAGGTCCCAGTGCAGCGCGTACCCCCCGTTGCAGCCGAGGCCGACCTGCTGGCCGCCGACGCAGGTGAGGCCGCTGATGGGGATGGCCGCGAAGGCGAAGATGGCCGCGCCGCCGGCGAGCGCGGGGCCCACCCAGAACAGCAGCTTGTCGCGACCCGCAGGCGCGCTGTTCTCCTTGAAGAGGAGCTTCACGGCATCGGCGGCGGGTTGCAGCAGCCCGAAGGGACCGACCCGGTTGGGCCCGATGCGCAGTTGGATGCGCGCCGCCACCTTGCGCTCGGCGAATGTGAGGTACGCCGCGGCGGTGGCCAGGGCAAGGAGCACGACCACCGCCTTGATGAGGATCACCACGATGCCGTCGGCGCCCACCTTCCCCACCGAGAAGACGTCGGAGAAGCTGCCGATCATGCCGGCACCGCGGCGTCGAACAGCGCACGCCCGCCGTTGCCGGCGCGGCCGTACGCGGGGATGGCGGCCACCAGCTCGCGGTTGACGAGCAGCGGGTCGCCGGGCCACCCCGTGGCCCCGAGCTCGGCGGCGAGCGCGCTGAGGATGCGCGTCTCCGTGGGTGTCTGCGTGGCCGGGGGCAGCGCGGGGCGGATGCGCTGGACACGGCCCTCGACGTTGGTCACCGTGCCGGCCTTCTCGAAGTAGGCGTGCCCGGGATGAGCACGGTGGCAGCGCGGCTCAGCGGCCCGGGACGGGTGTCGATGACCACCAGCACCTCGACCGTTGCGGCGACTCGCTCGATCAGTGGGGTGACCTCGCCGGCCCACAGGCTGCCGCCCATCACCACCAGCGCCTTGACGATGCCCGCGGCCGCGGCCTCGAGGATCTGGCGTCCCGGTTTGCCGGCGTCCGTGACGGTCGCGTACCCGGGTCCGCTGTTGGGCAGGGCGCCGACGTCCTTGGCGCCGCGTCCGTTGACATCGCGCGTGACGGTCAGCCGGCGCACCGTGCGCGAGCGTCCGAGCGCATCCGCCAACCGCGCCGCCTCCTCGCGGTGGATCTCGTCCGCGATCACCCCGATGGTGCCCTCGGGAAGCTTGCCGATGCTCTCGGCGCTGGCGTCATGCTGCACGCGCCGCACCGACACCCCGCGCTTGGTCGCCGCCTTGAACAGGCGGAGAGTGAGCACCGGCGCCTCGTGCTCGGGCTCGTCGCCGAGCACGATGACGGCAGCGCAGTCCTCGATCTCCGCGATCCCCAGCGTGTGCTCGTGCGGGCCGATGCCGTCGAATGCCTCGAGCTGGTGGTCGATGTGCGGCGTGCCGAGCACCTCGCGGCCGAGCCGCTGCAGCAGCCACAGCTCCTCGTTGGTGTTCTGCGCCGAGCCGAGCACCGCGATCGCCCCGGGACCGTCTCGGTCGCGGCACCGCGCGAAGCGAGCGCGCGGCGGCGGCGATCGCCTCGCTGATGGCTACGTCACGGACCTTCCCATCGCTGCGCACGGTGGGGCGGCGGATCCTTTCGACGTCGTTCCAGCTCTCCGCGCTGTAGCGGCCCCGGTCGCAGAGCCACATGTCCTCGACCTGGGGGTTGTCCCGGGACGCGAAGCGGCGAACCTCGAAGTCGCGGGTGTCGACGTTGATGTTGCAGCCGTAGGAGCACTCCGGGCACACGCTCTTGGTGCGCTGCAGGTCCCACGGCCGCGCCTTGAAGCGGTACTGACGGTGGGTGAGCGCACCGACGGGGCAGATCTCGGGGAGGTTGCCCTGGAAGTCGGACTTCAGCTGGCCGCCGTCGAAGGTGTTGATGAGCGTGTGCACGCCACGCTCCTGGAGCACCAGCTCCTTCTCGCCGGTGATCTCCTCGTAGTAGCGGGTGCATCGCCAGCAGAGGATGCAGCGCTCCTGGTCGAGCTCGATCTTCTCGCTGAGCACGACGGCCTTGTTGAAGTGCACCTTCTCGGTGATAGGGAACCGCGAGCTCGGCGGCCCGTAGCGGAAGGCGAAGTCCTGCAGGTCACACTCCCCGCCGCGATCGCACACCGGGCAGTCGAGCGGGTGGTTGAGGAGCAGGAACTCCAGCACGCCCTCGCGTGTCTTGGTGACGTCGGCGCGCTGGGTGTCCACCACCATGCCCTCGGCCGCGTACGTCGCGCAGGCCGGTTGCAGCTTGGGCATCTTCTCGACGTGCACCAGGCACATCCGGCAGACCGCGACCGGGTCCATCTTGGGATGCGAGCAGTAGATGGGGATGTGGATGCCGAGGTCGGTGGCGACGTCGGTCAGCAGCGTGCCCTTGGGCACGCGGATCGACCTGCCGTCGATGGTGACGCCGACGAGGCCGTCGTCGGGCGCTGCCGGCGGCGTCGGGTCGGCGGCCATCTACGCCGTCACCAGCTGGGCTCTCGTGGTGCGAACCGGGCACGACCCCGCGCCGCAGTGCGCCTTGAACTCGTCAGAGAACGCCTTGTAGGCGGACATGACAACCAGGTCGCGGTGTCACCGAGCGGGCAGAAGCACTTGCCGTTCATGTTGTCGCAGATGTCGGCCAGGGTGCTCAGCTCGTCGAGGCTGCACTCGCCGGACTCGAGCCGGTGCATGAGGTCGGACTCGAAGTACGTGCGCTAGAGTCGGTTTTAAGTCAAGCCCGAGGCCAAGCGAGCTTGAGCTCCACTCCACTGACGAGGAGCAGACCGGCATGAGCCTCTTCCAGCGGGCCCACGACATCATCCAGGCCAAGGCCAACAAGGCGCTCGACGCGGCCGAGAAGCCGGACGAGATGCTCGACCTGTCCTACGAGCAGATGCTCGACCAGATCACCCAGGTCCGCCGGGGGCTGGTGAACATCGCCGCGTCGCGCAAGCAGATCGAGCTGCAGGAGCAGCAGTTCCAGCACACGGTGGACCACCTCCAGGACCAGGCCCGGGTCGCGCTGGCCCAGGGCCGGGACGACCTGGCCCGGGAGGCGCTGTCCCGCAAGGCCGCCGCCCAGGCCCAGATCGACGGGATGGAGACCCAGCACCAGCAGCTCACCGAGCAGGAGGAGAAGCTGGAGCAGACCCTGGCCGCCCTGCAGGAGCGGGTCAACAACTTCCGCACGCAGAAGGAAGTGCTCAAGGCCCAGTACACGGCGGCGAGCGCCGAGAACGTCGGTGAACGAGACCGCCGCCGGGCATCTCCAGCACGTTCGGTGACTCGGGCGCGGACCTCCAGCGGGCCCAGGACAAGATCGCCACCATGCAGGCCCGGGCCGGGGCCCTGGACGAACTGCTCCAGTCGGGCGTGCTCGAGGACGTCGGCGGCGACACCGACGACATCCAGCAGGAGCTCGACGAAGCCGGCACGGCCGCCCAGGTCGACAAGGAACTGGCCGCGCTCAAGGCCGAGATCGGCCCGGGCGGCAAACCACCGGAACTGACCAGCGGTTCCTGAGTCGCTGACCGGCCGGGGCTAGGGCGCCGGCGCCGCGACGTCGAGCTTGGGCACATTCCAGCCCGACAGGCTGATCACCGGGGTCGCGCCATGCAGGCCGGCCGAGTCGTAGGTGACGGTCAGGGTCTGCGACTCGCCCGGGAACAGCGTGATGTCGTTGCCTTGCCAGAGCGAGGATTGCAGCTCGTTGTCGCCCGGCAGTTCCTGGCCGGTGGCGGTGCCCCGGCGCACGTCGGCGCGGAGCAGGAACGCGACGGCCGACGCCGAGGTGTTGGTGACCGTGACGGTGGTGGCCAGATCCGACCTGGCGGGCCCGGCCTTCCGGGTCGTGGCGGCGGTGGCGGAAACGCACGAGGCGGGCAGCGTCCGCAGCGACTTAAGGTTCGCGTACTGAGTCATCACGGCCTGCGGCTGGCCCAGCGTCTTCGCCCAGTTCACCACGTCGGGCTGGGTGGACAGCCAGTAGACGTTCCGGTCGACGAGCGAGCCGTCCCGCTTCAGCAGCAGCTCGACGAAGTAGGCACTGCCCGGCTTTCCGGACGGTACTTTCGGGGTCAGCACGTTGCCGGCCACCTGCTGGCGGCCCAGGGTTATGCCGCCCGCGGTCTGGTCATCGAGCACCTTCCCGGCCAGGTTGTACACCTTGGCCTCCACCGACAGGCCGGACTGCGACGTGCCGCCCAGATTGTCCAGCGCGACCGTCCCGTTGTCCAGCGCGTACAGCGCGTGCAGCGGCCGGTTGGCCTCCTGTGTGCCGAAGTAGCTTCCGGCCTGGTCGCCGTCGCTGCCGTAGAGGTTCCACAGCAGGCTCGGCCATCCCTTGTTCAGCTGCCAGTAGATCGTCCCGGTCGACGGGACGGGGGTGTTGTTCGCATGGTCGATGAACGCCTCGAACTGGGCCCGGGTGTTCTCGTAGTTCTGGGCCTGCGCCTCCTCGACGTACTGGCTCAGGCTGGCCGGGGTGCCGTACCGGGCGTCCAGCGCGGCGTCAAAGTGGCATAGCGTGCCGAACGAGTAGCCGGTCTGGCACTTTGGCTCATAGTTCAGGTGGTACTGGTTGGCCTTCGGGCTCTGCCACAGGCTCGACTTGTCGCTGGCTGACATGAAGCGGTTCAGCGAGTCCATGGTGGGGATGGTGTCGCCCGCGCTTTCCTCGCTGTCGTACCCCCACGACCCGCCCGCGTTGGTCTGCGTGGAGTCGTTGGTGGCGTAGTGCGTGGTGTCGTACCAGTAACCGGGCGGGACCCAGTCGTACGGGCCTTCCTTCTCACCGGAGGCGCCGAGCTGCGGGCTGGTGTTGTACTCGGCCGAGGAGATCACCGGATCGGTGAAGTCGGCCTGCCTGAAGGCGCTCAGTGACACCGACTCCTGCTCGGCCAGCGGTGGCTGGTCGCTCCACTGGAAGCTGAAGACGCTCGGGTGGTTGCGCAGGTTCTGGCCGATCGTCAGCGCCGAGTTCCGCATGATCTGGTAGTCGGCCGGGGTGGTCAGCCCGCTGGACTGCAGCTCCCATGCGTCACAGCACTGGTAGCCCGCGTTGACCAGGATCCCGGCCCGGTCCATCTGCTCGAAGAAGTCGTTCGGCATGATGTGGCCTTCCAGGCGGATCGTGTTGACCCCCATGTTCTTCATCAGCGCAATCTGCCGGGCGATGTCGGCCGCCGAGTAGTGCAGGAAGATGTTCGGCGAGAAGCCGCCGCCGCGGACCACGAGCGGCACGCCGTTGATCTTGAACGCCCGCGCCCCGCTCGGTGCGCCCGCCGAGGTGCCGGTGGTCAGGTAGGAAGTGACATTCCTGATCCCGAACGATTCGCTGGTGGAGTTCAGCACCATGCCGCGCTGCGACACCGACGTGGACAAGGTGTACAGGGGCTGGGCGCCCATCTGGTACGGCCACCAGACCTGCGGTCGCGTGATGGTCAGCCCCGGGTACCGGCCCGGCGTGAAGGTGACCGTCTGCGTGGTGCTCGCCGGGACCGTCACATTCTGTGTGACCGTGATCGGCGGACCGGGTCGCGGCGGGGTGATGGTTGCGGTCACCGTGCCGCTCTGCGACGTGGCGGTGTCGTTGATGACGTCGGTCTTGACCGTCAGCGCCGAGGTGCTCAGGTCCGAAGTGTTGTTCTCGGTCACGTGGGCGTTGCCGTCGGACAGCGCGCCACCGGCCGCGAGCTGGACCGGGAACTGGATGCCGGTGTTGTTGTCCGGCGGGATCTGGTTCCAGTCCACGTCGTCGAGGGTGAACATGGTGTTCGGGTTGTTCGGGTTCACCTCGATGGCCAGCGAGTTCGTCCCGGGCCTGACCAGCCCGGTGATGCCGAACGTGAACCTGGTGTAGGCGCCGGTGACCGTGCTGGAGGTCGCTACCTCATGGCCGTTGACCCAGACGTCCGCGGAGCCGATCACGCCGTTGACGATCAGCGTGGCGGCCTGGCCGGCCCGCAGGTGAGGGGTGAAGTCGGTCCGCCACCACCATGGCACGGCGAACTGGGAGACGGTGTCGGCGCCGACCGTGTTCATGTAGCCGTAGCAGCTCTTCATGTTGGCCGAGAAGAAGACGCTGTGCGGGCTGTCGTTGCTCTGGTTCACCGGCTGCAAACTGGTATCGCCCGGGCACCGGCCGTTCTGCGCCAGGGCCTCGATCTCGGTTCCCGGGGCGCCCGCGTCGTCGTTGCGGACGGGCAGCCAGCCGCTGGTGCTGAAGCCCGGTGTGGAGATCTGCGCCCCGGTCTGGGTCGCGACCGCGCTGCTCTGCACCTGCCAGCCGGCCGATCCCAGGTTCGACACGTCGCTGGCCCCGGTGCCGCGGTAGCCGGTACCCGACGATGAGCCGGGGCTGGTCGCCGCGGCCAGCACGGGCCTTGCGCGGCCGGCCGGGGACGCCGCAGCATGCGGCGTGGCCTGGGCCGTGGACGCCAGCCCGGCCAGCGCCACGAGCGATACCACCGGAGCGGCCCAGCGGGCAGTGAAGCGGCGATTGGTCCGGCTCATCCTGGCAACTCCCATCCCGCAGCCGCCGACCGCGTGCGACAACCCCCAGCAATCCATTAGTTCGTATACTTTCCAAACAAATGTGTCAACCGGCACCACTTTCCGCGCGGGCCGTCCCGGGGCGGGACGCAGGCCCTGGCCCGCGGTCTTGGGCGTCGGCCACCATCAGGGGACAAGCCTGGGTACTGTTCCTGGGAGCCAGCGAGGTCAGCGGGGAGGTGGCGGATGCGGCACCGGGTCGTGGCGATCCTGGTCCTGGCGATCGGCCTGGGCGGATGCTCTTCGCCCGCCCGCCACCCCGGCCCCACCGGGAGCCCGCACAGCCTGGCGCCGACGACGCAGCCGAGCCCTGATCCATCGACCGCGGCGGCGCTGGTCCGCATCGCCCAGGTGTTCAACACCGACTTCGGCCGGAACAACGACGGGCCGGTCTACGACCGGTGGGATGCCCGCAGCCAGGCGGTCATCTCCCGGGCCGAATACATCCGGCGGCACGCCGAGTGCGCGACCGCGCCGCAGGCACCGGCCCACGTAGAGAGCGCGGCGCCCGGCCCGCACGGGGCCTGGCTGGTCCGCTACGAGATCGGCGGGCAGCAGTTCACCGACTACTGGTTCTACACCCATGGCCGATGGGGCTTCGACCTGCTGCTCAGCAACCCGGCCGCGGCCCGGCTGTACCGGCTCCCGTCCGCCCAGTACGCCGCCGCCGTCGGCTGCACGGGCCACTGACGGGCCAGGCGCAGGCTCAGCGGAGGGCGGCGATGTCGGGCGCGCCGAGCCGGGCCGCCTCGGCGGTGTCGTCGTCGGGCTTGGTCTGCGAATCGCGTTCGGCCCGGACCCGGGCCAGGTAGTGGTCGATCTCCCGCTGCTTCTCCTCGTCGTCCCAGTTCAGCACCGATGCCATGAGCGAGGCCACGGTGGGCGCGGCGGCGACGCCCCGGTCCCAGCTCTCGATCGAGATCCGGGTCCGCCGGGCCAGGACATCGTCCAGATGACGGGCACCCTCGTGGGTGGCCGCGTAGCGCGCCTCGACCTGCAGGTAATCGTCGGCTCCCGGCAGCGGCTCGGCCAGCGCCGGATCCTTCTTCAGCATGGCCAGCAGTTCGTGCACGCACGACCCGTACCGGTTGAGCAGGTGCTCGACGCGGACCGGGTGCACGCCAGCGGTCTCGGCCAGCGCCCGGCGCTGGTTCCACAGCGCCCGGTAGCCGTCCGCGCCGAGCAGGGGCACCTGGTCGGTGCAGGACTCCGGGACCCGCTCGTCCAGGCTGCGGGCCGCCTCGTTGACGGCGTCGGCCGCCATCACGCGGTAGGTCGTGTACTTGCCGCCGGCCACGACGACCAGGCCCGGGACCGGGTGCCCCACCACATGCTCGCGCGACAGCTTCGACGTCGACTCGGACTCACCGCTCAGCAGCGGCCGCAGGCCGGCGTAGACACCCTCGACATCCTCCCTGGTCAGCGGGGAGTTGAGGACGGCGTTGACGTGCCCGAGCAGATAGTCGATGTCGCTGGAGCTGGCGGCCGGGTGGGCCTTCTCCAGCGACCAGTCCGTATCGGTGGTGCCGATGATCCAGTGCCGCCCCCAGGGAATGACGAACAGCACGCTCGTCTCGGTCCGCAGGATGATCCCGGTGTTGGACTGCAGCCGGTCACGCGGCACGACCAGGTGGATGCCCTTGGACGCCCGCACGTGGAACTGGCCGCGGGTATCGGCGAGGGCCTGCGTGTCGTCGGTCCATACGCCGGTCGCGTTGATGACCTGCTGGGCGCGTACCTCGAACGTCCGGCCGGCCTCCAGGTCGGTCACGGCCGCGCCGGTCACCCGCTCGCCCTGCCGCAGGAAACCGGTGACCTGAGCCCGGTTGGCCGCCAGCGCGCCGAAGGCGGCGGCGGTCCGCACGACGGTCATCGTATGCCGGGCGTCGTCCACCTGGGCGTCCCAGTACTGCACGGCCCCGGTCAGGGCGTCTTTGCGCAGGCATGGAGCCTCGCGCAGGGCCCCCTTCCGGGTCAGGTGCCGGTGGTGCTTCAGCCCGTGCGCGGTGCCCGACGTGAACGCCATCGCGTCGTACAAGGCCACCCCGGCGCCCACGTATTCGCGTTCCCAGTGGTGCTGCAGCGGATACAGGAACGGCACGGGCCGGACGAGGTGCGGGGCGATGCGGTCGAGCAGCAGCCCCCGCTCGGTGAGGGCCTCCCGGACCAGGCCGAAGTCGAGCATCTCCAGGTATCGCAGGCCGCCGTGGATGAGCTTGCTCGACCGGCTGGAGGTCCCGCTGGCCCAGTCCCGCGCCTCGACGATCGCCGTCGTCAGGCCGCGGGTCACCGCATCGAGCGCGCAGCCGGCCCCGACCACTCCGCCGCCGACGACCAGAACGTCGACTTCGGTCGCCGCCATCCGGGCGATCGCATCCTCTCGCGCCGCGGGGGACAGTTCCGCCGTGGGCTGCAGTTCCGGTGCCACCGGTTCAGTCGACCTCCACCCAGTTCAGCGTGCGCTCTACCGCCTTCTTCCAGCCCGCGTAGCCGTCGGCGCGCTGCTGGTCACTCCATTCTGGCTCCCAGCGCTTCGACTCGTTCCAGTTGACCTTCAGTTCGTCGGTGTTCGACCAGAACCCGGTGGCCAGGCCGGCCGCGTACGCGGCACCGAGCGCGGTCGTCTCGGCCACGACCGGCCGGCTGACTGACACGCCCAGGATGTCGGCCTGAAGCTGCATGCACAGATCGTTCGCAGTCACGCCGCCGTCGACCTTGAGCACCTCCACGTGCACGCCGGAATCCTGCTCCATGGCCTCGCTGACGTCGCGGCTCTGGTAGCAGATGGCCTCCAGGGTGGCCCGGGCCAGGTGGGCGTTGGTGTTGAACCGGGACATCCCGACGATCGCGCCCCGGGCGTCGCTTCGCCAGTACGGCGCGAACAGCCCGGAGAACGCCGGCACGAAGTACATGCCGCCGTTGTCGGGCACCTGGCGGGCCAGTGATTCCGAATCGGCCGCTCCGGCGATGATGCCGAGCTGGTCGCGCAGCCATTGCACCGCCGATCCGGTCACCGCGATCGAGCCCTCCAGGGCGTAGATGGGCTTGGTGTCACCGAACTGGTAGCACACGGTGGTCAGCAGCCCGTTCTTGCTGCGGACCAGAGCCTCGCCGGTATTGAGCAGCAAGAAGTTGCCGGTCCCGTAGGTGTTCTTGGCCTCACCGACGCCGAAGCACACCTGGCCGACGGTCGCGGCCTGCTGGTCACCGAGATCGCCGGTCAGCGGCACGCCCCGGACCGGGCCGAGCCCGCTGATCTCGCCGTAGCCGTCCGGGACCGACGAGGGCCGGATCTCGGGCAGCATCGCGCGCGGGATATTGAAGAACCCGATCAGTTCCTCATCCCAGTCGAGCGTCTCCAGGTTCATGAGCATCGTCCGGCTCGCGTTGGTCACGTCGGTCACGTGCACGCCGCCATCGGGACCGCCGGTGAGATTCCAGATCAGCCAGGAGTCGGTGTTGCCGAAGACGGCGTCGCCGTTCTCGGCCGCCTCCCGCACGCCGTCGACGTTCTCGAGGATCCACTGCACCTTCCCGGCCGAGAAGTACGTCGCGGGCGGCAGCCCCGCCTTGCGCCGGATCACGTCGCCGCGCCCATCGCGGTCCAGCGCGCTGGCGATGCGGTCGGTGCGGGTGTCCTGCCAGACGATGGCGTTGTAGTAGGGACGGCCGGTCTTGCGGTTCCACACGACGGTTGTCTCGCGCTGATTCGTGATTCCCAGCGCGGCCAGATCCGAGGCCCCCAGGCCCGCTGTGTTCAGCGCGGTCTGGACAACCGCGGTGGTCCGGGTCCAGATCTCGACCGGATTGTGCTCGACCCAGCCGGCCTGCGGCAGGATCTGCTTGTGCTCAAGCTGATGCTTGGCGACCTCGTTCCCGGAGTGGTCGAAGAGCATGAACCGGGTGCTGGTCGTGCCCTGGTCGACGGCGCCGACGAAATCTGGCATGAACTCCTCCTGTAGGTGAGGTCGGGCGACCGGGCCGTCCGCCACGGGTTACGTGTTGCGTGCTAGGAGCCGGTCTTCCCCGGGACGGCCGGGGTCTCCTCGACCGGGCCGCTGACCTCTTCCGCCATCTTCAGCCGGGCGTGCAGCACGTCCCCGATGAACAGGTCATAGACGATCACGCCGATGACACCGCCGATCAGCGGGCCCACGATGGGTATCCAGAAGTAGTCGCTGAAGGTGAAGCCGGCCGCCCGATAGGTCCCGGGCAGGGCCACCTTTCCCCACCCGGCGAAGTAGGCGAAGAGCCGGGGCCCGAAGTCACGGGCCGGGTTGATGGCATACCCCGCGTTGGCGCCGTACGAGATCCCGATCGCCGCGACGATGAAGCCGATGACCAGAGGCCCGAGATTCGCGCCCACGGCCGTGTTCCTGACGTCGATGACGGCCACCACGAACAGCACGAGGAAGGCCGTGCCGACGATCTGGTCGACCAGGGGCCCGACTATCGAGCCGTGGAAGTACGAGGCCGGGAACGTGGCGAAGATCGAGTAAGAGGCCAGTGCCTTGCCCGAACTCTTCGGCGTGTGTGCGGCGAGGTTGTATGCGTCGATCGCGTAGTGGTACACGAGGTACACCAAGGCGGCGCCGGCGAAGCAGCCGAGCAGCTGGGCGGCCCAGTAGGGGCGCACCTTCCACAAGGGAAACTTTCGCCTGACGGCGAAGGCCAGGGTCACGGCGGGGTTGATGTGAGCGCCGCTCACCCCGCCCGCTACCCACACGGCGAACGCGACGGCGAATGCCCAGCCAAACCCGATCAGCAGCCAGTCGCCGACGCCCACGAAGATGGTGGTCGGCGAGGCGGTACGCCCCGAGCCGGGCAGCGCGGCCACGGCCATCGCCACCACGCCGTCTCCGAAGGAGATCAGGCATACGCAGCCCAGGAATTCCGCGAGAAGCTCGCCGTACAGGCCGCCGATTCGCCCGACGGTTCGGCCTTCACCTCGCAGAGGAGTGATATCGGACACCGCTGCCCCCTTCGGCCACATCATTGTGGGCAGGCTGCTGGCCTCGGTAACCCCACGGCGAGTCCGTCAGGCCGGCCCTTCGACGTGCAGGATGATCCTTGAAGTCCTAAGGCTCAACGTACGTGTATGTACGACTGCAGGCAATGTTTCGGCAGCTAAATCCAGAATCGCTGGACGGTGTGCAGCGGTGATCATCCAGCTCGCAGGAGGCCCTTGATGGCCGGGATCCGGCCGGCCGCCATCGACAGCTCGGTCACGCCCAGCCCCAGCAGCCGGGCCGCAAAGCGGTCGTCAGCTGCCAGTTCGCCGCAGACCGAGACGTCGGCATTGCCCCGCGCGGCGCCCGCGCACACCTGCTCCAGCAGCCGCCATACCGCAGTGGCCGATGGGTCCGCGAGCGCGGCCACCTCAGCGTTGGCCCGGTCGGCCGCCATGGTGTACGCGATGAGGTCGTTGGTGCCCACCGACACGAAGTCCACCTCCGCGCCGATCTCGTCGGCGGCTACGGCCGCGGCCGGGACCTCGATCATGACTCCGACGCGGGCCGGGCGGGCGTGGGCGATTCCGCCGGCCGCCAGGGATCCGGCCGCCTCGTCGACTGCCTCGCGGAAGGCCACCGCCTCCCGGGCCAGGGTGACCATCGGCGCCATCACCTCGACATGGTGGCCGGCGGCGGCGCGGCATATGGCCCGCAGCTGCGTGTGCAGGACGTCCGGATGACGTAGCAGCCACCGCAGTCCGCGCACGCCCAGGAAGCCGTTGTGCTGCGGGTCCAGCGCCAGGGCTCGCATGGGCTTGTCGCCGCCGACGTCGAGCACGCGCACCACCACGGGCCGTTCACCCAGCACCCCGAAGATCTCGGTCAGCTGGGCCGCCTGAGCATCCTCGTCCGGCAGCTGCGGGCAGTCGAGCATCAGCAGCTCGGTCCGCAGCAGGCCCGACGCCGTCGGCGCCCGCGGCTACCGCAGCCCGCGCCTCGGCCACCGACCCGACGTTGGCCGCAACCCGGATGACCCGGCCCTGGAATTGCACCGGGGCGGCGGCGAGCTCTCGCTCGCGGGCGCTGCGCCGCGCGGCCGCCGCGACCGCCCGTCGGCGTTCCGCGAGGTCGGGCGGATCGACCTGGACCGTGCCCGCCGTACCGTCGACGTCCAGTACCGCTCCGGGCC
This sequence comes from Candidatus Dormiibacterota bacterium, assembly GCA_963717185.1. Classification (GTDB taxonomy): domain Bacteria; phylum Chloroflexota; class Dormibacteria; order Aeolococcales; family Aeolococcaceae; genus Aeolococcus. The sequence continues at coordinate 10,155 of CAVQVY010000027.1, read as the reverse complement.
GGAGGTTATCCAGGTCCCGGCCGGCGCCGAGGACCATGGGCACACCGAGGTTGCGGCCCACCAGCACGGCATGGGCCGTCGGCGAGCCGCGGGACAGGGCGATGGCGACGGCACCGCGTTCGGCGGCCCGCGCGACCTCGCCCGGCCCGAGCTCGTCGGCCACGAGGACCGCACCCTGCAGCGCGCCAGCCGGCGGAATCCGGTCCACCACCTCGCCGAGCTCGCCCAGGACCGCCGCGCCTGCTTCGCGGACGTCGGCGGCCCGTGCGGCCACGAGTTCGTCGGGGCGGGCGGCGAGCTGGCCGGCGAGCGTTGTCACCGCGTGCCACCAGGCCGGCTCGGCGGCGAGGCCGCCGGCCAGGCCGCGTTCGGCGGCCGCCCAGAGCTGCGGGTCAGCCAGGAGCACGGCGTGCGCACGGCTCATCGGGTCGCCGCCGGCCAGCCGCCTGGCCGCCGCGTCCAGTGCAGCGTTCAGGCGGCTGCGCTCCCGGTCCGCGCCGGAACCGGGGCGCTCTGGGACGTCCGGCACTGCCACCCGGACCGCGGGCCCGATCGCGCGGCCGGGCGCGCCGCGTACCGGCGCTGCCGCCTCGGCCGCTGGCTCGGCCGGGCCAGGGGCCCCGGTCGCCGCGGAATCCGCCGGCTGGGCGCTCCCGGATCCGGGAGCGCCCGCGTCCTCCTCGCCGAAGCCCGCCTCGATCAGGCCTTCAAGCCGGTCCAGCGCGGTTTCGGCGTCGGGTCCGGAGGCCGACAGGTCGGCGGTTTCGCCGCCCCGGATGGCCAGGCTGACGACGCCCAGCAGGCTGCGCAGATCCGTAGCCGGCTGGCCGCTGCGCCCGATCCGCACCTGGGCGTCGAGGCCGGCCAGCTGCCGGATCAGCTCCGCGACCGGACGGGCGTGCAAGCCCAGCTTGTTGCGCAGGCGCACCGGGCGGGTCAGTACGGGCGCGGTGGGGTGGGCGGCAGGTTCAGTCCGGGTTGCCCCGCCCCCCACGGTCCCTTCCCCGCCGGCCACGGTGTCCCCGGCCACGGCGTCCCCGGCGGGGGCGGCGCCGCCGCCGAGCGCGCGGCGGCGGCCACCGCGGCCCGGTCCGCGCCGCTCTCGGCCTCCACCGCGGCCGCGATGGTCCCCTCGGCCAGGGGCGCATCCACGATCTCGATCCGCCCGGCCACCTGCGGATCCAGGAACTCGATGGCGGTCTCGGTCGTCAGCCGCGCACTGCCCAGGTCATACAGAACGACGATTCCCGCGGCCGAGCCGGCGCCCTGCAGCGCATCAGTGATCGCGTCAAAGGACGTGCCCAGCCCGCCGTCGCTTCCCCCGACGCCGATGATGGTGACGTTCGGCGCCATCTGGGCCGCCAGCTCGGCCACGCCGGCCGCCAGCGCCGCCGAATGCGACACCGCGACCAGGGCCACCCGAGGGCCAGTCATCCTCCGGCTGCCTCCGCCAGAGCGCGCAGGATCACGGCGGTTGACGTGGCGCCGGGGTCGGCATGACCGGCGCTGCGCTCACCAAGATAGGAAGCCCGGCCCTTCCGCGCGATCAGGGGAATCGTCGCAGCCACGCCGTCCTGCGCGGCGGCGGCCGCCGCCTGCAGCACCTGGGCCACCGAGTCGCCGTGCGCGGCTTCGACGGCTGGCATCAGCGCGTCGACCATCGTCTTGTCCCCGGGCTCGGCCTTGCCGCGAGCCTGCACACCATCCCGGGCCGCGGCCAGCGCCGCCCCGACCGCGCTGGCATCCAGCTGATCGGCATCGCCGAGCGCCGTCGCGGCCCGCAGGAACGCCGTCCCGTACAGCGGCCCGGACGCGCCCCCGACGGTGGACATGAGGGTCATGGCCACGAGCTTCAGTACCGCCCCGGGCGTCATCCCGGGGTCGGCGTCCAGCTTGGCGATCACCGCCTGAAAGCCCCGGTTCATGTTCTCGCCGTGATCGCCGTCCCCGATCTCGCGGTCCAGCCGCGTCAGCTCGACGTGCTGGTCCGCGATGGCCGCGGCGACCGCGCGGATCGCCGCGGCCACTCCCGGCCCGTCGCAGCCGCCGCTCACATTCCCCACCGGAGGGCGGCGGTGTGCACCGGCGCGTCCCATAGCTGGGTCAGCTCGTCATCGAGCTTCAGCAGCGTCACGGACATGCCCTGCATTTCGAGGCTGGTGATGTAGTTGCCGACCAGCGATCTGCTGACCTCGATGCCCTGCTTTTCGAGCAGCCCGGCGGCGATGCCGTAGGCGAGGTAGAGCTCGAGCAGGGGGGTCCCGCCCATGCCGTTGACCATCAGGAACGTCCGGTCGCCGCGCTCGAAGGGCAGGTCTTCGACGACCGGGCCGAGCAGGTCGGCCACGAGGGCATCGGCGGGCTCCATCGCGATGCGCCGGCGGCCGGGTTCGCCGTGGATGCCGATGCCCATCTCGATCTCGTCGTCACCGAGGGTGAAGCTGGGCTCGCCGGAATGCGGCACGATGCAAGGGGTCAGGGCGACCCCCATCGAGCGGACGTTGCTGATCACCCGCTCGGCGATCGCGGTGACCGCGGCGAGGTCGTCACCGCGGGCCGCCGCCGCACCGGTGATCTTTTCCAGCGGCACCGTGCCGCCGACACCCCGCCGGCCTGCGGTGTAGGTCGAGTCCTCCACGGCGACGTCGTCGTTGATCACGACCGGAGACACGGTGATTCCCTCGGCGGCCGCCAGTTCGGCGGCGGTCTCGAAGTTCAGCACGTCGCCGGTGTAGTTCTTCACGATGTGCAGGACGCCGTGGCCGCCGTTCGCCGCCTGGGTGGCCGCGAGCACGGCGTCCGGGGTGGGTGAGGTGAAGACGGCCCCGGGGACCGCGGCGTCCAGCATGCCGGCGCCGACGTAGCCGCCGTGCAGCGGCTCGTGCCCGGAGCCACCGCCCGAAACGATGGCTACCTTGCCCGATACCGGCGCGTCGGCCCGCACGATGTAGTCGGGCCCGAAATTGACCCGGACGAGATCGCGATGCGCGGCCGCGAATCCGATCAGGGCCTCAGAGACGACGTTGCCTGGGTCATTGATGATCTTCTTCACAGGGCACTTCCCTGAGCGGGACAAAACGGATGCTGACAGCTCTCTTCTTACTCCTGAGCCCTCCTACCTGCCAGATCACCCAGGCGTGAAGTTATCTCCAGGGCCGCCCGGACCGCGCGGACCAGTAGGCGGCAGGCGGCTCAGCGAGGTCAGGGCCGGGCAGTTCGGTGACGGCGAGAGCGCCCAGGTTGGCGTGCAGTTGCCCGGGTGTCACCGCGCCCGAAAGCACCACGCCGGCCCACGGATTGGCGAGCGCCGCTGCGATCGCGATCGCGTCCACCGTCACGCCCTGGGCGTCGGCGAGCGCCGTGAGCTCCGCCGGTGGGCCGGCCGGATCACCGCCGGGAGCCAGCCGCCCGTTGGCCAGCGCCTCCTTGACCAGGATGGTCCATCCCGCGCCGGCGGCGTCGGCCGCCGCGGCGCCGACCGATGGCTCGAGCAGATTCCAGGTCACCTGGGCCACGCTGAACAGCGGCCGTCCGTCCACCGTCGCCTCCATCGCACGGCGCAGGGTATCGGCCTGGCCGGGGCCGCTGGTCGTGATGCCGACCAGGACGCCGTCGGCCCTCAGTCGGGCGAGCGCGGCCAGCAGCGCCGGGTCGTCCAGCAGACCGGACTCCGCGGTCAGGGAGTGCACCTGATACAGCGCGAGCCGGTCGCCCAGAAGCGCCCTGGTCTCGGCGAGCTGGGTGGTGAACATGGCCAGCGAGTGCTCCTTGACCTCCTGCCGTTCGGCGTCCAGCTGCCAGCCGCCGGTGTAGCGGTAGCCCCACTTGGAGCCGGCGATGGCGTCCGGGACGCCGCGGTCAGCCAGCCAGGCACCGAGGAACTCCTCGGCCCTCCCGTAGGACCGGGCCGCGTCGAAGTACCTGATCCCGGCGTCATAGGCGGCATCGAGCATCGCGCACGTGCGGTCCGCCATCCCCGCGACGCTTCGATCAGGCAGGTCACCGGCTCGCCCGGTCGTGATGTAGGCGGGACGGCCGAGCGCCGCCAGCCCCAGGCCGATCCGCGACACCACCGGGCCGCCGGGAGCCAGCCTCGTGACCGGCATGCGGGGCGGCCGGGGGTCATCGCTGGACACGGCAGATACGGTACCCGGCGGACCGCTGGGACTATCGCGGGCCGCTACGGGATCCTGCCTCCGCCGTGCGGCGTTCCGTGGCGTCCGGGTTCAGGACGTGCCGCCGAAGTCGACCCCCTTGGTCTCGACCGTCCCGGCCGTCCGCCCCGGCGCCGTCTGGTAGGTCCAGTACAGGTTGGTGTGCGCGATGACCTGGTCCGGCGGCGGCGCCCCCCATTCCGTCTGGTCGCCCGTGGTGTGGGCGTCGCTGACCAGGGTCGCGTCGTACCCCCGGACCAGCGCGCCGTGCAGCGTCGAGCGGATGCACGCATCGGTCTCGGCCCCGACGACCAGTAGCCGGCCGACCCCCAGGCCCGACAGCACGATCTCCAGGGTGGTGTCCTCGAACGAATCGCCGTAGTTCTTCTCGACGAGCGGCTCGGTGTCGCCCGGAGCCAGCTCGGGGACGATCCGCCAGTCGTCGCTCCCGCGCGCGATGTGCCCGTCGGAGTGCTGGACCCAGACCACGGGGACCCGTTCCCGCCGCGCCCTCTCGACCAGGCGGGCGACGTTCGCGACGACCGCGTCGCGAAGGTGAGCCCCGCCGACGACACCGTTCTGCACGTCGACGACGAGGAGTGCGGTGTTCGGCCGGTTCTCCAGTGTGGTCATGGTCTCTCCTTACTCACGCTCGGCTCCTGTGCCCACCCACGGTAGACACACCCACCGACAGCGGGCCGGAACCCGGCGGGTCGTGGTGGAGCGGGGCGGCCCGGCGCGCATCGTATTGACAAAGGCTTGTCACTATGACAGCTTGCTGTTATGGAGACGGACCGGATCCGGACACCCGAGGGTGAGGCCGCGACCGACCTCGTGCTGGAGATGTTCCGCGTGAGTGGCCTGGTGTTCGACGTCGGCAACCGGCTGGCCGAGCAGGAGGGACTGACCGCCGCCCGCTGGCAGGTGCTCGGAGCGGTGGCGCTGGCCGGGCGGGCACTGACCGTTCCCCAGATCGCCCGGCGTATGGGCCTGACCCGGCAGGCCGTCCAGGCCACGGTCAACCGGCTACTCGACGAAACGCTGGTCGAAGCGGGCCAGAACCTCGACCACCGCCGTTCACCGCTGATCCGGCTCACCGAGCTTGGCCATCGCAAGTACACAGCGGTCGACCGGCGGCAGATCCGCTGGATCAATGAACTGTCCGCTGGGCTGGACATCCCGGACCTGGCGAACGCCGGACGCCTGCTGCACGAACTGAGCGACAGGCTGGAAAACACCGCCCGACCCGGCCGAAGGAGAAATGACGACGATGAAGCTACGTGAGCTGGACGACAAGGTCAGCTACCTGCAGCAACTGCAGGACGACGAGGGAGAGGTGGTCCTCATCAATCAATTCAACCTGGCGCCCGAGGACGCCGAGCCCTTCCTCGAGGTGTGGGCCGACGACGCCGCATTCATGAAGCAGCAACCCGGCTTCATCTCCACCCAGCTCCACCGCGGCACCGCCGGGCAGCACGACCTTCATCAACGTGGCCGTCTGGGAGTCGGCCCGGGCGCTCGGCCAGGCGTTCGGCTCACCCGGGTTCCAGGCCCGGGCCGCACGCTACCCGGCCAGTACGGTCGCCGCCCCCCACGTGTTCCGGAAGGTCGCCGTCCCGGGCATCTGCGCGGCATGACCCGGAGCGCCCGGCGGATCCGGCGTGACCGCTGCGGCGGCCATCAACGCCGACCTGATCGCCGAGGACACCCGGCGCGCGGTCGCCGCCTACCGGGACTCGCGCCTCACGGCCGGGTGAAGAGCGCCCAGACGATCTTCCGGGCCGCCTTCTTCGGGCCGTCCACGTCGGGCTCCTCGGCCGGGAAGTAGTAGCCCCACGCCTCGCTGAGCGTCTCCACGAGCAGGAGGCCCCGCCCGCCCTCCCCGTCCCGCTCCGGTGCGGCCGGCACGGGCGGGCGCGGGCTGCCGTCACCCACCTCCACGACCGCCTGGCGCCCGTCGGAGGTCAGCCATAGCCAGACGGCCGGCACGCTCACTGGCTCGTTATCCTCCAGGCCCGGCCGGGCCGCCTCCACCGAGGCCTGGACCGCGTTGGTCACGAGTTCGGAGACCACGAGCTCGGCCTCCTCGTTCAGGCCGGACAGGCCCCACTCCCACAGCACCTGCCGCGCGTGCAGCCGCGCGCACGGCACCGCGCCCCGGAGCGCCCCGAGTTCCAGATGCGTCCGCCGGGCCCAGGTACCGGTCCGGGGCCGCTGCCCCAGCCGCTGGTGAAACGGGGGAGTGGCGGAAGCCATCTCGCTCATCACCTCGCCAGCGCCGTGTACCCGGTGAACTCAAGCGGCAGAACTTGATCGTGCTTAGACGTATGATGCGCAAAAAGTACGGTGCTTAACCTGCACCCGCTACTGAAGCTTATTGCAACATACCTAAACGTATGTTGCATAGGCGAATCAAGGAAACGGGCCAAACAGGCCCGGCTCGTGAAGACCCGGAGACCCCATGGCAGCGACCCCGAGCCCCACCGTCCGGCGCAAACGACTGGGAATCGAACTGCGGCGCCTCCGCGACCAGGCCGGTTTCACCTGCGAAGACGTGGGCCGGCGGCTGGAATGCTCCGGCACCCGGATCAGCCGGATCGAGACCGGCCGGATCAATGTCAGGCCGGGCGACGTCCGCGAGATGCTCGAAATCTACGGCGTCACCGGAACCGAAGCCGACTCGCTGGTCCAGCTGGCCCGCGAGGCCCGGCGTAAAGGATGGTGGCACACTTACGGCCGGGTCCTCCCTACCTGGTTCGAGGCATTTGTCGGGCTGGAATCCGAGGCGGTCCGCCTGCGCGACTTCCAGCCGCTGGTCATGCCGGGCCTGCTGCAGACCGAGGAGTACGCGCGTGCCGTGCTCCGGGCCGCGCCCAACGCGGGCAGCACCGAGGATATCGAGCGGCAGGTCGCGCTGCGCATGGATCGCCAGGCCATCCTGGCCCAGCCCAGTCCGCCCGACCTGTGGGTGGTGCTCAGCGAGAGCGTGCTGCGGGCCGATATCGGCGGCCCGGCGGTCATGCGCGCCCAGCTCCGGCGCCTCCTCGAAGTGGCCGAGCGCCCCAACGTCACCCTTCAGGTCCTGCCGTTCAGCAACGCGGCGCACGTCGACCCGATTAGCCCGTTCACCATCCTGGAGTTCCCGGAAGCGGCCGATCCCACGGTCGTCTACCTCGAACACCTCACGGGCTGCCTGTTCCTGGAAACCGTGGACGAAATCCGGCGCTATACAGTGGTCTTCGACCACCTGCGGGCCGAGGCCCTCGGCATCGGCCAGTCGGCCGACCTGATCGCCGAGATGGCCGCGGACGCAGCGTGAAACTGACCTAGCGTGGAGCATTAAGCAGTGAGCAGAGGAGGTGCGGGATGACCTCTCAGCACGCCGACCTGTCCGGCGCCACATGGCACAAGAGCAGCTACAGCGGCAGCAACGGCGGCCAGTGCGTCGAAGTGGCGCGTAACCTGCCCGGCATCGTGGCCGTACGGGACTCCCAGGCCCCCGGCGGCCCGAAGCTGATCGTCCCGGCCCGCGAGTGGGCCGCCTTCATCCGCCGCGCCGCACAGCGGTAACTCGGCCAGAAGCTGCCACCTCAGCCGGTCGGCGTCGTGATGTAGCTGCTGTGCAGCATCCAGCTCGGCGGCGGCGGCGGGACGCAAGTCGGGTGCGGGCCGCGTAACAGTCCTGTGGTGGTGGGCTCGGTTGCGGCTGAACGGCCGATCCCGGTGAGGGCGCCTGGGCGGGCTCCGGCTGCGCGGCCTGCACCGGTGCGGCCGCGTTTGACGCACTGGGCCGGTGCGTCGCTGCGTGCTCCGGTTTCCTGACGGCCTCCGAGTTCGGTGGTGCCGATGTCGCGTGGCGGCCCGGCGTCGCTTTCGCCGCTGCCGCATGAGGCGTTGGAGGGTGCTTCCCGGGTGAGCCGCTGAGCGTGAACGCCATGACGGCCGATGCGATGACGACCACGACGGCGATCGTGGCCCAGGCCGCTCGGCCCCCACCGACCGCGCGGCTCAGCCCGGCCAGACGCTGCATTCTCGATATCCACCTTTGTCGTCGGGCGGCTGACGCAAGGTTACCCAGCCAGGGGCCGGGGCACCTGCAGAATGGTCAGCCTCGGGGAAACCGAGGCACCTTCTCGCGTACTGCTGAAGCACCACTCAGGAGATCGTTCCTCCCAGGCTGGAAAAGCCCGACCATGTGCTGGCGCCGCTGGGTTCGCTGTCCACCTGGAGGCTTCCGCCGGTCCCTCGGGCGAACGCATAGTCTGTGCCGTTACTGGTCTGCGCGAGTGCCGGGACGCCTGTGAGAGTGCCGTTCATTTCGGTCCATCCCGACCAGGTCTTGCCGGGTGGGAGCTGGTTGTAAGCCATGGTCCCGTCGGCGCCGATGGCCAGGATCTTTACGAAACCGCCGCCGCCCACGGACGCGGCCGCATCGTCGGGCCAGGTCCCGGCGCGGCTGTCCTCGGTCCACGTTGAAGTCCCGCTCGCGGTATAGAACTCGTCCATGCTCCCGCCGGTGTCACGGGCGTAGACGCGGGTGGTGCCGCTGTTGTCCTGGACGGCGGCCGGGTCCCCGGTGACGGTGCCGCCGAGGTCGGTCCACGTCGATGGCCAGCTGCCGCCGGATGGCAGCTCTTTGGTGTACATGTTGGTCGTCGTGCCGATCTCGTAGACCTTGACGAAGCCGCCGCTACCGACGTTCACGGCCGGGTCGGACGGCCAGGTACCGCCCATACTGCTGAAAGCCGACCAGCTGTTGCTTCCCGACGCGAGGGTGACTTCATACAGGCTCCCTGCGGAGCTGCGGGTGTAGACCCGGGTTGTTCCGCTGGTGTCTTGCGCGGCCGCGGGCACTCCGATGAGATGACTGCCCGGGTTGCCGATATCGGTCCAGCCCGACCAGCTTGCCGTCGCTGACGTAAGGTCGTTGGCGTACAAATCCCCGTTGGCGCCGACCTCGAAGGCCCAGTCGTAGCCGCCGCTTCCGGCCAGCGCGGCGGGGCTGCCGGGCCATGAGCCGCCGAGGCTGGACAACCCCGACCAGGTGCTGGAGCCGGACGCCAGGGCATCCTCCTGAACGCTGCCGTCGATGGCATGCGCGAAGACCCGGAGGGTGCCATCCTTGCCCACGATCGCGGTCGGCCTTGCACCGGCGGCCCAGAACGCGGCATCCGCGCTCGGGGCGCCCAATCCTGTAGGCCCGTCGTAGCCGGGCCCTGCATTGCACAGGTAGGAGGGGCTGCAGGTACCGGTGGAGCCGCTGTTGATGTCAAAAAGGCCGCCTGGGTGGGTGTACGGGTACGATGCCGGGTACGTTCCCGGTTCCGGGCTCCCGGCTAGCGCATAGTCAGCGGCGATGATGGCCGCCGCAAGCGTGGTATCGCCGACTTGTTCCCAGCCGTTGCTCGCCGTGTTATAGACGGCGACCGTGCTGTTGTCAGGCGGATTCGGGTCACCCACAACGGCTACGTCATTGAGCGTGCGCATCGAGCAGCCGGTGTCGGTCTGCCACGACGGCTTGGGTTCGTAGGCGGAGCAGCCGGAACTGGTGCCGTTCCAGGCGGTCTCGGTCCAGCCGCGGGACGTGCTGGTGCTCTTGACCAGAGTGGTGCTGCCGACGGCCGTGACGTACTGGGATGCGGCCGGGTAGTTCACTGTGCCATAGCCTTGGCCGCCGCCGGCCGGAGCGGTAATGGCGACTCCAGGGTGTTGGAAGTATTGAGCGTCGTAGGTTGTCTCGCTTGTGCCGAGGCCTATTTCCCCGGTGTACCAGGTGTTGCCGATGAATTTCGCGCCGAGGCTGACGGCTTCGTTCTCCGCTGTGCCGAGGTCGCTGATGCTCGTGCTATTCGCCTCCACCAGCAGGATGTGGCAGTTAGGGCAGACCGCCGAGATCATGTCGAGGCTTTCTGCGGTCGCGGTCGACCATGCCGGTACCGAGGACGGGTAACTGCTCCCACCGGTCTGGTCAACCTTCTTAAAGCACCCGCCGGTGGTGGTT